>NZ_JANOWI010000058.1:0-25586 GCF_031417815.1 Novosphingobium sp. | reverse complement strand
CATGTGCGGTGTGGTTGGCGCGCTTTCCGCGTTTTATCACGATTCGACCGACATTGCCGATCCGGAACACCGCAAGATCAGCAGCCACCGGCTGATCGCCAAGATGCCGACGATTGCGGCGATGGCCTACAAGTATTCGGTTGGTCAGCCGTTCGTCTATCCGGACAACTCGCTGAGCTACACCGGCAACTTCCTGCGGATGACCTTTGGCGTCCCGGCAGAAAAGTATGAAGTCAATCCGATCGTCGAAAAGGCGCTCGACCAGATCTTCATCGTCCACGCCGATCACGAACAGAACGCTTCGACCTCGACCGTCCGTCTGGCCGGTTCGTCGGGAGCCAATCCGTTTGCCTGCATCGCTGCGGGGATCGCCTGCCTGTGGGGTCCGGCGCATGGCGGGGCCAATGAAGCGGCGCTGAATATGCTGCGCGAAATCGGCACGCCTGACCGGATCCCGCATTATATCGAGCGCGCCAAGGACAAGAACGATCCGTTCCGCCTGATGGGTTTCGGCCACCGGGTGTACAAGAACTATGATCCGCGGGCGACCGTGATCCAGGGCATGGTCCGCGATGTTCTAAGCTCGCTGGGGATCAATGATCCGGTGTTCGAGGTGGCGCTGCAGCTTGAAGAAATGGCGCTCAACGATCCCTATTTCATCGAGAAAAAACTGTTCCCCAACGTCGATTTCTATTCGGGCGTGATCCTGTCGGCGATCGGCTTCCCGACCACGATGTTCACCGTGCTGTTTGCCCTTGCCCGCACCGTCGGCTGGGTGGCGCAGTGGAACGAAATGATCAGCGATCCCCATCAGAAAATCGGGCGCCCGCGCCAGCTCTACACCGGGCCAACCGAGCGCGCCTACCTACCGCTCGACAAGCGCTGATTGTGCGTCGATAACCGCCCTTTGTGGGAGAGGTATCGATCAATGGAATCACTGCGAAGCCTGCTGCGGGTGCTTTACATGGCGCTTGGTGGCCTGATGGTTTTTTCCGGCTTGTTCTGGGCCCTGCAAGGCCTTGGCATCATCATGTGGCCAGCGGACAGCTTCATGCTGGCTGACCGGGCTTGGACGCTCTACGGCCTGATCTGGGCCGCGATCGGCGCTGGGCTAATCTGGGTTTTGCGCGGTCGTCGGGGCTGACGCGAGCAAATCTGCCGGCAGGTCGAGAATAAAGCGGGCGCCCTGCCCCGGCGCAGATTCGACCACCAGGTCTCCGCTCATCGCACGGGCGAGACGGCGCGAGATGTAGAGGCCCAGGCCCGATCCGCCGTCTTCCCCGCTGCGGCCAAGCCGCTCGAACTTTTCAAACACCTTGGCTTGCTGAGCGGTGCTCAGGCCAGGGCCCTGATCGGCCACGATCAGCCGCGCCCGCGCGCCCGCATCCTCAAGCCGGATCCACACCTGCGAACTATCCGGCGCATAACGGATCGCATTGCCGACAAGATTGAGCAGGATCTGCAGAACCCGGCGAAATTCGGCAATCGCGGGCAAATGTTCGCCGTGCTTGGGCGCATCGATCGTGATACCGCGTTCCTGCGCGCGCACGCCCAGGATACCGCTGGCACGGCGTGCCACGTCGGCCAGGTCAATCCGGTCGGGCGCGGTGTTGAATTCTTCCGCCTCGACCACTTCAAGGTCGGTCAGATCTTCTACCAGGGCCAGCAGGTGCTGCCCGGCCGAAGCGATATCGGCGGCGTACTGGCTGTATTCTTCGGCCAGCGGCCCGGCCATGCGGTTGCGGATCGTTTCGGCATTGGCGATGATCCGCGCGATCGGCTGGCGCAAAACCGGGGCAATGTCGCGTCCGACCAGACCCGGCTCGTTACTGGGCATGATGACCGAGGCAGAGACCGGTTGCGGCGGCAGCGGGCAGTCGGCGGTCAGGCACAGCTCGAACCCGGCAGGATCGCTCCCCGGCACTTCGCTTGGCAACAGCGCCGCGCGCCAATTGCGGCTGGAACCTGCGATCTTCACCGCCGCGCCATCGAGCAGCCGCCAATGCATCGGCTGTTCGTGCGCCGCGCCTTCGATCTTGACGAAATCGGTCCACGGGCGGTGCAGGCCATGCTCCATGGCCTGGCGCAGTTCCGTGAGATCGGTGGCCGAAGCATTGACAGTAAGCAGGCATTGCCGCGCATCGAGCGTGGCGGTCAGCTCCGCCAGAGTCCGCTCGATGGCGGCGCGGTGCGCAGCAATTTCACGCGGATCTTCGGGCGCGAGCGGGCTCGTGCTCCACGAAATGATACGGATTGCGCAGCCATCGCTGTCAGGGCTGACTTCGACCCAGGCTGAAATGGCATCGCGGCCATCGGTGGCCTTGATCGCGCGTGCCAGCTTGAGCCCGAAGCGCCGCGCCTTGGCCACAAGTTCGCGCAGCGCGGGAATGGCAATATCGCCGGGAATCGTTCCTCCGCAGGCGTGTTGCAGGCTCGCCAGCGGTTCGCTTGCGGCGATCAGCCGTGCGCTCGCATCGCTGCGGCCTTCGGGTCCGGTCTGCAGGGGTGCGGCCATGCTGGGTCAGGCCGCCGGATAGGCTACAGAATGGGCCAGCAAGGCAGCGGCACGATCGCTGCCTAGTTCCTCAAAGCCGGGCGGCAGCGCAATTTCGGGGTGGAGCACGGCAAACTGCTCCTCGATCACTTGCGGCCGCAGGCCTGCCGCGCGCAGTGCCAATGCAAACCGCGCGACCTGTCCTTCATTGGTCGAAAGCACGGCCAGATCGCGATCATGCCCCGATGCCAGCGCCAGCGCACTCAGAAAGATACCCACGCCGGCATGACTTACCCCAAGCGCAGCGCTGGCGCCCCCGCCCATCCCGGCGACGAGGCGCGCAATCAGGCCAAGCCGGTTGCGGCTTTCATCGAAGCCCTGGCGGACCGAATGGACAGCCTGCGCGGCTACGGATTGCGATTCGGGATCGTGCTGGGCGTGGGTTTGCAAGGCAATCAACGCAGCATGGAACAGATCGCCCGGCAGTTCGGCGAGCGGCAATTGCATGCGGCGCTGGTTTTGGGCAAACCGCGCCTGCTGCGCCAGCAGCGCCATGGCTGTGGCGGCGGTGTTGGGTTCACCCGAGGCGATCAACGCCTGCAGCAGTGGTGAAACGACCGGATCAAGCGCAAGCCGCGCCTGCAACCGTTCGGTCAACTGCCATTCGAGCGCAAGGGCATGCGCGTGGGTCAGGAAGCTGCCATGGGCCGCCAGCGATTCGACCATCGCATCGATCAGCGCAGCATCATGTTCGGGCACATCGCCATCCGCGCGGGCCACCGCCAGCGCATCGAGCAATTGCCGTGCAAGATCGGCCAGCATGGCCCGGACGCGCGCGATGATCTCGTCGCCGAACACCGAATGCTCATCGTTTGCCAGCAAATGCCGCAGGATCGGGCCAATCGATGCAATCTGGGCGTCGCCTTGCGCCAGTTCGGCGCGCAGCACATCATCGATGGCTGCAGTGCCGGTGAGCGAGGCGGGAGTTTCGGTCATGTTCCGCGGCATAGCCCGGTTTGGTTAAGGCCCGGTTAGTCGCGAATTTCTGCTGATCGCCAACAAGGCGAGGCCAGCGGCGACAACCGCTCCGATGTGCGCGGTTTCGCTGGCGATCCGGCCTGCCACCGCACCCAGCAGCAAAACCGAAACCACGCCGCGATCGCCGATCCAGTGGCGCCACCGCCCGCCATAGGCCCCGGCCAGGATGCGCAGCAGCGCGATCAGCATCAGGGCCGGGAAAAACCGTTCGGCCAGATGCATCGGATGGCCCGGCTCGGCGGCAATGCCCAGCAGGGCCACCAGCAAGAGATCGATAGTCCAGCCATAAGCCGACAGGCTGGTGGCAAACGCCTTGCGCGGATCGCTTTCGGTTTCGACACGGGCCAACAATCTGGCGGTTTCGCGCGATAACCAGCCCAGCGCGCACAGCGCAAAACCCGCAGCGACGAAGCCAAACGCACCCGCGATCACCGCCAGCAGGGCCGCAAACACCGCCCCTGCGATCAGCATGCGCGATCCGCTGCCGGCGTGCAGCATCGCCGGCCCCAACCGCCGCACCACCATCATCGCGATCCCGCGTGAGGGGCTGGCGGGAAGCGGATCGTCGATCTGCTGGCGGATCCATTGCGGCTCTATCGCATGGGCTTCCTGATCGCTGCGCAGCAGCATCCAGAAGGAGTTACCGGGCCCGGCCTGACCCACCGGGACCTGCCGCACCCCGGCCTGCAAGGCGATCCGTTGCAGCGAGGAAACGACATCGCAATCGGCCGGCAATTCGCCCAATCGTTCGACCAGGCGGCCCGGAACGCGCATCGCCCCGGCGGCTGCACAATTGAGGTCGATCCGTTCGAACCCGGCGGCTAAACCCTGCTCGACCGGTTGCACCAGCACGGCCTGCTGCGTGTCAAGCAGCGCCCGCGCCGCCTCGCGCGGGGCGAACAGGCCATCGGCGAACGCGATCACCTCGTCGGTCGCGGTCACCAGGCCGATGAGCGGCCGCGCGCCGGGAATGACGTGAAACTGCGCCCCCGCCTTTTCGGCACGGTGCTGCAGCGCGACGATATCGCTGGTCAGCGAAGGCGCGAGGCAGACAATCCGTTCGCAGCCCAGCGCCAGCGCGATGCCAAGTTGCTGGCCGGCCACGCTGGCAGCGCCCACGCGCAGAAATGCGCGCGGCATCCCGCCGCTTTCGGCGGCAATATCAAACATCGGCAACAGCGCGACCCGCAGTGGTTTTCTCCGCACATTTCGGGATTGGAACGCCGATTTAGGCGCGCAACGGCGCGGTGCCAAGCCCGTTGGCCGTGCCTTGTCGGTTCAGCCGTTCAAGCCGCTGAAAAATCATCCAGAAAAGCTTGGATACGGCGCAGCACCACCGGGTCTCCCGGGGCGCCGGTCAAGGCTTCCTCGGCCAGCACCATCAGCGGCTCGGCATGAAAGCTTGCCGCAATGCCCTTGAGCCGGAGCGCTGCCATTTCCCAGTTTCCATCGCAGCGCGAACGGCGCAGCAAATCAAGCTGGCGGGCAACGCTCTCAGCAAAGGCCAACCGCAGTTCGGCAAACAGCGCGCCGTCTTCGCCGGCAGCGGCGGAAAGGGTCGCGTCAAGGGCTCCTGCTTCATAGGCCATGACCCTGCTTAGGCCAGACAGGTTAAACCGGGGTTTATCGCCGGTAGAAACATGGTAAACGTGCGCCATGAGCCAAGGAACGCGCATCGCCGCTGTCGAAACGTCTGCCGCCAGCGATGGCGTGACGGACGAATTCATCCTCGATCAGGAAGTGGCCGAAGACGCGCCTGCCGCCGCCGAGGATTGGTGGGAGCAGCCCGCAAAGAAGCCGCGGCGCTGGCCGTTTCTGCTGGCCGGGCTGGGCAGCGCTGCCTTGCTGGCTGCGTGGACCGCGTTGTTTGTTTACAGCAACTTCGCCGCGATGCAGGCCCGCCCCGAACTGGCGCAATGGACCGCGTGGATTCGCGATTGGTCGGTCCCGGTGCTGCTGCTGGCAGTGGCCTGGCTGCTGGCCATGCGCAACAGCCGCCGCGAGGCGACCCGCTTTGGCGAAACCGCCAGCTTGCTTGCCGATGAATCTGCCAAGCTTGAACAGCGCCTCACGGCCGTCAACCGCGAGCTCAGCCTGGCGCGCGAATTCATCGCCGCGCAGACCCGCGATATCGACGCTTTGGGCCGCGTTTCGGTTGAGCGCCTGTCGCAACATGCCGACAAGCTTGTTTCGCTGATCCACGATAACGGCACCCGCATCGATGCGATCGCCGATGTCAGCGCGGCTGCACTCGACAACATGGAGAAGCTGCGCAACCAGCTGCCGGTGATCGCCAGTTCGGCCAAGGACGTTACCAACAACATCGGTGCCGCCGGGCGCACCGCGCATGGCCAGATCGAAGAACTGGTCAGCGGGTTCAACAAGCTCAACCAATTCGGTCAGGCCAGCGAACTGCAGGTCAAAACGCTCAAGGATCTGGTCGACCAGACCATCGGCGAATTCACCGCGCAGGCCGATCAGCTTGGTGCGATTGCCGCGCAGCGCTTTGCCGCGCTGGGCGAATGCGGCGAACAGGCGCGCGCCGATCTCGATACCCAGGAAGTCGCCGCGCTTGCCGCAATCCGCAGCCGCGCATCGGCGCTCGACGCCGAACTGGCCGAAACGCGCGCCGCGCTGGATGCCAAGGAAGCCGAAAGCCTGACTTCGCTGCGCGCCCGCCTGTCCAGCGTGCGCGACGAAAGCGCCGTGCTGGCGCGCGCGCTGCGCGATGCGGAAAGCGGTGCGCTGGATAGCTGGAAGGCCGCCATCGCCAGTCTTGAGACCGATCTGCGGACGGCCATCGAAGAAGTGGGCGAGATTGACCGCAAGGCGATGGAATCCGCGCAGAGCCGCCTGGCCGAACTGCGCTCCGAAGCCGAAGAAGTGGACCGCCGCCTGACCGAGCGCGACCAGCAGTTCGCGACCGAACTCGAAAAGCGTCAGGCCGAACTGGATATCCGCCACGAAAGCTTCGTCAGTCGCCTGACCGGCCAGATGGACGGTTTCGAAACCGCTGTGGCCCGGCACCAGACCGTGCAGGACCAGCAATTCAACCAGATTGCCGAACACGGTGAGCGGCTGGGTGGTCAGCTGGGATCCTTTGCGGCGCTGCTTGATACGCTTTCCGGCCAAGGCGAAGCGACCCAGCAGCGGCTTGCCGACAGTCTTACCGAAATCGAGACGCGGCTTACGGCCAGCCAGCGGGCGATGGGCGATGCCGATCAGGCCATTTCGGGGCTGACCGACAATTCGGTGCGGCTGCTCGAACTGATCCAGGCCAGTGTCCAGCATTCGCGCGAATCGCTACCGGCAGCGATGCAGCTCAGCGAAGCCCGCCTGACCACGATCGAAGGCCGGTTTGACGCGCTGACCGCACGCTCGGCCGAGGCGCTGTCACAGGGCGAAGCGCTGGCCGCGCAAGCCGATGCCAGCAAGCAAAGTATCACCGCAGCGGCCGGCCTTGCGGACGAACTTCGCGGCAGTCTGGCGAGCGATGGCAGTGCGCAGGCCAAGCGCGTTGCCGATCTGCAGGCCGCGCTGGCAACCGTGCGGGCTGAAAGCCGAGCTTTGGCGCTGGAAACCGAAGGCGAGCTGACCAAGGCCATCGTCGCGCTCAACACCTCGGCGCGCGATGCGGTTGCCGGGATCGAAACGATGAGCGCCGATGCCATTGCCAAACTCGCCGCGCGGCTTGGTGACGAAGGCGGAGCGGCGATGGAAGCCGCCCTGCGTGAGCGCGCCGGGCAGGTCATCGATGAGGTTGAAGCGACCGCCGCCAAAGCCTCCAGCGCCAGCCGCGAGGCTGCGGTGCAACTGCGCGACCAGCTGAGCAAGGTCAACGAACTGGCCGGAAACCTTGAGCGCCGGGTCGCCCACGCCCGCAGCCGGGCCGAAGAAAAGGTCGACAATGACTTTGCCCGCCGGGTCGCCCTGATCACCGAAAGCCTCAATTCGAACGCGATCGATATCGCCCGGACGATGGACCATGAGGTCAGCGACACTGCCTGGGCGGCATACCTCAAGGGTGATCGCGGGATTTTCACCCGCCGTGCGGTTCGCCTGCTGGACGCGCCAGAAGCCAAGGCCGTGGCGCAGCTTTACGAGAACGATCGCGATTTCCGCGATCACGTCAGCCGCTATATCCACGATTTCGAAGCAATGCTGCGCGAACTTCTGTCTACCCGCGATGGGCATTCGCTGGGGGTGACGCTGCTATCGTCGGATATGGGCAAGCTTTACGTAGCGCTCGCCCAGGCCATCGAACGGCTGCGCAACTAGCCCAGCCAATAGCGGAAATCGAGCACTTCGACCCCCAGCCAACCGTTTACGTAGTTGGCGTAGTACAGCCCGAACAGCACCGCTGCCAGAGCGGTTGTGCGCAAGGCTATCAGCCCGGGACGGAAGTTCACCGGCGCGCTGCTGACTTGCCCCGGCACCAGTTCGGCCTGCGCCTGATCGTGGGTGCGCAGGCCAAAGGGCATGACGAAGAATGCGCTCATCACCCAGAATAGCGGGTAAATCGCGATTATGGATGTCCATTTCATGGCTCAGTTCTCCGGCAGGATCACGCGCACTTGTGGCTTCTTGCCCGACCAGCGCTGCGCGGCGCGGCGCGCGGCAAGGCGCGCGGCTTCAACCACCACATCGCGGTCATGCCGCTGTCCGCCTTTGAGCTTGGCAATCGCGGCGGCAACATCCTGCTGCGCTTCGGCGACGAAATCATCGTAGTCCTCGTCCAGCGGCAGCCCGACACTTTCGACATGGACGTGGCCCTTGCCGCTCAGCACCACGATCACCATCCCGTTTTGCGCAAGGCGGCGGCGCATCACGATTGCCTCACCATCGGCGGGGGTAATGATATCCCCATCGAGGATCAGGCGGCCCGCGCGCACTTCATCGATCTTGCAGGGTTTGCCGGGCGCGAGCCGGACCAGATCACCGTTGCCTTGCACCACCACCTTGGGGATGCCGCAGGTTTTGCCGAGGCGTCCTTGCTCTTTCATGTGACGCATTTCGCCGTGGACAGGGACCAGGATTTCGGGCCTGATCCAGCTGTACAAGGCTTCAAGTTCGGGCCGGCCGGGGTGGCCGGAAACGTGAATTTCGCTCTGCCGGTCGGTGACAATCACCACATCGCGCGCCGCCAGCTTGTTCTGGATCCGCCCGATCGCAATCTCGTTGCCGGGGATCTGACGGCTCGAAAACAGCACCACATCGCCCGCTTCGAGCGCAATCTGGTGGTTGTTGTCGGTAACGCGCGCCAGCGCTGCCCGCGGTTCGCCCTGCCCGCCGGTGGCCATGATCAGCACTTCGCCGCGCGGCAATGCCATCGCCGTGTCAAAATCAATCACGTCGGGCAGGTCTTTGAGATAGCCACTCGATTTGGCGACGCGGATGATCCGGTCAAGCGAGCGCCCGGCCACACAAAGTTTGCGGTTCGTCGATCGCGCCACTTCGCCCAGTGTTTCAAGGCGCGCAACGTTGGACGCAAAGGTGGTGACCAGAACGCGCCGGCCCTGATGCTTGGCAACCTCTTCAAGCAACGCTTCGCGCACCGCGCCTTCCGATCCCGAAGCCTTGGGATTGAACACGTTGGTGGAATCGCAGACCAGTGCGAGCACGCCTGTTTCACCGATCGCCGTCAATTCGGCCGGGGTGGCGGGCACGCCGACCAGCGGCTCATCGTCCAGCTTCCAGTCGCCGGTGTGGAAGATCCGGCCATAGGGGGTCTCGATGACCAGCGCGTTGCCCTCGGCGATCGAGTGCGCAAGCGGCACGTAGCGGATGCCAAACGGGCCCAGATCGAACTGTTCAAGGTGATCGATCACGTTGAGTTTGACCTTGCCGGTCAGCCCCGCCTCCTGCAGCTTTTCGGCAACCAGACGCGCGGTGAACGGCGTCGCGTAGAGCGGCACCCCAAGCTCAGCAGCAAAATAGGGCACCGCGCCGATGTGGTCCTCATGCGCATGGGTCAGCACCACACCGACCAGATCCGCGCGGCGTTGCTCGATGAAATCAAGATCGGCGAACACCAGTTCGGTGCCGGGATATTCGTTGGCGCCGAAGGTCATGCCCAGATCGACCATCAGCCATTTGCCTTCGGTGCCGTAGAGATTGACATTCATGCCAATCTCGCCCGATCCGCCGAGCGCACAGAACAGCAGTTCCTTGCCTGGCTTCATGTGCTTTGGCTCCGGTTGGCGTAAAGCAAGGCAATCCCTTTCAAGGTCAGGTCGGGCTCGACCCGGTCGAACAGGTCAGCATGCTTGTCGAACAATACTGCCAGCCCGCCGGTGGCGATCACTTTCACCGGGCGGCCGATTTCGGCTTTCATCCGCGCGATCATCCCTTCGATCATGCTGACATAGCCCCAATAGATCCCGATCTGCATCTGTCCAACGGTGTCGCGGCCGATCACGCTGGCGGTGGGCGGCGGTTCAATCGCGATGCGCGGCAGCATGGCGGCGGCTTCATAAAGCGCATCGAGCGACAGCGAGACGCCCGTGGCGATCGAGCCGCCCAAATAGGCGCCATCGGCACCGATGTGGTCAAACGTAGTGGCCGTGCCAAAACTGATCACGATCTTGTCGCCCGCTTCGAGCGCCTGCGCGGAAATGGCATTTACCGCGCGGTCGGCACCCAAGGCGCGTGGTTCATCGACGCGCAGGGCAATGCCCCATTCGATCGGTGCGCGGCCGGCCACCAGCGCTTCGACGCCGAAATACTTGGTCGCAAGAACCTGCAGGTTGTGGAGCGCGCGCGGCACCACGGTGGCGATCACCACCGCAGTCACATCCTTACGCGAATAGCCTTCCATTTCCGCCAGCTGGTTGAGCCAGACGGCATATTCATCGGCGGTGCGCTTGGGATCGGTGGCGATCCGCCAACGGCAGACGATTTCGCCGGCATCGTTCACCAGCGCGAATTTGACATTGGTGTTGCCGTTATCGATCGCGAGCAGCATCGCGCTCTCCTCAAAGTGTAGCCAGGCGCACTTCGCCTGCGTGAATCGTGCGCGTCGTGCCGTCTGCCAGCCGCAGTTGCAAGGCTCCATCTGCGGCAAGCCCGGCAAATGTGCCGTGAAGCGGCTCATCGCCAGGCTCACCCACGGCCAGCGGCGTGCCGATCGGGTGCGCAGCGGCCAGCCAGCGGCGCAGCAGCGGTTCGAGCCCGAAGCTGCGCCAGCGTTCCAGTTCCCGGTCAAAATGGCCGGCCAGCGCGGCGGCGAACAGATCGCGGTCGGGCGCAGGACCGAATGCAGACAGCGCGATCGTCTCACGGCCGGGCACTTGAGGGGCCTGCGCCAGGTTGACCCCGATCCCGACGATCACCGCCGCGCCCACGGCTTCAAGCAAGATACCGCACAGCTTGGCTGGGCCGATCAGGATGTCGTTGGGCCATTTCAGCATGGCCCGCAGCGGCGCGGGGACCAACGGCGAGGCCGCCGCATGCACCGCCAGCCCGGCGACCAGCGCCAAGGTGGCGGGCATCGGATCGGCGGCTTGGCGGTGCACCACGGTTGAACCCATGAAATTGCCCGCGCCGTCGCTCCACACCCGGCCCTGGCGGCCCTTGCCCGCGCTCTGGCGGTCTGCAATCAGCCACTGGCCCTCAGGCACGGCGAGCCTGGCGGCAAGGCGCGCCGCAAGATCGGCGTTGGTTGAACCGGTGGTGGCGACCAGCTCGATCAAACCGGCGGAAACAGCACCATGGCGGCGGTCGTGGTAAAGGCCGCCAGCGCCTTGGTGGCAAGGTAACCCAGCGGCGAGACGAACACTGCGCAGGCCACCAGCAGCCACTCGTGCGCCAGATCGCTGTTGCCTTGCACGGTGCCGGCCGGTTCGTCGAAATACATCACCTTGACGACCTTGAGATAATAGAACGCGCCGATCACGCTGGCTACGGCGGCGGCGGTGGCGAGCCAGACCAGTCCGGCCCCGACCGCAGCCTGAAACACCACGAACTTGCCCCAGAAGCCAAACAGGAACGGAATGCCCGCCATCGAAAACATGATCGAGCCCAGGCCAAGTGCGAGGAACGGGCGCGTGCGCGAAAGCCCCGCCAGATCGCTGATCCCTTCAAGGTGGCGGCCGTCCTTGTCTTTCAGCATCAGCACGGCCACGAAGCCGCCGATCGTCATCGGCACATAAATCGCCATGTAGACCAGCATCGCGCTGGCCCCTTCGCGCGTCCCCGCGGCCAGACCGAGCAGCATGAAGCCGACGTTGTTGATCGACGAATAAGCCAGCAGGCGCTTGATGTTGGTCTGTCCGATCGCCCCCAGCGCGCCGACGACGACCGAGGCCAGCGAAGCGACGATCACGATCTGACGCCACATTTCAAGCTGACTGCCGAACGCCTCGATCGCGACACGCATGGTCAGCGCCAGCGCCGCGACCTTGGGCGCAGAAGCGAACAGGGTGGTGACGGGCGTGGGTGCGCCTTCGTAAACGTCGGGGGTCCACATGTGGAACGGCACCGCGCTGATCTTGAAGGCCAGCCCGGCGAGGACGAAGGTGATCCCGAACAGCGCGCCAGTGGTGACCCCGCCCTCAAGCGCTGCGGAGATCCCGGCAAAATTGATCGTGCCGGTAAAGCCGTAAGTCAGGCTCATCCCGAACAGCAGGATGCCGCTGGCCAGCGCGCCGAGCACGAAATACTTGAGCCCCGCCTCGGCCGAGCGTTCATCCGGTTTGAGGAATGCGGCCAGCACATAGGCCGAAAGCGAATTGAGTTCGAGCCCGACATAGAGCGTCAGCAGATTGGTGGCCGAAACCATGATGCTCATGCCCAGCACCGCGAACAGCACCAGCACCGGGTATTCGCTGCGATAGGCGCCGTACTTCTCGAAGAAGGCGGGGGCGATCAGCAGCGCCGCACCGGCCGAAATGTAGATCAGCAGCTTGGCGAAGGCGGCGAAGGCATCGCCCGAAAACAACCCGCCGAAAGCCAGCGCATCGGCCCCGTTCACGCCAAGGCACAGCGCCGGGGCGGTCATCACTGCGGCGACGAACAGCGTCAGGATCGCCACCCAGGTGATCCCGCGTGCGTCCTTGCGGCCCTGCCCCCAGGCGGAAATAACCAGCAGGGCGATGCCGACAAGGCTCAGCAGTTCTTCAGGCGCCACGATGCGCAGTGACTGTAGCCAGTCCATCAGTGCGCTCCCCCGTGCGGCGCGAGTTCATCCATCGGTTTGGGCACCCCCAGCTGAAGCTGCGCATCGCCGGCCGGGCGCGTGGCTGCCAACCGCGCTTCGATAAAGCGCACGTCATCACGGATCGGCGCGAGGAAGCTTTCAGGGTAAACCCCCATCCACAGCACCGCCGCCGCAATCGGCGCGAGCATCGCCCATTCGCGCGCATTAAGATCGGGCATGGCCGCTGCATCGGCGTTGTTCTGCTCGCCAAAGGCGATCCGGCGGTAGAGGTAGAGCATATAGCCCGCGCCCAGGATCACGCCGGTGCCGGTCACGAAGGCCAGCCAGCTTGACGCCTGATAGGCGCCTGCCAGGCTGAGGAATTCGCCCACGAAGCCGCTGGTGCCGGGCAGGCCGACCGAGGCCATGGTGAACAGCATGAAAAACAGCGCATATTTGGGCATGTTGATCGAAAGCCCGCCATAGCGGCTGATCTCACGGGTATGCAGCCGGTCATAAATCACGCCAACGCACAGGAACAGCGCGCCCGAGACCAGCCCATGGCTGAGCATCACCATGATCGAGCCTTCAAGCCCTTGCGTGTTGAACGCGAACATCCCCGCCGTCACGATCGCCATGTGCGCTACGCTCGAATAGGCGATCAGCTTCTTCATGTCTTCCTGCACCAAGGCGACCAGGCTGGTGTAGACCACCGCGACCATCGACAGGGCAAAGACCAGCCAGGCAAAGGTGCCGCTGGCCGCCGGAAACATCGGCAGCGAAAAGCGGATGAAACCGTAGCCGCCCATCTTGAGCAGCACGCCCGCCAGGATCACCGACCCCGCAGTAGGCGCCTGAACATGCGCATCGGGCAGCCAGGTGTGGACCGGCCACATCGGCATCTTCACCGCAAAGCTGGCGAAGAACGCCAACCACAACCACTTTTGTGCCGCCGCCGGGAAATCATACGCCATCAGCGTCGGAATGTCGGTGGTTCCGGCTTCCTGCGCCATCCAGATCATCGCGATCAGCATCAGCACCGAGCCGAGCAGCGTGTAGAGGAAGAATTTGTAGCTGGCGTAGATCCGTTCGGCCCCGCCCCACACCCCGATGATCAGGTACATCGGGATCAGCCCGGCTTCGAAAAAGATGTAGAACAGGAACAGGTCCTGCGCCGCGAACACGCCGATCATCAGCGTTTCCATCAGCAGGAACGCGGCCATATATTCGCCGACGCGCTTGTCGATCGCGTGACTGGCGAGGATGCAGATCGGCATCAGGAATACCGACAGTTCGATCAGCACCAACGCGATCCCGTCGATCCCCAGCTTCCAGTCAAACCCTGCGAAGACCTGCTTCGATTGCTGAAACTGCCACTGCGCCCCGCCGATATCGAAATTGAGCCACAGCACCACACCCAGCGCGAAATTGATCAACGTTGCAGCCAAGGCCAAGGTGCGTGCCGTCTTGGCACTGACGGCGAGGCAGCCCAGCCCAGCCACCAGCGGCACCGCCAGCATCAAGGAAAGGATCGGAAAGCCATTCATCTCAATGCACCGCCTGCCAGAAGACCCAGCTGATCGCTGCGGTCAGACCCAGCAACATGACCAGAGCGTAGGAATAGAGATAGCCCGTCTGCAGCTTGCCCGCGACGCGGCTGCCGATCAGCACGGCCCAGGCCGAGCCATTCGGCCCGAACCGGTCAATCAGGCCAACATCGCCCCGCTGCCAGAACTGCCGCCCCAGCCAGAACGACGGGCGCACGAAAATGCGGTCGTAAAGCTCGTCAAAGTACCACTTGTTGTAAACGAAGGTGTAGACCGGCCTGATCGCGCCGACGAACTTTGCGGGCAGCCCCGGGTTGCGGATGTAGGCATACCATGCCCCCGCAAAGCCGGTGGCCATCACCGCGAACGGTGCCCATTTCACCCACAGCGGCACGCCGTGCATGTGGTGGATCAGCTCTTCGCTGAAAGCCACGCTGCCACGCCAGAACGCGCCGTCACCCGCACTGATGAATTCGTGGTGGAACACGAAACCCGCGAAGACCGCGCCCAGGCTGAGCACGCCAAGCGGGATCAGCATCGTCAGCGGGCTTTCGTGCGGATGATAGCCTGCTGTGCCATCATCGTGCCTGGCGTGGCCGTGCTGATCATGATGCACTGCGTGCTGAATGTGCTCGCTCCCGGCCCAGCGCGGCTTGCCATAGAAGGTCAGGAACATCAGCCGCCACGAATAGAAGCTGGTCAGCAGCGCGGCGGTGATCCCCAGCCAGAAACCCATGCTGCCGCTGGCGCTGTGCGCGCCGTAAGCCACTTCAAGGATCGAATCCTTCGAATAGAAGCCGGCAAAGCCGAACACGTCGACAATCCCGACGCCGGTGATCGCCAGCGTACCGGCCATCATCGCCCAGAAGGTCAGCGGGATCTGCTTCCGCAGGCCGCCATAGAACCGCATGTCCTGTTCGTGGTGCATCGCGTGGATCACCGAGCCTGCGCCAAGGAACAGCAGCGCCTTGAAGAAGGCATGGGTGAACAGGTGGAATATCGCCGCCCCTGGCGCGCCAACGCCTGCCGCGACGAACATGTAGCCAAGCTGCGAACAGGTAGAATAGGCGATCACCCGCTTGATATCCCACTGGGTGGTGCCGATCGTTGCGGCGAAGAACAGCGTGGCTGCGCCCACATAAGTCACCACCGCCATCGCGTCCGGACTGACCGCGAACAATGGCGAAAGACGGCAGACCATGAACACGCCCGCGGTCACCATGGTCGCGGCGTGGATCAGCGCGGAAACCGGGGTCGGCCCTTCCATCGCATCGGGCAGCCAGGTGTGGAGGCCAAGTTGCGCCGATTTGCCCATCGCGCCGATGAACAGCAGCACGCACAGGATCGTCATCGTATCCCAGGTGCTGCCGAGGAAGTGGATCGTCGATCCGGCCATCGCAGGCGCGCGGACCAGGATTTCCGGGATCGAGACGGTGTTGAACACCAGGAACACGCCGAATATGCCCAGCATGAAGCCCAGATCGCCCACGCGGTTGACCACGAAAGCCTTGATCGCGGCAGCGCTGGCGCTGGGCTTCCTGAACCAGAACCCGATCAGCAGGTATGAGGCCAGCCCAACCCCTTCCCAGCCAAAGAACATCTGGACCAGGTTGTCGGCGGTCACCAGCATCAGCATCGCGAAAGTGAACAGGCTGAGATAAGCGAAGAACCGCGGCTGATCGGGGTCCTCCTCCATATAGCCCCATGAGTAGAGGTGGACGAGCGCCGATACAGTGGTGACCACCACCAGCATCACTGCGGTGAGCGCGTCGACCCGCAAGGCCCAGTCGAAGCTGAGGCTGCCCGATTGCACCCAATGCAGCACCGGCACCACGGAAGGTTCGGCGGTGCCGCGCAGGAACGAGAAGAAAATCGGCCAGCTCAGCGCGCCGGCGATGAACAATGCGCCGGTGGTCAGCACCTTGACCACGGTATTGCCCAGCGCGCGGTTGCCCAGCCCGCCGATAATCGCGGCCAGCAGCGGCAGGAAAACGATGAAGTGGATCGAAGTCACGTGTCCCTCACCCCTTCAGATGGCTGACATCGTCAACCGCAATCGTACCGCGGTCACGGAAATAGAGCACCAGGATCGCGAGCCCGATCGCCGCCTCGCCCGCCGCCACGGTCAGTACGAACATGGCGAAAATCTGCCCGGTCAGGTCATGCAGGAAGGCGCTGAAGGCGACAAAGTTGATATTCACCGCCAGCAGGATCAGCTCGATCGCCATCAGGATCACGATCACATTCTTGCGGTTGAGGAAGATCCCCAGCACGCCCAGCACGAACAGGATCGAGCTGACCGTGACATAGTGTTCGATGCCGATGGTCACAGCTGAACCCCCCTCATAGCTTCACACCTGCGCCGACTTCGGGCGACATATTGACCGTCGCCTCATCCGGGCGCCGCGCGTTCTGGCGGGGCACGCTTTGCCCGCGCACGCCGGGGCGCTTGCGGTGCGTCAGCACGATCGCGCCAACCATCGCCACCAGCAGCAGGATCCCCGCCGCTTCGAACAGGAACAGATACTTGCCGTAAAGCAGCATCCCGATCGCTTCGATATTGCTTTGCCCGGTCAGCGGCGCGGCACTGCCATTGGCCACGCCCAACTTGATCCCGCCCTGGCCTACCGCGCCAAGGCCGACCACGATTTCACCCAGCAGCACCGCCGCCAGCAGCAGCCCCAACGGAAAGTTCTTGATGAACCCGGCGCGCATTTCGGTGAAATCGACGTTGAGCATCATCACGACGAACAGGAACAGCACCGCCACCGCGCCGACGTAGACGATCACCAGCAGCATCGCGATGAACTCTGCCCCCAGCAACACCATCAGCCCCGCCGCGTTGAAGAACGCGCAGATCAGCCACAGCACCGAATGGACCGGATTGCGCGACAGGATCGTCACCGCGCCGGATATGACGGTGAAGGTGGCGAAGAGGTAGAATGCGAGAGCGGTGATCATCTCAAAATTCTCCCCGAGCTTGTCTCGGGGAGGTGGCAGCCGCATCGCGGCTGACGGAGGGGAAATCAATCCCCTGCCCCTCCACCACCGCTTCGCGGCGGTCCCCCTCCCCGAGCAAGCTCGGAGAGGATTTCATAGCAATTGCGATACGAGCCCTCATCTCCGCGCCCCTAACGATACGGCGCATCGGCTTCAAGGTTCGCGGCCAGTGCCCGCTCCCACTTGTCCCCGTTCGCCAGCAGTTTGGCTTTGTCGTAAAGCAGTTCCTCGCGCGTTTCGGTCGCGTATTCGAAGTTCGGCCCCTCGACGATCGCATCGACCGGGCAGGCTTCCTGGCAGAACCCGCAGTAGATGCATTTGGTCATGTCGATGTCATAGCGCGTGGTCCGGCGGGAGCCGTCCCCCCGGACGGTTCCGTCCGATTCAACAAAGACTCGCGGCTCGGCCTCGATCGTGATCGCCTGCGCCGGGCAGACCGCCTCGCACAGCTTGCAGGCAATGCAGCGCTCCTCGCCATTGGCATAACGTCGCAACGCATGCTCACCGCGAAAACGCGGGCTCAGCGGGTTCTTCTCGAACGGATAGTTGATCGTCGCCTTGGGCTTGAAGAAGTACTGCAAGGTCAGCCAATGCGCCTTGATGAACTCCCACAGGGTGAACGATTTGATGAGCTGGGGGAAGTTCATTCTAGTTCGTCCCGTCGTCTAGAGTGCAAGGGACGTCATCGTGATAGGCACCTTTCGGATCGAACTTCACTTCGCCCGTTTTTAGGTTCGGTGCGTATTTTTCCCTCGAAAAACGGAGCGCACTTGCGCCATGTTTTGACCCCAAATTTACATTAAATCCAAAACCATACCCTTGACCGTCCAAGTTCAGATCGACACCCACCCAATACCAAAAGCGATTGCCTTCGCCTTCATAAAAAGAAGCCCGAAGTTCGGATATCTCCACGCGCGCGTTTGGCCAGGCTGAGCCTTTCAAAGGGACGAGCACGAAGCTAGTGCTTTGATCGTCTCCGCTCAAAGTGAGCGCAATCGAGACCCGTTCATTCGACTGATTGAAGCCCTCGCAAACATAGTGTTGAGGAAGGTCAAAAGCAGGGCGATCAGCGCGGACGGCTGATCCGGTGAATGCCAGTGCCACAACCAAGAAGTGGTGCGCCTTCATACCCCATACCTCTTCAGCATCAACCACCCGCTCACCAGCACCACAAACCCCAGCGACACCGGCAGGAAGACCTTCCAGCCCAGCCGCATCAGCTGGTCGTAGCGGTAGCGCGGCACGGTCGCCTTGACCCAGCTGAACACGAAGAAGAACGCGAAGATCTTGGCGAACAGCCACAGCCAGCCCGGGATCCAGTACAGCGGTGCCCATTCGATCGGGGGCAGCCAGCCGCCCCAGAACAGCGTGGCGTTGAGCGCGCACATCAACAGCACGTTGGCATATTCGCCGAGCCAGTAGAGCGCGAAGCTCATGCTCGAATATTCGGTCTGATACCCGGCGACGAGTTCGCTTTCGGCCTCGGTCAGGTCGAACGGCGCGCGGCCGGTTTCGGCCATGCCCGAAATCAGGAACATCACCGCCATCGGGAACAGCAGCAGGTTGAAGCCGAAGGCGTTGACGATCCCGAAGCCATGCCCGCGCTGCGCCAGCACGATGCCGTTCATGTTGAAGGTGCCGGCGTACATCACCACGCAGATCAGGATAAACCCGATCGACACTTCGTAGGAAATCATCTGGGCCGAAGCGCGCATCGCCGAGAAGAACGGGTACTTCGAATTGGACGACCAGCCCGCGATCACCGTGCCGTAAACCCCGAGCGACGAGATCGCGAGGACATAGAGCAGGCCGACGTTGATATCGGCGAGGATCGCACGGCCGTTGAACGGGATCACCGCCCAGGCCATCAAAGCGACGGTAAAGGTGATGATCGGCGCGAGCAGGAACAGCACCTTGTTCGAGGCACTGGGAACGATGGTTTCCTGCAGGAACACCTTCAGGCCGTCCGCGAAACTTTGCAGCAAGCCCCACGGCCCGACCACATTGGGCCCGCGCCGCAGCGCCATCGCCGCCCATATCTTGCGGTCGGCATAGATGATCATTGCGACGCTGAGCATCAGCGGCAGCGCGATGAGGAGGATGCCGGCGATGGTCGCGGTGAACCACGCCCATTCGTAGGAGAGGCCGAGGCTGGTTTGGAAGAAATCGGTCATGCTGTTCCTCCCCGGCACGGCGAGGTGGCAGACGCGTAGCGGGTGACGGAGGGGACTCGCCCCTGCACCCGAGCTCGCTTCCTGCGGCGAGTCCCCTCCACCATGCCTCGCATGGTCCCCCTCCCCGTTTCGGGGAGGAATGTCAGCGTCACGGTCATTCCGCGGCCTCCGCGAACACTTCACCGTGCAGCAGTTCTGCCGAGCAGCGCTGCATCGTCACGCTGGCGCGGGCGATCGGGTTGGTGAGGTAGAAGTCCTTGATCGGGTAGGCCTTGATCGAACCCTTGGCCCCGGACTTGCCTTTCGCCAGCGCGCCGTAATCAGCCAGTCCTTCGCGGCCCAGCGCGGGCACGGCCTTGGTCATTTCAGCCCGCAGCGCGTCAAAGCTGTCAAACCCGACCGACACGCCCAGGCTATCGGCCATCGCCCGCAGGATCGTCCAGTCCTCACGCGCGTCGCCCGGAGCAAACACGGCCTTGTCGGCCCGCTGCACCCGGCCTTCGGTGTTGACGTAGGTTCCCGGCTTTTCGCTGAACGCGGCGGACGGCAGGATCACATCGGCGGCATGCGCGCCCTTGTCGCCGTGGTGGCCGATATAGACGATCATGCTGCCAGCAAATTTGGTGTAATCCACCTCATCCGCGCCCAGCGAAATCACCATCTTGGGCTTGGCGGCGACGAGATCGGCGATCCCGCCCTTCTGTGCGTAGCCCAGCATCAGCCCGCCCATGCGGCTCGCCGCCATATGCAGCACGTTGAAGCCGTTCCATGCCCCAGAGTCGGTAGCGCGCACCAGCTTGTACTTGGCCGCCAGCGCCAGGCAGGCCGAGAGAGCGCCCTTGCCCAATGCCGCGCCGCCCATGATCAGCGCCGGACGCTCCGCCGCCTTGAATGCCGCATCAGCTTCAGCCGGAAGCTTGTCGATCACCGCCAGATCGGTGCCGAGGAACGTGACCGGATAAGTGGTGTCCCACTCTGCCCCGACCACAAACACCTTTGCCCCGCGCCGCGCCGCCTTGCGCAGCCGCGTTTGCACCAGCGGCGCTTCCCAGCGGACATTGCTGGCCACGATCAGCACCGCGTCAGCCTCTTCGATGCCCGCAAGGCCCGAATTGAAATTGACCGCAGCGAGGCTCGAGCAATCGTAATCAAGCCCGGTCTGGCGGCCTTCGAGCAGGTTGGAACCCAGCGCGCCGGCCAAAGCCTTGGCCGCAAACAGCGTTTCACAATCGACCAGATCGCCCGCGATCACCGCCACCGACTTGCCGGGATTGATCTTGGCCACTGCCGCAAACGCCTCAGCCCATGTCGCCGCCTGCAATTTGCCGTCCACGCGCAGCCACGGCTTGTCGAGCCGCCGACGGCTCAGGCCATCGATCTGATAGCGCGCCTTGTCCGAGATCCATTCCTCGTTGACGTCATCGTTGAGGCGCGGGAGGATGCGCAGAACATCGCGCCCGCGGCTGTCGATCCGGATGTTCGCCCCGCAGGCATCGGACACGTCAATCGACAGCGTGTTCTTCAACTCCCACGGCCGCGCTTCGAAGGCATAGGGCCGCGAAGTGAGCGCGCCGACCGGGCACAGGTCGATCACATTGGCGCTCATCTCGTGGCGCGCCGCGCGCTCGAGATAGGTGGTGATCTGCATGTTCTCGCCGCGATAAAGCGCACCGATTTCGTCCACCCCGGCCACTTCTTCAGAGAAGCGCACGCAGCGGGTGCAGTGAATGCAGCGGGTCATCACCGTCTTGATCAGCGGACCCATGTACTTTTCGGTGACCGCGCGCTTGTTCTCGTCATAGCGCGAGCGGCCGCGGCCATAGGCCACCGCCTGGTCCTGCAGATCGCATTCGCCGCCCTGATCGCAGATCGGGCAATCGAGCGGGTGGTTGATGAGCAGAAACTCCATCACCCCTTCGCGCGCCTTTTTGACCATCTCGCTATCGGTCTTGATCACCTGGCCTTCAGCGGCCGGGAGCGCGCAGCTCGCCTGCGGCTTGGGCGGCCCGGGCGCCACCTCGACCAGACACATCCGGCAATTGCCTGCGATGCTGAGCCGCTCATGGTAGCAAAACCGCGGGATTTCCTTGCCCGCCAGCTCGCACGCCTGCAGGACGGTGGCGCCCTGCGGAACTTCGAGCTCGATGCCGTCTACGGTGACTTTAGGCATTATTTAGCCACTCCGTTAGCCGGTACCGGGGATGCCATGGCCAAACGGTAATAATTGATTGCCACCGCGCCTTGCAGAACCGCCTTGCCGAAGGTCAAGGTCTCACCTTGCGCCAGGCACGCGGCGAAGGTGGCCTGAAGCGCGGTCATGGCCGCCTTTTCCGCTGGGGTGCCCGGCTTGGTCGTGATCCAGCTGTACGATGCTGCAGAATTGCTGCGCACGATGCATTCACCATAGCGCGATAGCCAGGCCCGGCCCATTTCTTCGGCATAAGCCTGTTCGATCGTGATGTGCCGGGCCGGGCCGGGTTGCAACGGCCGCTTTGCCGCATAGTCAGCCAACGAACCCGGCAGCCAATGCGACAAACGCGCGCGACTGGCGAAATTGTCCACTTCGGCCACCTTGAGATCGGCAATCACCAGTTCCTGCGCCAGCGCACCGCGCAGCAGATCGGGCTGCAGGATGAAGGCATGGCCATCGCGGATGACCAGCCGGTCGCAGCCCATCACCTTGGCCAGCGGCTTGGTGGTATAGATCGAGGCAAATTCGCGCTCCAACCGGTCATTGGGCGTGTTCGATAGCACCAGGCCCCGCGCTTCAACGTGCTGATACAGCACCATGCACCGCGCATATTCACGCGTATATTCGCGTAGCTCAGCCACTGAGCCCGAACGCGCCTCATACTGCGCATTGGCCGCGGACGAGAGCGTAGCTAGCGCGAGTAACGGTGCAAGCGCGAATCTCACTCCGCCGCCTCCCGCACACGCTCGCCAATGCGCCGTTCGATTTCGGGCCGGAAGTGACGGATCAGGCCCTGGATCGGCCAGGCGGCGGCGTCCCCAAGGGCGCAGATGGTGTGGCCTTCGACTTGCTTGGTGACGTTCCACAGCATGTCGATTTCCTCGACATCGGCATCGCCGGTGCGCAGGCGTTCCATAACGCGGTACATCCAGCCGGTGCCTTCGCGGCACGGGGTGCACTGGCCGCATGATTCATGCATGTAGAAGTGGCTGAGCCGGGCGATCGCGCGGACGATGTCGGTGCTCTTGTCCATCACGATCACTGCGGCGGTGCCAAGGCCCGATCCGGCTTCCTTGCAGCCATCGAAATCCATCGGCATGTCGGGGCACATATGGCCCGGCACCAGCGGCACCGAGGAACCGCCGGGGATCACTGCGAGCAGATTGTCCCACCCGCCGCGAATCCCGCCACAGTGTTTCTCGATCAATTCGCGGAACGGGATGCTCATCGCTTCCTCGACCACGCAGGGCTTTTCGACGTGCCCCGAAATCTGGAACAGCTTGGTGCCCTTGTTGTTATCGCGCCCGAAGCTGGAGAACCACGTGGCCCCGCGCCGCAGGATCGTCGGGGCAACCGCGATCGATTCAACGTTGTTTACCGTGGTCGGGCAGCCATAGAGCCCGGCGCCGGCCGGGAACGGCGGCTTGAGGCGCGGTTGGCCCTTCTTGCCTTCCAGGCTTTCGATCATCGCGGTTTCTTCGCCGCAGATATAGGCGCCCGCGCCGCGGTGAACGAAAACGTCGAAATCATAGCCCGATCGGCAGGCGTTCTTGCCGATCAGTCCGGCGTCATAGGCTTCCTGCACGGCGGCAAACAGCACTTCGGCCTCGCGGATATATTCGCCGCGAATGTAGATATAGGCGGCGCGCGCACCCATCGCGAACCCCGCCACCAGCGCGCCTTCGATGAGCTTGTGCGGATCGTGGCGGATGATTTCGCGGTCCTTGCAGCTGCCGGGCTCGGACTCGTCAGCGTTGATAACCAGGAAGCTCGGCCGGGCCGGGTTCGGCTCCTTGGGCATGAACGACCACTTGAGGCCTGTGGGGAACCCAGCCCCGCCGCGCCCGCGCAAGCCGCTGGCCTTGATCTCGTCAATGATCGCGTCTTTACCCTTGGCGAGCAGCGCCTTGGTGTTGTCCCAATCGCCACGCTTGCGGGCGGCCGCCAGCGTCCACGGCTGGTAGCCGTAAAGGTTGGTGAAGATGCGGTCTTTGTCCTGCAGGCTCATGCGCGTCCTCCAGCTTGAAAAAGCAGAAGGGGTTCGCGCAAAGGCGCAAAGGCGCGAAGATGCCTCGCTTTTGGCGAAGCCCTTTCCAGTCTGACGGCCACGCCAAACGCATTGGTCAAAAGGCCAGGCAATGCCTGCGGCGCAATGCAGGCTCTTTGCGCCTTTGCGCCTTTGCGTGAACCATTCAAAGCGCGGCCCATCACCAATCCCCCCGGTAATCGTGGTTGGCCGTGACCATGTCCTTCAGCGTCGTTGGCCCGCCAAGCGGCTCAACCGTGTGGCGGCCCGGCTCCTGCGTGCCAGCTTTGGGCGTCTTGCCGGCGGCCAGCGCATCGAGCACCGCGTCGATCCGCTCAGCGGTCAGGTCTTCGTAGTTGTCGTCGTTGATCTGGACCATCGGGGCGGAGGCGCAGTTGCCCATGCATTCCACTTCGGTAAGCGTCCACAGCCCATCGGCGCTGACATGGCCGATCTGCATGCCGCGCTTTTTGCAGGCGGCCATGATGTGGTCAGACCCGCGCAGCATGCACGGCGTGGTGCCGCAGACCTGGACGTGGAATTTGCCGACCGGGACCAGGTTGTACATGAAATAGAACGTCGCCACTTCGACCACCCGGATCACCGGCATGTCGAGATAGGCCGCGACATATTCCATCACCGGGATCGGCAGCCAGCCCTGCGTATTGGTCTCCGCCCCGACCTGGCGCTGGGCCAGATCGAGCAGCGGCATCACCGCGCTGCGCTGCCGCCCCGCCGGATAGCGCGCGACGATGACTTTTGCCTGCTTGGCGTTGTCCTTGGACCACGCAAAAGAGCCCCACCGCGCGCGCAGTTCCGGGGTGTCGGGTTCGAGACGACGGTCAGCCATTTACGAGGCCTTCCTCTTGATAATAACGACGGCATCGTCGACCCGATCGTTTTGGAGATGGGCAACAATTTCCACAGATTTGGACTTGTTGGTCATGGTGCAGACCAGACGTTCCGGAACTGGATCTATGCAACCCATTTCATCGAGCGAACCTGTGACCCCGACAGTATATTGAACCAGTTCAGCTGATTGCTTTGCGCCAGAACTTAACCGGGACGAAGGATGGCCTTCTTTCGTGAAATCCACCACCATGACCTTCGCGCCATCAGCAAACACACTGTCAAGAATACCCGGTGCCTTGGGGTTCATGAATGCAAAACCGAAGCGGGCGGTGATTGGCATTTGCAACACACCGCCTATTGGGGCCTGAGCAGCCACCGGCGCGATGATCGCGGACGCGAAAGCCAAAGTGAGCGCAAGCCGCTTCACCGGTCACACTCCCCGAACACAATATCCAGCGCGCCCAAAATCGCGGTTGCGTCGGGCAGCATGTGGCCCCTGGACATGAAGTCCATCGCCTGCAGGTGGCTGAAGGCGGTCGGGCGGATCTTGCAGCGGTAGGGCTTGTTTGATCCGTCCGAGACCAGATAGACGCCGAATTCGCCCTTGGGGCTTTCGGTTGCCACGTAAACCTCACCGGCGGGGACGTGGAAACCTTCGGTGTAGAGCTTGAAGTGGTGGATCAGCGATTCCATCGACTGCTTCATCTCGGCGCGCTTGGGCGGAACGACCTTGCCATCACTGCTCGAAACCGGACCCGAAGGCATATCGCGCAGGCACTGCTTCATGATCTTGGCCGACTGGCGCACTTCCTCAACCCGGACCATGAAGCGGTCATAGCAGTCCGAGCGGGTGCCGACCGGGATTTCAAATTCCATCCGGTCGTACACGTCATAAGGCTGGCTCTTGCGCAGATCCCAGGCGATCCCGGCGGCGCGGATCATCGGGCCGGAAAAGCCCCAGGCCAGTGCGTCTTCCTTGCTGACCACGGCGATATCGACATTGCGCTGCTTGAAGATGCGGTTGTCGACCACCAGGCTCATCGCGTCTTCGAACAGGCGCGGCAGGCGATCATCGAGCCACACGCCCAGATCATCGAGCAGCTTTTGCGGCACGTCCTGATGCACCCC
>NZ_JANOWI010000057.1:0-27474 GCF_031417815.1 Novosphingobium sp. | reverse complement strand
ATCATCGCGGGAACATAGTCCGTCGCGATCGACCACTGCGCGGGCTGGCGGATATTGAGCGCCTTGACGTCGGCCCAGTACGCTTCGGTGTAGTGCCGCGCGATGTCCCAGATCGACTGGGCGCGTTCCGCAGCGGCCTTTTCCAGCTTGTCCTCGCCCGCGTCGGCGTCATCGGTCAGATGCCCGACATCGGTGATGTTGACAATATGCTTGAGATCGTAGCCTTTGAACTTAAGCACCCGCCCCAGCGTATCGGCGAAGACATAGGCGCGCATGTTGCCGATGTGCTGGTAGTTGTAGACCGTCGGCCCGCACGAATAGACCCGGGCTTCACCCGGGTGGACGGGCTGGAAAGTCTCAAGCTGGCGGGTCAGGCTGTTGAACAGGCGCAGGTCGGTCATGAGGCGTGGCCTTACGCAGAGGCAGCGAAAGGTCAACTCCCCTCCCGCTTGCGGGAGGGGTTGGGGGTGGGTGAGTCAATTTTCCGAGCAGTGTTGGCGGCGGCGGACTGGCCCACCCCTAACCCCTCCCGCAAGCGCGAGGGGGCCTGGTCAGAACCCTTCCCAGCGCACCGCTTCATCAAGGGCTACACGCGGCACCGGGAATTGGTTGACCGCAAGATCGCGATCCCCCCAGCCGATCGCCATGCCGCAAAAGAAGATGTGATCCTCGGGGATCGCCACGCTTTCGCGGATCTGCTTCGAATAGACTGCCCATGCTTCCTGCATGCAGCAATCGAGCCCTTCCTCACGCAGCAGCAGCGCCATGGTCTGCAGCCACATGCCGATATCGGCCCATTGCGGCGGGCCCATATAGCGCGGCGTGTGGATCAGCATCAGCACCGGCGCGCCGAAGGCCTGGAAATTGCGCGCGAACCATTTGAGCCGCGACGGTTTGTCTTCGCGCGGGATCGCGAGCGCGGCATACATCGCTTCGCCGACGCCGAACCGGCTAGTCTCGTAGCGCCCGTCAAGCTCTGGCGGATAGACGTTGTATTCGGGCGCAAAGGCGGCGCGGCCCTGCGGCACCACCGTGGCGACATGGCCCAGCAGCCTGGCCAGCGACTCGCCGGACAGCATCACCGCATTCCACGGCTGGGTATTGCCCCCAGAGGGCGCGTTCTGCGCTTTTTCGAGCACGCGGCGCAGCACAGCCTGATCGACTGGCTTGTCCTGGAAAGCACGGATCGAACGGCGCGTGGCGACGGCTTCGGTTACGTTCACTTGCTTTCCTCCTCGAACAGCCCCGCCAGTTGCTCGATCATCGTGCCCGCAAGCTGCTCGACATCCATGATCGTCACCGCGCGGCGATAGTACCGGGTGACGTCATGACCGATCCCGATCGCCACCAGCTGCACCGGGCTCTGCTTCTCGATCCAGTCGATCACCTTGCGCAGGTGCAGCTCGAGATAGCCGGCGTTGTTCACGCTCAGCGTGGAATCATCCACCGGCGCGCCGTCTGAAATCACCATCAGCACCCGGCGATCCTCGGGCCGGGCGAGCAGGCGGGCGTGGGCCCAGAGCAGCGCCTCGCCGTCGATGTTTTCCTTGAGCAGCCCCTCGCGCATCATCAGGCCAAGGTTCTTGCGGGCGTGGCGATAGGGCATATCGGCCTTCTTGTACACGATATGGCGCAGATCGTTGAGCCGGCCGGGACCCGCCGGTTTGCCGCCGCCGAGCCAGGCCTCGCGGCTTTGCCCGCCCTTCCAGGCGCGGGTGGTGAAGCCGAGGATCTCGGTCTTGACCCCGCAGCGCTCCAGCGTGCGCGCCAGCACATCGGCGCTGATTGCTGCGATCGAGATCGGCCGCCCGCGCATCGACCCCGAATTGTCGATCAGCAAGGTGACGATGGTGTCCTTGAAATCGACCTCGCGCTCAACCTTGTAGCTCAGCGAATGGCCGGGCGAGATGATCACCCGGGCCAGTCGCGCGGCATCAATCAGGCCTTCTTCCTGGTCGAAATCCCAGCTGCGGTTTTGCTGCGCCATCAAGCGGCGCTGCAGCCGATTGGCCAATTTGGTGACGATCCCCTGCAAGCCCTTCAATTGCGCATCCAGATAGGCGCGCAGGCGGGTCAGCTCTTCCTCGTCGCACAGATCATTGGCCGCCACGACTTCGTCAAACGCTTCGGTATAGGCCTTGTAATCGAATTTCAGCGGCAGTTCGGTCCATGGCCGGTTGGGCCGGGTCGGGAGCATGCCCTCGTCGCCCTCCTCGCCTTCCTCAGAATCGGAATTGTCTTCCTCGGTCTGGCGCTCGTCCTCGCTCTCGCCCTCGTCGTCGCCTTCGCTGGGCTCGCTGGCGACTTCGCTGGGGTTCTGATCCTCGCTGGTCTCACCGTCGTCGCTTTGCTGCTCGTTTTCATCCTCGCCGTCCTGGTCCTCGCCCTCCTCGGTATCGGGTTCGAGCGATTGGGCCTTGGTCAGTTCAAGGTGCTGGAGCATGCTGAGCGAGAGCTGCTGGAACGCTTGCTGATCATCGAGCATCGCCGATAGCGCATCAAAATCGCCCTCGGCCTTTTCCTCAATCCAGTCGCGCAGCATCGCCACGCCTTCACGCGCGGCCTCAGGCACCGGCTGACCGGTCAGGTGCTCGCGCAGCAGCAGCGCCAGCGCGGCCTGCATCGGCACCTCATCAGCGCGGCTGGCGCGGGTGATCGGATCGCCCTGGGTACGTACCACCAGCGCCGCATCAAGGTTGTCACGCATGCCCTTGTAATCGCGCGCACCCAGCGCTTCATAGCGGACCTGCTCGACCGCATCGTAACAGGCCCGCGCGGTCGGCTCGCCCGGCGCATTGCGGCTGTGGAGCCCCTCGCTGTGATGGCGCAGCTTCAGCGCGAAGCTATCGGCAAAGCCGCGCGCTTCCATTGCCTGATCGCGCGGCAGGTTGCGCCCCGGCATCGGCAGGCGGAAATTGTTGCCATTGGCCACCGGAGCATCGGCGGTCCACGCGATCTCCACCTCAGGCTCGTGCGCCACCGCGCGCGAGGCGCCGGTAAGAACGCTTTTGAAGCGGTCGAGGGGGGATTCGTCTGACATCGGCCTGCGCAGTTCGCTTAAATCGTCTGCCCGGTCTTGGCCCAATCGGCCATGAAACCTTCGATGCCCTTGTCGGTCAGCACATGCTTGACCAGTGCCTTGATCACGGCGGGCGGCGCGGTCATCACTTCGGCACCGATCCGCGCGGCTTCGAGCACGTGGACCACGTGGCGCACCGATGCGACGAGGATTTCGGTGCGGAAATCATAGTTGTCATAGATCAGGCGGATGTCGCGGATCAGGTCCATCCCGTCGAAGCCATTGTCATCGTGGCGGCCAACGAACGGCGAAACGAAGGTGGCGCCGGCTTTGGCCGCGAGCAGCGCCTGGTTGCCCGAAAAGCACAGCGTGACGTTGACCATGGTGCCATCGCTGGACAGCGCCTTGCAGGTCTTGAGGCCATCAAGCGTCATCGGCACCTTGATGCAGACGTTGTCGGCGATCTTGCGCAGTGTTTCCGCCTCGGCCATCATCCCGGCGTGATCGAGTGCGACCACTTCGGCGCTGACCGGGCCATCGACGATCCCGCAGATCTCACGCGTCACTTCAACAAAATCACGGCCCGATTTCATGATCAGGCTGGGATTGGTGGTCACGCCATCGAGCAGGCCGGTGGCGGCCAGTTCCTTGATGTCGGCAATTTCGGCGGTATCGGCAAAGAACTTCACGGCACACGGCTCCTTGGTGCGAGTCACCTGTCGCTATATGACCTGCGTGCAGATCATGCCAGCCACCGATCCTCTCAATTTTGCGAAGCCAAATGGGGAGGTGGCATTTGCGCAACAAATGACGGAGGGACTTCTGCTCTGGCGTCCAAACCCCTCCGTCTGGGCCTGTCGGCCCATCCACCTCCCCATTTGTGGCAGACGCCAAAAACGGAGAGGACCTGAAGCTAAAGAACCTTGAGCACCCCGATCAACAGTGGATCGTTGGTGCTGGACGGATTGGCGCGGATCGCGCTTTCCTCTGCCCCGATCTGGTACCAGACCGAGTTATCGGCCCTGAGCGCAACGGCCTGGGCAACCTGGCCGACATCGACCCCGGCAAGCGCCGCCATCGCCTGGCGCACGATCGGATCGCCGGTGACGCTGAGCGCATCGGACAGACCCGGGATCATCGCATTGATCAGGGCCGGGCCCATTTCGGCGCGCAGAAACGATGTGGCAGCGGTCGGTCCGCCCTTGATCAGGCCAACGGCATCGGTAACCGAAAGCTTCTTGACCGCATCGTAAACCACCGGCGCAGCGCGCTCTGCGCCCTTTTCGGCGACCAGGTTGAGCTGCTTTTGCAGGCCCTGTTTGAACGGCCCGGAGGACAGCAGCGTCTGCACCGCCCCGCCCCCGGTAAACAGCACCGGCAGATCGAACCGCGCCACTTCGCTATCCCAGAATCCGCCCGGTGCAGTCAGTTTGGCAAAGGCATTTCTGGACGACAAGGTGAGCAAGCGCTTGATCGCCTCGGTCATGCTGAAGCCGCCCAGCGCCTGGCAGCCCGGCAGCGCGAGAATGCCCGCGGCCGCCGTGCCGACCAGGAAGGCCCGCCGTGCAAAAGTTCCGTTTGCGATCAATTCCATCTCTACCCCCATGGTGCGACCTTGAATTAGCGATTGAGCTTGGCGCGGGATTGTCGTCATAGCGTAGCGACAATGTCCCGTGTCCGACTCCTTGTTTTCAATCCGGTGCTGCAGGTCCTAGACTATCGCCTTCCCTCTGGAATGGCGACAGATTTCGGCCAACTGGTGATCGCCCCGCTGGGGCCACGCCAGGTGCTGGGGATCGTCTGGGAACCAGAACGGCTGGCTGGCACGGAAGTTCCCGACAGCAAGCTTCGCCCGATCCTTGAGGTGCTGCCGGTGCCGGCGTTTTCGAAGGCGCTGCGCAGCCTGATCGAATGGACCGCGGACTATTACGTTGCGCCGATGAACGCGGTCGCGCGGATGGCGCTGGGATCGATGGCGGCGCTGCGCGGCGGCGGCACCACCACCGAATACCGCCTGTCCGGCCTCGAACCCAAGCGCCTGACCCCGCAGCGCGCGGCGGCGATGGACGCGCTGCACGGCGAACAGGCCAGCATCCGCGAACTGGCCGAATTGGCCAGCGTTTCAGAAGGCGTGCTGCGCGGCATGCTGGGCTCCGGGATCCTTGAACCGGTCACCGTCGATCTCGACCGGCCTTATCTGCGCGCGCGGGCCGATTACGCTCAGCCCGAACTGTCAGACTTGCAGCAGGCCGCCGCCGATCAGCTGGTTTCGGCCGTGCGCCAGGGCGGCTTTACCCCCTTCCTGCTCGACGGGGTGACCGGATCGGGCAAGACCGAATGCTATTTCGAGGCAATTGCCGAAGCGATCCGGCAACAGCGCCAGGTGCTGGTGCTGCTGCCCGAAATCGCGCTGACCGAAAACTTCCTGCGCCGCTTCGAAGCGCGCTTCGGCGTCCCGCCGCTGCTGTGGCACTCGTCGGTCAAGCAAAGCGAGCGGCGGCGCGCCTGGCGGGCAATCGTTTCGGGTGAGGCGCAAGTGGTTGTCGGCGCACGCTCGGCGCTGTTCATGCCGTTTGGGGCGCTGGGCCTGATCGTGGTCGATGAAGCGCACGAGGTGTCGTTCAAGCAGGACGACGGCGTGCGCTATAACGCGCGCGATGTGGCGGTGATCCGGGCGCGGTTCGAAGCGGTGCCGGTAATCCTGGCCAGTGCCACCCCGGCGCTCGAATCGCTGCAACTGGCCGAGGCCGGGGTCTATACCAAGATCGACCTCCCGGCGCGCTATGGCGGGGCAGAATTGCCAGCAGTGCGGGTGATCGACCTGCGCAAGGATGTACCCGAACGGGGCCGCTGGCTGGCCCCGCCGTTGGTGGCGGAACTGACCGGGCGGCTGGCAAAGGGCGAGCAATCGCTGCTGTTCCTCAACCGCCGTGGCTATGCCCCGCTGACGCTTTGCCGCCATTGCGGCTATCGCTTTCAGTGTCCCAATTGCAGCGCCTGGCTGGTCGAACACCGGCTCTCGAAACGGCTCGCCTGCCACCACTGCGGACACGAAATGCCAACGCCGGAGGTCTGCCCCGAATGCCACGAAGGCGATTGCCTTGTTGCATGCGGTCCGGGGGTAGAACGGATCGCCGACGAGGTCCGCGAACTATTCCCCAACGCACGTCTGGCCGTGGTGACCTCGGACACGTTAAACAGCCCGGAGAAAATCGCCCAATTTGTGGCCGCAGCCGAACAAAGGGAAATTGACGTGATTGTCGGCACTCAGCTGGTCACCAAAGGCTACCACTTTCCCGAGCTGACGCTGGTCGGCGTGATCGATGCCGACCTTGGCCTTGAAGGCGGTGACCTGCGCGCCGCCGAACGCACCTATCAGCAGATCGCCCAGGTTTCAGGCCGCGCCGGCCGCGGCGAAAAGCCCGGCGAAGTGCTGATCCAGACGCGCCATCCCGAAGCTGCGGTGATCGCTGCTCTGGCTGCTGGCGACCGTGATGCGTTCTACGCCGCCGAGGCTGAAGGCCGCAAGGATGCCGGCGCACCGCCGTTCGGCCGCTGGGCCGCGATCATCGTTTCCAGCGAGGACGAAGCTGAAGCGCGCGAGGCGGCCAAGGCGATCGGCGCAATGGCGCCCAACCTGCCCGATGTGGTGGTGCTGGGCCCCGCCCCGGCCCCGCTGGCGCTGCTGCGCGGGCGCTATCGCTATCGCCTGCTGATCAACGCCCGCCGCTCTGCGCAATTGCAGGACGTGATCCGGGCCTGGCTGGGGCAGCTGCAATTCGCCCAAGGGGTGCGCGTCGCGGTCGATATCGATCCGTATAGTTTCGTATGACCCAGCCCGTGCTCATTCCGGTTCTGGGCGACCAGCTAAGCCACCGACTTGCCAGCCTCGTTGGATCGGATCCGGCAGGCAGTGTGGTGCTGATGATGGAAGTCCGGCGCGAGGCCGCCCACGTCAAACACCACAAGTCGAAGATCGCGCTGATTTTCAGCGCTATGCGCCACTTTGCTGCTGAACTGCGCGAAGCTGGTTGGACGGTGGATTACGTTGCGCTGGACCATCCGGACAACACCGGCAGCTTTGCTGGTGAACTCGCCCGGGCGGTAGATCGCCACAAGCCGCACGCTCTGCGGCTGACCGAACCGAGCGAATGGCGGGTGCGCGAAGATGTCGCGGCATGGTCTGCAGCGCTCGGCCTTCCGGTCGAAGTGCTGGAGGATGATCGCTTCCTTTGCACCCACGGTGAATTCGCACACTGGGCCGAAAATCGCCGTGAATGGCGCATGGAATACTTTTACCGCGAGATGCGACGCAAGACCGGTCTGCTGATGGACGGCGATCATCCTGAGGGTGGGCGTTGGAACTTCGATGCCGAGAATCGGTCGGGCCCGTCTCCCGGATTGCGCGGACCGGCGCTTCCCCGCTTTGCGCCGGATGCGACGACCACGGCGGTCCTGGCCCTGGTCGAACGTGAATTTGCCGATCATTTCGGCGCGCTTGGCGCGTTCAACTGGCCGGCTAGCGCCAGCGAGGCAGAGGCGGCGGCAGAAGCCTTCCTGAGCGAGCGCCTGCCGATCTTCGGGCAATGGCAGGATGCCATGGTGGCGGGCGAGGATTTCATGTTCCACGCGGTCCTTTCACCGGCGATCAACCTTGGCCTGCTCGATCCGCTGGACCTGTGCCGCCGCGCCGAGGCGGAATACCGCAAGGGCAATGCCCCGCTTGCTGCCGTTGAAGGCTTTATCCGCCAGATCATCGGCTGGCGCGAATATATCCGCGGGGTTTACTGGCAAACGATGCCGGGGCTAGCGACAGCCAATGCGCTGGATGCCCGGCGTCCCTTGCCCGATTTCTACTGGACCGGCGCAACCGACATGGCCTGCATCGCCGATTGCGTGCGCACCACGCGCGACAATGCTTATGCCCATCACATCCAGCGGTTGATGGTGCTGGGCAATTTCGCGCTACTGGCCGGGCTTGATCCGGGCCAGGTCGCCGACTGGTTCCTGGTGGTTTATGCCGATGCCTTCGATTGGGTCGAATTGCCCAATGTGGCCGGCATGGCGCTGTTCGCCGATGGCGGGCGACTGGCATCAAAACCCTACGCAGCCAGCGGTGCCTACATCAACCGGATGAGCAATTACTGCGCCAGCTGCCGTTACGATGTGAAGAAGAAGACTGGTCCGGATGCCTGTCCGTTCAATGCACTTTACTGGCACTTTCTTGACCGCAACGCCCCCACGCTGGCAGCAAACCGGCGGCTGGCCAATCCCTATGCCACCTGGCGGCGGATTGATGCGGGCAAGCGCGGCGCATACATTGCCAGCGCCGATGCGTTCCTTGACACGCTGGATCCGGCCCGCCCCGGTTGGGCGCGCGGCGGTGACTAACGCCGCCACATCGGCCGAACGATCTGACCGCGCCGCGCCGCCATAACAAGCAGCAACACGCCTGCCGAGGTCGCGATCACCATCGCCACCACGCTCGCCTCAAGTCCGAAATCACCGCCGGTCAGCCAGTCCGGCCCCACGCGCCGGGTGATCAGCAGGCCGAGCGGGGCATCGCCGCCCGATACCGGGACCGAAAAGACCCAGCCTTGCGTGAAATTCCACGCCGCGTGGATTCCGATCGCCAGCCACAGCCGGCGGGTCAGCAAATAGGCCGCGCCGAGCAGAATTCCAGCCTCCAGCGCGATCGCGAGCGATGACCACCAGGTCGCATCGGGGTTGACGATGTGGAGCAGCCCGAACAGCGCCGAAGTGAAGGCCAGCGCCCCCCAGGTCCCGATCAGCTGTTCAAGATGGCGCAGCACAATCCCGCGAAACAGCGTTTCTTCGATCGTGCCACTGACAATCGCAATCGCCAGCATGGTCCAGATTTGCCCGGCGCCGCGCACACCCAGCACCTCGAACCCGCCCAGCAGGGCAACGATCCCGGTCATCACCGTGAACAGCAGCGTGCCGAACGCGATCCCGGCGGCGAGTTCTGGCAGGGCCCCGTTGGCGGCAAATTCGGTATCGGGTGCGCGTTCGACCCAGCGCTTGAACGCCTTGTAAGCCAGGATCACCGCTGCCGCCATCAACACCGCCCCCAGCATCTTTTGCGGGGTATTGCTTTCAAATTCCAGCAAGTCCCACGACCGCGCGACCGCGACCCCGACCGCCGCGACCCCCACGAAGCCAAGGATCAGCAGGGTCAGCGGGAAAGCAATGATCCGCCGCGCCAGCGATGGCGGCACAGGGGCTGCGGCAAGCGCGGCGTCATTCATGGGATTCTCCTGATCGACATAGTGTATTGCATGAATAATACAGTATGCCGATGGGGGTCAACCCGTTCAATCGGCGGCGTAGGGCACAATGTCGCCGGTGAAGACCGCGCGCGCTTGTCCGGCCAGCCACTCCATCGCCGCCGCCCAGGGGCCGTGGCCATAGCTGATCCGGGCGACGCCCTGCGCTGCCAGTTCTGCGCGAGTGCCGCGCCCCGGTCCCCACAGGATGTTGACGGGCAGCGGCGATGCGGCGCAGATCGCCTTGATCGTCGAGTGATCGCCAAGAAACGGCACGAACAATCCGCCAGCCCCGGCCGCTGCATAAGCATTGGCGCGTTCGAGCACGGCATCGATCAGGTGCTGGCCATAGTCTTCGCCCTTGACCCCCCGATAGACATCGCAGCGCGCGTTGACGAACAGTCCGGTGGATGCCGCTGCCGCCACCCGCTCGGCCGCCTGATCCAGCGGCAGCAGCGCGGTTTCGCCGGGCATGCGGTCTTCCATGTTGATGCCCGCGGCACCGGCAGCGCGGGCGCGCTGGGCCGAGGCGGTGACCGCCGCGCGATCATCGCCATAGCCGCTCTCGAAATCGAGCGTTACCGGCAGATCGGTGATCGACACAATCCGTTCCAGATTGCGCAGCGCGTCCTCGATTGAAAAATCCTCTCCATCCTTGAAACCTTGCGCTTCGGCCACGCCGAAGCTGCCGGTGGCAATCGCCTTGGCCCCCGCCCCCGCCACGGCCTCGGCGCTGCCGGCATCCCAGATGTTGAACAGCATCAGCGGATCACCGGGAACGTGCAGCGCCCGGAATGCCTCGATCTTGTCCATCACTTTGCTTCCTTTTCCAAGAGCTTGCGCTTGATATCCAATCCATAGGCGTAACCGCCCAGATGCCCGCCGGTGCGGATAACGCGGTGGCACGGGATCAGCACCGCTACGTTGTTCGCCCCGTTGGCACTGCCCGCCGCGCGTACCGCCTTGGGCTTACCCACGGCGGCGGCGAGCTGGGCATAGGTGCGGGTTTCGCCCGCCGGGATCTTCTGCAATTCGCGCCAGACCGCTTCCTGAAACGCGGTGCCCTTCACGTCGAGCGGGATGTGGCTGAAATCGCCGGGAGCTTCGACCGCATCGACGACCTGCTTGAGCAAGCGGGCGAAGTGGGCCCCGCCCTCGACCAGTTCGGCCTTGGGAAAGCGCGCTTCCAGAGCCGCGCAACTTTCGCCAAACGACAAGCGACAAACCCCCTTGTCGGTCGCGGCAACCAGCATCGATCCGAGCGAGGTTTCCACCACCGCCCAATGGATCGCCGCGCCCTTGCCGCCATTTGCCCAGGCCGAAGGCGCCATCCCCAGTCTCCCCTGATTGGCTTCATAGAACCGCGACGGGCCCGAATAGCCCGCAGCATAGATCGCTTGCGTGACCCGGCCCTCTCCGGTCAAGGCCTCGGCCGCGCGCTCGGCCATCAGCGCACGGGCATAGGCGGCAGGCGACAGTCCGGTGTGGCGGGTGAAGACGCGCTGGAAGTGGCTCGGCGAATAGCCGGTCTCTTCGGCCAAGGCTGCCAGTGCCAAGGGCTGCTCCGCCGCCTTGATCGCCGCGATGGCCGCCAGCACGGCGCGTTCGTCGCGCGACACATCATCAGGCGAGCAGCGCTTGCACGGGCGCAGACCGGCGGCGCGCGCTTCGGCCCCATTGGCGAAGAAGCGGACGTTGTGGCGGTGCGGGTGGCGCGCCGGGCAACTCGGGCGGCAATAGATGCCGGTGGAGAGCACGCCCGAGACGAAGCGGCCATCGAAGGCCCGGTCTCGGGCCAATGCGGCGGTCCAGCAATCTTCGTCGCTCGGGCGGATCATCGTGACAGTCATGGCAGGGCTCCTTCGAATGGCAAGACCCTAGCCATCGTGCATTCGCCCTGCGTCCCGCACCTTGCGGTCAAAGCCGGTCAGGCTGCGATCGGGTCGCCGGTCAGCGTGATCCGGTGCATCACCCGGCGATGGCCGTGGTAATCATTCATCGCCAGATGCCAGGTCGCGCGGTTGTCCCAGATCGCCACCGAACCCGGTTGCCATTCAACCCGGCACTGGAATTCCTCGCGCGCGCCCAATTCATAGAGATAGGCCAGCAGCGGCAGGCTTTCCTCGCGAGTCCAGCCTTCAAAGTGGAGCGTGAATCCCGCATTGACGTAAAGCAATTTGCGACCAGTGACCGGGTGACGGATCACCACAGGATGAACCGCGCGGGTCGAAAGCTCCTGTCCGGTCAACTCCGCCGCCTGGTCGGTTTTGGAATAGAAGCCGCCGGGCTGATAGATATGGTCTGCTGAATGGACCGCTCGCAACGTGTCCAGCGTCTGCTTCAAACCATCCGAGAGCGAATCGTAGGCAGCGCCCATGCTGGCAAACAGCGTGTCGCCTCCGCTTGGTGGCAGCTCCCGCGCGACCAGGATCGAGCCCATTGCCGGTATCTCATCGTAACTATGATCGGTGTGCCAACCGCCGCCGATGTTCACACGCTGGGTCTCCGCCTTGCGCACTTCGGCGATTTCGGGCCAGCCAGAATTGGTGGGGAAGAACGGATTGACGTCGATCCCGCCCCAGCGCTTGGCAAAGGCAATGTGCTGTTCGGGCGAAAGCTGCTGATCGCGGATCACCGCTATGCCGTTTTCAAACACCTGGGTTTTGAGAGCATCAAGCGCGGCACCGTCCAGTTCGGCCAATTGCACATCGGTCACTTCGACGCCCAGAGCTTCGGAAAGCGGTGAAACTTTCATGGTTTGTCTCCCTCGGCCACAAGTTTGCGCAGATGTGCAACAAGCCGCAAGGCCAAAGTCCACGCGTCCCCCGGCCAGCGCGCCGAGAGGTAATTGCCGTCCTGCACCACGAACCCGGCGTTCGGGCTTTTGCGTCCGGCATAGCGCGGGAACAGCGGGCCGCGCTCGAACGTGCCCGCCTTGCCGATCCGCTGGCGCACCTCGTCCTCCACGCTGACCGGATAGGTGCGATAGTGGCCGGGTAAGGCGCGGTTAGTGAGCCGTACCGCGATTTCTTCCTGAATGTGCGTCAGCGCAGTGGTGCGCCGTCCCCGCAACACCCCGGCCCGGGCCAGCGGCAGCACCCCGTGGCAGATCGCGCTGACCGGCTGGTTTGCGGCAAAGGCCTCCTTGGCCAGCCGAAACACCTCGGCGCTTTCGCAATAGCTTTTCATTCCCGGCGCATGACCGCCCGGAAAATGCAGCGCATCGTAGTGTTTGGCACCCGCCTTGGCCCAGGTGATCGGCTTCAGAAACTCCGCGCTGGCGATCATCCGGGTATAGGCTTCCTCTGCTTCCATCCGCATCTTCAATGTCGCGGCCAGCACCGGCAGCCCTGCCCCGGTCACGGTGATCGGATCGGCATAGCTGGGCTGGCCGTTCCGGCACGCAAAGGTGATCCGGTGCCCGGCCTCGCTCCACACCAGCCACGGCAAGGCCACTTCCGAGGGGTCATAGTCGGCTTCGGGCAGGATGATCAGGATCTTGGCCAAGCGCCCTAACCCCCCAGCGCCTTGAACAGCATCAAGGTCCGTTCCTTGGCCAGTTCGGCGCTTTCGGGATGATAGTCCTTGCGCCGGTCCGAATTGAAGCCGTGCCCGGCCTCATAGATAAAGTGCTGCGCGGTGGGATGCGCCTTGTCGATCAGCTTTTCGACCGGCTCGATCGGCACCATCGAATCGTAGCGGCCGAAATGGGTGATCGCGGCGCATTTGGGTGCTTCATCGGCGAAGCGGGTGGCGACGTATCCGCCGTAATAGCAGCTCACGCCGTCGAGATCGTCCGAAAGCTGCGCCATCCGCCACGAAACCGATCCGCCAAAGCAATAGCCGACCATGAACACCGGCCCGCCCCGTTCCTTCATCCAGGCCACGCAGCGGGCGGTATCGTCGATCCCCTGGTCCCAATCATGCTCGCCCCGTGCGATTTGCACCGCGCGTTCCCAGTCTGCGCCCGAATAGCCCAGCTCGCAGCCCGGTTCCTGCCGGTCGAACAGCGACGGGCTGATCACTTCGTAGCCATCCCCGGCATACTCCTCGCACAGCTCGCGGATATGTTCGGTTACGCCGAAAATTTCCTGCACCAGCACCAGCCCGCCGCGCCGCTCGCCCGCGGGGATAGCGTGATAGCAGGGCATCTGGTGTCTATCGGACAGAGTCAGCTTGAGCCAATCGCCCATTCAAAATCCCCTTCGCTGCATTCCTCTTCGGGAAGTTCCTTGCCCCACCTTGCATCGCAGCACAATCATGGCTATGCGCGCCCCCGTCACAGGGGTGAAAGTGTGCACTGCACGCCGATCCGCCCCGCCACTGCACCCGATGCAAGGAACCTGAGCGCGTGGAGAATTCCGGCGGCATAACCGCAAGTTTGCAAGGGCGCTACGCCTCTGCATTATTTGAATTGGCGAGCGAATCCGGCAAAGTCAGCGCGGTCGAAAAAGACCTCGCCGCGATGGGTGAGGCGCTGGCCGTTTCGGATGAATTGGCCGCATTGATTCGCAACCCCCGCCTCGGCCGCGATGCCGCCGGGCAGACGATTGCCGCCTTGGCCAAAGCGCTCAAGCTATCGGCGCTGACCACGCAGTTCGTGGGCGTGCTGGCGCAGAACGGCCGGCTGGCCAAGCTGCCCGATACTATCCGCGCTTTCGCCGCGATTGCCGCCGCCGCCCGCGGCGAAGTATCCGCCGAAGTGACTAGCGCCCATCCGCTCGATGCGGGGCAGCTGGCGGAAATCGCCGCCAAGCTCCGGCTGCGCGAAGGCAAGGATGTGAAACTTACCGCCCATGTCGATCCCGACGTGCTTGGTGGTCTGATCGTCAGGATTGGCTCGACTCAGATCGACAGCTCGATCCGCACCCGTTTGAACACCCTCGCGCAGGCGATGAAGGGCTAAAAGCCCCTACGCCCGCAAAGAGTCGATGAAAGGCTAATTCGCAATGGATATCCGCGCCGCAGAAATCTCGAAGGTCATCAAGGACCAGATCGCCAATTTCGGCACCCAGGCCCAGGTCTCGGAAGTCGGTTCGGTGCTCTCGGTAGGGGACGGGATCGCCCGCATCCACGGGCTGGACAATGTCCAGGCCGGTGAAATGGTCGAATTTGCCAACGGGGTGAAGGGCATGGCGCTTAACCTCGAAGCCGATAACGTCGGCGTGGTGATTTTCGGTTCGGACGCTGAAATCCGCGAAGGCGATGTGGTCAAGCGGACCGGCACGATTGTGGACGTTCCCGTCGGCAAGGGCCTGCTCGGCCGCGTGGTCGATGCGCTCGGCAATCCGATCGACGGCAAGGGTCCGATTCTGGATGCGGTCCGCATGCGCGTTGAAAAGAAGGCCCCGGGGATCATCCCGCGCCAGTCGGTGAACGAACCAGTGCAGACCGGGCTCAAGGCGATTGACGCGCTCGTTCCCGTCGGCCGCGGTCAGCGCGAACTGATCATCGGCGATCGCCAGACCGGCAAGACCGCCGTGGCGATCGATACCTTCATCAACCAGAAGGAAGCCAACCAGGGCACTGACGAGAAGAAGAAGCTGTACTGCATCTACGTCGCGGTCGGCCAGAAGCGTTCGACTGTGGCGCAGATCGTGCGCCAGCTCGAAGAAAACGGCGCGATGGAATATTCGATCGTGGTTGCCGCAACCGCCTCGGAACCCGCCCCGCTGCAATACCTCGCGCCCTACACCGGCGCGACGATGGGCGAATTCTTCCGCGATAACGGCATGCACGCCGTGATCGTGTACGACGATCTTTCCAAGCAGGCCGTGGCTTACCGCCAGATGTCGCTGCTGCTCCGCCGCCCGCCGGGCCGCGAAGCCTATCCAGGCGACGTGTTCTATCTGCACTCACGTTTGCTCGAGCGCGCGGCCAAGATGAACGACAACCAGGGCGGCGGTTCGCTGACCGCATTGCCGATCATCGAAACCCAGGCCGGTGACGTTTCGGCCTATATCCCGACCAACGTGATCTCGATCACCGATGGCCAGATCTTCCTTGAAACCGGGCTGTTCTATCAAGGCGTGCGCCCGGCGATCAACGTCGGTCTGTCGGTGTCACGCGTCGGCGGCGCTGCCCAGACCAAGGCGATGAAGAAGGTTTCGGGCTCGATCAAGCTGGAGCTGGCGCAGTATCGCGAAATGGCGGCCTTTGCGCAGTTCGGTTCGGACCTTGATGCCAGCACGCAGAAGCTGCTCAATCGCGGCGCGCGGCTGACCGAGCTGCTCAAGCAGGCGCAGTTTTCGCCCCTGCCGTTCGAAGAGCAGACCGTGTCGATCTTTGCCGGCACCAACGGCTTTTTGGACAGCATCCCGACCGGCGATGTGGTCCGCTACGAAGCCGAAATGCTCAGCTTCATGCGCGAAAGCCATGCCGATGCGCTGAAACTGATCCGTGACAGCCGCGATTTCGGGGACGAGGCCAAGAAGGCCACCGTCGCCGGGCTCGAAGCCTTCGGCAAGCAGTTCGCTTAACGATTGAAGTTGAAACACTGATCGTCATCCCCGCGAAGGCGGGGACCCATCTCCGGACAGTTCGTTTGGAGGCGAGGTCAGGAGATAGGTTCCCGCCTTCGCGGGAATGACGAATTGGAGAATTTAGAGTGGCTTCACTCAAGGAACTCAAAGGGCGGATCAACTCGGTCAAATCGACCCAGAAGATCACCAAGGCCAAGCAGATGGTCGCCGCCGCCAAGCTGCGCAAGGCGCAGGCCGCGGCTGAGGCCGCACGTCCCTATGCCAGCCGTCTGGCCGCCGTCATGGCGTCGATCGCGGGCAAGGTGACCGTTTCCGAAAGCAGCCCCAAGCTGCTGGCCGGGACCGGCAAGGATCAGGTCCACCTGCTGGTCGTGGCCAACAGCGACAAGGGCCTGTGCGGCGCGTTCAATTCGAACATCGTCAAGTCAGCCTTGATCGCGGCGCGTGAACTGGAAGGCCAGGGCAAGACCGTGCTGTTCTATCTGATCGGCCGCAAGGGCCGCGCGGTGATCCGCCGTGCCTATCCCAAGGCGATCCTGGCGAGTTACGACACCACCGCCGTGCGTGAACCCGGTTATGCCGAGGCCGAGAAGGTCGCCGCCGAACTGCTCGCGCTGTTCGACGCTGGCAAGTTCGACATCGCCCACCTGTTCTTCGCGCGCTTCCAGAACGCCTTGACGCAGGTGCCGACCCGGCAGCAGATCGTGCCTGTCCCCACCCCCAAGGTCGAAGCCGCCAATGCGGTTTCGAGCGCGGTCGATTATGAACCCGACGAGGAAGAAATCCTCGCCGCGCTGCTGCCGCGCTATTTGCGCACGCAGTTGTTCGGTGCGCTGCTGGAAAATCAGGCCAGCGAGCAAGGCGCCTCGATGACCGCGATGGATAACGCCACGCGCAACGCAGGCGATCTGATCAACAAGCTGACCATCCAGTACAACCGCAGCCGCCAGGCCGCGATCACGACCGAACTCATCGAAATTATTGCAGGCGCGGAAGCCCTGTAGCAACGGACTAAATCGCTGGCGCTGAAGCGCTCTAAGACTTTCAAGGCAAGGAACGAGACATGGCCATCGCAGCCAAGACCAAGACCACCAAGGCCCCCGCCGCCAAGACACCGGCCAAGCAGGCCGCTCCCAAGGTAGCCCCCAGTGTCGCCGCCACCGGCAAGATTAGCCAAGTTATCGGCGCGGTCGTTGACGTGACTTTCACCGGCGCGCTGCCGGCGATCCTTTCGGCGCTTGAAACCGATAACAACGGCAACCGGCTGGTGCTCGAAGTGGCGCAGCATCTGGGCGAAAACACCGTCCGCACGATTGCCATGGACGCCACCGACGGTTTGACCCGCGGCCAGCCGGTCACCGCCACCGGCGCGCAGATCTCGGTGCCGGTGGGCCCGATGACGCTGGGCCGGATCATGAACGTGATTGGCGAGCCGATCGACGAGCAGGGCCCGGTAAACGCTGCCAAGCGCAACCCGATCCATGCCGAAGCCCCGCTGTTCGTCGACCAGTCGACCGAAGCGGCGATCCTCGTCACCGGCATCAAGGTGATCGATCTGCTCGCGCCCTATGCGCGCGGCGGCAAGATTGGTCTGTTCGGCGGCGCTGGCGTCGGCAAGACCGTGCTGATCCAGGAACTGATCAACAACATCGCCAAGGGTCATGGCGGCGTTTCGGTGTTCGCCGGCGTGGGTGAACGCACCCGTGAAGGCAACGATCTCTACCACGAATTCCTCGACGCAGGCGTCATCGCCAAGGACAAGGACGGCAACCCGACCCCTGAAGGTTCCAAGGTCGCGCTGGTGTTCGGCCAGATGAACGAACCCCCGGGCGCGCGTGCCCGCGTCGCGCTCTCGGGTCTGACCATGGCCGAATACTTCCGCGATGAAGAAGGTCAGGATGTGCTGTTCTTCGTCGACAACATCTTCCGCTTCACCCAGGCCGGGTCCGAAGTGTCGGCGCTGCTCGGCCGTATTCCGTCGGCGGTGGGCTATCAGCCGACGCTCGCCACCGACATGGGCCAGCTGCAGGAACGCATCACTTCGACCAACAAGGGCTCGATCACTTCGGTCCAGGCGATCTACGTTCCGGCCGACGATCTTACCGATCCCGCCCCTGCCGCTTCGTTCGCCCACCTAGACGCGACCACCACGCTCAACCGCGCAATCTCGGAGCTGGGGATTTACCCGGCGGTCGATCCGCTCGACTCGACCAGCCGCGTGCTGACCCCGGCGGTTGTCGGCCAGGTCCACTATGACACCGCGCGCCGGGTTCAGGAAACGCTGCAGAAGTACAAGTCGCTGCAGGATATCATCGCGATCCTTGGGATGGACGAACTTTCGGAAGAGGACAAGCTCACCGTCGCCCGCGCGCGCAAGATCCAGCGGTTCCTGTCGCAGCCGTTCCACGTCGCCGAAGTGTTCACCAACATCCCGGGCAAGTTCGTCCAGGTCGAAGACACCGTGAAGAGCTTCAAGGCGGTGGTTGACGGTGAATACGATCACCTGCCCGAAAGCGCCTTCTACATGGTCGGCGGGATCGACGAAGCCATTGAAAAGGCCAAGAAGATGGCTGAGGACGCCTAAGCCATGCCGCTCCACTTCGAACTCGTCACCCCGGCCCGCCTCGTCCGCTCGGACGACGTCTATATGGTCGTCGTTCCCGGCACCGAGGGCGAGGAAGGCGTGCTGGAGGGCCACGCGCCATTCATGACCACGATGCGCGACGGCACGGTGCGGATCTACAAGACCGACGGCGCCGTGCCTGAGGAAATCCGCGTCTCGGGCGGGTTCGCCGAAGTGGGCGACAACGGGCTGACGATCCTGGCGGAACGCGTCGAAGGCTGAGGGTTTTCGCTGCTTAAAGCGACTGAGGGCGGCCTGCGGGCCGCCCTTTTCCGTTTGGTCCTCTCCATTTTCACGCAGTGCAAATGGGGAGGTGGCAGTGCGAAGCACTGACGGAGGGGTATCGAGGCATGCCCAGAAACCCCTCCGTCTCGTCCTGCGGACGATCCACCTCCCCATTTGTGGCATTCGCCAAAAATGGAGAGGAACTAGAGCGACACCTCGCCTGTCACACAGGTCACGCATTGCCCGCCGACATGCACATCCTCGCCCTCGAAGCGGATCCGGATATACCCATCGCGGCCGATCTGTCGCCCTTGGCTCGCCACATAGCTATCCCCGGGCGAAACCTGCCCCGAAACCAGCCGCCATGCCGCCACCGCCGCATTGCCGCTGCCGCAGACCGGGTCTTCGGGGATTCCGTCCCCCGGCGCGAACGAGCGGACGACCACCTGTTCGCCATCGAGCGCGAAGATTGTCGCTCCGGTCAGGCCATTGGCTTCGTAATAGCGGGTCAGCCGCGCCGGATCGTGCGCGAGGTTTTCCAGCGCTGCGATGTCGGCCAATTGCGCCACCAGCCACACCGGGCCAACATCAACCGCTTGCGGGCGTCCGACCAAGGTCACCCCTTCGCCCAGCCAGGCGCTGGCTTCGGGATCGGCCAGTTCGCGCACCGCATAGCGCGGCAGGCGGAATGACAGGCTGTCATCACCCACAGTCAGTTCGACCAGACCCACCGCGCATTGCTGGACCAGACGGCCGGCCTTGGGTTTAGCAATCCCGGCCTCGATCACCGCATGCGCAGTGCCCAGCGTCGGATGCCCGGCAAACGGCAGCTCATCCTTAGGGGTAAAAATCCGCACCCGGTAATCCGCACCCGGATCGCTGGGCGGCAACACAAAGGTGGTCTCTGAAAGGTTGGTCCAATTGGCGAAAGCTTGCATCTCCGCATCGGACAGCCCTTCCCCATCGAGCACCACCGCCACCGGATTGCCTTTGTATGGCACCGCAGTGAAGACATCGACCTGGGCGAAAGGGCGCTGGCGCATGGCTATTCCACCTGATCGCGCGGCGGCACCACCGGGCGATAGTTCCAGCGCTGCGCATCGCTGCCATCGAGCCGCGATACTTCGGCCATTAGCAGCTTGCCCTGTCGCCAATAGCGGATCCGCTGCGGGAAATCGTGCGCCGGATTGGCAAATTCGATTGCTTCTTCGCTGACCAGGACCATCGGGAATTCAACCGGCTGCTTGCCCTGCGGCTGCGCGAAATAACTGATTGTGCCATCAGGTTTTTTCTTGATCTGCGCACTTTCCCAGTATTGCAGCTCTGACCCGAAGCCGCCGCGGCTGACCCCCAGCATCAATCCGCCGCGCGGGTTCATCCACACCTCGTCGGCCCAGTTCGCGCCTTCCTCCATGGTCCAGCTGCCGGCCAGCCATTCGGGCAAGGCCGCGCCGCGCGGGGCCTGCGCGACAAGCGGAGCGGCAATCAGCAATATAGCGAGTATCAGTTTTTTCATGTTCGTCTCTCTTGCGTGGGCAAGGTGAACCCGTGCTTTAGCGTGCCATCGGTGGGCATGCAAAGCCAGCAAACCGGTTCCACGCAGCGCAGCGGCGGTGCCATTAGGAATTCCTCAAAGTTTCCGACTTATTCACCATCTCGATAGATGACGGGGTAGCCATATTCGTTGCAGGTTGGCCCGCAGGATAAAGGTAGGGATACGATGAGCGCATTTGGCCGCCGCGGTGGCGCGGGACAAGGAGCCCGCCCGCAATTCGGTGTCGCGCGTCCGATGAAGGGCGGCGGCGATCCGTCGCGTTCGTCGTCTCAGCAATCCGCCCCGCTGGGCGGTGAACAGTTCCCGCCGCTTCCCGGCGAGGATACCGGTGCGCCGCTGCCGCCGATGGATATGGGCGGGGGGAACAATCAGCGCGCCGATGCGATGACCCGCCTGCAGGACCGCGTCAACGGCGTGGTCGAAAACCAGCATATTGCCGAAGGCTTCGAAGCTTCGGTCCACAAGATCAAGGAACAGGTGCTGCCGCGCCTGCTCGAACGCGTCGATCCCGAAGCGGCGGCAACGCTTTCCAAGGATGAACTGTCGGAAGAATTCCGCCCGATCATCATGGAAGTGCTGGCCGAGCTCAAGGTCACGCTCAACCGGCGCGAACAGTTCGCGCTGGAAAAGGTGCTGATCGATGAGCTGTTGGGCTTCGGTCCGCTCGAAGAGCTGCTGGGCGATCCCGATATCTCGGACATCATGGTCAACGGCCCGATGCAGACCTACATCGAAAAGAAGGGCAAGCTGCAACTCGCCCATATCCAGTTCCGCGATGAACAGCATCTGTTCCAGATCGCCCAGCGGATCGTCAACCAGGTCGGCCGCCGGGTCGATCAGACCACGCCGCTGGCCGACGCCCGCCTCAAAGACGGCAGCCGCGTCAACGTGATCGTCCCGCCGCTATCGCTGCGCGGCACCGCGATCTCGATTCGTAAATTTTCCGAAAAGCCGATCACCATAGACATGCTCAAGGACTTCGGTTCGATGAGTGAAAAGATGGCGACCGCGCTGAAGATCGCCGGAGCCTGCCGGATGAACGTGGTGATCTCGGGCGGTACCGGTTCGGGCAAGACCACCATGCTCAACGCCCTGTCAAAGATGATCGACCCGGGCGAGCGCGTGCTGACGATCGAAGATGCGGCCGAACTGCGGCTGCAGCAGCCGCACTGGCTGCCGCTTGAAACCCGCCCGCCCAACCTTGAAGGCCAGGGCGCGATCACCATCGGCGATCTCGTGAAAAACGCGCTGCGTATGCGGCCTGACCGGATCATTCTGGGCGAAATTCGCGGCGCGGAAGCCTTCGATCTGCTCGCCGCAATGAACACCGGCCACGATGGTTCGATGTGCACGCTGCACGCCAATTCCCCACGCGAATGCCTCGGCCGTATGGAAAACATGATCCTGATGGGCGATATCAAGATCCCCAAGGAAGCCATCAGTCGCCAGATCGCCGAATCGGTCGATCTGATCGTCCAGGTAAAACGTCTGCGCGATGGCTCGCGCCGCACCACCGAAATCACCGAGGTAATCGGGATGGAAGGCGAAGTGATCGTCACCCAGTCGCTGTTCAAGTTCGAATATCTTGACGAAAGCGATGACGGCAAGATCATCGGCGAATTCCGCTCGTCGGGTCTGCGGCCCTATACGCTCGAAAAGGCGCGGATGTTCGGGTTCGATCAGGCTTACCTTGAGGCGTGCCTCTAACCGGCGATGGCGTTATAGGCCGCCGCTGCGAGCAGCAGCAGCGCGGCAAAGCTCGACCAGAACGAGATGTCGCGCCACGGCAGCAACGGCACAGCATCGGGATCGCTGCGGTTTTTGCGCGCGCGTTCCTTGCGCCAGCCGAGCACCGCCAGCGCCAGCGCGGCCAGCCCCGGCAGCAACAGGTAGATCACCCAATCGGCGTTCAGCCAGTGCGATATGTCTGCTTGCCAGTCCATGCCCGCGCGTTAGAGCCAGCCGATGCAATCTGTCCAGTCTGCCCCGCCGGTTCAGCGTCCGCTATATGCGCTAGGTCTGCGGCTGATGGCGGCGCTGGTGCTGTCGACGCTGTTCATGCTGGTCAAGTTCACCGCCGAGAGCGGAGTGCGGTTTCCCGAAATCCTGTTCTGGCGGCAACTGCCGACGATCGTGCTGGTGCTGGGCTGGCTGGCAGCGCGCGGGCAATTGCAACGCCTGAAGACCAGGCGCCTGCCGGTCCACGCGCGCCGAGCCTTACTGGGGCTGACCGGGATGGTTTTCACGTTCGGCGCGCCGCTGCTGATGCCTTTGGCCGAATCGACCGCGCTGGGGTTCACCACACCGGTTTTCGCGGTGATCCTGTCGGTGTTGCTGCTGAAAGAACGGGTCGGCCCGGTGCGCTGGCTGGCGGTGGCGCTGGGCTTTGCCGGCGTGGTGATCATTGCCCAGCCCGGGCAGATCGCTTTGACGCCCTTTGCCGCCTTCGTGGGGCTGGGTGCGGGCTTCATGGTCGCGCTGATCTCGATTCAGGTCCGCGATCTCAGCCGCACCGAAGAATCGCTGTCGATCGTGTTCTGGTTCGCCGCGATTTCAACGCCGATCCTGCTGGTGGCTTTGCCGTTTTTCTACACCCCGCACTCTGCGTGGCAGTGGTTCCTGCTGCTGTCGGGCGGAATGCTCGGACTGCTAGGGCAACTGCTGCTAACGGCGGCGCTGCGCTATGGTCAGGTCGCCAGCGTGGTGGTGATGGACTATTCCTCGCTGGTCTGGGCGACGCTGTATGGCTGGCTGCTGTGGGGCGATTTGCCCTCCACTGCGACCTGGCTGGGTGCCCCGGTCATCATCGCCGCCGGCGCGGTCATCGCCTGGCGTGAGCACCTGTTGCATCGCCGCGCCGCGCCCGCCAGTGCAAGTGGCGGCGAATGAAGGGCGCTTCATCGCATTGCTAACGAACTTTTGACCCACCTCGTTCGTTGATGCCGGTGCAACCACACACGAAGGATAAAGCCTATGATCCGCAAGATTGTTCTGACGCTGGCCGCCGCCGCAACCGTGGCCTCGCTTTCCGCCTGCAACACCATCAAGGGCCTCGGCCGCGATATTGAATCGGTCGGCAAGTCGGGCGATGACGCGATCAATTGATCGGCTTATGCCGCTGCCTTCGCTCTGGCTTGGCGCCGCGCGGCCCGTTCGCGCAGCACCAGCCAGCTTAGCAGGCCAACCGGACCCACCAGAAAGGTCAACATCAGGATTGGTGCCTGGGCGATCCGGCCGAACCCCTTTGCATCGGCATCGCGGCTGATCCACAGACCGGTGAACAGGTCGAACGCCAGATAGTGCGTCCAGCCGATCACCACCCCGCCATCGCTGCCGAAAAAGGCGCGCACCCCTTCGATCGAGCTGAAGCTTGGCGTGCCGCTGCTCGCGCTCTGGTGCGGATCAGCCAGTCCGCCCAGCACCAGCGCGAACATCGCCGTGTAGAGCAGGCATAGCAGCGCCACGCCCAGATACAGGCAGGCCGAATAGGTCAGCGGCTTGCGCGGGAAAAACACCAGCAGCACCCAGGCCAGCATGGCCCAGATGTTGGTGAAGGCGAACAGCGCTTGCCACATGGTCAAATCCCTTCCGGCTGATGCGCCGGCAGCGCCTTGAAGCGCTGCCACAGCGTCCAGCGCATCGCCACAACCATGCCCAGAGCAAAGCCCAGCAGGCCATCGGTGAGCAGCATGGCGGCGGCGCTTGGCACCCCGCCCGGTGCCGCACCTGCATCCAGCCCCAGTCCGGCGGACAGCGAACGCCGCGCAAAGATGATGCCGAGCACCAGCAGCAACGCGGCGGGCGATTGCCGCATCATCACCGCACCGCTTTCAGGATCGCGCTCAAGATGGAGCAGGTGTCCGCGCTTCCAGCCGAGCGCCCCGCCGATCACCAGACCGAACGCGATCACCAACCAGCCCGTCGCGCTGGGCGGCAGCGAAACCACCAGAAGCGTGAAAACTGCGGTCAGGATCAGCGGTGCGATCCACAGCTGGCCGGGCCGGAACGGCTTGGGCTTGCTGAGACCCCGGAACCGGAAGGCAAAGACCACCGCAATGATCAGCAGCGGCAGCCAGCCTTGCAGGTTTTTCATATCCATCGTCGGTTTTCCCCTTAGGCCGCCGCATCCCCCTTCCACACCAGCACCGGTTTGCGCGCGGCCTGGGTTTCATCCAGGCGGCGGCGCGGGGCAAAGTGGGGTGCGCTCTTGAGGCTCTCATCGCCCGCTTTGGCGCGCTGCGCAAGGCTGCGCAGCGAAGCGATGAAGCGGTCAAGCCCGGCCTTGCTTTCGGTCTCGGTCGGCTCGACCAGCATCGCGCCGTGGACCACCAGCGGGAAATAGACCGTCATCGGGTGGAACCCTTCGTCGATCAGCCCCTTGGCCAAGTCCAGTGTGCTGAAACCATCGGCGAGGCCGACATCGCTGAACAGCGCCTCGTGCATGCACGGGCCTGAGCCACCGAACGGCGCGTCCAGATCGCCATCGAGACTGCGCAGCACATAATTGGCATTGAGCACGGCATCCTCGGCCACCCGGGCCAGGCCATCGGCGCCGTGGCTGAGGATATAAGCGAGTGCACGGGTGAACATGCCCATCTGGCCGTGGAACGCCGCCATCCGCCCGAACGAGTGCGGATGCTCGGCTGCAGCATCCTGTTCCTCGATCAGCAACACAGTGCCATCGGCCTGCCGCGCGGTGAACGGCAGCGGGCCATAGGGCGCCAGCGCTTCGCTGAGCACCACCGGCCCCGATCCCGGCCCGCCGCCGCCGTGCGGGGTGGAAAAGGTCTTGTGAAGGTTGATGTGCATCGCATCGATGCCAAGGTCGCCGGGGCGGACTTTGCCGACAATCGCGTTGAAATTCGCGCCATCGCAATAGACGTATCCGCCGGCGGCATGGACCGCATCGGAAATGGTCTTCATGTCGCGCTCAAACAGCCCGCAGGTGTTGGGATTGGTGATCATCACCCCCGCGACATCGGGTCCCAGCCGCGCCATCAGCGCCGCCAGATCAACCCGGCCTTCGGCGGTGGCGGGGATATTCTCGATCGTGAACCCGGCGAAGGCAGCGGTGGCGGGATTGGTGCCGTGGGCGCTTTCGGGGACCAGCATGACATTGCGGGTATCGCCGCGCGCAGCCAGCGCGGCCTTGATGCACAGCACCCCGCACAGCTCGCCATGCGCGCCGGCCTTGGGGGTCATCGCCACGCCGTGCATGCCGGTCAGCGTGATCAGCCAGTGGGCCAGCTCGTTGATCACTTCAAATGCACCGCCCGCTGCCTGCTGCGGGACCAGCGGGTGGAGATCGGCAAAGCCTGCCATCCGCGCGACCTTTTCATTCAGCCGCGGGTTGTGCTTCATGGTGCACGATCCCAGCGGGAACGGGCCCAGATCGATCGCATAGTTCTGGCGCGAAAGGCGGGTGTAGTGGCGCACCGTCTCGGGCTCGCTCAGCCCCGGCAGCGCGGCAATATCCTGGCGCAGGAACCTGGCCAGACCGGCCAGCGGCGGGGCAGCGGGTTGGTCGATATCAACCCCGGTCGTGCCCGGTTCGCGCAGTTCGAAGATCAGCGCTTCCTCCAGCATCAAGGCGCGGTCGCCGCTTGCGGTGGGGCTGGTTCCGGCTTCCGCGTTGCCCATCTCGGGCTGCCAGCCGCTTGCGTTGGGAGCATTCATGCCAGTACTCCTTCCAGCGCTTGGCCCAGCGCCTCGATCTCCGCATCGGTGGTCATTTCGCTGGTGCAGATCAGCAGCCCGTTCGCCAGATCAGGTGCATCGGGATAAAGCCGTCCGAGCGAAACCCCGCCCAGGATACGGTTATCGGCCAGTTGGCGCACGACATCGCGTGCGTCCTTTGGCAACACCACCGCAAATTCATTGACGTACACATCGTTGAGCACCCGCACCCCCGGCACCCCCGGCACCCTCGCCAGCCGCGCCGCAGTTTGCTGCGCGCGGGCGTGGCTCAACCGGGCAAGGCGGCTCAGCCCTTCGCCGCCCAGCAAGGTCATGTGGACCGAGAAGGCCAGCGCGCAAAGCCCGGCATTGGTGCAGATATTGCTGGTCGCCTTCTCGCGGCGGATGTGCTGCTCGCGGGTGGAAAGCGTCAGCACGAAACCGCGCTTGCCCTCGGCGTCCACCGTCTCGCCGCAGAGCCGCCCGGGCATCTGCCGCACAAACTTTTCGCGGCACCCGAACAGGCCGAGGTACGGCCCGCCGAACTGCAGCCCGACGCCGATCGACTGGCCCTCGCCCACCACGATATCCGCGCCAAGATTGCCCGGCGCTTCGATCAAGCCCAGTGCCACCGGCTCGGTCACTACCGCCACCAGCAATGCGCCATGCGCATGAGCGGCTTCGGCGATTGCGGCCAGATCGGGAATGCGGCCCAAGATATCGGGATACTGCACCACCACGCAGCTGGTCTGATCGTCGATCGCGGCGATCACGCCGACTTCATCCGCCGCTGCCTCAAGCCGAGGCGCGGCCCATTCGATCACATCGCCGGTGAACCTTGCCATCGTTCGCACGGTCGAAACGTAGTGCGGGTGCAGCCCCGAACACAGCACCGCGCGGCTGCGCTTGGTCACCCGCCCGGCCATCGCCACGGCTTCCCAGCAAGCGGTCGAGCCATCGTACATCGAGGCATTGGCGATCTCTGTCCCCAGCAGCCGCGCCACCTGCGTCTGGAATTCAAACAGCATCTGCAGCGTGCCCTGCGCGATTTCGGGCTGGTAGGGGGTGTAAGCGGTCAGGAATTCGCCGCGCTGGATCAGGTGATCGACCGAGGCCGGAACATGGTGGCGATAGGCCCCTGCCCCGAGGAAAAACGGCACCTGGCTGGCGGCGAGGTTCTTGCCCGCCAGCGCGGCCATGTGACGCTCAACCGCCATTTCGCTGGCGTGCATCGGCAAGTCCGCGATCGGCCCGGAGAGCCGCGCTTCGGCGGGAACATCGACGAACAGATCGTCGACTGTGTTTGCGCCGATGACGCCCAGCATGTCGGTACGTTCGGCGGGGGTCAGTGGTAGGTAACGCATTCAGCTTCTTCCTTCACGGTCCTCCCCCTTTGGGGGAAGTGGCAGCGCGCAGCGCTGACGGAGGGGCAACGTGGAGAGGCTATGCCCCCTCCGACCCGCCTGCGGCGGGCCACCTCCCCCAACGGGGGAGGACCTCAAGCTGAAAACTTCCGCTGTCCCGCCAATACCGTCATCCGCTTGGTCCCGGCGAGCGCAGTGCCGCGCTGGCGCACCGAAGCGAGGAAGCGGTATTCACTCGTTGCC
>NZ_JANOWI010000056.1:0-46230 GCF_031417815.1 Novosphingobium sp. | reverse complement strand
GGTGGCAGCACGGGCACGATCAAGCACATCTTGCGAGCTGTTCCACGGCGCGATACGGTAATTGATCAGCGCGGTCGCGGTTTGCGGCAGGACGTTTTCCTTGGGGCTGCCGGTCAGCATGGTCGGCGCGATGGTGGTGTGCAGCATCGCCGCCGAGGCCGGGCTCGCGGCCATCTTGCCGGTGACCATTCCGCCAAACAGCCAGCGGTTGGCCACAGCCATCTTGTTGACCCCGCCGGCCTTGGCGGCCAGCACAGCAACCATCCCTTCGGCAGGGCCGCGCAATTCCAGCGGAAACTGCTTGGCATTGATCGCCAGAATGGCCTTGGCGAGATTGATGGTGCCGATCTCGTTTGGCGCGGGCGGGGCTGAACTGTGCCCGCCGGTGGCCAGGGCCGTGACGCGCAACGTGGCATAGCCCTTTTCAGCAATCCCGATCATCGCGGCGGGGCCATTGATCATCGGGGTATCGGTGGCGATCAGGCCGCCTTCGTCGATCGTGAACAGCGCCTTGACCTTGCGGCTGGCGAGGACTTTGGCTGCAGCTTCGGCACCGCTGCCGCCCGCTTCCTCATCATGGCCCGACACCAGAATAATCGTCCGCTTGGGCTTGAAGCCCTGCCCGGCCAGCGCCTCCAGCGCTTCGAACAGCGCGACCAGCGATCCCTTGTCGTCCACCGATCCGCGGCCCCAGACCGCGCCTTCGGCTATTTCGCCTGCAAAGGGCTGGTGCTTCCAGTCCTTTTCGGTGCCCGGCGTGACCGGCACTACATCCTGGTGCGCCATCACGATGATCGGCTGGGCGGCCGGATCGCTGCCCGGCCAGGTGTAGAGCAGGGTCTTGCCAAGCAGTTCGCGCTGCATCGCGGCATTCGCCTTGGGATAGGTGCTGGCCAGCCAGACGTGGAGCCGGTCCCATTCGCCGATCTGGTTTTCGGCCGGGTCCTGGTGCGAGACGGTCTGGATCTGGACCGCCTGGCTGAGGTGCTGGGCGGCTGCGGCACTGTCAAAAGCTGGCGGCGGGGCCACGGTGATCCCCGATCCATCGCCCACTGCATCAGGCTTGAACATCGCGGTGCGCGCGGCGACCGTTCCTGCAAGCGCAGCAATTGCAACGCCTGCCACCAGCACCCACTTCTTCATCGCATCACTCCCCATCCCCATCGGACCAACCTATAAGGTCCTCTCCATTTTTGCGAAGCACAAATGGGGAGGTGGCAGTGCGAAGCACTGACGGAGGGGTAACCACGCCAGCCCAGAAACCCCTCCGTCTCGTCCTGCGGACGATCCACCTCCCCATTTGTGGCATTCGCCAAAAATGGGAAGGATCGTTGGGTTACCCCGCCATCAAACTGGCATTGCCGCCGGCCGCAGTGGTGTCGATGCAGGTCACCCGCTCGGTCGCAAAGCGCGCCAGATAGTGCGGGCCGCCGGCTTTGGGTCCGGTGCCCGACAAGCCTTCACCGCCAAACGGCTGGCTGCCGACCACCGCGCCGATCTGGTTCCGGTTGACATAGAAATTGCCGACCCGCGCCCGCGCCTCGATCAGCCGCCGCGTAGCATCGATCCGGCTGTGCAGCCCTAGGGTCAGACCAAAGCCGACGGCATTGATATCGTCCACCACCTGTCCCAGCGCATCGGCTTTGAACCGCGCGACATGGAGCACCGGGCCGAAGTTTTCATTGGCCAGATCGCGGATCGAACCGATCTCGATGATCGCCGGGGCCACGAAATGCCCGGCCTTGCACGCTTCAGGCAGTTTGCGCTGCCACACCGCGTGGCCCTTGCGCTTCATCGCCGCGACGTGGGCGTCGAGCTTGGCCTTGGCCTCGCCATCGATCACCGGGCCGACATCGGTGGCGAGGTCTTCCGGACTGCCGATCACCAGCGCCTCGAACGCGCCTTTGATCATCGCCAGCATCTGGTCCGCCACATCGTCCTGCAGATAGAGCACCCGCAATGCCGAACAGCGCTGGCCGGCGCTCTGGAACGCGCTGGCGACGACATCGCGGGTGACCTGTTCGGGCAGCGCCGAACTGTCAACAATCATCGCGTTCTGCCCGCCGGTTTCGGCCACCAGGGTAGCCAGCGGACCGCTGCGCGCGGCCAGGCTGCGGTTGATCGCCTGCGCGGTTTCGGTCGAGCCGGTGAAGGCTACTCCGGCGATGCGCGGGTCTGAGGTGAGCATCGCGCCGATCGCGCCGTCGCCGGGGACGAACTGGACCACGTCGTTCGGCACGCCAGCCCGGTGGAACAGGTCGATTGCGAAACCCGCGATCAGCGGGGTTTGTTCGGCGGGCTTAGCAAGCACTGTGTTGCCCGAAGCAAGCGGCCCTGCGACAAGGCCAGTGAAAATCGCTAGCGGAAAATTCCACGGACTTATCGCGACGAGCACACCGCGCCCATGAAGGGTAAGCCGGTTGCTCTCACCAGTCGGACCTGGAAGAGCCTCGCCTTCGGGCGTGAACTGACGGCGCGCCTCGGTGGCGTAATATCTCAGGAAGTCGACCGCCTCGCGCAGTTCGAGCACCGCATCGACCAAGGTTTTCCCTGCTTCGCGCTGGCACAATGACAGGAACTCGTCACGGCTTGCTTCATAGAGGTCAGCGACCGCCTCTAACAGATCGGCGCGCTTAGAGCCGCCAAGCGCATTCCAGGATGGCTGGGCAACCAGGGCTGCGCCAATAGCGTATTCGACATCCTGGCCTATTGCATCGAGGCATTCGCCTACAAGTTTGCCGTCCTGCGGTGAATTCACGACCCGAAACTGTGTCTCGTCTGTCGTCAAGTTTGTTGGGGCAAACGTCCAGACGGTTTCGTTTGCTAATGTTTCCATCGCGGTCTGCAGTGGCTCCCTCACCAGCGGATCGGCCAGATCCACGCCCTTGGAATTGACCCGTCCCGGAAAGATATTCCTCGGCAGCGGGATCGCCGGGTTGCGGCGCGGCTTCAGCCCTTCCAGTTCGGCCACCGGGCAGCCGACCAGTTCATCCACCGGCACTTCGGCATCGGCCATGCGGTTGACGAAGCTGCTGTTTGCTCCGTTTTCCAGCAGGCGGCGGACCAGATAGGCCAGCAGTTCCTTGTGCCCGCCAACCGGCGCGTAGATCCGCACCGGGGTGCGCTTATCGCCCTCAATCCGGGCCAGTTCGCCGTAAACGTCCTCGCCCATGCCGTGGAGCCGCTGGAATTCGAAATCGGTGCTCCCGGCCAGCGCCTTGATCGCGCCCACCGTATAGGCGTTGTGGGTCGCAAAGGCCGGGTAGATCGCATCGGGTGCGGCCAGCAATTTAGCGGCGCAGGCGAGGTAGGAGACATCGGTTGCAACCTTGCGGGTGAACACCGGATAGTCGCCGTGCCCGCCGACTTGGCTCAGCTTGATCTCGCTGTCCCAATAGGCGCCCTTGACCAGCCGCACCATGATCCGCCGGTGGTATCTGCGCGCCAGCGCCGTCACCCATTCCGCCATCGGCACCGCGCGTTTCGAATAGGCCTGCAAGGCAAGCCCGAAGCCCTGCCAGCCGCCCGCGAACAAGTCCGGATCGGCTACCAGATCCTCGATGATGTCCATCGACAGCTCGAGCCGCTCGGCCTCTTCGGCGTCGATGGTGAAGTGCACATCGGCATTGCGCGCCTTTAAGGCCAGCACCTTCAGCATCGGCACCAAGGCCGCGCGCGCCGCCTCCGCATGGAGAAAATCGTAGCGCGGATAGAGCGCCGATAGCTTCACCGAAATCCCCGGCGAACGGACAATCCCCGCGCCTGCCTCAGCCGCAATTGCATCGAGCGCGCCGTGATAGCTGGCAAGATACTTCTCCGCATCGGCAAAGGTCATCGCCGCTTCGCCCAGCATGTCGAAGCTGTGGGTCAGGCCCTGCTTGCGCTCAGGCGCGGCGCGTTCCAGCGCTTCGGCAATGGTCCGGCCGAACACGAACTGCCCGCCCAGGATCTTCATCGCCTGCAAGGTCGCCTGGCGGATCACCGGTTCGCCCAGCCGCCCCACTGCGCGCTTGAGCGACGCGCCCAGCCCGCCCGCTTCCGCGCGCCGCTGGAGCAGCACCTGCCCGGTCAGCATCAGCGAGAAGGTGGCGGCATTGACAAACGTGCTGCTGCTTTCGCCGACATGATCGCCCCAGTCGATCCCGCCCAGCTTGTCGTGGATCAGGGCATCGGCGGTGGCGGCATCGGGCACCCGCAGCAGTGCTTCGGCCAGGCACATCAGCGCGATGCCTTCATCGGTGCCAAGACCATAAGCCTGCAGGAACGCATCAAGCCCGCTGGCTTTGTGCGCACGGGCACCTTCGACCAGCCGTGCTGCGATGCGGCGCGCCGCGTCATGAACCTGCAATGCGGGGGCAGCCTCGGTGAGGCGCAGCGCAATGCAGGCTTCCTCTTCCATCCGGCAAGCGCGGCGAAGCGTGTTACGATCGATCGGGCTGTGCATAGCTTCGGGCACTAGCATTGGTTGCGTTCGAAACCAATCCTGCGGCCAAACCTGTAAAAAGACTCAGTCGCTGCGGCCAACTTCGCGGTTTTCGTAAGGATTAGGGTGGTCTATCGCCCGATCACGGGGATGAACACCATTACGCGCCTTTCTGCCGCCTGTGCGGCGACCTTGTCGGTGGCGGCGCTGGGCGCCGACATGCCGCTGGGTAGCAGCCCGGTGGGCGGTCCCTATGCCGGCGCGGTGGCGCGCACGGTGCGGGCGATCCTTGAATATTCGCGCTGGCCGCAGCCGCGCAGCGCGCTGGTGCTGTGCGTGGCCGGCAATGCCCAGCACGGCGCGCAGATCGGCAATCAGCGGCTGTCCGACGGGCGCCAGGTGGTGCGCCGCAACGTGGCCGCCCAGCCCGCGGCGCTGGCGGGGTGCGATGCGGTCTATATCGGATCCATTCCGCTTGCCGCGCAGCGCCAGCTGACAAGCGCGGTGCGCGGCCGCGGCGTGCTGACCATTGCCGAAAACGATCCCGGAAGCTCAAGCGAGGCGATGTTCACGCTGACCTTCAAGCCCGCTGGCCTCAGCTTCCGGATGAACATCGATGCCGTTTCGCGCTCGGGCCTCAGGGTCGATCCGCGGGTGCTGCGCGTCGCCAAGAGCGGGGGCTGACGCGATGACGCCCGCCCGTTTGCCCACCTTGCGCCTGCTGCTGTCGCGCGTCCATCTGCAGCTGATCATTTTCGCCGTGGTGCTGGCCACCGCCAGCCTGATGCTGAGCGGGGCAATGGTGATCCACAACTACATGGCAACCAACCTGCGGCTGGCCGCCGATACGGTGGCCTATTCAGCCGAGCCGGCGATGGTTTTCCAGGACAACCAGGCGATGACCGATGCAATCGGTGCAGTGGCCGGATATCCCAGCGTTGACCGGGTTGAACTGCGCGACAATGCGGGCCGTAGTCTGGCCAGCTGGACACGGGCGCACGGCGATGCGCGCGGCTGGCTGGTGCGCAAGCTCAACGCCGTGGTCTGGCCCAGGCCAACTGCCGCGGTTGTCAGCCATTCGGGCGAAAAGATCGGTGCTGTGCTGGTCTATGGCAATTCGGGCGGAATTCTGCGTTTCATCGCCGCGGGGCTGGTGATCGCGCTGGCATGCATCGGCCTGAGCGTGGTCGGCACGCGGATCCTGGCGCGGCATTTGCAGCAAGGTGTGATCGGCCCGCTGGAGCAGGTGGCGCGCGTTGCGCACGAGGTGCGCGAACAGCGCGCCTTCGAAAAGCGGGTGCCCGCATCCGGGATCGCCGAGATCGACCGGCTGGGGCAGGATTTCAACGCGCTGCTGGCCGAACTGCAGGCCTGGCAGGCCGGCATGCTTTCCGAAAATGCCGAGCTCAAGCGCCGCGCGCGGCATGATGAACTGACCGGGCTTGGCAACCGGGCGCTGTTCGAGAAGACCGTCCAGACCGCGATCGAAAGCGGCCTGTCGCTGGCGCTGATCCACGTCGATATCGATGGCTTCAAGGCCTTCAATGCGGTGCACGGGATCGAGAGCGGCGATGCCGCCTTGATCGCGGTGGCGCAGCGGCTGCGCAGCGTGCTGCGCGGCGATGACGCCGCCTTCCGCATCGGCGGGGACGAGTTTGCCGTCTTGCTGCTCCCGGCGCCCGAGGGCGCTGGCGTCGACGCCGCGGTGGACTGGATCAGGGTTGCGATGGACGATGCCGTTCGTCTGCCTGACGGGACCCAGGCGCGCATCGAACTTGCCATCGGACAAGCCCGCCATCCGCAGGACGGCGCGACGATCGGCGAATTGCTAAGCAAGGCAGATTCTGGCATGCATCCCCGGAACGCGTAACGCGTTATCGGGATACGTGCAGAGCAAGAGGATCGCCGGGAAATGCGTGGGATTTTGGCAGTTGCAGCAATCGCGGTTCTGGCCGCTTGCCAGACTGTGCCGCAGGCTTCGGATTTTTCGGACAAACAGGTTGCTGCGCTCACCGAGGCTGAATTCAAGCCGGTGGGGGAAAACTATGAGCTGGGCTTGTCGGAACGTGTGTTGTTCGCCGTCGACCAGAGCGAGCTCTCTCCTGAAGCTGGCGTCACGATCGGCAAATTGGCCGCGGTACTGACCAGTGTCGGCATCGATGGCGCGGGGGTCGAAGGCCATACCGATTCGACCGGATCGCCCGAATACAACCAGCAGCTGTCCGAACGGCGCGCAGCCGCGGTCAAGGCGCAGTTCGTCACAGCAGGCATGCCGGCGGCCAATGTGCGCGCCGTCGGCCGGGGTGAAACCCAGCCGATCGCCGGTAACGACACACCCGAAGGCCGCACGCAAAACCGCCGCGTGGTGATCATCGTGACGCCTGACGACGCCAACTGACGGGTGCGCGGCGGCTGGCAGTTCTGGATCGATCGCGGCGGAACCTTTACCGATGTGGTGGCCCGCGCTCCCGATGGGTCCCTGCGCACCGCCAAGATCCTCTCGGAGGACCCGAACCGCGGCGAAGACGCGGCGATTGCCGCGATCCGGCAGCTTACCGGGATGGCCTCAGGGCCGCTGCCGCCGTGCGCGGTGCGGATGGGCACCACGGTTGCCACCAACGCGCTGCTTGAACGCAAGGGTGAGCCGGCGCTGCTGGCGATCACCGGGGGCTTCGGCGATGCCTTGACCATCGGCACCCAGGAACGGCCCGAGCTGTTCGTGCGCCGGATCGTGCTGCCGCAGCCGCCTCACGCCCGCGTGCTCGAGATTGACGAGCGGGTTGCGGCCGATGGCACCGTGCTGACCCCGCTTGACGAAGCGGCGGCGCTGGCCGGTTTCAAGGATGCGCGCGCCGCCGGGCTGGGTTCAATCGCCATCGTACTGATGCACGGCTGGATCTATCCGGCGCACGAAGCGCGGCTGGCCGAATTGGCGCGCGCGGCGGGTTTCTCCCAGGTATCGGTCAGCCATGAACTGGCCCCGCTGATCAAGCTTGTCGCGCGCGGCGATACCACACTGGTCGATGCCTACCTCTCACCGGTGCTGCGCCGCTATGTCGATCAGTTCACCGCTGCGCTGGGCGGCGCGGCGCGGCCGCTGTTCATGCAAAGTTCGGGCGGGCTGATCGAGGGATTGCGGTTTCACGGCAAAGACGCGATCCTGTCCGGCCCGGCTGGCGGGATCGTCGGCATGGCACGCACCGCGGAAAAGTCAGGCGCGGTTAAGGTGATCGGCTTTGACATGGGCGGCACCTCGACCGATGTCAGCCACTATGCCGGGGCGTTCGAGCGCGACAGTGAAACCCGCGTCGCCGGGGTGCGGATCGCCGCGCCGATGCTGCGGATCAACACCGTGGCGGCGGGCGGGGGATCGATCTGCCGGTTCGATGCCGGGCGGCTGGTGGTCGGGCCGGAAAGCGCGGGTGCGGTGCCGGGTCCGGCTTGCTACCGCAATGGTGGGCCGCTGACCGTTACCGATTGCAACGTGATGCTGGGCAAGCTTGTGCCCGAGCAGTTTCCCAAGGTGTTCGGTCCCGGGGGTGATCAGCCGATCGATGCGGGCGTGGTGAATCAGAAATTCGCCGCTTTGGCCCGGCTGGTTGAGGATGAAACCGGGCAGGCCATTGCCCCCGAAGCTTTGGCTGAAGGCTTCGTGCAGATCGCGGTGGCCAATATGGCCCACGCGATCCGCCAGATCTCGGTCGCGCGCGGGCATGATGTGACCAGCCACGCGCTGGCCTGCTTTGGCGGTGCGGGCGGGCAGCACGCCTGCCTGGTCGCCGATGCGCTGGGGATCGATACGGTGCTGGTCCACCCGTTCGCCGGGGTGCTTTCGGCCTATGGCATGGGCCTGGCCAGCGAGGCCGCGGTGCGCGAAGGCGGGTTGGGGCTGGCCCTGGAACCCGGCGTTGAACCTGCCGTTGAAGCGTTGCGCGCGCGGTTGGCCGATGCGGCGGAACTGCAGCTGGGCGTGCCTGCCACCCGTATCGAGGCGCGGCTGTTCGTGCGGCCGGAGGGATCGGAAAACACCATCGAGCTGGAACCCGGCCCGGCGGCTGAACTGGCTGCCCAATTTGCCGAGCGCCATCTGGCGGAATTCGGCTTTGCCGGCACCGGTGCGCTGGTGATTGACCGGGTGCGGGTGGAAGCCGTGGCTGAAGACATCGGTGCTGCGCAGCTCGCATGGCCGATGCCTGCCAGGACTGCGCCGCCGATTTCGGTGGCCCGGTGCTGGATGGGGGGCGCGGCGCATGAAGTGCCGGTGCACGACCGCGCCGGGCTGGCTGCCGGGTTCACTGCGGGCGGCCCCCTGATCGTGGTCGATCCGCTGGCCACCACAGTGGTCGAGCCGGGCTGGTCGCTGAAGGTGGATAGTGACGGCACGCTGCGGCTGACCCGCACCGCACCGCGCCATTCGGACCCGGCCAACGGAACCCAGGTCGATCCGATCCGGCTCGAAGTGTTCAACGGCCTGTTCATGGCGATTGCCGAAGAAATGGGCACCGCGCTCGCCCGCAGCGCCTCTTCGGTCAACATCCGTGAACGGCTCGATTTCTCCTGCGCGGTGTTCGATGCCGAGGGCCGGCTGGTGGCCAATGCCCCGCATATGCCGGTGCATCTGGGCTCGATGGGCGAAAGCGTCGCCACGGTGCTGCGCGCGCGCGGCGGCGAGGCGGACGGGCGCGGGATCAGGCGCGGCGATGCCTATGTGCTCAACGCGCCTTATGCCGGGGGCACGCATCTGCCCGATATCACCGTGATCGCCCCGGTGTTTGTGGCGGAAGATGGCGCGGCACCCAGCTTCTTCGTCGCGGCGCGCGGACACCACGCCGATGTCGGCGGGATTGCGCCGGGATCGATGCCGCCGGATAGCCGCACGATCATGGACGAAGGCGTGCTGATCGAAGATTTCCTGCTGGTCGATGAAGGCCGGATGCGCGCGGCGGAGATGCGCGCGCTGCTCGGTTCCGGTCCGCACCCGGCGCGCAATGTGGATCAAAACCTCGGCGATCTGGCGGCACAGGTCGCCGCCTGCGCACGCGGAGCTGCGGGGCTGGACGCGGCTTGCAAGGAACACGGCCGCGATGTGGTCTGCGCTTATATGGGCCACGTCCACGCCAATGCCGAAGAAGCGGTGCGGCGGCTGGTCGCGCGGCTGGAAGACGGCGCGTTCCAGGTGGAGATGGACTGCGGCGCGACCATCGTCGTGGCGGTCTCGATCGACACGGCCGCGCGCCACGTGACCGTCGATTTCAGCGGCACCAGCGCGCAGCTTGACAGCAATTTCAATGCGCCGTTCAGCGTGGTTCGCGCGGCGGTGATGTATGTGTTGCGCACCATGATCGACGATCCGATCCCGATGAACGAGGGCTGCCTGGCACCGGTCACGATTGTGGTCCCTGAAGGCTCGATGCTGCGCCCGCGCCATCCTGCAGCAGTGGTGGCGGGCAATGTCGAAACCAGCCAGGCGGTGACCGACGCACTGTTCGGTGCGTTTGGCGCGCTGGCTGCCAGCCAGGGCACGATGAACAACTTCACCTTCGGCAATGATCGCTACCAGTATTATGAAACCATCGCCGGGGGTTCGGGTGCAGGGCCGGGCTTTGCCGGGGCGGACGCGGTGCAGACCCACATGACCAACAGCCGCCTGACCGATCCCGAAGTGCTGGAAACCCGCTTCCCGGTGATGCTCGAAGACTTCCATATCCGCCGCGGATCCGGCGGGGCGGGGCAATGGAAGGGCGGCGATGGCGCGGTGCGGCGCGTGCGGTTTCTTGAACCGATGCAGGCCGGGATCCTGGCCGGACGGCGGATTCATGCGCCGTTCGGGCTGAACGGCGGCGGCGATGCCCTGCCCGGAAACAATCGCGTTGAACGAACCTCAGGCGAAGTTGAGGTTCTTGCGGCGACCGCCGCCGTGGATATGGCCGCGGGCGATGTCATGGTGATCGAAACACCTGGCGGGGGAGGGTACGGAAGTCCATGAACCCGTGGCTGCTGATCGGCATTGCGGTGATGATCGCGGGCTTTGCGCTGCAGTTCAATCCACTGGTTGTGGTGCTGGCCGCTGCGGTTTCCACTGGCCTTGCCGCAGGGATGGACCTGCTGGCGGTGATCGCCGCGTTCGGCAAGGCGTTCAACGAAACCCGCTATGTCAGCGTGGTGTGGATCGTACTGCCGGTGATCGGGCTGATGGAAGCCCACGGCTTGCAGGAACGCGCGCGCACGCTGGTCGCGGGGCTGAAAGGCGCGACGCTGCCGCGGCTGCTGACCGGCTATCTGCTGCTGCGCCAGGCCACCGCTGCGCTGGGGCTGACCTCGATCGCGGGGCATGCCCAGACGGTCCGCCCGCTGCTTGCCCCGATGGCACTTGCCGCCGCGCAGCCCGAGACTGCTGAAGAGGCGGACAAGGTCAAAGCCATGGCCGCCGCCACCGACAATGTCGGGCTGTTCTTTGGCGAGGATATCTTCATCGCGATCGGATCGATCCTGCTGATGAAGGGTTTTCTGGAACAGCAAGGCATCGTGCTCACCCCGTTCGAGCTGTCGGTTTGGGCAATCCCTTCCGCAATCGCCGCGTTCGCGATCCATGCCTTTCGGCTGCGGCGCTTTGGGCGGAGGCGCGGATGATCGGTCTGCCGCAGATCTACTTGCTGGCCGGGCTGGTCTTTGCCGCCTTTGCCGCGCTTTCTGCGCGCGATCGCAGCAATCCCAAGCGCTATTCCACCGCTGCATTCTGGGCGCTGCTGGCGCTGTCGATGCTGGCGGGCGACCGGCTGGGCGATCTGGGCAACGGGTTCCTGGTACTGGCGCTGGTTGCCATCGCCGGCCTTGGCGGTCTGGGCAAGGGCGTGGCCGGCGATGACGCCGCCCAGCAGCAAACCCGCGCTGCCAGCCACGGCAACCGCCTGTTTCTGCTGGCGCTGGTGATTCCGGCCACGGCCCTGATCGGCTCCTTTGCCTTCAAGGCCGTGCCGCAGTTGGTCGATCCCAGGCAGGTCACGCTGGTCAGCCTGGCGCTGGGCGTGTTGCTGGCGTCAGCCGCCGGACTGATTTGGCTGCGCGAGAGTCCGTTGGTGCCGCTGCAGCAAGGCCGGCGGCTGATGGATGCGGTCGGCTGGGCGGCGCTGCTGCCGCAGATGCTGGCCAGCCTGGGCGCGGTCTTTGCGATTGCCGGTGTGGGCAAGGTGGTGGGAGAAGCGATGTCGGGCGTGATCCCGGCGGATTCGCGCCTGGCCGCGGTTGTGGCTTACGGCCTTGGCATGGCGCTGTTCACGATGGTGATGGGCAATGCCTTTGCCGCCTTCCCGGTGATGATGGCGGCGATCGGACTGCCGCTGCTGATCCAGCACTACCACGGCGACCCGGCTGTAATAGCGGCGGTGGGCATGCTGGCGGGGTTCTGCGGCACCTTGATGACGCCGATGGCGGCCAATTTCAACGTCGTCCCCGCCGCCTTGCTCGATCTGAAAGATCGCAACGCGGTGGTCAAAGCGCAGATCGGCACCGCGCTGCCGTTGCTGGTGTTCAACATTGCGCTGATTGCCTGGGTCGCTTTTCCATGACCGTGCTGGATGCCGCATTGGCCGCCCGGTTCATGGGCCTGACGCTGGGGCACCTTGGCCGCGAATATCCGCACAAGCTTGATCATGTGCTGGGTGGGCCTGACGACGCACAGACTCCGGCGCAGCTCCACCCGATCTTCCACGGCAGCTTCGATTGGCATAGCGCGTTCACGGCTGGTGGCAGGTGCTGCGCCTGGCCCGGCTCTATCCTGATCTGCCCGAAGCTGCAGCGGTGCGCACGCGCGCGGACGCGGTGCTGACCGCGGCGAACTTCGGGGCCGAAACGGCCTATCTTACCCGCCCCTCGGCGCGCGGGTTTGAGCGGCCCTATGGCTGGGCATGGGCACTTATGCTGCACGCAGAGATGGTGCAGCATAGTGCAGCATGGGCGCGGTATAGCGATGAATTCGCGCATGTTTTCGCGCGACGGTTTGCTGACTTCCTGCCGCTGCAGACCTACCCGATCCGCACCGGCACGCATTTCAATTCGGCCTTCGCTCTGACCCTCGCGCTCGATTGGGCGCGGCTGCATGATGGCGCGCTTGAAGGGCTGATCGAGAGCCGCGCGCGCGAATGGTTTGTGGCCGATAAGGGCTGCCAGGCGTGGGAGCCGGGCGGTGACGAATTCCTCTCCCCGGCGCTGTGCGAAGCCGTGTTGATGAGCCGCGCGCTGGATGCGGATTTTGCGACATGGCTCGATCTGTTCCTGCCGCAGATCGCGGCGGGCGAACCGCAGACCTTGCTGATACCCGCCACGGTGTCCGACCGCAGCGACGGCAAGATCGCGCACCTCGACGGGCTCAACCTAAGCCGCGCGTGGTGCTGGCGGCAGATCGCGCGGGCGCTGCCTGCCGGGCACCCGGTGATCGGACTGGCCGTCCGGACCGCGCAAGACCACCTGGGTGCCGCCATGCCGCACATCGCGGGCGATTACATGGGTGAGCACTGGCTGGCGAGCTTTGCCCTGCTGGCGCTAGAGGCCTAGCGCGCGCCGCCCCAGCGCGATGGCACCAGTGATCCCGGCTTCATCGCCCAGCCCGGATCCGACGATGTAGCGTTCAAGCCCGGGATCGAGCTGCGGTGCCTTGATATAGCCCGCCAGCCGTGTTTCAGTCGCCTTGCGCAGCGCCGGGATCAGGCCGGGAGTCTTCATAACGCCGCCGCCGAAAATCAGCCGGTCGGGCATGTGCAGCAGGATCAGATTGACCGCCAGCTGGGCAACATAGTCCGCGATCAGGTCGACCTTTTCGGGCGGACTGCCTAGCTCGGACAGGCTTTGCTCCCAGCGCGCCTTGATCGCCGGGCCTGCCGCCAGTCCTTCAAGGCAATCGCCGTGGAACGGACAGAACCCCTGATAAGGATCGCGCGCCGCATTGCGGACAATCGGAATATGCCCGCCTTCATAATGCGAAAAGCCCATCAGCGATGTGCCGTCTTTCAACACGCCGCAGCCCACGCCGGTGCCCACCGTGGTATAGGCCAGCGTGCGGCAGCCTTGACCCGCACCCTTTTCCCATTCGCCCAGCGCTGCACCGTTTACATCGGTATCGACCATGATCGGCACGCCAAACCGCCCCAGCACATCGTGATAGCGCGCGCCCGACCAGCCCGGTTTGGGGGTGGTGGTGAAGGTGCCGTAAGCGGGGGACGCGGGATCGACATCGATTGGCCCGAAACTGCCCACGCCGAACGCGGCGATCGGGCCATGCGCGGCGGCCGCCTGCGCGAAGAAAGCCGCCAGATCGGGGAAGCATTCGGCCGGGGTGCGGGTGGCAATCCGGGTTTCGGCCAGCACGGTGCCGTCGCCGCGCGCCAGCGCAGCCACGAATTTGGTTCCACCCGCTTCAATTGCGCCGATCAATCGCTGGTCCACGTTGCGCCTCCTCCGTGCTTGATTTCCATGGCTTGCCAGTGCCTTTTGCCAGCAAACCGGGTAGCGCGCCAGACCTGCTGCAATCGATTGTTGTCATCATCCCCAGACTGTGACATTGAATGCTGTCAAAGCAGGCAAAAGCCGCTTGGGGAGAAACCTGATGCCTGTCGGCAAACCACACCTTTCGCTCACGCGAATCCTGCAGATGAACCTGGGTTTTCTGGGCCTTCAGTTCAGTTTCGGGCTGCAGCAGGCCAACCCGATCTTCGCCTATCTTGGCGCGGATGAGGCGGATTTCCCCTGGCTTGGCATTGCCGGGCCGCTGACCGGGCTGATCGTCCAGCCGCTGATCGGGGTGATGAGCGACCGCACCCTGTCGCGATTCGGACGGCGCACCCCCTATTTCCTGATCGGCGCCTTGATGTGCAGCGCCGGGCTGTTCCTGATGCCGTTCTCGCAAAGTCTGCTGATGGCCTTCTCGATTCTGTTTCTGCTCGATGTCGGCAACAACATCACGATGGAACCGTACCGCGCCTATGTGAACGACCGGCTGCGCGAAGAGCAGCGCGGCTTCGGCTTCCTGTCGCAAAGCGGGTTCACCGGCCTTGCCCAGTGCCTGGCCTATATCAGCCCGTTCCTGCTGGTGAACCTGTTCGGTGTGTCCAAGCTGGCCGCGCCCGGGGTGATTCCGGAGTATACCCGGCTGGCCTTCCATATCGGCGCGGTTCTCTCGCTGACCACGATCCTGTGGTCGATCTGGCGGGTACCCGAATTACCGCTGCCGGCAGACGAACGCGCACGCATCGCGGCCTTGCCCAGGGGCTTCAAATCGACCTTTGCTGAAATCTTCGCGGCGATGCGCGAAATGCCGCAGGCGATGCGGACCATGGGCTGGATGAGCCTGTTCCAGTGGTACGCGATGTGCTGCTACTGGGCCTACCGCGTCCCATCGATTTCGATGGCGCTGTTCGGCACATCGGATGGCAGCACCCAGCAATTCCGCGAAGCCGATCTGCTGTCCGGTCCGATGGGGGCGTTTTACAATGGAATCGCCTTTGTGGCGGCCTTTTCGATGGCACCGCTGGCCCGCCGTTTTGGCGCGGTGCATTTGCACGCCACCTGCCTGGTGCTGACCGGCTGCGCGATGATAACCATGCCGATGTTGAACAGCGAACCACCAATGTGGGTGATGATGGGGATCATGGGGCTTGGCTGGGGATCGATCATGGGTAATCCGTACATCATCCTTGCCAATGCCATTCCGGCGGAACGCACAGGGGTCTACATGGGTATCTTCAACATGATGATCTGCGCCCCGATGCTGGTCTTCGCCGGGACAATGACCTTCATCTACGAGCCGGTGCTGGGCGGCGATCCGCGCAATGCGCTCGCCTTTGGCGGGGTGTTGATGCTGTGCGCGGCGGCTGCGGTCCTGCGGATCAGGACTGACGGCGAAACCGGGGCAAGGGTTCCGGCCGCCGCCTGATGCCAGCATTGCTCGCCTCCCTGCACAGCGATCAGGCCAGCCTGGTGCTCGAACTGCGTGATGCCGGTGCGCCGGTGTGGCGGCACCTTGGCGCGCGGCTGGATCCGGGCGCGCTGGCACCGCTGGGGGACGGGCGGACAGCGGCAAGCTTTTCGCTCGATGGCGATGTGTCGCTCTGCACCGCGCCGGTGGCGGGGTTCGGCTGGTTTGGTCCGGTTGCCCTGGCCGCGCGGCGTGATGGCCGCGCGTTGATGATCGATTTCACCGTGAGTGCGGTGAAAGCGGACGCAGATGCGATCACGATCCGGCTGGAAGATCCGCAGGAAGGTCTGCTGCTCGAACAGTCGATTACGCGCGATCCGGGCGGGGCGTTCCGGTTTGACGCGCGGCTGACCAATCGCGGCGCGGCGGCGCTGACGCTGGATTGGCTGGCCAGCGCGCAGATCCCGCTGGCGGCCGACAGCACCGGACTGATTTCATGGCGCGGCCGGCACAATGCCGAGCTGGCCGAATGCCGCGAGGCGATGCCGCAGCAAGTCTGGGCGCGCGAAGGGCGGCGCGGCATCTCCGGGCACGGCGGGCCGCCCGGCGTGGTGGTGCTGGGCGAAGGTGCCGGGCATCACAGCGGGCTGGTCCACGCGCTGCAGCTCGCCTGGTCGGGCGATAGCCGCCTGACCGTGGAGCGCGATGACGAGGGGTTCTGGCTGCTCAGCGCCGGGGCCGTGCTGCAACCGGGCGAAGTCGTGCTGCAGCACGGTGAAAGCTATACCGCACCGCAGGCGATCCTTGCCGTCTCTACCCAGGGGCGCGGCGGCGCAGCGGCGCAACACCATGCCGCTGTGCGCGCGCAGATCGACTGGCCGGGCGGGGCAATGCGGCCGCGCCCGGTGCATCTCAACAGCTGGGAGGCCTGCTATTTCGATCACGACGAAGCGCGGATTGCCGACCTGGCGCAGGCTGCGGCAGCAATCGGGATCGAACGCTTCGTGCTCGATGACGGCTGGTTCAAGGGCCGGGACGATGACACGGCCGGGCTGGGCGACTGGACCTGCGATCCGGTCAAATACCCGCACGGCCTGAAACCGCTGGCGGACAAGGTTTGCGCGCTGGGGATGGAATTCGGGTTGTGGGTCGAACCCGAAATGGTCAACCCGGACAGCGATCTCACCCGCGCCCATCCCGAATGGGCACTGCATGTGCCGGGCCGGGCACAGCCGACCGCACGGGGCCAGCTGGTGCTCAACATGGCGCTGCCGCAAGTGCGTGATTACCTGTTCGGCGCGCTTGATACGTTGCTGCGCGAAGTGGCAATTTCGTACCTCAAATGGGATCACAACCGCGATCTCGCCCCCGCTGGCGGCGCAGCGCAGATGGCGGGAACTTATGATCTGCTGGGCCGCCTGCGCGCCGCACACCCCTTGGTGGAAATCGAAGGTTGCGCGGGCGGCGGCGGGCGCAGCGATGCCGGGTTGGCGTCCTATGTCCACCGCTTCTGGACCAGCGACAATATCGATGCGGTCAGCCGCGTGGCGATGCAGCGCGGCTTCCTCGCCTTCCTCCCCCCCGAACTGATGGGTGCACACATCGGCGCCAGCCCGGCCCACGCCACCGGACGCACGCAGGCCCTGGGCTTTCGCGCTGCGGTGGCCATGCCCGGCCACTTCGGGGTGGAACTTGATCCGCGCAAACTGGACGAAGCCGACCGCGCCGAACTGGCCGACTGGATCGCGTTTCACAAGGCGTGGCGGCATCTGCTGCACGGGACACGGACCTGGCAGGGTGAGGGGGCTGACGGTCTGGTCTGGCAGGCGGCGGGCACCGCGCGGGAATTCCTGCTATTCGTTATCCGCGCCGATCCGCCGCATGATCGCCGGCCGCAGCCGCTGCGGCTGCCGTTCCTGGCCGAGGCGGACGACGTGGCGCTGCAACTGCTGCGGATTGGCGGCGGCAGGCGCGGCTATGCGATGCACAGTGCGGCCCTGTTTGATGCGATGCGCGCTGCGCCGCAGCGCTTCACCGGATCGTGGCTGGCGCAGGCCGGGATGCCGTTGCCGCCGCTCAAGGCTGAAAGCGTTGCCATATTTCATGGAGTCGCCCGATGAGCCAGGCCGACCTGCCGCACCGCCGCCGCAACCTTTTGACCGGCGAATGGCTGCTGGTTTCGCCCCACCGCGCCAAGCGCCCGTGGCAGGGCGAGGCCGCGCCGCCGCAAACGCCGCCTGCGCCCGCGCATGACCCGGCTTGCTATCTTTGCGCGGGCAACACGCGCGCCAACGGCAAGGCCAATCCGGACTATTCCGGCACCTTTGTCTTCGCCAACGATTTTGCCGCGCTGCTCGACGAAGGCGGTACGGGCGATCCGCACCCGCTGTTCGAAAGCCAGCCAGCGCGCGGGCAGGCGCGGGTGATCTGCTTCAGTCCCGATCACGGCGCAACCTTGGCGCGGTTGCCCGCCGCCGCGCTGGCGCAAGTGATCGCTTGCTGGTGCGCGCAATCAGCCGAACTCGGCGCGCACTGGGGGCATGTCCAGCTGTTCGAAAACAAGGGCGCGATGATGGGTGCGTCCAGCCCGCATCCGCACGGGCAAGTCTGGGCCAGCGATTTCGTGCCCGAAGTGGTTGGCAAAGAAGATGGGGCCCAGCGCGCCTTTCTGGCACAGCGCGGCGCGGTCCTGCTCGATGCCGTGGCCGAGGCAGAACTGGCCGACGGCACCCGTGTGGTCGAAGCCAACAATCACTGGTTGGCCGTGGTGCCGCACTGGGCGGCCTGGCCGTTCGAAGTGCTGCTGATCGCGCGTGATCCTGTGGCGCGGATCGAGGAACTTTCCGACACCGCCCGCGCGGCCCTGGCGACAATTCTTTCGCGCCTGCTGCGCCGCTATGACGGGCTGTTTGGTTGCGATTTCCCCTATTCGTTTGGCTGGCATGGTGCCCCGCACGGGCACGGCGATGATAGCGCGCACTGGCGGCTGCACGCGCATTTCCTGCCGCCGCTGCTGCGTTCGGCCGTGGTGCGCAAGCACATGGTCGGGTTCGAGCTGCTGGGCGAAACCCAGCGTGATCTGACACCCGAAACGGCGGCCGAGCGCCTGCGCGCGGTGGAGATCGATTGATGGATCCGTTCGCCAGGGCCCATGCCGGATTTTGCGCCGCGTTTGGCACCGAGCCTGTGGGCACGGTGTTCGCGCCGGGCCGGGTCAACCTGATCGGCGAGCATGTCGACTACAACGATGGGCTGGTCTTGCCGATGCCTTTGGCCGTGGGGACTGCGGTTGCCTATGGCCCGGCCGACAATGCCGCGGTTGAAGTTGTCGCGCTCGATTTTGATCAGGCGCGTGACCGGTTCGTGCCGCATGCTGTTGCCCCGCATGGCCCGGCCGATTGGCGCTCGTATGTTCGCGGCATGGCCTGTGGTGCGCCCGGCGGGGTGCGGCTGGCCATCGCCGGATCGATCCCGCGCGGGTCTGGGCTGTCCTCGTCGGCCTCGCTGTGCGTTGCGGTCGGGCGGGCGCTGGCGCTGGCGCGGGGCGAAGCCGAACCGGCACCGCGGGCAATTGCATTGGCAGCGCAGCGGGCCGAGCACGAATGGGCCGGGGTGCGCTGCGGGATCATGGACCAGATGGCAGTCGCTGCGGGGCAGGATGGGCACGCGTTGCTGATCGATTGCCGCACGCTGGACACGCGCCAGGTGCCGCTGCCGCAGGGCTGGGCGGTGCTGGTGGTGCAATCGGGCGTGGTCCGCGGGCTGGTCGATGGCCATTACAACGCGCGGCGCGCCGATTGCGAAGCGGCGGCGCAGGCGCTGGGGGTGGTATCGCTGCGCGACGTCGATGCGGCCCGGCTTGCAACGGCGAGGCTCGATCCGCAGATCGCCCGGCGCGCGGCCCATGTGGTCAGCGAGATTGCGCGGGTTGAAACCGCCGTTGCAGCGCTTGAAGGCGGCGATCTTGCCGCGCTCGGCGCGGTTCTGCGCGCCAGCCATGCATCGCTGCGCGATCTGTTCGAGGTCAGCGTGCCGCCGGTCGACCGGCTGGTCGATGTGCTGAACGCTGCGATCGGCAAACAGGGCGGTGCGCGGATGACGGGCGGCGGGTTTGGCGGCGCGGTCGTCGCCGTCATGGCGGCCACTGAGGTCGAGCGGGTCAGGTCTGCGCTCGAAGCGAATTACCAGCCGCCCGATGGGTCGGCGCTTTCCAGCATGATCGAAAGGGCCAGCGGCACTGCCGCCGGTATGCACGCATGAACGAACCAGTTTTGAACATTGTAGCCAGCCGCTGGCGGCCCGGGCCGATCGCCGGGGCGGAAATTGCGCCGATCCAGGCCGGCGATGCTGTGCAGATAATCCCCGGGCTCGATCTGTGGGACAGCTGGCCGCTGGCCCACGAAGATGGCCGTACCGCGCGGATCGGCGCGAGGGAGTATTGGTTTTTCCTCAGCGCGCCGTGCTTTGCCGATCCTGGCCAGCGCCATAATGCGGCGAAAATCCGCCTCGCCTCGTTTGGCCCGGACGGCTGGCGCGATCATGGCGATTGCCTGCCGGGTGCGCTGAGCCCGGGATCGCGCGAATGGGCCGGCAGCGCGGTGCTGCACGATGATGGCCGTTCGGTGTCACTGTTCTTCACCGCCGCCGGGCGCCGCGGCGAAGGACACAGCTTTGAGCAGCGCCTGTTCGCGGCGCGCGGAACACTTGGTGAGGATGGTCCGGGCGACTGGAGCGCCAGCGAAGAACTGGTCCGCCCTGATGGTGCACGCTATTTCATCGCTGCCGAGGGCGAAGGCACGCCGGGCATGATCAAGGCGTTCCGCGATCCGGCCTGGTTTCGTGATCCGGCCTCGGGCCAAGCGCACCTGTTGTTTACGGCCAGCGCCGGGTGGGATCATCATGACTACAACGGCGTGATCGGGCTTGCCACGCGTGATGATGCGGGGGACTGGCAGCTTGAGGATCCGCTGCTCGAGGCGGTCGGGGTCAACAACGAGCTTGAACGTCCGCATGTGGTGGTGCGCGGCGGGCTCTATTACCTGTTCTGGTCAACCCAGCGGCGCACCTTCAATCCTGCCGGAGAAACTGGTCCCAATGGGCTCTACGCCATGGTTGCAGAACAGCTGCGCGGCCCCTATCGTCCGGTCAACGGTTCTGGCTTCGTCGCTGGCAATCCGGCGGGCGAACCGACCCAGGGCTACAGCTGGTGGGTAACCGGCGAAGGCGCGGTGTGGAGCTTCATCGATCATTGGGGGATGCAGGGGCGGAATTTTGCCGATAATCCAGCGCTGCTGCGCAGCCAGTTCGGCGGCACCCCGGCACCGGTGTTCCACCTCGCGTTTGCGGGCGACACCGTGACGATCGCCTGACATTCCTCTCCCGTTTCCGGAAGATATACCGTGCGACCTCAATTCCACTATGCGCCCGCAGCCAACTGGCTGAGCGACCCCAACGGCCTGGTTCACCACGCGGGCGAATGGCACCTGTTTTATCAGTACAACCCGCAGGGCGAGGAGTGGGGCCACATGAGCTGGGGCCATGCTGTCAGCCCCGATCTGGCCGCGTGGCAGGAACTGCCCGTCGCCATTCCCGAAACGGCGCAGGACATGATCTTTTCCGGTTCGGCCGTGATCGATGATGCCGGCAAGGCCGGGTTCGGCCGCGATGCGATGGTGGCGGTCTATACCGCCGCCGCCAGCCACGGCCCGCAGCGGCAAGCCCAGGCAATCGCCCACAGCACCGATAATGGTCGAACATTCCAGCTCTATCCCGGCAACCCGGTGCTTGATCTTGGAATGGCCGATTTCCGCGATCCAAACGTCTTCTGGCACGAAGCCACCAATCGCTGGATCATGGCGGTGGTGCTCTCGAACGAGAACCGCGCACTGATCTTTGCCTCACATGATCTGAAACAGTGGGACGAGATGTCGGTGATCCACGGCAACGGCGCACCGGGGCGGATCTGGGAATGCCCGCTGCTGATCGAATTGCCGGTTGAAGGCACCGGCGAGACGCGCTGGCTGTTCAAGGTCGATGTGCTGCACGATGCGCCGGGATCGGGCGCGCTCTACCAGACCGGGACTTTCGACGGGATCCGCTTCGTGCCCGATGGCTCTGCGCTCGAACCGTTATGGCAGGTGGCCGATCATGGCCGCGACTTTTACGCTGCAATCGCCTGGCACGAACCGCGCGATGCGGCCGGACGCCCGGTCTGGATCGGCTGGATGGGCAATCATGCCTATCAGGGACGTTTGCCGCAAAAGGGCTGGCGCGGCGCGATGAGCTTGCCGCGCCGGATCTCGCTGACCCGGCAGGGCGGCCACTTGCGCCTGCGCCAGGAAGTGGAGCCGGCTGCGGCCGCGGGCGTTCCCGCCCTGACGCCCGACAAGGCCGGGCAGGCGCTGGTCGGAAAGCTCAGCCTGCCGGGCGGCAGCAATCTCGATTGGACCGCAACCGACAGCCTGGGCCGCACGATTGGGGTGGAACGGCGCGGCGCGCGGCTGGTGGTCAGCCGTCAGGTGCCGCATGCGCCATTTCTGGATGCGCTGTGCGCGCTCGATCTGGATCCCGCTCTGGCGCTCGATCTGTGGCTGGATCATGGTTCGGCGGAACTGTTCAGCCGCGATGGCTGCACGGCGCTGACCCTGCAATACTGACAGGCGTTCAAGCGGTATCGCGCCGCACCAGCACGGGCTCCATCTCGACCGAAGGGGTATCTTGCCCTGCCGCGCGGGCGAACAGGGCATCGACCATCGCCCGGGCCCCTGCGGCGATTGACTGGCTGATCGTGGTCAGGCGGGGGATGGTCTGTTCAGCCAGCGGCAGATCGTCGAATCCGGTCACCGAGACATCGCCCGGCACCGAAATGCCGCGATCGGCCAGCGCGCGTACCGCGTGCATCGCAATCAGATCAGACCCGGCGGCAATCCCGTCTACCTGCTTGCCGATCCGGTCGATATGCGCGGCGATCTCGTCGGCCATGATGTCTGAGGCAAGGTGCGTGTCGAGCTTGAGCGGTGCGGGCAGGCCGGACGCGGCTGCCGCATCGCACAGCCCCTGATAGCGTTCGGCCAGCTCTGGCGCGATTGTCTCGCCCAGAAACGCCAGCCGCTTTCGTCCTGCGCCGATCAGGCATTCACCGGCCAGTTGCCCGCCTTTGCGATTGTCGACCCCGACGGTGCAATGGATTTGCCCCGGGCGGTGGCTGCCCCAGACCACCAGCGGACGATACCAGCTGGCCACCCGCTCGATCGCGTCGAACTGGTTTGACTGGCCGATCAGCAGGACGCCGTCGAGCATGCCCGAATCGGCAATCCGTTCCAGCCAGTCGTCAGCATCGGGAATCACCCGGCTGAGCATGATGTCATAGCCGTCTTCGGTCAGCGCATCGGCCAGATGGCCCAGGATCGTCATGAAGAACGGATCGGACAGGTGCTGGCGGCGTTCGTGGCCCAGCGGCACGACCACGCCGATCACCTTGGTTTCCTGCACCCGCAGGCGCCGGGCCATCTGGTTGGGTCGAAACCCGTGTTCGCGCGCCAGCGCCTGGATGCGTTCGCGGGTTTCCGAGTTGACCAGCGATTTGCCCGCCAAAGCACGGCTGACCGTTCCGGCAGAAACGCCAGCCAGCCGGGCCAGTTCCGCAATATTGCGGATGCGCGCGGTCACAGGCGGCTGTTTGGTCACAGGATGATGCGTTCCCCGGTTTGGATGCGATTGCCCGCCACATGGCGGTGCGGGCCCGAAATTGTCAACATTTGCAATGCTGCGCCGCGACACGTTCAACCGCTCCGCAGATCTGCACTCTGTGGCCGGGATGCCACATGCAATCGTATGCTGCAATCGATTTACAAATTGTCGTTGCAATCGATTGTTACATCTGCCACACCAAGGCTCGACTTGCACTATGCAAGCGCCAGTCCTGTGGAGGGGAGACCTATGAAAAAGTCCGTAGTGCGCAATTGCGTGTCCGTAGCTGCGATCGCGGCCGCGGCGATGTTTGCCGTGCCGGCCATGGCGCAGGATGCGCCGCCGGCCGATGAAGCCAGCGACGATGGACTGGGCGACATTGTCGTCACCGCATCGGGCGGCAACAAGACCAAGCTCAACAGCTCGGTCTCGGTGACCAGCATCGACAATTCGGTGATCGAAAACATGCACCCATCATCGGAAGCCGAAGTGTTCCGCATGATTCCGGGGATCCAGGTGCCCGGCACCTCGGGCCCGGGCGGCAATTCGAACATCGCGGTGCGCGGACTTCCCGTCGCTACCGGCGGCTCGCCCTTTGTACAGATCCAGGAAGACGGCCTGCCCACAGTGCTGTTCGGCGATATCCAGTTCGGCAACAACGATTACTGGACCCACTATGACGCCACGGTTGACCGGGTTGAATCGGTCCGCGGTGGCGGTTCGACCACCTATGCCTCGCAGGCACCCGGCGCGGTGATCAACTACATCAGCGATACCGGCAACAAGGAAGGCGGCATGGTCCGTCTGTCCAAGGGCATCAATTACGACGAAACCAAGGTCGATTTCCGCATTGGTGGTCCGCTGGGCACAGGCCTGCGGTTCAGCGTCGGCGGTTACTTCAAGACCGGCCGCGGCCCGCTCCATGCCGATTTCAACGTCTCGGATTCGTTCCAGATCAAGGGTAACCTGACCAAGGAATTCGCTGACGGCAATGGCTTCTTCCGCCTGCTGTTCAAGGTCGCCGATACCAAGGAACCGAACTATACCGGCGCGCCGGCCCTCGCGACGCTTAACGGCAGTGCCTTCTCCAACGTCACGCCGTTCCCGGGCTTCGATGGCCGCAAGGATTCGAACTACTCGATCTACAACCAGAACTTCCTGATCCTGGGTCGCAGTGGCCAGCTTGAGCGTGTCTCGATGGACGGGATCAGCACCAAGGCCACCTCGGTCGGGGCGCAGTTCCACTATGAATTCGACAGCAACATCACGGTCGACAACTCCATGCGCTGGACCGACATGAGCGGCAGCTTCACCGCGCCGTTCCAGAACGTCGGTCGCAGGCTCAACACCAGCCCGGTCCCGGTCGGCTTTACCGCCTGCACCGCGCCGTCGACCTACAGCGCCAATGGCGTTGTCGGCAGCTGCGTCAACGGCAGTGTCGTGGCTTCGGCCCGCTATGCTTCGGGCCCGAATGCCGGCCAGGTCTTTACCGGCACCTATGTTGATAACAACGTCAACGTGCGCACCAACATCCGCGATATCGGCAGCCTCGCCAATGATCTCAAGCTGGCCGCAACATTCGATGCCGGCGGTTCGGCCAAGGTGACGGCGCGCGCGGGCTTCTTCTATATGAACCAGAAGATCGCGATGGACTGGCACGTCAACAAGAGCCTGCGCGAATTGAGCGGCAACAACCCCTCGCAGCTCGATCTCTATGATGGGGCCGGCAACAAGCTGACCCAGGAAGGCATTTCGGGTTACAACAACAACTGGGGCAACTGCTGCGCGCGTGATTACGATCTGTCGTACACCAACACCGCACCCTACGCTGCGCTGGAGCTCGATAGCGATGACTTCAACCTCGATGGCTCGGTTCGCTTTGAAAGCGTCAAGGCATCGGGCGGCGGCACCCAGGGCGGCAGCGAATTCCTCGTGAATTCGAACGGTGTCCTGATCCCGGCGATCACCAGCAACAGCACCCGCGAAGTGCTCAACTACACCCGCAGCTACACCTCGTGGACTGGCGGCGCACTGTGGAAGGTCAGCCGCGATACCAGCCTGTTCGTCCGTGCCTCGCGCGGCGGCCGCTTCAACGGCGATCGGCAAACCTTCGGCGGCAAGATCGCCAGCGATGGTTCGCTGTGCACCAGCGCACAGGCTGCGGCTGGCACGCTGGGCTGCGCCTCGGACGGCGTCACCCCTTCGGTTGACTTCGTGGGCCAGTACGAACTGGGCCTCAAGACCCGCGGCGATGGCCTGGGCGGTCGCTACACGATCGAACTGACCGCGCTCAAGGGCAGCTTCAAGCAGTCGACCTTCGAACTTTCGGCCACGCGCTGCCCCGGCGGCTCGGGCGGCTGCGTGATCGATGCCCGCTACAAGTCCTACGGGCTTGAATTCTTCGGCACCTATCGCAGCGGCGGCTTCAGCCTGGTGGGGAACGCTACCTACACGAAGGCCACCCGCTCGGGCGTGACCAGCACCGGCACACCGACGCCCTATACCCGCGCGCCGTACATGCCCAACCTGATCTACACGGTGCAGGCCAGCTACGATGTGGGCGAAGCGGTTACGGTCGGGATGAATGCCACCGGCCAGACCAACGTGATCGATGATGCCGGACGCAGTTATCCGGGCGGTGTGATCCTGGGCGTCAATCTGGCGGTGCGTCCGCTGCCCAGCCTCGAACTGGGCGTGCAGGGTTACAACGTGTTCAACCGTTACGACCTGCGCGGCAGCGGCGGGGTGGCTGATCTTTCGGTCAACCCGGCGGTGATCGGCACCGCTCCGGCGCTTGGCCAGACCTGGACCGCGTCGATCAAGTACAGCTTCTAAGGCGAAGTTTGCCCCGCAAGGGTCGCAATTGGGGAAGTGGTCTGCGGATCGCTTCCCCTTTTGCGTGAACACCTCTCGACAGCATCGCCGCAAGGTCGCAGGAACCGCGTGATGAGCACCCCGCTGCCCGATCCAGCTGCACTGCGCCGCCAGGGGTTTGCCTTGCTGGGCGCGCAGCAGCACGATGCGGCCGACGCGCTGTTCGGCGAAGCGGCGGCGCGGTTTCCGGGCGATCCCGGGCTTGCTTTCGGCCTTGCCCAGACGCGCTATGAATTGGGCCATCCCGCAGCTGACCTGTTCGCGCGGGCTGCCGCACTGGCCCCCGGCCATCTGGGCACTGCCCGAAACCACGCCCTGGCGCTGATGTCGGAAGGGCTGGGGGACGCGGCGCGCGGCTTGCTTGAAACGCAGCTCGCCCGCCAACCTGACTGGCTGGACGGGCACAAGGCGCTGGCGACGCTGAAATGGACTGCGGGAGAACAGGCGCACTTTTCCGATTCGCTTGGCCAGGCCTGCCGCGCCCGCCCCTACAACGCGGCGCTGTGGCTGGCCTGGTTCCGCAACCTGGCCCAGGCGCGCGATTGGCCGGGCGCGCTGGCGGTGCTGGACGAGGCCGAGCGCCATCTTGGCAAGACCCCGGCACTGGCCGTATCGCGGCTGTTCGTGGCGGTGGAAAGCGGGGCCGAAAATGCCGCCGGGCTGATCGCCGCCACCGCGCACATTCGCGGCGACGTTTCCAGCCTGTGCCGGATCCGCCATGCGCTGCGTAGCGGCGAGGCGAAATGTGCCGAGGCCGAGGCCTTGCCGCTCAGCCAAGGGCCCTCAGCGGCGCTCTACTGGCCCTACCTGTCGCTGGCCTGGCGGCTGATGGGCGATGCCCGCGCCGAATGGCTGGACCAGCCTGAGGCCTTGATCCGCAGCCACGAAGCCGGGCTTTCGGCGCACGAACTGGCGGCCCTGGCCGCGGTTCTGCGCGGCCTCCACACCGCGGCACAGCCCTATATCGAACAATCGGTGCGCGGCGGCACCCAGACCGATCGTTCGGTATTGCTGCGTCATGAGCCTGAACTGCGCAGCATCAAGGCGCGGCTGCTGGATATGATCCGCGACTATGTGGCCGCGCTGCCAAGGCCCGATCCGCGCCATCCGCTGCTGGGGCAGCCGCGCGATCAAGACTTACTGATCGAGGGGAGCTGGTCGGTAAGGCTTGAACAGCAGGGCCACAACGTGCCGCACACCCACGCGATGGGGTGGCTTTCGACCGCGTTCTATGTTGCCCTGCCCGATGCCGCGCAGATGGGTGCTCCGCCAGCCGGACACATTGCGTTCGGCACGCCGCCGCCTGAGCTTGGTCTTGCGCTAGCGCCTTATTGCACAATCGGACCCGCGCCGGGCCGGCTGGCCATATTCCCGTCGACCATGTGGCATTCTACCGTGCCGTTCAATCACGGCGAACGGCTGGTGATCGCCTTCGATATCCGCCGTCCCGCAAATCAGGAACCAATTCATGCAGAGTGACAATGCGATCCGTTCGGTGGTGATCGTTGGCGGCGGAACCGCCGGGTGGATGACCGCCGCGGCGCTCGCTAATGCGATCCGCACCGGCTGCTCGATCACGTTGATCGAAAGCGACGAGATCGGCACCGTGGGGGTGGGTGAAGCGACCATCCCGCCGATCCGTACCTTCAACGATGTGCTGGGCATTGCGGAGAATGATTTCCTCAAAGCCACGCAAGGTTCGTTCAAGCTGGGGATCCAGTTCAACAACTGGGGGGCGCTGGATCACAGCTATTTCCACCCGTTCGGCACTTATGGTCGCAATTTCGATTTCCTGCCGCTGCATCAGTACTGGCTGGCGGCGCGGGCCAAGGGCGCGGCGCCCGAACTGGATGAGCTGTGCATGGCCTGGGCCGCCGCCAGCCGCGGCAAGTTCGCCCCGCCGCTGCAAGACCCGCGCAGCGTCCTTTCCACCTATGACTATGCCTATCACTTCGATGCCGGGCTCTATGCCCGGTTCCTGCGCGGCTATTCGGAGCAGCGCGATGTGGTGCGGATCGAAGGCAAGATCGGCGGCGTAGAGCTGGACGGTGAAACCGGCCGGGTCGCCCATGTCACGCTGGAGGATGGTCGGCAGGTGGCGGGCGATCTGTTCGTCGATTGCTCGGGCTTTCGCGGGCTGCTGATCGAAGGTGCGCTCGAAACCGGCTATCAGGACTGGCGCCACTGGCTGCCGAGCGATAGCGCGATGGCGGTGCCGTGCGAGAAGGCGGGCGAATTTACCCCCTACACCCGCTCCACCGCGCGCGCGGCCGGGTGGCAATGGCGCATCCCGCTGCAGCACCGCACCGGCAACGGCTATGTCTATTGCAGTCAATTCATCTCCGATGACGAAGCCGCTGCTACCTTGATGGCTAACCTTGATGGCAAGCCGCTGGCCGAACCGCGCAAGCTGTCGTTCGTCACCGGGCGGCGCAACCTGTTCTGGAACCGCAATGTGGTGGCGATCGGCCTGTCGGGAGGGTTCATGGAGCCGCTCGAAAGCACCTCGATCCACCTGATCCAGGCCGGCATCGCCAAACTGATCGCGCTGTTCCCCGATCGCAATTTCGATCCGCTGGTGACCGATGAATACAACCGCATCGCGATCAGCGAATTTGAACGGATCCGCGATTTCATCATCCTGCACTACAAGCTGACCAGCCGCACCGACAGCGCGCTGTGGCGCTATTGCGGGGCGATGGATGTGCCCGATACGGTCACCTGGAAGATCGAGCATTTTCGCAAGCATGGCCGCCTGGTGCAGCGCGATGCCGATCTGTTCGGCCCGCCCAGCTGGCTGGCGGTGCATATCGGCCAGGGCAACATGCCGCAAGGCACCGATCCGCTGCTGCCGCTGCGCGGGACCGATCACGGCGATTACCTGCTCAAGTTGCAGGGCGCACTGGTGCGTGCGGCGCAAGGTTTGCCGCAGCATGACGCGTATATCGCGCAGCATTGCGCCGCTGTCGCCATATCCTGAACCCCGCTTGCCAACGGCGCGATGCCGTGAAATGATTGCCGTGTCAGACCAGACAGGAGGCAGGGGGCCGATGCACAAGGCGTTTGGGATGCTCGCCAGCCTGTTGCCGCTGCTGGGCGGCTGCGGGCAGTTGTTCGGCACGGTGGTGGAGATGCCGCGCGATTCTGCCGCGACGATGCTGTACAACATGGGCTCCGCCGCCAACCTGATGGACATGCCGCTGGGGCTTTCAGGGACCCGGATGGCCGTTGCGCGCAGCAGTGATGGTGTTGTCTGGACTTACAGCCGCTACGGCAAGCCCACTTGCACCTTCACCGCCCATGTCAGCGAGGAATCGGCGGAAACCAGCCTGGTCTGGTCCGAAGTCGATGAAATCGGCCACGAGGGCGAGGATTACCTGTGCGCGGCGGTGGGTGTGATCGGCAAGGAAAGCGTGGCGGCAACGCTGGAAGGCCGCGCAGCCGATACGATCGGAGCGCAGCGCGAGATTGCCGCGCTGGCGCCCGCGCATCTGTCATCGGTGTTCAAAGGGATCAGCGACGAAATGACCCGCCAGACCCGATCGGAAACCAGCGATTGCCACGAACTTGGCACTTCGGCAGCGCAGGCCAGTTGCGGCGGCACCAGAGGACTTAAAGACCCGACCGACAGGCGGGATTAGCTCAGGCCATGGCCACGCGGTGGCGGAAGGTCAGGTTGATGCGCTTTGACAGCAGCAGATAGGGCAGCCAGATCGCCACGCTGATCAGCACCTTCTTGATGTTGCCATCCAGGAACGGCTGCATCGCAGGCGCGATTTCGGCAGGCATGGAAGCCACGCTCATCGCATAACGCGCAATTCCCAGCTGCATGCAGATATCGTAGAGCCAGGTATACAGCAGCATCCGCGGGAAAAGCGGCGCACCGCGCAGCGCCATTACCAGGCAGGTCGAATAGAGGAAGGTCATGATCAGCAGATCGGCGGTCATCGCAGTGAACAGCGCCACCGCCCAGTCCGGCCCCTGCAGCGGCACGGCCGGCATGGCCAGCGCATACTGGCCCAGCCGCACAAAGATCGACAGGACGATGCCCGCCACCAGCGAAGCCAGAAAGCCTTCGATCCCGTAGCCTTCGCGGCGCAGCGCCTCGGCCCGGGTCAGCCGCTGCCAGGTACCGGCCACGGCCATGCTGAAGCTGGGGCGTGAAAGGGACTTTTCGGTGTTGAAGGCGCCAGACACGATCTGCCAGGCGGCCAGCGGGGTCAGCGCGATCAGCAGATAGGTTGCGGCCAGCGGCAGGATCACCGCCAGCGGCAAGGGCCGATCCATCGCCTGATGCAACCGCACCAGCTTGGTTGCCCCCATTATGGCGACCAGCACAGCCCAGGCGGCGATGATTTTCGGCAGATGGCGATCGATCAACCGGATCACATCACGCGATTTCGCCAGCGCCAGGTTGCACAGTTTCGACCAGGTCTGGGTTGTTAACTGGACTATCACATCATGCCCCTTGGCTGGTTCGCCGTTCAAGCCGGCGCGCGCATTATCGTCACCGCGTGGTTAACAAACCATCAAATGCCCGCCCGGTTCCATGCAAAACGACTCACTTGCGCAGCCGGGTAGTGTGCTGAGGGGTGTCGCATATATACAAGTCTGCACCGCCGTTAACGCACATTTTTTACAGACTTTATGGTTAACGGGTTGTTATTCTTTGTTAAAAAATTCCTGACATAAAGCCTTTGACCTCTCGTCTGGCTGTGACATTTTAAGGGCATCCCGTGGAAAGGGTGCGAAGGATCCGGCGCGATGTCGTTGGATTTATAAACAAAATAGGGTCGCGCCGTTTCCAGTACGCTCCACGGTGATTGACGTTTCGGTACAATACCAAGGCGTCATCATAGTCAATAAAGGTCCCGGCATTTCGGGGCCAGAGCATAGGGGAAATACCATGTTGAATCTTTATGTCCGTCTGCAGGTCCTTGCCAATGATGAAAAGGGTGCTGCTGCTGCCGAATATGCCCTGATCCTTGCGATCATCGGTTCGGCTATCGCCGCCTCGGCGCTCATCTTCGGCGATTCGATCGCTTCGGTGTTCACCCGTGCGTCTGCCCGCATGGCGCTCATCACGTTCTAATCACCTGACCGGGGGACCGGGCTAGCGCTCGTGAACCCGGTCATACCCGGCCTAAAGCCGGGGCGGGATGACTTCTGCCATCTGATTGTTTTGAGGGTGGCAGCACTTATCGGCCATTTGGCCACTGTAACTGACGAGGCGTTTGCTGTTCATTCTGAAGCGCCACGATCTAGGAGAAATACCATGTTGAAGCTTATCAAAGACCTGCGCATCAATGAAAAGGGTGCTGCTGCCGCCGAATATGCCCTGATCCTGGCGATCATCGGTTCGGCCATCGCCGCTTCGGCGCTGATTTTCGGCAACTCGATTGCTTCGGTGCTGACCCGCGCTGCGGCGCGTATGGCCGCCGTCACGTTCTGACGACCTATGGGCGGGGGTGCGGGCTGGTGCCCGCATCCCCATCCAATTCCTGTTTCAGGGTCTGGGGGGCGGCATGAAATCGCGCAATCTTATCGTTATCGGAGGGGCCGTGTTCATCGGCCTTTTGGCCGTTCTAATCATCAACGGTGTTTTCAGCGGCGTTCAGGAGAACAACGAACGGGCGGCAGAGGAAAAGCGCCTGGTCCAGCTGGTTGTCGCCAACCAGGAGCTGGCGTTCGGAAATCCGATCTCGCCGCAGAACGTGAAGATGGTCAGCTGGCCCGCCAGCTCGGTGCCCGATGGCGCCTTCACCTCGCTTGAGGCGGCCACCAAGAACCGTGTCGCGCTGCGCCCGATTGTCGCGGGTGAACCGATCCTGGCCTCCAAGGTTTCCGGCGAAAACGGGCGCGCGACGCTGTCCGCCAATCTTCCGGTCGGCCAGCTGGCCTTCTCGGTGCCGATCAGCGAAGTCACTGGTGCTGGCGGGTTCGTCCGCCCGGGCGATGTCGTCGATGTCATCCTGACCCGCAAGATCCCGGGCGAGGGCACGACCGAAAGCGACAAGATGACCGATGTGGTGCTGGAAGCCGTTCCGGTTCTGGCAATCGATCAGGAATCCAGCGAAAACAAGACCGCGCCCGCGATCGGCAAAACCGCGACGCTGCAGGTCAGTTCGCGCGATGCGCAAAAGCTGGCGCTGGCGCAGCAGCTGGGTGTGCTCACTCTGGCATTGCGCAATGTCGCCGATACCGCCACCGGGCCCAAGGGCACGGTCGTGGGCCGCGATATTACCGCTGGCGGTTATTACATCCGCCGAGGCCCGGGCACTCCGGCACAGACCATGCCGCGCCGCACACCGCAAGTGGCCTACCGTGCGCCGATACCGGGCGGATCGCGTCCGCAAGCCAATACCCTGCCGCCCTTTGTCGGTCCGACAATGGTTATCGTGCGTGGGACCAAGCTATCCGTGGAAGGAATTCGCTATGGCGATTAAGGCCTATCGAGTGCGCCTGGCCGCATTGTGCCTCGCGCTGCCGGCCGCCACCCTGACCTTTCCGGCCGGCGCGCAGACCGATCAATCGATCCACGCCGGCACGCTGCAAGTTCCGGTCAACAAAAGCCAGATCGTCAACGCCGATCGCCCGATCGCCAAGGCGATGATCGGCAACGACGAGATTGCCGATATCCTGCCGCTGACCGATCGCTCGATCTATGTGCTGGGCAAGAAAACCGGCACCACCAGCCTGACGCTGTATGATGCCCGCGGCCGGGTGATCGCGGTGATGGACGTGGCGGTTGGCCCCGATGTCGAAACGCTGCAGACCACCCTGGGCGAACTGCTGCCCGGTGAAGCGATCGAAGCGCACATCTCAGGCGATTCGATCGTGCTGACCGGCACGGTCTCGAACCCGGCCTCGGTCGATCGCGCATTGCAGCTGGCCCGCACCTTTGGCGGGGACAAAGTGGTCAACATGATCAGCGTGGGTTCGACCCAGCAGGTCATGCTCGAAGTGCAATTTGCCGAAGTCGATCGCTCGACCGGCAAGGAACTTGGGCTCAGCGCCTTTGGCGATAGCTCGAACGGCCGGTTCTCGGGCGTTACCGGGCGTGGTTCCAGCCTGATACCCGATCCCACCACCGGGATCGGCGTGCTCAAGCTCGATTCGATTATCGGCCAGGCCGGGATCTTCACCGGCGCCTTCAACATCGGCGGGCTGGGCATCTCGGGCATCCTCAACGCGCTGGAAACCAAGGGGCTGGCCCGCACGCTGGCCAGACCGACGCTGGTCGCGCTTTCGGGCGAACGGGCATCGTTCCTGGCGGGCGGTGAATTTCCCATTCCCGTCGCGCAATCGGGCGGTGGCGGCAACAACAGCGCGACCTATACGGTTGAGTTCAAGACTTTCGGGGTCAGCCTGGCGTTCACCCCGACGGTGCTTTCGGACCGCACGATCAACATGATCGTCGAGCCTGAAGTGAGCGAGATTGATCCGACTGCATCGCTGACGATTAACGGCATTACGGTACCCGGTCTTAAGACCCGCCGGGTCAACACCACGCTGGAACTGCGCGATGGTGAAAGCTTTGCCATCGCCGGGCTGATGCAAAGCGATACCAAAGTCAGCATTTCGCAGCTGCCGGTGCTGGGATCTTTGCCGATCATTGGCGCGCTGTTCCGCTCGACCCGTTATCAGAAGGGCGAAACCGAACTGTTGATTGTAGTCACGCCGCATCTTGTCGCGCCGATCAAGCCGGGGCAGGTGCGCCTGCCAACCGACCGGGTGGCCGATCCGACCGATGCGCAGACCTTCCTGCTGGGCCAGCCTTATCAACCGCGCGAACTGCCGCCGGTGGGCGCGCCGGTGCCCGATGCGAAGCTCAACCAGAACAACGATCAGCCCAAGGGCAAGCAGAAAGAAAAGCAGCCGGTTACCGCCCAGGCTGATCCAGTGCGAAAGGAAGACGACTATGACTTCTAAACCTTTTGCCATTGCCCTTCCGGCAGCCGTGCTGCTGGCGCTGGGCGGCTGTGCCACCCCGGGTGGGCTACCCGCCGGGCAGGACAATTTTGGCGAAGCCTATCGCCAGACGCTGCAGGCCCAGATCATCGATCCGGCGCCCGAATACGATACGCCGTTCGGCCAGACCAGCGGCGCGCAAGTGGCCGGCGCGATCGAACGCTACCGCACCGGCAAGGTCAAGGCGCCCGCCGGGTCGGCAATTTCGTCGGTCGGACGCGCGTCTGGCGGCGGCGTTTCGGCCAGTAGTAGTAACTGAGGGGGCATAGGGGAGGCGCGCCATGCAACGTTCGCCGATCATCAGGTTCGCAAGGGACCAAGCCGGGGCGACCGCGGCGACCTATGCGCTCTCGCTCAGCGCGCTGATCGTGATTGCCGGGGTCGGCTTTGATTATGGCCGGCTGGCGGCGATGGACAGCGAGTTGCAGAACGGTGCCGATCAGGCCGCGCTGGCCGGGGCGACCCAGCTTGATGGCAATGCCAATGCCTGCCAACGCGCGGCCACCCAGGCGATCAATTTGGTAACCAACAAAACGATCGTTGCGAATTCCGCCAACACGATCACCATCGCGAACGAAGCAGCGTGCGATGCAACTGGCAACGTCCGCTTCTATCAGGACAAGAACGGCGCTACTGCAGCCACTACCGACGCAAATGCCCGCTTCATCTCGGTTCTGGTCGACGCGCGGACGGCCAACTACGCATTTACCCCGATCACCGGTTTGCTGATCGGATCTTCGCAGGCCGCGGCGATGGCCGGGCTGGGATCATCGATCTGCAAGGTCCCGCCGGTCTTCATGTGCAACCCCAAGCAGTCGAGCGATCCGACGTTCACCACCGCCGACTATATCGGCAAGGGTATCCGCCTGACGGTCAACGATGGCGGCGCGCCATACGGCAGCGGCCAGTTCGGCTATCTGCAGAATAATGGCGGAAACGGGGTTCCGGCGATCAAGGAAGCGCTGGGCCGGGTTGACCCGCCGGGCGATTGCATCAGCGTGGATTCGATCCAGACCAAAACTGGCGCACAGGTGACGGTGCTTGATGCGCTCAACACCCGGTTCGATCTCTACACCGGTGATATCAACGCCACCTGCAACGCCGATGGCAGCCTGTGTCCGCCTTCGGACAACAGCCGCAAGGATGTGGTCCACAAAGGCGGCACCAACAATTGCGCCTTCACCAACGGCAACGGCAACGGCTGGCAGGTATCCACCAATCCCTATATCGCGCCGACGACGAGCGGGGTGGCGCGCAACATGACCGCGGGCGAAATGGCCAACCTCTCGCCGATGGGTTATCCGCGCGATCTGTGCCACGCCTGGTCCGCCACCGGAAATTGCGGCGACGGGCGGGTTGGCAGCGGTGCCTGGGATCGCGCCGCCTATTTCAAGAGCAATCCCAACGCCTATGGCACCGGCACCTTCGATTACACGACCGCCCTGGGCACAGCCACGCCGAGCCGTTATCAGGTTTATCGCTATGAAGCGGCCAATTCGGGAACGCGGCTGGTCAACGAGGGCGGTACCGGCGGCGGCAGCAGTGGCGGGGCCAGCAGCGGCGGCGGCGGCGGCGCAACAGGCACATCGCGGCCCAAGCCCTATTGCCGCACGCCCGGAATTCCGGTGGGTACCGCGCAGATCGATCGCCGCGTGCTGTCGGTCGCGATCGTCAACTGCGATGGTGCCAACCTCAACAATCCGGTCCAGCCGATCAAATTTGTCGACGTGTTCCTGACCGAGCCGGCGGTGCGCCGCTCAACCGGCGGGGGCACGCTGATCACCGAGGGCAGCGATGTTTACATCGAAGTCGTCGGCGCAACCACGCTGGGCGGCGGGACGAGTGCGGCACAGCTGGTGCGGCGCGACGTGCCGTATCTGGTGAAATGACGATGCGGCGGCGCTTTCATCTTGGTTCCGATACCAGCGGCGCTGCTGCCGCAGAAATGGCGCTGATCCTGCCGCTGGTGCTGACCATGATGTTCGCCACCTTCGAGGGCGCCTGGTATCTGGTCTGCGAACACCGCGTGATCAAGGGCGTGCGCGATGCTGCGCGCTATGCTGCACGGCTTGATCGCAGCCAGTTCACCTGCCCCGGCAATGCCTTCACCGGCAGCACGGCAACGATCCAGAACCTCGCCCGCACCGGCAAGCTGACCGGCGGCAACGCCCAGGTTCCGAACTGGGTCAACGGGGACGTGACGGTGACGGTCAGCTGCGCCACAGCAATTGGCGGGATCTACAACAGCACCGGCGGCAATGCCCCGCGGGTCACGGTGCGCACGCAGTTCGCCTATCCTTCGATGATGCAGGCCCTGGGCTTCACCCAGGCGACGGTCCAGATCGGCGCTGCGGCGCAAAGCCCGGTGATCGGCCTGTGACGCGCCTGTTTGCCCTCCTGCGCGATACCCGCGCCGCCGCAGCCGCAGAATTTGCGCTGATCGTGCCGGTGTTGCTGATCGCGATTATCGGCACGATCGATGTCGGCCGCTATGCCTGGGCGGTGGCGATGTCGGAAAAGGCCACCCAGATCGGTGCCCGCTGGGCGGTGACGACCGACATGGTCGCCAGCGGGCTCTATTCCTACAGCTTCGCCACGTCGGGCGGGCTGCCGGCCGGGACACCGGTCAATGCCACGCTGTTTCCGGGCGTCACCTGCGATAATGCCGGCTGCACCTGCCTTGGCACCTGCAACTTCCCGTACACGGCCGATTCCGCCGTATTCAATCGCTTGGTCACGCGGATGCGCGAGATCAACCCCGATATTACCGCGGCCAATGTCGTCGTCACCTATGCCTGGTCGGGGCTCGGCTTTGCCGGCGACCCCAACGGCCCCGATGTCGCGCCGTTGACCACGGTCAGCCTGCGCAACATGCAATTTGCTCCCGCCTCGACGTTGATTTTTGCGGTCAACGTCAACCTCCCGCAATTCGCCTACACGCTGCCAATGGAGGATGGCAGCGGTACGACGTCCAATTAGGTCAGGAAGACTATGGGTACCGAAAATTTCATGAACTTCACGAACGAAGGAACAGCCATGAAGGCCTGCGAGGGCATGCTTATCGTTGCAACCCCGGAAAGCCTTGCCGATATTTCTCGGGCCGCCGTGCCCGGCCTGGTGCTCTATCCGTGTGACAACCGCGATCCGATTCCGGTCGAACTGGCGGCATCGGCCAAGGTGCTGGTGGTCGAGATCGATCCCGACCAACCGCGCTCGCTGGCCCGGCTGGCCGATCTTGGCCGCAGCCATCCGGCGCTGCCCAAAATCGCTGCGATCGCCAATTCGTCGATCCCGCTGGTGCGGATGCTGGTGCGCGAAGGCGTATCGGATGTGGTGTCTTTGCCGTTCCGCCTCGACGAGCTGACCGAAGTTGCGTTGAGCGCGCTGCAGGCGGCCCAGGCCGCCGCCCGCGCCAATGTGACGCAGGCACCGCTGATCGCCGTGGTCCAGTCGGTCGGCGGGGTCGGGACAACCTCGGTCGCCACCCACCTTGCCGCCGATCTGCATCAGCAGCTGGGCGGCCACGGCACCATCGCGATTGCCGATTTCGATCTCCAGTCGGGCACGGTTGCCGAATATATCGGCAGCCGCGGCAGCGGTTCGATCTCCGATCTCCTCGCCGCCGGGGCGCGGCTTGACCTCGATCTGGTCCAGTCGATGGCGCGGCCAAGCGACGCGGGCCTTGCAGTGTTCGCCGCGCCAGCCACGATCGAGCCGATCGAAAGCGTCGATACCGATCAGGTCATCAAGATCATCGCGGCGATGCGCCAGCTCTATGCCGGGGTGGTGATGGACATGCCGTCCGATATCACCAACTGGTCGCTTTCGGCGATCGCGCGGGCCGATCTGATCGTGATGGTGGTCGAACTGTCGGTCAGCAGCCTGCGCCAGGCCAAGCGCCGGCTGGAGCTGTTCGAAAGCGTGGGGATCGAACGCAGCCGGATCGCGATCGTGGTCAACCGCGTTGAAAAGCGCATGTTCAAATCGATCGACCTCGGAGACGTGGCCGATACGCTGCAACGCGATGTGCTGGGCAGCCTGCCGATCGAGGAGAAAGACCTGAAATCCGCGCAGACACAGGGCGTCTTGGTGGGCGAGGTGAGCCGCAAGAGTCGCTTCAGTACCGATCTTGCCGCCATTGCCAAGCAGGTGCACGAACGCCTGCCGTTCGGGAGAGAATGATGGCGGCCTGGAACCTCAAGGCTCCGGCCAAACCTGCAGGCGGCGCTGCAGCCGCGGCTAAGCCGGCCACCGCAATGGTGACCACGAATGCCGAGAGCAGCACCGGCAACGAGGCGTGGCTGGTCGACCTCAAGGTGCGCACCCACCGCCAGCTGATCGAACGGATCAACCTTGCCGCGCTGGACAATCTGCCGCGTGAACGCATCGGGGTTGAGGTGGCGCAAGTCATCACCGAGCTGCTCGAACAAGACGGCGCGGCGCTCAACCGCACCGAGCGGGCGACGCTGGTCGAGGATATTCTCGACGAATTGCTGGGCCTCGGGCCGCTCGAACCGTTGCTCAAGGACGAGACGATCACCGACATCCTGGTCAATGGCCACGACACCGTGTTTGTCGAGCGGCGCGGCCTGCTGGAACGGATCGGAACGCGGTTCCAGGATGAAAAGCACTTGCTGCGGATCATTCAGAAGATCGTTTCGGCGGTCGGCCGCCGGATCGACGAAAGCTCGCCGTTCGTCGATGCGCGTCTGGCCGATGGCAGCCGTGTCAACGCCATCGTTGCGCCGCTGGCGATCGATGGTTCGCTGCTCTCGATCCGCAAGTTTTCCAAGATCCCGATCAGCATGGAAAAAATGATCGGTCTGGGTTCGATCCCGGCAAAGATTGCTCCGGTGCTGAGCGCGATCGTGGAATCACGCCTCAACGTGATCATTTCGGGCGGTACCGGTTCGGGCAAGACCACGCTGCTCAACGCGCTGTCGTCGTACATCAACGAGCGCGAGCGGATCGTGACGATCGAGGATTCGGCGGAACTGCAATTGCAGCAGGAACACGTCGCCCGGCTTGAAACCCGCCCGCCCAATATCGAAGGCCGCGGCGAGGTGAACCAGCGCGATCTGGTCAAGAACGCGCTGCGGATGCGGCCCGACCGGATCATCCTGGGCGAATGCCGTTCGGGCGAGGCGTTCGACATGCTTCAGGCGATGAACACCGGCCACGATGGATCGATGACCACGGTTCACGCCAATACCCCGCGCGATGCCCTCTCGCGGATCGAACAGATGATCGGGATGAGCGGGATCGACATTCCGCAACGTTCAGCCCGCGCCCAGATCGCCTCGGCGATCAACGTGGTGATCCAGATCGCGCGGCTCAGCGACGGCCGCCGCCGCCTGATCAGCCTCAGCGAGCTGACCGGCATGGAAGGCGATACCGTGACCATGCAGGAAATCTTCCGCTTCAACATCACCGGGCGCGGCGATCATGGCGAGGTCGAAGGGCGGTACGAGGCCACCGGGATCCGGCCCAAATTCTTCACCCAGCTGCATGCGGCCGGGATTCAGCTTGAATCGTCGATCTTCAACCCCCGTACGGACTTGACCGGGGAATGAGCGCGATCATCATCAGGCTGGTTATCCTGATCTTCGCGTTCGCGACGGTGTTCCTTTTGTCGCAGGCGTTTCTGCGCAGCCGCTTCAACCGCAGGTCCGAACGCCGTGCGGTCAATCGCCGCCTCGAACTGCTCAAGGCGGGTACGTCGAGCGACGATGTGATCGATATTCTGCGCAAGGGCGTGCCCGATCGCCTGCCCGCCGATGCCACACTGCCCGAGCGGCTGTATTACCGGTTCCAGCGCATGGTCCGCCTGGCCGACCTGCGGGTCGAACCGCAGACGCTGGCGCTGGGCTGCAGCCTGGGCTTCGTCGCGCTTTGTTCGGTGATCCTGCTGTTTGCCTGGGCCAGCGGCCGCACCATTACGTTCGGCATTCTGGAATTGACCTTTGTGATCGCGTTCGCCTTCACGGTGATCATTCCGCTGCTGTACGTGCGGCGGCGCATGGAAAAGCACCGGCGCCGGATGGAGGAACAGTTCCCGGTTGCGCTCGATGTGTTTACCCGCGCCTTGCGCGCCGGTCACCCGGTTGCGTCGGCCATCGATTTGCTGACCACCGAGATGGAAGATCCGATCGGCAGCGAATTCGGGCTGGTGTCCGATCAGGTCGCCTATGGGTTGCCGCTGACCGATGCCTTGCTCGAAATGGCCGATCGCTGGGATCTGCAGGACATCCGCATGTTCGTCGTTTCGCTGTCGTTGCAAAGCGAGACCGGCGGTAATCTTGCCGAGGTGCTGAGCAACCTTTCAGCCGTGATCCGTGACCGGATGAGCATCTACATGAAGGTCCGCGCGCTCAGTTCGGAAGGGCGGATGAGCGGGTGGATGCTTTCGGCGCTGCCGGTGTTCACGATCCTTGTCCTGTTCACCTTCAATCCGAGCTTCTACCTCGAAGTCGCGGGCGATCCGATCTTTGTGTACGGCTTCACCGGCCTGCTGCTCAACTATGCGCTGGGGGTGTTCATGATCCGCCGCATGATCGATCTGAAAGTCTGAGCAATGATTGATCTCATCGCCTCCACCCCGTTTGCCCGGCTGATGATCCTGGCATTGATCTTTGCGATTGTCGTGATCGCCGCGATGGTGGCGCTGTCATTCATCGAAAGCCGGATCACGGTGCGCGGCGAACTGCGCCAGATCGCGGATCGCGGGACCGGGCTGGTGCAGGATGCTTCGCTCAGGCGGCGCACCGATGGCATCTGGAACCAGCTGATTGACCGGATCGAAAGATCAGGGCTCAGCCTTCAAGACACCAAAGGGGAAGACGTTCTGCGCGGCCGGTTGCGTGCGGCAGGGTTCACTTCGCCGCTGGCCCCGCGCATGTACACGCTGGTCCGGCTTGGCCTGATCGTTGCCTTGCCGGCGCTGTTCGTGCTGCTTTCGCTGGCCTTGGGCAATACGATATCGATCCTCAGGCTATATCTTGTCGGTTCGCTGCTCGCCAGCGCGGGCCTGTTCCTGCCGGCGCTTTTTATCCGCGCCCGGGCTTCGCGGCGCGAAACGGCGATTACCAATGGCTTTCCCGATTCGCTCGATCTGATGCTGATCTGCGTCGAAGCGGGGCTCGGTCTGGAAGCCGCGCTTGACCGGGTTGCCCGCGAGATGACCATTGCGCAGCCGATGGTTTCGGAACTGATCGCTACGGCCACGCTGCGGCTGCGGGCCGGGGCCTCGCGCGAAGAAGCGCTGCGCGGGCTTGCTGACGATGCCGGGGTCGATGAAGTGCGGTCCTTTGCCACACTGCTGATCCAGTCAGACCGACTGGGTTCGGGGATCGGCCAGACGCTGCGCACGTATTCGGCCGAAATGCGCGAGCGGCGCCGGATGCGGGCCGAAGAAAAAGCGCACCGGCTGCCGGTGCTGCTGTCGATCCCGCTGGTTGCCTGCATGCTGCCAACGATGATCGGTGTGCTGATGCTGCCGGCGATAATCCGGATGATCACGAAAATCGGGCCAATTATGGCAGGAGGGGGATAGTATGACTATCAATCGCAAGCGGGCGGCAATCGTGCTGGCTTCGGCCGTGCTGCTTTCAGGATGCCAGTTTCTGGGCAATCTCAATCTCGGCCATCGCGGCGGTGATGCGCGAACCACCCAGGCGATGGCCAACTTCTACACCGACAAGGGCCGCACACTGCTGCGCAGCGGGCGTCCGGGCGAAGCGATCGAGGCGTTCAACCTGGCACTGGCAACCGGCGAAGCGCCAGCCCCGGCCTACAACGGACTTGGCGTTGCCTATTCGCGGATCGGCCGGCCCGATCTGTCCTATCGTTTCTTCAAGAAGGCAACGATGTCGGATCCGGCCAGCGCGGTCTATGCCAACAATCTCGACCGGCTGGTGAAATCGCCGCAGTTCACGCTCGACATGACGCCCGATTTCCAGGCACCGCGCGCGCCGACGCCAGCAGCTGCAACCCGTCAGGCCAGCAACGTCGCTGCTCCGGTGCCCGGGCGGCTGCACAGCACCGGCCCGCATCAGGTCAGCATCGTTACCCTGCCGCCTGCCGATGGCATCGCCCCTGCGGCGTCGACGCGGCGCGCGCAGCGCCAGGGCTGCGCCTCGTCGCGGCCATCTGCGCGCGATTGCTCCGGGGCGGCTTCGGTGCAAGTGGTGACCCGGCGCAAGCCAGCCGTGGCAGCGCCCAAAGCCGCAGCCCAGGGCGCCGATGTTGCCGGCAACGACGCTACGCCAAAGGCGGCTCCGGTTCCCAAGCGCAAGACTATCGACATGCGCACGATGCCTTCGGGCGCGGCACCGGCAGGTGATTCCGGCAAGCCAGCGCAAACGCGCACCTGATCGCCGTGGGCGCAGCCGGTTTCTTTGGCCAGCCTCTTGGCCTTGCGGCACTGGCGCTGACCGGGCTCTTCGCAGCCTGGTCCGATCTGCGTTATCGGCGCCTGCCCAACTGGCTTTGCCTGCTGGTTGCGGGGGCCGGTCTGGCGCAAATGCTGGCGCTGGGCGGCATGGCCGGGGCGGGCAGCGCGCTGATGCACGGTGCGCTGGCGCTGGCCGTGGGGGCGGGGCTGTTCATGCTCGGCGGGCTGGGCGGCGGCGATGCGAAGTATTATGCCGCGGTGGCCTGCTGGTTTCCGCTTGGCAGCGCGATGCAGCTTCTGATTGCGGTTGCCTTGGCCGGGGGCGCTTTGGCAATCGTCTGGCTGGCGTTGCAACGTTGGCACCCAAAACCGGCCGATGCCAACGATCCTGATCGGGCAATGCTGCCGTTCGGTGTGGCGATCGCGGCAGGCGCGCTCTTTGCCAAAAGCGGGGTGGCCGTATGACACCGTGCCGCCGCATTCTTCTTGCAGCCATGGTCGCTGCGGTACTGCCCAGTGCGCTTCTGGCTGACGCAGCCCCGCTCGCCCGCGATGTGGTGCCCGCCCAGACGACGCTTGCGGTCGCCCATATCGATGCGGCCGAATCGGCGCAGGCGGGCGGGGCCGACGGTGCGGCGTTGGATCTGGATGAGCCGGATGCCCCCACCAACAGCGTGACGTTCGGGCGCGGACTTGATCTTCAAGGGACCCCGATCCGGCTGGTTGGTGCGCGGCCGGCCGCGCGTCGCGGTTCGGGCCTGGCGCGCAATCCGGCAGCCAGCGGACCGGTGATCGGCACCCCGTCGGGCTCACCGGTGCGTTTTAACAGCATCTCAAGCGGGTTCGGTTCGCGCTGGCATCCGGTCTACGGCGGCACCCGGTTCCATGCCGGGATCGACATGATCGCGCCTTATGGCAGTCCGGTGGTGGCCACGGCGGCCGGTATCGTCGCCACGGCGGGCTCGTGCGGCGGCTATGGCCTGTGCGTGGCAATCGATCACGGCGGCGGAGTCGTGACGATTTACGGACATCTCTCGCGGATCGATGTGAGCGCCGGCACCAACATTGCGCGCGGACAGGAGTTGGGGCTGGTCGGCTCGACCGGCGTTTCCACCGGCCCGCACCTGCACTACGAGATCCGCCGGGGCGGCCAGCCGCTCAACCCGCTGCCATACCTTTGATCGCCTGCAATCGGCGAGCGGTGTTTTCGCCGCTTATGCCGCGATCGCTTCAAGCGTTTCGTTGAGTTCCAGCCAGGCTGCCTCGGCCGCTTCGATCTGCGCTTCGATTTCCGCGCGGCGCTTCATCAGTTCGGACATTGCCAGCTTCGCCAGCGCGGCGGTGGCGGCGGACGGATCGAACATGGCAAGATCGATGGCACCGCGTTCGGCGGTTAGCCGTCCAAGCTCGGCCTCGGCGGCGCGGGCGCGCTTCTTCAGCGCCTGGCCTTTTTCGCGGGCTTCGGCGGCGGCCTTGCGCTGGTCCTTCTTGTTGACCCCGCGCGCACCGTCACCCTTGCCGGCCGTGGCAGGATCACCGGCCAGAACGAAGGCGATGTAATCGTCGATCGAACCGTCAAAGTCGCGCGCCGTGCCGCCATCGACCAGCACCAGCCGATCAGCCGTCATCTCCAGCATGTGGCGATCATGGCTGACAATCACCATCGCGCCAGTATAGTCATTGAGCGCCTGAACCAGCGCCTCGCGCGCATCGACATCGAGGTGGTTGGTGGGCTCGTCAAGGATCAGCAGATGCGGCGCATCGCGGGTGATCAGCGCCAGCGCCAGCCGCGCCCGCTCCCCGCCCGATAGCTTGCCGACCTGGGTCGTCGCCTTTTGCCCCGAAAACCCGAACCGGCCCAATTGCCCGCGCACCGCCCCCGGGCTGGCCCCGGGCATGGTCACGGTCATGTGCTGCAGCGGGGTTTCGCTGCGGTCGAGCTCCTCGACCTGGTACTGGGTGAAATAGCCCACCCGCATCCGGCTGCTGGCGGTCATCGCGCCGTCCATCGGGGTCAGCTGCGCGGCGAGCAGCCGGGCCAGCGTGGTCTTGCCGTTGCCGTTGCGGCCCAGCAGCGCGATCCGGTCATCGGGATCGATCCGCAGGTTGAGGCGCTGCAGCACCGGCACTTCGCCATAGCCGGCTGCCGCCAGATCGAGCGTAATCAGCGGCGGGCGCAGCTCGTCCGGCTGGGGAAAATCGAAGCACAGCGACGGATCGTCGATCAGTTCCGAGATCGGCTGCATCCGGGCCAGTGCCTTGGCGCGCGATTGGGCCTGCTTGGCGGTCGAAGCGCGGGCCGAATTCTTGGCGATGTATTCCTGAAGATGCTCGCGCTGGGCCTGCTGTTTGGCCCGGGCCGAGGCGATCTGGGCCTGCCGTTCGGCGCGCTGGCGCTCGAATTCGTCATAGCCGCCCGGATAGAGCGTCAGCTTGCCGCCCGACAGGTGCAGGATGTGATCGACCACGTTGTTGAGGAAGTCACGTTCGTGGCTGACCAGCAGGATCGTGGCCGGATAACTGCGCAGGAAATCCTCCAGCCACAGCACTGCTTCAAGATCAAGGTGGTTGCTGGGCTCATCGAGCAACAGCAGGTCGGGCTGCGAAAACAGCAGCGCGGCCAGCGCAACGCGCATTCGCCAGCCGCCCGAAAAGCTTTCCAACGGCTGGTGCTGCGCAGCTTCATCGAAGCCCAGCCCGATCAGGATGCGCGCCGCGCGCGACGGCGCCGAATAGGCCTCGATCGCGAGCAGCCGCTCATGCACCTCGGCCAGGCGGTGGAGATCGGTGCCGTTCTCGCTCTCGGCCATCAGCGCGGCGCGCTCGGTATCGGCCGCCAGCACGGTTTCAAACGGCGAGGCATCGCCGCCCGGCGCTTCTTGCGCAACATAGCCGATGCGGGCCCCGCGCGGCATGGCGACATCGCCGCTATCGGGTTCGAGCATCCCGGCGATCACCCGCACCAGCGTGGACTTGCCAGCCCCGTTGCGGCCGATCAGCCCGATCCGCCCGCGCGGCGGCAGCTTGGCAGTGGCTTCGTCGATGATCGTCCGCCCGCCCAGGCGAACCGTGATAGAGTTCAGATTAAGCATCGCGCGCGCCTAGCAGGACTATCGGCCGGGCAAAAGCGGCGATTCCACATAAGCCGCCCGGCCGCATCACGCCCTGCATCGCCGTACGTGCCTGCCAGCGGCATTGTCGAAATAGCCATCGACGTCATAGCCATAATGCTCGGTGGTGGTGCCGGTGTAGGCGATCTGGGGAGGTTGAGGGGGCTGAAGCGGGTGGAATCACCATGCGCCCTTCGGCAGGCTCAGGATGATCGGGTGCGTTTGAGTGGCCGGGTTAGTTGATGAAGTACATGCGCGGCGCGTTGGTGCGGTGCGGTGTGAATCTCTGTCCGGCTTGTGCCGGGATGCGACGATGGGAAAGAGCGAGGCCTGAGTGTCGCAAGTTGCAGGGATTTAGGAAAGTTTGGAGTTTAGGGGTTGTTGCCCCTGTCACCGTAATTCCCAGACGGATCGGTGCAGTGGTTGTAGGACATGGAGACGAACACCGGCAAGCAGCTTGCCCCAGGCAAACCCGGGCGACCGTAGCAATAGATTTATGGGTAAATGTGGACGTGTCACCGTAATTTCGGGTGTAGGAAAGGGCGGGAGGCTAATTGGGGGTTTACGGACCTGTCACCGTGATTCTGAAATAAGTGCACTGTCACCGTAATTTCGGTTTTGGGTCGTGACCCAAGAAGTTGGTCACGTGCTCAAGGAGCTCGCTTTCACTTAGCGGCCTGCAAGTGCTCTCATACTTGAATTAAGTGCACTGTCACCGTAATTTCATTGATGCCGTAGTTGTAAGTGGTGGTGGACGCGCCAGCGGTCCCGCTGGTCGCCTCGGTGAGCACCTGGCTGGCCGCGTTGTAGGTGTTCTGGCGGCGGAAGGTGACGGTGATGCCGTCGTCCTTGAACTCCTTGTGAT
>NZ_JANOWI010000055.1:0-24263 GCF_031417815.1 Novosphingobium sp. | reverse complement strand
CGCCTCCCCCCCCCCCACCTCCCACTTTTATTGTGGTGGGGGGGGGGGGTGGGGTTGGCGCCCGGGGGGCGGGGTTTCCAAGGCCAGACGGACGTCTGGCCGCACCGGCGTCAGCCGGAAAACAACCTACCTGTAGAACACGTGGTTTTCGACGCGGCCGATACGCTTCAGGTGCCAGCCGGGGCTGACGTGAGTCGCGTGAAAGAACAGCGCGCCTTCAACCGGGCTGCGCCAGGCGCCGGAATGGGCGATCTGGGCGATCGCCACGGCATTCTTCCACTGGCGCGAACCCTTGGCGATGCCCGGCATCGCCGAACCGCGCACGAACGAGAACTGCGAGGGCTGGAACACGACGCCGCAATAGGAATTGGGGAAACGGCCCGACTTGGACCGCGCCACCACCACCCGGCCAACCGCCAGCTGTCCGATCAGCGGTTCGCTCTTGGCTTCGAAATAGACCGCACCGGCCAGGCAATGCAGTTCGCGCGAAAGTTCGGCGGGCTGGGGCTGGGCGGCAACCAGTTCGGTCAGCGAACGCGCCAAGGTCGGGCCCGAACCGAGCAGATCGTCGGCTTCGACCGGGGCTGCGGGAACAGCAACAGGAAGCGGTTGGACAACCGGCTGGGAAACCATCTGGAGGGGAGATTGGGCAGCGCTGGTTGCAGCAAGGCTGCTCTGCGCGGCGGCACCGGAACCGTTGGTGCCAAAAGCAATCGAAACAATCATGGCGGCCACTGCAAGTGCACTGGCCCGGCGGAGCTGCTTGCTCATTAATCAACATTCTTGGGCGGTTGGCGCGCCTGCACAGGTCCGGTTTGAGACAAAAACAGCGTTTTATGAGCCCCAAGCCGCAAGAAATCCTGCCGGCTGCCCCCCGTCTGCGTGCTAGCTGGCCGGGCCGAATTGCCCGGTACGCCGCCTACGCCCTTACCGAAAGGTGCGGGGCCTTTGATTGTGCAGTGCAGCGAAGTCAAGCTTACATTGATGTCAATCCGATGAACCGTTCACCATTCGCGATATCCAGTTCAATGATCCACAGCTCGGGGTCCTGGGTTTTGCGGCGGTTCAGGTAGGAATCGAACTCTGCTTCATTTTCAGCATCTTCAGCGCGAATTTCGGACCATTTACGCGGGCCATCCAGGCTTGGCATCCGTTCAAAAAGCCGCCGGTTACGGCCTTTTTCGGCGCAAACAATGAGAATTGTCCCGGCGTCGCGTTCACCTTTTTTGAGAACGGCCGCAAAACCGCCGGCCTGGCTGACTGTGCGCAGCAACCCGGCCACTTCGAGGTGGGCCGGAAGCCGGGCGTCCATAATCAGGCTGCGTCGCGATCGATACCGTTGGCCAGCAGGGCGTAGAGCGCCTCGCCGTCGGCGGCCTCGGCCATGGCGGCGTGAAGCTTTTCATCGCGCATCATCCGACTGATCGCGGCCAAGGCATGGAGGTGCGCCGCGCCCGCGGCTTCGGGCGAAAGCAGCCCGAATACGAGGTCGACCGGCATGCCATCGGCAGCATCAAAAGCGACCGGGGTGGAAAGCCGCAGCACCGCGGCAACCGGGCGGCCGAGATCGGCGATCCGGGCGTGGGGAATCGCCACGCCGCGGCCAAACCCGGTGCTGCCAAGCTTCTCGCGCTCTTCGATCCGTTCGAGAACGATCACCGGATCAAGCCCGTAAACCCCGGCGAATCGCTCTGCCAGGCGGTCAAGAATGGTTTGCTTGCTATCGGCATCGATGGTGCCGACTGCTTCGGGAAGAAGAGAAAACAGTGCAGTCATTTGAGGCACTTCATCCAGGTTGACACCGCGACTTGTGTGGGCAGCGGCCAAGGCGCAAGGACAATCCCTTACGCATCAGCCCCTCCTCGCGTGAATTAGATTGTGCGCGCCTTTACTGCGTGCGTCAGGAAGGTTCAACCCAGCCGATCGAACCATCACCGCGTCGGTAAACCATATTGTGTTTTCCGGTGCCAGCATTTTTGAACAAAAGCGCATTGGTGTTGCGCAGATCGAGCATCATGACCGCATCCGATACGGTGGTTTCAGGCACATCGACGCGCGTTTCGGCAATCACCACCGGGGCATCGGCGGCCACTTCCTCGGCAGCCCCATCGGGTTCGGCAAACACCGTATAAGCCGCTTCTTCCTCGCGCACGGCCTGTGCGCTTTCGGCATGGCGATCGGTGAGGCGCCGCTTGTAACGGCGCAACTGCTTGTCGATCTTCTCGGCAGCCTGGTCAAACGCGGCGTGCGCATCGTGGGCATTGGCCGCGCCCTTGAGCACCAGGCCCTGCATCACGTGGGTAATGACATCGGCGCGAAACGCGCCGGCCGGGGCGCGGTTGAACGTCACCGTGCTCGACAGCGCGCCCGAGAAATACTTGCCGACAATCGTACCCAGCCGATCCTGTACGTGGCGCTGCAAGGCTTCGCCGGTTTCGATCTGGTGGCCGGATACACGAATGTCCATGGTTTTCATCTCCTGTCAGAACGCACGATCAGGATCAGTCGTTCCATAGCGGGGACTTCACCGTTTCGAGAAAAGCGGCATGTGCCGCCAGCTCCTCCACGCTCGCCGCATGCGGCCGGGCGGGGCGGAAGGGACGCGCGCGCACGGGCGCGGCGAGCGTTTCGATTGTGACTACATCGGTCTCGGCGGCCAGCGACAGGCCAATCTGGCGGCCGCCGGTCAGCTCGACATAGACCTGCGCCAGCAATTCGGCGTCTAGCAGCGCGCCATGCCGGGTGCGGTGGCTGCGATCGATGCCATAGCGGGTGCACAAGGCATCGAGCGAATTCTTGGCGCCGGGATGGCGGCTGCGCGCCATCGCAACCGTATCGACCATGCGTTCACGGCTCAGCGGGGGCAGCCCGCACATGTCGAGCTCGGCATTGACGAAGCCGAAATCGAACCCGGCATTGTGCGCGACAAGCTTGCAATCATCGCCAATGAATTCGAGGAATTCGGCGACCTTTTCGTGGAAGCGCGGCTTGTCGGAGAGGAAAGCGATCGACAGCCCGTGGACCGCTTCGGCAGCGGCGGGCATATCACGATCAGGGTTGAAATAGCCGTGGAAGGTGTTGCCGGTGGAAACCCGGTTGACCATTTCGATGCAACCGATTTCGACCATCCGGTCACCGCTTTTGGGATCAAGCCCGGTCGTTTCCGTGTCGAATATGATCTCACGCATTACCCCTTCGATATCTGCCTGTTGCGGCGACTATACAAGGGGGTTGCGCGGCTAATTTTGCGGTGCGGTGATGGTGTGAACCAATTGCTGCACGGCATGGCGCGTTTCTGCGAGGCTGACCCCGGTATCGATCACATAATCGGCCCGCGCGCGCTTTTCCGCATCGGGCACCTGGAGAGCTAGGATCTGCGCGAACTTCTCCGGCGTCATCCCGGGGCGGGCGAGCACGCGGGTCCGCTGCAGTGCCGCCGGGGCGGACACCACCACCACCGCATCGAGCCCGTGCTGCCCGGTCTTTTCGTAAAGCAGCGGGATATCGAACACGATCAGCGGTGCCGCGCTGTTCTCGGCCAGGAAGGTACGGCGCAGTTCGGCCACTTCGGGGTGGACGATCTGTTCCAGCACCTTGAGCGCAGCGGAGTTGCCGAACACGGCCGCGCCCAGTTTCTGCCGGTCGACCCCTTGCGGCCCCGTGGTGCCCGGAAAGGCGCGTTCGATCGGCGCGACGCAGGCCCCGCCCGGCCCCTGCAGTTCGTGCACCGCAGCATCGGCATCGAACACCGCCACGCCCAGACCCCTGAACATCGCTGCGACCGCGCTTTTGCCCATGCCGATGGATCCGGTCAGGCCAAGGATGAAAGGTTTTGTCATGATGTGAGGAGCGCCCGCAATTCAGGATCATGCGCGCGCGGGGCGGGCTGACCGAAGAACTTCTCGAAGGCGGCGGCCGCCTGACCGATCAGCATGGCAAGCCCGTCAATTGTCGCAAAGCCCCGGGCGCGTGCCTCTCTCAGCAGCGGGGTTTCGAGCGGGTCGGTGACAATATCGTAGATCACGCTGCGCGGCGGGGCATGGCTGAAATCGAACTGCAGCGGCGGCTGTCCGGCCATACCCAGCGGGCTGGCGTTGACGACCAGATCAAGCAGCCCTTCGCGGTCGTCGAAAGCAAAATCGGTGGCGGCGGCGAAATGCGCCAGGCTGGCCACATGGTGCTCGCCGCGTGGGGCCAGTTCATCCAGCAGCGCGCGCGCCTTGGCGGGATCGCGCGCCGCGAGCACGAGCGTGAACCCCGCGCCGGCCAGCGCCGCAACGATCGCGCGCGCCGCGCCGCCCGCGCCGATGATCCGCGCCATCCGGTAAAGGTGCGGCCGGGCGAGCGCCTCGCGCAGCGGCTCAAGGAACCCGGCCACATCGGTATTATAGCCAGCCAGCGAGCCATCAGGTTCGCGCACCACGGTATTGACCGCGCCGATCTCTGCAGCGGCAGGATCGATCCGGTCGAGCAGCGGCATAACCGCCTGCTTGTGCGGCATGGTGACGTTGCAGCCGCGCCACAGCGGATCGCCGCGCCGCGCTGCGATGTAATCGGCCAGCCCTTGGCTGGTGGCGCGGCAGGCCCGGTAATCGGCATCGATCCCCAGCTGGCCAAGCCAGAAGCCGTGAATTGCCGGGCTTTTTGATTGCGCGATGGGATCGCCGATGACTTCGGCATAGCCGCGCGTCATGATGCCAACTCACCCAGATCGCGCAGCGCGCCGAGCACCGGCAACAAGGGCATGCCGAGCACGGTAAAATGATCACCCGCGATGCTTTCGAACAATTGCACGCCGCGCGCCTCGATCCGGAAAACCCCGACACAGGTGCCCACCATGGGCCACTCGTGGCCGAGGTAGCTGGTGATGAACCGCTCTGACAATGCGCGCACCTTCAAACTGGCCAGCGCGGCGTGATCCCACAATACAGTGTCATCGCGCGCCAGCGCGGCGGCGCTGTGCAGCTCCATCACCTGGCCCGAGAAGAACCGCAGGTGTTCGGCCGCATCTTCGCGGCTGGCCGGCTTGTCGAACCGGCGCCCGGCCACACTGACCAGCGAATCGCTGCCCAGTATCAACCGCCCCGGATAGGCGGCGCTGACGTCGAGTGCTTTGGCCCGGGCCAGGGCCAGGGCAATCGCGGCCGGCGCTGCACCATCGAGTTCTGCTTCGAACGCGCGTTCGTCGATCGCGGCGGGCACCGCTTCAAACGGCACACCGGCCGCTTCGAGCATCGCCTTGCGCGAGCCGCTTTGCGAGGCGAGTACCAGGCTCACGGGTTCACCTGTCCGTGGCTGCCGCGAAATTCGCTATAGAGGTTGATGATCGCGGCGGCAGCTTCCTCGATCGAGCGGCGGGTAACGTCGATCACCGGCCAGCCGTTGTCGGCAAACATGCGCCGCGCGAACTGCACTTCCTTGGCGACGCGGTCTTCCTCGACATAGGCCGTCTCAGGCGTCTGGCCGAGTGAAAGCAGACGGTTGCGGCGGACCTGGATCAGGCGTTCGGGCGCTGTGGTGAGGCCGACCACCAGCGGGTGCTTCAGCCCGAACAGCGCGGGCGGCGGCGGGCTTTCCACCACGATCGGAATATTGGCGACCTTGTAGCCGCGGTTGGCCAGGTAGATGCTGGTCGGCGTTTTCGAACTGCGCGAGACGCCCGCCAGCACAATGTCCGCCTCTTCCCAGTTCTCCCAGTTGACCCCGTCATCATGGGCAATGGTGAACTGGATCGCATCGACCCGGGCGAAATAGGCTTCGTCCATCGCGTGCTGGCGCCCGGGGCGCGCTTTGGGATGCTGGCCCAGTGCGGCCTCCAGCGCACCGACCGCAGCATCGAGCACCGAGACCACCGGCAGGCCGAGCGAGCGGCAGCGTTCTTCCAGCCGCAGCCGCGTTTCGGCATTGACGAGGGTGTAGAAAACCAGCCCGGGATTGCTGGCAATTTCGGCCATGATCCGGTCAAGGTGCTGCTGCGAGCGGACCATTGGCCAGAAGTGGCGGATCACTTCGGCGCCTTCGAACTGCGCTAAGGCCGCCTTGGCCAGCATCTCGAGCGTTTCGCCGGTCGAATCCGACAGGAGGTGCAGGTGCAATTGCGGCATAGCAGGATGATCGGGCAGCCCTGTGGACGATTTGCGGCATAAACCACGGGAGAACGGGGCTTACAAGTTCGGCATGAAATTGTGCCCCCACTACGGGGATTCCGATTGGACAGTTGTGGACATGTGGACGGCGCGTTCCACAGGCTGGGGATAGCGGGCATAACCGGTGCTTGACGCGCAGGGTGCACGATTCGGATCACGCTTTGCCCTGTTCAGCGCCGGAGAAATCCGGCAAGGGCGCGCAACCCCCGTTTTCCACAGGACCAACTAAAACAGAATCCTTTAAAGATTCTAATTTGATTTTGATTGGATGACCCCGCGATGCCCGGTTTGCTTCTCGACACCCTGCGCGGCCAGAACGCCAAGACGCGGCCGGTCTGGCTGATGCGACAGGCCGGGCGTTATCTGCCAGAATACCGCGCGCTGCGGGCGCAGAAGGGCGGTTTCCTGCCGCTGGTCTACGATAGCGCCGCCGCTGCCGAGATCACGCTGCAGCCGATCCGCCGGTTTGGCTTTGATGGCGCGATCCTGTTTTCCGACATCCTGATCGTTCCCTATGCGATGGGGCAGGATCTGGAATTCCTCGCCGGTGAAGGCCCGCGCCTCTCGCCCCGGTTGGTCGATGCGGGGCTGGCTAGCCTGACTGCCGTGCCAAACCGGCTGAGTCCGATCTATGAAACCGTTCGCCACGTGAAGGCCCAGCTTCCCGCCGACAGGACCCTGCTGGGCTTTGCCGGCAGCCCGTGGACCACTGCGACCTACATGGTGGCGGGCGAAGGCAGCCGCGACCAGCACGAGACCCGTGCTTATGCCTACCGCGATCCGGGCGCGTTCCAGGCGATCATCGATGCCATTGTCGGTGTGACGATCGAATACCTTGCCGGCCAGATCCACGCCGGGGCCGAAGCCGTGCAATTGTTTGACAGTTGGGCCGGCAGTCTGGCTCCGTCCGAGTTCGAACGCTGGGTGATTGCCCCGAACGCCGCAATCGTCACGGCGATCCGGGCGCGCTTTCCGCAGGTTCCGGTGATCGGCTTTCCGAAGGGCGCGGGCGGAAAATTGCTGGCCTATGCCCGCGAAACTCGCGTCGATGCGCTGGGCCTTGATGAGACGATCGATCCCTTGTGGGCGGCGCAAGTGCTGCCGGCAGGCTTACCGGTGCAGGGTAATCTTGATCCGCTGTTGCTGATTGCCGGCGGAGCCGAGCTGGAACGCCAGGCTACCCGCGTGCTGGAAGCCTTTGCCGATCGGCCGCACGTGTTCAATCTGGGCCACGGGATCGGCCAGACCACACCGGTTGAACATGTCGGACAACTGCTGGCATTGGTGCGGAGCTGGCGGGGGTGACGAAGCCGGGCGTAATCGCCTATGGCGGTGTGTGATGAACTGGGTGCTTTCCATGACTTATTACTGGCTCAAGGCCGGACACATTATTTTCGTGATATTCTGGATGGCGGGGCTGTTCATGCTGCCGCGGTTCTTCGTCTACCATCAGGAAGCCGAGCCGGGTGCGCCGGAAAATGCGCAGTGGATCGAACGTGAAAGCCGGCTGATCCGGATCATTCTCAACCCCGCGATGGTCATTGTGTGGGTTTTGGGACTGATCCTGGCCTGGTCGACCGGCGCTTACAGTCAGGGCTGGTTTTACGCGAAACTGGCACTGGTGCTGGCGCTGAGCGGCTATCACGGCTGGCTGATCACTTATCACAAACAGCTGGCAGGGGGCATACGGCGGCTGGAGGGCAAGCGGCTTCGGCTGCTTAACGAAGTACCGGGGATCGCCACCGCCCTGATCGTGATCATGGTGGTGATCAGACCGTTCTGATTGACCTTGGCGCGATCTGCGCCTAATTGAACACCTGCCCGGCATGACCAGCGCGAATCCGCGCGGTGCGATCCGCTTTCCCCAAGCCCATCGATCGTCCGGCCATTTACAGCCCGAATTTTTACGGAATCGATTACCCCTATGCATCTTAAAGAACTCAAGAAGAAAACCCCCGCCGAGCTGGTCGAAATGGCCGAAGAGCTTGAGGTTGAAGCCGCATCGACGATGCGCCGCCAGGACCTGATGTTTGCGATCCTCAAGGAATTGGCCGAGGACGGCGAGGAAATCATCGGCCAGGGCACGATCGAAGTGCTGACCGACGGCTTCGGCTTTTTGCGCAGCCCCGAGGCGAACTACCTGGCCGGGCCGGATGACATCTACGTCTCCCCCAACCAGGTCCGCAAATGGGGCCTGCGCACCGGCGATACGGTTGAAGGCGAAGTGCGCGCACCCAAGGACGGTGAGCGCTATTTTGCGATCACCAAGCTGATCAGCGTCAATTTTGATGATCCGGAGGCGGTCCGCCACCGGGTCAATTTTGACAACCTGACCCCGCTTTACCCGGACGAAAAGCTCAGCCTCGATACGCTTGATCCGACGGTCAAGGACAAGTCGGCGCGGGTGATCGATATCATCAGTCCGCAGGGCAAAGGCCAGCGCGCGCTGATCGTTGCCCCGCCGCGCACCGGCAAGACCGTGCTGCTGCAGAACATCGCCAAGGCGATCACCGACAACCACCCCGAGGTGTTCCTGATCGTGCTGCTGGTCGATGAACGGCCCGAGGAAGTCACCGACATGCAGCGCTCTGTGAAGGGTGAGGTGATCTCCTCGACCTTCGACGAGCCCGCCACGCGCCACGTCCAGGTCGCCGAAATGGTCATCGAAAAGGCCAAACGGCTGGTTGAGCACAAGCGCGACGTAGTGATCCTGCTTGATTCGATCACGCGCCTCGGTCGTGCCTACAACACCGTCGTGCCCAGCTCGGGCAAAGTGCTGACCGGCGGTGTCGATGCCAATGCGCTGCAGCGCCCCAAGCGCTTCTTTGGCGCGGCACGCAACATCGAGGAAGGTGGTAGCCTGTCGATCATCGCTACGGCCCTGATCGATACCGGCAGCCGCATGGATGAAGTGATCTTCGAAGAGTTCAAGGGCACCGGCAACTCCGAAATCGTCCTCGATCGCAAGGTCGCCGACAAGCGCATCTTCCCCGCGCTCGATGTCGGCAAGTCTGGTACCCGCAAGGAAGAACTGCTGGTCGAGAAGGACAAGCTTTCCAAAATGTGGGTGCTGCGCCGGATCCTGATGCAGATGGGCACGATCGACGCAATGGAATTCCTGCTCGACAAGATGAAGGATTCCAAGACCAACGAAGACTTCTTCGCAACGATGAACCAATAGGTCGCAGCGATGTCTGCCGACCTGATGCTGGTGGTTGGCTGCACCGGAGCGGGGAAAAGCACCTATGCCCGCAGTCTGGCAGACGAGCTGGGCGCTTTGCGCTTTTCGATCGACGAGTGGATGGTTGCACTGTTCTGGGCCGACAGTCCGCAGCCGATCGAGTTTGCCTGGACAATGGAACGGGTCGGGCGCTGCGAGGCGCAGATTTTTGCGATGGCCCGGCAGGCCGCCGAGCGCGGCGTGCGGGTCGTGCTTGACCTGGGTTTTACGACGCTGGCGCACCGGGAAAAGTTTCGGGCGCTGGGTGCGGAGGCAGGGTTGCGCGTTGCAGTCCACTTTGTCGATGTGCCGGCAGACGAGCGCTGGCGGCGGGTCGAACGGCGCAATGCGCAGCAAGGCGAGACCTATTCGCTGACCGTGGATCGCGGCATGTTCGATTTCATGGAGGGGTTGTGGGAGCCCCCGACCGAGCCGGAATGGAGCGCGCAGGGCGGGCTGCGGATCGGCACGGAAGAGTGAGTGCCTCCCGGTTTCGGCACGCGGTTCTGACCGGCGCTCCGGGGGCGGGCAAGACGACCCTGCTCAATGCTGCCGAAGCTACGGGGCTGATAACCTCACCCGAGGTGGCGCGGGTCCTGCTCAGGTCACCCGGCGGCATGGCGCTGCGTCGTGCCGATCCGCTAGCCTTCGCCGAAGCCATGATCGAAGCCCATGCCCGCGAATACGAACGCCACGCGAATGCGCCCGGCCCGGTGGTATTCGACCGCGGCTTTCCCGATGTGGTCGGTTTTCTCGATGTATCCGGCTTGCCAGTGCCCAAGGCAGTCGAGCGCGCCTGCCGCACACTGCGCTATTCGGGCCCGATCCTGCGCGCGCCAGCTTGGGCCGAGATCTATGTCCAGGACGCCGAACGGATTCAGGACTGGGATCAAGCTGTGGCCAGCGATGAAGCGGTGACTGCGGCATGGCTGCGCTACGGCTATGACGTGATCGACCTGCCGTTGGTTCCGGTGGCCAAGCGGCTGGAATTTGTAGCCCGCCTGATTCAGTCGCCCGCCGCCTGAAGCTGCGCCGCCATCATCTCCCACAGCTTGTTCACGGCTTTGAGCGGGCGGACCATCACCTTGAAATCCTTGATTTGACCGTCATCATCGAAGGTGATTAGGTCGATTCCGTTAATGTGGATTCCATCGATCTCGCTAGTGAATTCCAACAGGGCATCGTTGCCCTCGATGATTTCGCGAACATAGCGAAAGCTGTCGTTACCCAGCACCTTGGCAGCGCTGAGCAGATACATCATGACTTTGGCCTTGCCCGCTTGGGGGCTATGCACCACCGGAGAATGGAACACGGCATCGTCGGCCAGCTGGGCAGAAAGCAGTCCGGCATCGCCGCCGCTTTCCATGTATTGGTGCCAGGCGGCGACGCCGTCATGCGCCGCGCTCATGCCAGGTGCTCCTTCAGAAACGCTTCGGTGCGGGCATCGGCCAGCTGCGCTCCGGCCTCGTCGCGGCGATCGCCCATTTCGGCGGCAAAGCCGTGATCGAGCCCGGCGTAATCATGCAGCGTGACGCGCGGGTGATCGTCCAGCGCAGCGTGAATCGCGGCTTGCGCTGCGGGCGCCACGAGATGGTCGGCGGTGGGGATGTGCAGCATCAGCGGCTTGGCGATGTGGTGCGCTTCATCGAGCATGGTGTCGATCATCACCCCGTAATAGCCGACCGAGGCATCCACATCGGTGCGCGCTGCCGCCATATAGGCCAGCCTTCCGCCTAGGCAGTAACCGGTGCAGCCGACCTTGGCGATGCCGGCGTCATGGCGGATCCATTTGATCGCCGATTCGATATCATAGACCCCGTCAGCCGCATCGTACTGCTGGAAATACCCGAAAGCTTCGTTCAGTTCGGCCTCGACATCGGGGTTGAGTTCGACCCCCGGGGCAAAGCGCCAGAAAATGTCGGGTGCCACCGCCAGATATCCGGCGGCGGCCCATTTGTCGGCCTTTTGCCGGATCCCCGGATTAACCCCGAAAATTTCCGGGATCACCACGATGGCCGCCTTGGGCGGGCCGGCCGGGCGGGTGACATAGGCGGGAATGGTGCCATCGTGCTTGAGCGAGGGGATCTGAACCGTTTCGGACATCTGTGGGGTGGCTCCATGTGAATTGCGCCGCACCCTAAGCGCGGCGTGGACTTTGTGAAGCCCCTATGCCAGCTTGGGTACAGCGGTGGTCTGGGTGGCAATAGGAGTTGCGCGATGAAAGTTCACGTCGAGATCGATTGCACCCCCGAGGAGGCGCGGACCTTTCTGGGCTTGCCCGATGTTTCAAAGGCCAACGGCCTCTATGTCGAAGCGATTGCCAAGGCCATGAAGGGCGCGGGCAATATCGATCAGGTGCAGGATTTTGCCAAGAACCTCGCCCCGATGGGCCAGGTCGGAATGAAGTTGTTCCAGCAATTCATGGAAGGCGGCGCCGCCTTTGCCTCGGGTGCAGCCAAGAAGAAGGACCCGGACTGACCTCGCGTCAGGTCTATCTGCCATGACCGATACGATCTTTGCCTTGTCCAGCGGCGCTCCGCCCGCGGCGATCGGCGTTATCCGTATCAGCGGACCGCGCGCAGGTGCCGCGCTCGAAGCGCTTGCCGCACGGCTGCCGGGGCCGCGCCACGCCAGCCTTGCGAAGTTGCGCGATGCGCGCGGCGGCCTGCTGGATGAAGCGCTGGTGCTGTGGCTGCCTGGCCCCGGGACCGAAACCGGCGAAGATGTGGCCGAACTGCAATGTCATGGCGGCCGGGCGATCATCGGTGCGATCGAAACCGCGCTTGCGGCGCTGCCGGGGCTGCGCCGCGCCGGGCCGGGGGAGTTCACCCGCCGCGCCTTTGCCAATGGCCGGATCGATCTGGCCGAAGCCGAAGGGCTGGCCGATTTGCTTGAGGCTGAAACCGAATTGCAGCGCGGGGTGGCGCAGGCGATGGCGGGCGGCGCCTTTTCGCGCGTGGTCAGCGACTGGCGTGACCGCCTGTTGCTGCAGTCCGCCGCGCTTGAAGCTGTACTCGATTTTGCCGATGAGGACGATGTCACAACCCTGCCGGCCGATTTCATGGTGCGGATCGCCGCGCTTGAAAGGGAGATCGCGACCTGGTTGGCGCGGCCGCGGGCCGAAGCTTTGCGCGAAGGCTACCGGGTTGTCATCGCCGGACCGCCAAATCTTGGAAAGAGCACACTTTTCAATGTCTTGGTTGAAGCGGATGCCGCGATAGCCACGCCAATTCCGGGCACCACCCGCGATGTCCTGACCCGCCCGGTGGCCTATAGCGGTGTCCCGTTCCTGTTTGCCGATACCGCTGGCCTGCACGACGCGGCCGGCGACGAGGTTGAGGCGATCGGCATCGAACGGGCGCTCGACGCGCTCGATCGGGCTGATCTGGTGCTGTGGCTTGGGCCGGAGGGTGAGGGTCCTGATGGCGCGTGGGAAATCGCCTCGCAGATTGATCGCGGAGACGGGACTCTAAAGCGGCTGGCGCGGCACCGGATCTCGGCCGTCACCGGGGCCGGCATCGATGCGCTGCGGGCCGATCTGGTCACCACGGCCCGCGCCGCCTTGCCCAAACCGGGCGAAGCGGCGCTGAATGAACGTCAACACGGCCTGCTGCGCGATGCGGTGCGTGCCTTGGGCGGCGCCCGGCACGAAAACGATCCGCTGCTGGTTGCCGAGGGACTACGGGTGGCCCGGGTGGCGTTTGACAGCCTGCTGGGCCGCACCGCGACCGAAGATATGCTCGACACGCTGTTTGGGCGGTTCTGTATCGGCAAATAGGACGGGCGGCAGCGAAAGCTGTTCCACGTGAAACAGACCTCGGCTATGCGCCCGGGGATCATGCAGCGCTTTGATATCATCGTTGTTGGCGGCGGGCACGCCGGGGTGGAAGCTGCAGCGGTGGCCGCGCGGATGGGCGCGCATGTCGCGCTGGTCAGCTTTGATCCGGCCGCGATCGGGGCGATGAGCTGCAATCCCGCAATCGGTGGGCTCGGCAAAGGCCATCTGGTGCGCGAAGTCGATGCCTTCGACGGGATCATCGCGCGCGCCGCCGATGCCGGGGCGATCCACTACCGGATGCTCAACCGCTCGAAAGGCTCGGCTGTGCAGGGACCGCGCGTGCAGGCAGACCGGGTGCGATTCAAGGCGGCCGTCCAGACATTGCTGGAGCAGCAGGGCGATCTCACGGTGATTGGCGGTGAGGTCGCGGCGCTGCGGCTGGCCGGCGGCCGTGTAGAGGGCGTCGATCTGGGCGATGGCAGCGCGCTTGAAGCACCAGCCGTTGTGCTCTGCACCGGGACCTTTCTGGGGGGTGTGCTCTACCGAGGCGAAGAACGGCTCATCGGCGGACGGATCGGCGAACAATCAGCGCAGCGGCTGTCCAGGCAATTGCGCGACGCAGAACTGCCACTCGCACGGCTTAAGACCGGGACACCGCCGCGGCTTGATGGGCGGACGATTGATTGGGCGCAGCTCGAAGAACAGCCGAGCGACGCCGAGATCTGGGCGATGTCTGCGCTGGGGCCAGGCCGGGTGTTGCCGCAGCTGTTCTGCGCCATCACCCGCACCAATGCGGCAAGCCATGATGTGATCCGCGCCAATCTGCATCGCTCGCCGCTGTTTTCGGGCGCGATCGGGGCATCGGGGCCACGCTATTGCCCGTCGATCGAAGACAAGATCCACCGCTTTGCCGATCGCGACGGGCATCAGGTGTTTCTCGAACCCGAGGGGCTTGACAGTCACCTGGTCTATCCCAACGGGATCAGCACTTCGTTGCCCGCCGATGTCCAGCTTGCCATGCTGCGGACGATGGCCGGGCTCGAAAGCGTGGAGATGGTGGTGCCGGGCTACGCGGTTGAATACGATCACGTCGATCCGCGCGCGCTGCGCCCGAGCCTTGAAATGCGGGCAATACCTGGGCTTTACTGCGCCGGGCAGATCAACGGGACGACGGGATACGAGGAAGCGGCAGCGCAGGGTCTGATGGCCGGGCTGCACGCCGGGAGCGCCGTGCTGGGGCGCGATCCACCCGCGCTCGACCGGGCGAATAGCTACATGGCAGTGATGATCGACGACCTGACGCTGCACGGGGTGACCGAGCCCTATCGCATGCTGACCGCGCGGGCCGAATATCGGCTGCGGCTGCGCGCCAACAATGCCGCCAGCCGGCTAACGCCGCTGGCCATGCAAAGCGGCTGCGTTGGCGCGGAGCGGGCGGAATGGTTTACCCGCCGCGAAGCCGAACTGGCGCGGGTCGATGAGGCGCTTGATCTGCGCGCGACCGGCAACGAATTGGTTGCAGCCGGCCTGCCGGTGCGGGTTGATGCCGGCCGGCTGTCGCTGCGTGAGTGGCTGCGTTTCACAGGTGTGGGGCTCAAGGATCTGGTCCCCTGGCTATCGGAAGAGCTGCCCGAAGATGCCGAATTGCTGGCCGAAATAGAGGAGGACGCAGCCTATGCGCCCTATCTCGTCAGGCAGAACAGCGAACTGCGTGATCTGCGGGCAGGGGAAGCGCTGCCGCTGGGGGATGATTTCCCCTATGCGGCCATTCCCGGGCTTTCACGTGAAATGGTTGAGCGGCTGTCCGCAGCCCGCCCGTCGACTCTGGCCGCGGCTGGGCGGGTGCCAGGGATCACCCCGGCGGCTTTGGCGGCGCTGTTGGTTCATGCGCGCAGGCGCGCTGCATGATGCTGTCGAATGAAAGCGAAGCCCGTGCCTGGCTTGAAACCCTGCCCGAATGGGACGCGGCGGCGCGCGATCGGATGGAGGCGCTGACCGTACTGCTGCGCGAGGAGAACACGCGCCAGAACCTCGTCTCAGTCGCGAGCCTCGAACAGGTGTGGCTGCGCCATATTGCCGATTCGGCGCAGTTGCTCAGGCATGTTCCACGTGAAACATCATCGCCGTGGCTTGATCTGGGGACCGGGGCGGGATTTCCAGGCCTGGTTGTTGCCGCCTTGCGACCCGAATGTGAGGTGGTGATGGTCGAATCGCGCGGACGGCGGGCGGAATGGCTGGGGCGTGCCGTAATGGCGCTGGGCCTGCCCCACGCGCGGGTTGAGGGCCGCACTCTGGAGACAATTGCGACCCGGCCATTCCGGGTCATTTCGGCCCGCGCCTTCGCACCGTTGCCCAAATTGCTCGTCTTGTCCGCACGTTTTTCCACAAGCACTACACGTTGGCTGTTGCCGAAAGGGCAATCCGCACGGCAGGAACTGCTGGACCTCACCGGCTGGTCGCATATGTTTCACGTGGAACAATCGCACAGTGACGCAAATGCCGGGGTGATTGTCGGCACTTTGGCCGGAACGAAGGGAAACAAGCCGTGATTCGGGTCGCGATCGCCAACCAGAAGGGCGGAGTGGGAAAAACCACCACGGCGATCAACATCGCCACCGCGATGGCCGCAACCGGCTGGAAAGTCTTGCTAATCGACCTTGATCCGCAGGGCAATGCCTCGACCGGGATCGGCCTAGCGGCGCGCGATCGCACCAGTTCGAGCTACGATCTGGTGGTCGACCAGGTTCCGCTAAAAGACTGCGTCATGCCAACCAAGATCCCGGGGCTCGACATCGTTCCGGCTACGGTCGACCTGTCGGGTGCCGAAGTTGAATTGGTTGCGGTTGAGAATCGCGCCGAACGGCTGCGCACCGCCCTGTCTGGCGAGCATGGCTATGACATCGTGTTCATCGATTGCCCGCCCTCGCTCGGGCTGCTGACACTCAATGCGATGACCGCAGCCGATACCATGCTGGTGCCGCTGCAATGCGAATTTTTCGCGCTCGAAGGGCTTTCGCAGCTTTTACAGACGGTTGAGCGCGTCCAGCAGCGTTTCAACCCCGATCTTGGCATTGTCGGGATCGCGCTCACCATGTTCGACCGCCGCAACCGCCTGACCGACCAGGTGGCCGACGATGTCCGCTCGTGCCTTGGCAATCTGGTGTTTGAAGCGGTGATCCCGCGCAATGTCAGGCTTTCCGAGGCGCCCAGCCATGGGCTGCCGGCCCTGGTCTACGACTACAATTGTGTTGGCAGCCGCGCCTACATGGCACTCGCGCGCGAACTGATCGGGCGCTTGCCCCAGCAAAGGAAAGCCGCATGAGCGAGGATCCGGTTGTCCGCATTGCCGCTCCGCGGCCCGAGAGCGCGCCCAAGCGCCAGGCTTTGGGCCGCGGCCTTGGCGCGCTACTGGGCGAAACCCGGCGCGAAGAACCGCTGGTGACGCCAATCAGTTCGGTAGGCGGCGGACAAGACGGGGCCAGGCCGACCAGCGGGCTGGCGATTCTGCCGATTGCCGACATCATTCCGCACCCGGGACAGCCGCGCCGCCGGTTTGATGAAGTGGCGCTGGGCGAATTGGCTGCGTCGATCGCCGCGCGCGGCGTGATCCAGCCGGTGATCGTCGTACCGCACGGCTCCGGCCAGTATCAGCTGGTCGCAGGCGAGCGCCGCTGGCGTGCCGCGCAGCGCGCGCAACTTCATGAAATTCCAGCGCTTATTCGCGACCTCAGCGAACGCGAAGTCACCGCACTGGCGCTGATCGAGAATTTGCAACGCGAAGATCTCAATCCGATTGAAGAAGCCCGGGCCTACCACCGGCTGGCGGACGAAGAAGGGCTGACCCAGGCCGACATTGCCCGCATGGTCGACAAAAGCCGTAGCCACGTCGCCAATTTGCAGCGTCTTTTGAGCCTGCCCGAACCGGTCATCGAACTGGTCGAGGAAGGCAAATTGTCGATGGGGCATGCCCGCGCCCTGATCGGTGCAGACAATGCGCTCGATCTGGCGAGCCAGGCCATTGCCCGCCAGCTTTCGGTGCGCGAAGTGGAAAAGCTGGTGCGCCGGGCCAATGCAACGCCCGCCATGCCGCGCCGCGCGCGGCTTGAACGCAGCTCGGCCGATTCGGCAGACATTGCCGCAGTCCAGAATCATCTTGAGGAGTTTCTAGGCCTGTCGGTGCGGATCAACACCGATGCCGATCCGCGATCGGGTGCGGTAACGATCCGGTATCGCTCGCTCGACCAGCTCGATCTGATCTGCCAGCGGCTCACCGGCGGCGGAATTTAGCCACTTTTACGCACCCGGTACCCGGTCGGCCGATCCAAAGGTTAAGGTTTTACCCCTTCACGGTTAACCATACCCGAAAGCAAACACTGAACACTGTGAACCTACTTAGGGTTTCGACGAATGGGGGGAAATGCCAGCCATTCGGGGGCAGTGGTCGCACTGCCGGCTACTTTGAAGGGACCAGATTCACATGCGTAATTCGCTTCGTCTCGCTGCTGTCGGTGTTGCTGTCGCAGCCGCTTCGCTTGCCACCTCGGCTCAGGCCGCTGCTTCGGCCACCGCCACTGCCACCGCTGAAGTGCTCAGCTCGCTGACACTGACCGTCGATCCGGGCAGCCAGCTCGATTTCGGCCAGATTGCAGCCAACACCGGCGGCACCGTGACGGTCAACGCCGATTCGACCGTTGCCACCACCGGCGGGCTCGTCTCGACCGGCACCCGCACCCCCGTTTCGCTGACCGTTACCGGTTCGGCAGGTTCGTTGGTTGCGGTTACCTTGCCGGCTGCAGCGGTGAACCTGACCCGTTCGGGCGGCACCGAAACGATGGCGCTGAGCAACTTCAACAGCACGCCCAATGGCGCGTTCCAGCTTGATACCGTCACCGGCGTTTCGAGCTTCACCGTCGGCGGCAGGCTGACGGTCGGTGCGAACCAAGTTCCGGGCACCTATGCCGGCACCTTCGTCGTTTCGGTCGAATACCAGTAAGCACATTTCCGCCCCGAACCGGGCGGTAAACCAGGGGCCGCATTCGCCTGATGGCGGATGCGGCCCTTTTTGCATGGCCTGGCACGCGGTTTGGTTAGCCGAAAATTAACCCTGATTGCCTAATCCTTCGGGGAATTCCCGTAGGCCGTGCAGGCGGCCCACGCAGCACCAGAGGATTGTCCATGCCCGTTCCCCGGTTCGCCCGCCGTCTTACTCTCGCGCTTGCCATGGGTGCCAGCCTTGCCGCAGCCGCCCCGGCGCTGGCTCAGGGCGATCTGCTGGTCGCGCCGACGCGGGTGGTGATCAACAATGCCGGCAGCGCCGAAGTGGTGCTTAGCAATATCGGCACCCAGCCGGCCACCTACCGGATCTCGGCCGAACTGCGCCGGATGGGCGAGGATGGCGATTTCACCGAGATTGCCGAGGCTGACGCCAACTCGACCGAAAAGGCCGCGCTGAGCATGATCACTTTTGCGCCGCGGCGCATCACGCTGTTGCCAGGCCAACCCCAGGCGGTGCGCATTTCGATCCGCCCGCCCGAAGGCCTGCCCGACGGCGAATACCGGGTGCATCTCAATTTCCGGGCGATCCCGCCCGCCGTTCAGGCCGATCCGGCTGACCCGGCAGCACCGGCCACCGGGGTCACGATCAAGCTGATCCCGGTCTACGGCATCACGATCCCGGTCTTCGTGCGCCGCGGCCGGCTCGATGCCAGCGCCTCGCTCGCCAACCCGCAGCTGATCCGCTCGGCTTCGGGCGCCTTCATCGAACTTGATGTCAACCGCACCGGCGCGCGTTCGGTCTATGGCGAACTGATCGCCAAGGCTGCAGACGGCACCGTGCTGTTCGATCTGCGCGGGGTGGCAGTCTATCCCGAAGTCGGCACGCGCAAGCTGCGCATCCCGGTGCCGCCCGAATTGTTGCCCAAGGCCAAGGGCCGGGTGACGATCGAATACCGCGAACTGCCCGAAAACGGCGGCGCCTTGCTGGCGCAGACCGTGGCCACTTTCCCTTAAGCGCGCCCGCAAACAGGACCGCGCCGTAACGGCTGACGTCATGACCACCCGCTTCTCCACCCTCAGGCAGGCCGCCGCGGCATTTGCGGCGGCTTTTGCCGTGTGGAGCGCCCCGGCGCAGGCCGAGGTCTGGGTGCCAGGCGAAGACGATGTGCTGCTGCTCGAACTGCATTCGGGCAATTACCGCATCGGCGATACGCTGCGCGGATACCAGACACCTGACGGCATCTGCGTCGATTTCGGCGACCTGATCCAGACGCTCGATCTGCCGGTCCGGCTCGACAAGAAGTCGCGCCGCGCGACTGGCTGGTTGTTTGCCGAGGATCAGAAGATCGTTATCGACCGCGATTCAAACATGGTACAAACCATGAACGGACATAGCGCAATCGCGCCCACCGCGATTCGCGACACGCCCGAAGGTTGGTGCATGGATCTGGGTGCCCTGTCGGGCTGGCTGGGGGTACGCCTGCGGCCAGATCTGCAGAACATGGCCTTGATGCTCGAGAGCGACAAGCCGTTGCCGGCAATCGAAGCGCTCAATCGCAAAAGTCGCGCGGCGCGACTTTCACGGCCCAAGGACAACCAGTTCGATCTGGCAGCGCTGCCCCAGGCCGAAGCCCCCTATCGCAGCTGGCGCACCCCGTCGGTCGATGTCCAGGTGCAGGCGCAGTGGACCACGCGCGACGGATTTCAGACGCGTTATGAGGGCCTTGCCGCAGGCGAAGTGGCTGGGCTGAGCTATGGCGCACGGGTTGCCGCCAGCGACAGCGCCCTGCCCAATTCGCTGCGAATCGGCCTTTTCCGCAACGACCCGTCGGGCCAGCTGCTCGGACCGCTCGGCGCTACCCGGTTTGCCTTTGGCGATGTGGAAACCCAGCCCACGGCGCTTTCATCGCAAAGTGCGTTCGGCCGCGGCGCTTTTGTCACCAATCGCCCGCTGGGGTTGCCGGCGCGCTTTGGCGTGACGACGCTGCGCGGTGTTTTGCCGGCCGGGTGGGATGCCGAGCTTTATCGCAACGGTGAATTGCGCGGTTACCAGTCTGATCGCGGCGATGGGCGCTATGAATTCATCGATGTCGAACTCGATTTCGGAGAGAACGAATTCGATGTCGTGCTCTACGGCCCGCAAGGCCAGGTCCGCCATGTCCGCTCGAACCTGCCGGTTGGAATCGAGAGCCTGCCCGCCGGCAAGACCTGGTACTGGGCCGGCGCGGTGGAGGATGGCCGCGATCTGATCGGGCTGGGCGGACAGCCCGCCGACCCGCTGACCGGCTGGCGCTGGGGCTGGGGGATCGAACGCGGGCTAAACCGCCGCACCACGATCGGCATGTCTTATAACAGCGTGCTACGCGGCGGGGGCCGCGAACACTATTTCGAAGGCGTGCTGCGCCGTTCGATGGGGCCAATGCTGATCGAACTTTCGGCCGCGCAGCAGATGGGCGCAGGCCGCGCCTGGCGGGCAGAAACGATCGGCCGACTGGGCGGTGTCCGCGTTGCCGCGCATGTGCTGTGGATCGACGGCAATTTCGATAGCGAACAGGTCGATGCGCAGATCAACCGCGAATACGATCTGCGGCTTGGCGGGACATTGCATCTGGGCAACTGGCGCTTGCCGGTCGAAGGCGGGGTACGCCAGACCCTGAGCCGCCGCGGCGTGAAGGTCACCGAAGTGCTGACTCGCGGATCGTTCCGGATCAGCCGCGCGACGCTGACGGTTGAGCTGCTGCACCGCGCGGTGAACGGCGATCCGGCCAATGCCTTGGGCGAAGACAGCGGCTGGGCGGTTTCGCTGATCGGCAGCGGCGTGATCGGCCGCGTCCACTTGCGCGGGCAGGCCGAATTCGGGATCGACGGCAATCGCCCTGGGCTCCGCCGTGTACAATTGGTGGTCGATGCCCCGCTCTCCGATCGGTCCAACCTGCGCGGTTCGATCGAGGTTGACGGACAAGCCGATCTGCAGACCTATTCGCTGGGATATGTCCAGCAATTTCCGCGCTTTGCGCTGCGCGCCGAGGGTCGAATCGACAGCCAGGGTCATGTCGGTATGGGGCTGACCTTTGCCTTCAGCCTTGGCCCCGATCCCGCCGGTGGCGGCTGGCGCTTCTCGCGCGAGCGGCTGGCCGAACAAGGCCAGGCGAGCATCGAGGTGTTCCGCGACGATAACGGCGACGGCCAACGCCAGCGCGACGAACCGGCGATCGAGGGGGTCCAGGTCGAAGCGGGATTCCGCCATGCCGAAATGCCGACCAACAAGGCCGGACGCACGGTGATCGACGGACTTTTCCCATATGTCCCGGTGATGGTTTCGATCGATGCCGGCAGCATCAGCGATCCCTTGCTGCGTCCCAAGGTTCAAGGCGTGGTCGTAACCCCGCGCCCCGGCGTGGCGGCAGTGGTATCGCTGCCGCTGGCACCAACCGGCGAGGTTGAGGCGCTGTTGCTCGGTCCCGATGGCCAGGCGCTGGGCGGCATAACGGTTGAACTGACCGATGGCGCCGGGCGGGTACTGTTCCAGACGGTCAGCGATTTTGACGGCTATGTACTGTTCGACAATGTTCCCTATGGCCAATACCGGCTGCGGATCGACCCCAAACAGGCGGCGGCCCTGTCGGTCCAGCCGGGCCTTGGCGATCCGCTGCGGATCGATCAACGCAAGGCTTCGCTGCGGCTGGGACGGGTGCGCCTGGCGGCGCAGCCGGCCATCGCGGCGAACGGGCAAGCGCCTTAATCGATCGATTAAATTGCAGTTGACCGCATGGCGAGGGCAAGGCAGGTGAAGGGCAACAACCTACCAGCCTTGGGAGCCCGCCGATGTCGCTCGATTCGCTAGCCCGCACCGCCTACACCGAAGACCACGAGGCCTTCCGCCAGACCGTACGGCGCTTCATGCAGGAAGAGGTCGCCCCCAATCAGGCGGCCTGGGCCGAAGCCGGGGTGGTGCCCAAGGCGCTGTGGCCCAAAGCGGGCGAACTGGGCCTGTTGTGCCCGACCGTGCCCGAGGAATTCGGCGGGCTGGGCCTCGACTTCGGCTACAATGCAATCGTCGATGAAGAGGGCGCCTACTATGGCCGTGCCACCACCGGCTTTTCGCTGCAATCGGACATCGTCTGCAACTATCTGGTTTCATACGGTTCGCCCGAACAGAAAGCCAAGTGGCTGCCCCGGATGATCGCGGGCGAGGTGATCACCGCGATCGCGATGACCGAGCCGGGCACCGGGTCTGATCTGCAGGCGATGCGCACCACCGCGAAGAAGGATGGCAACCACTATGTCATCAACGGCAGCAAGACCTACATCACCAACGGCCAGAACGCGGACCTGATCCTGGTTTGCTGCAAGACCGACAGCGATGTCCAGCCGGCCTGGAAAGGCGTTTCGATCGTGTTGGTCGAAGCTGAGCGGGACGGCTTCAAACGCGGCCGCAACCTCGACAAGATCGGGCAGGATGAAGCTGATACCTCGGAACTGTTCTTCGAAGATGTGCGCGTGCCGATCACCAATTGCCTGGGCGAAGAGGGCAAAGGGTTTATCTATCTAATGAGCGAGCTGCCGCAGGAACGGCTGTCGATCGCGGTCTCGGCGCAGGCCGCATCGCAGCGCGCGTTTGACGATACGGTTGAATATACCCGGGACCGCAAGGCCTTCGGCAAGCCGATCCTTGATTTCCAGAACTCGCGCTTTGTGCTGGCTGATCTGAAAGCCAAGCTGCAAGTCGGCTGGGCACATCTCGATTGGGCGCTGGCACGGCATCTGAAAAAGGAACTCACCCCCGAGGAAGGCGCCGCGGCCAAGCTGTGGCACACCGACCTGCAATGGGAAGTGATGGACAAGTGTTTGCAGCTGTTCGGTGGGGCGGGCTACATGAACGAATACCCGATCGCGCGGGCCTGGCGCGCGGCGCGGGTTACGCGGATCTTCGGCGGCACCAACGAAATCATGAAAGAGCTGATCGGGCGCAAGCTTTAGAATTTGTTCCACTTACGTGGGATCAACACCGGCCCGCTCCCTCTCCCGGCCACCCATGAGAGTACCTATGAATGGGTGGCCGGGAGGGGGAGCGGGCCGGTGTTGCCTTCACGTAGGTGATCCCGACTCGGGGGCCCCGATTGGGCCCCCTTTTGGTTTCAGAGCTTGCGCCCGATCAGTTCTTTCATGATTTCATTGGTGCCGCCAAAGATCCGCGTCACCCGCGCACTGCGCCAGGCCCGGGCAATCGGATATTCGTTCATATAGCCCGCCCCGCCGAACAGCTGCAGGCACTTGTCCATCACTTCCCATTGCAGGTCGGTGTGCCACAGCTTGGCCGCCGCGCCCTCTTCGGGAGTGAGCTCCTTTTTGAGGTGACGCGCCAGGGCCCAATCGAGATGCGCCCAGCCGACCTGCAGCTTGGCCTTAAGATCGGCCAGCACAAAGCGGGTGTTCTGAAAATCGAGGATCGGCTTGCCGAACGCCTTGCGTTCGCGGGTGAATTCGACCGTATCGTCGAATGCGCGCTGGGCTGAGGCCTGCGCACTGACCGCGATCGACAGGCGCTCCTGCGGCAGCTCGCTCATCAGATAGATGAAGCCCTTGCCCTCTTCCCCAAGGCAGTTGGTGATCGGCACGCGGACGTCCTCGAAGAACAATTCCGAGGTATCCGCTTCATCCTGCCCGATCTTGTCAAGGTTGCGGCCACGCGTGAAGCCCTCGCGGTCAGCCTCGACCAGGACGATCGAAACACCCTTCCAGGCCGGCTGCACTTCGCTGTCGGTCTTGACGCAGACCAGGATCAGGTCGGCGTTCTGGCCATTGGTGATATAAGTCTTGGAGCCGTTGATGACATAATGATTGCCATCCTTCCTGGCGCTGGTGCGCATTGCCTGAAGGTCGGAGCCAGTGCCCGGCTCGGTCATGGCAATCGCCGTGATCACTTCACCCGAAACCAGCTTGGGCAGCCAATGCTGCTTCTGTTCTTCCGAGCCATAGGAATTGAGGTAGTTGACCACGATGTCCGACTGGAGCGAGAATCCGGTGGTCACGCGGCCGTAATAGGCACTTTCCTCGTCAACGATGGCATTATAGCCAAAGTCGAGGCCCAGCCCGCCGTAGGCCTCGGGCACGGTTGGGCACA
>NZ_JANOWI010000054.1:0-65827 GCF_031417815.1 Novosphingobium sp. | reverse complement strand
ATGATCGCGCTGCTGCGCGGTGCGGTGGATCTGGGCGTAACCTTTTTCGATACCGCCGAAGTCTACGGTCCGTTCAGGAACGAGGAATTGCTGGGCGAAGCATTCGAACCGATCCGCGACCGCGTGGTGATCGCCACCAAGTTCGGTTTTGACCTGACCGCCGATCCCGCCGCCGGTCCGCGCGCCGACAGCCGGCCCGAAACGATCCGCCGCGTTACCGATGCTGCGCTGGGGCGGCTGCGCACCGATCATATCGATCTGCTGTATCAGCACCGGGTCGATCCCAATGTGCCGATCGAGGACGTGGCGGGAACGGTCAAAGACCTGATTGCCGAAGGCAAGGTCAGGCATTTCGGGCTGTCCGAGGCCGGGCCAGAAACCATTCGCCGCGCCCATGCGGTGCAGCCGGTAACGGCATTGCAAAGCGAATATTCGCTGTGGCGGCGCGATCCCGAAGCCGAAATTCTGCCCTTGCTGGAGGAACTTGGTATCGGCTTCGTGCCTTACAGCCCGCTTGGCCGCGGCTTCCTGACCGGCGCGATGACCGCCGATACGGTGTTTGAAAAGGGCGATTTCCGGACGCGCTTGCCGCGCTTTCAGGCCGAGGCGATGGCGGCCAACGTGGCGCTGGTCGATCTGCTCAAATCCATTGCCGCGCCCATGAACGCCACAGTGGCGCAGGTCGCGCTGGCCTGGCTGCTCGCCCAGCGCGACTGGATCGTGCCGATCCCGGGAACGACCAAGCTGGCGCGGCTCAAAGAGAACCTCGGCGCGATCGATCTTTCACTCAGCCCGGATGACCTTGCCCGGATCGATGCGGCCAGCTGTGCGATCGAGGTGGTCGGCGGGCGCTATGCCCCGGCTATGGAAGCGATGACCGGGCTTTAGAAGTCCCCGCGGTCCTTGCGGATCAGGTACCACTTCTCGACGTTTCGGTTGTGCTGTTCGTAAGTCGCGGCAAAGGCGTGGCCGCCGGTGCCATCGGCGACCATGAACAGCGCGTCGGTGGTTGCCGGATGCAGCACCGCCGCAATCGATTCGCGCCCCGGATTGGTGATCGGCCCCTTGGGCAGGCCGACCATCGAATAGGTGTTGTAATCGTTGACCGAGCTGATCTCCGACTGGCGGATGCGCCGGCCCAGCGGCTTGCCCTTGGTGATCGGATAGATGATCGTCGGATCGGCCTGCAGCATCATGCCCGAACGCAGCCGGTTACAGTAAAGCCCCGCCACCATCGCCCGTTCGCTGGGCTTGCCGGTCTCTTTCTCGACGATCGAGGCCAGCACCAGCGCTTGCTCCATCGTCAGGACGGGGCATTTGCCGTCGCGCTTTTCCCACAGCTCGGCGAGCGTGCGCTGCATCGGTGCCTGCATCCGCAGCAAGACCGCCTGGCGGCTTTCGCCCTTCGAAATCTCGTAGGTATCGGGCAAGATCGAACCTTCGGCCGGGACTTCGATTGTGCCCGTAAGATCCTTGTTCGTCATCAGTTTTTCATAGATCATGACCGACGGCAGGCCTTCAGGCACGGTCACGAACCGGCGCAGGATATCATCTGATGCGATGACCGAAAGGATCCGCCGCATCGAGGCATGGGCCGGCAGCTTGAATTCGCCCGCCTTGATCGTCTTGCCGAGGCCGAAGATCCGCGCCCGCAGCTTGAACGCCCCGGCCGACGATATCGCGCCTTCCTTTTCCAGCTTTGCCGCAACCGCCGAAAGGCTGGCACCATCGGGCACGATGAACGCGCCTTCTTTGGCCAGCGGCCCGGCCCAGACATACCCGCCACCCAGCCAGCCCAGACCCAGCAACACCGCCAGAGCCGCTGCAATCAGCGGCATACAGCCCCGGCGTGAACCCAGCATCAGTCTTCCAGAGCTTTCACGATCACGCTGGCGTTGGTGCCGCCAAAGCCGAACGAATTGTTGAGTGCGGCGCGCACGTGGCGCTTCTTGGCAACGTGCGGCACCAGATCGACGCCTTCGGTGCCTTCATCGGGGTTATCGAGGTTGAGCGTGGGCGGCACGATCTGATCGCGGATCGCCAGGATGCAGAAGATCGTTTCCACCGCCCCCGCGCCGCCCAGCAAGTGGCCGATCGCGCTTTTGGTGCTGCTCATCGAGGCGCCGGTCAGATCATTGCCGAGCACGCGCTTTACCGCAGCCAGTTCGATCGTGTCGGCCATGGTCGAAGTGCCGTGGGCGTTGACGTAGTCGATATCGCCCGGCGCCATCCCGGCCTTGCGCATCGCCATTCGCATCGAAAGTTCGGCGCCCTTGCCCTCGGGGTGCGGCGCGGTGACGTGATAGGCATCGCCCGACAAGCCATAGCCGACCACTTCGGCATAGATCTTTGCGCCGCGGGCCTTGGCATGCTCGTATTCCTCAAGCACCACCACGCCTGCGCCTTCGCCCATCACAAAGCCGTCGCGGCCCTTGTCATAGGGGCGGCTGGCCTGGGTCGGCCGGTCGTTGTAGCTGCAGTTGAGCGCGCGGGCCTGGGCAAAGCCGGCCACACCCAGCGGGTTGACGGTGCCTTCAGCGCCGCCCGCCAGCATCACATCGGCATCGTCGTCCTTGATCATCCGCGCGGCATCGCCGATCGAGTGCGCGCCGGTGGAGCAGGCCGTGACGACCGCGTGGTTGGGGCCCATCAGCCCGTATTTGATCGAGACCTGACCCGAGATCAGGTTGATCAGGCGGCCATGGACGAAGTGCGGCGAAACCCGGCTCGGGCCCTTTTCATACAGCACGATTGATTCGGCCTCGATCCCCGGCAGCCCGCCGATGCCCGAACCGATCGAGCAACCGGTGCGCAGCTTCAGCGCCTCGTCCATATCGACCAGACCGGCATCTTCGAGCGCCTGTCCGGCGGCATCGATGCCATAGATGATGAACGGATCGACCTGGCGCTGGACCTTGTGATCGACCCGCTTGCCCGGATCGAAGCCGTATTCGTGCTCCGGCCCCTTCACTTCGCAAGCGATGGTACACTTGTGCCCTTCGGTATCGAAGCGGGTGATCGGCCCGGCACCGCTTTTGCCGGCGATCAGGTTGGCCCAGGTCGTCTCGACATCACCGCCCAGCGGGGTGACAAGGCCAAGACCGGTGACGACAACACGGCGCATGTGCAATTCTCCAGAACTTGAAAACACGACAGGCCCAGCCCGTTATGGACTGAGCCTGTCAAAGACCATGCAGCAGGTCAAACCGCATCGGGCGATGCCGGGGTGATCCGCGCGGGTCCTTTGGCCAAAGGCGATCAGCCCTTGTGTTCGTCGATGTACTTGATCGCGTCCGAAACGGTGCTGATCTTTTCGGCAGCATCGTCGGGGATTTCGACGCCGAATTCTTCTTCGAACGCCATGACCAGCTCAACAATATCGAGCGAATCGGCGCCCAGATCGTCGATGAAGCTGGCATCTTCGGTAACCTTGTCAGCCTCGACGCCGAGGTGTTCGACAACGATTTTCTTAACCCGGTCGCTGGTGTCGCTCATGGTATATCCCTTCGTGAACGGCAGATTAAATTGCTCGCTTTTGCCCCTAGAGAACGGCGCGGCGGCTGGCAAGGGGGTGCACCGATTCCTGATCGATCAAGCGCCATCAGGTTACGACGATCACGCTTTCATAATCGACCGAGATGATGTCATCCGCCGTCATTGGTTTGCCGGTCTGCCGGGCACGGATGGTGAACAGATTGATATATTTTCCGAGTTGCAGGCAAATGGTGCCCGGCTTGTCCGGCGAACACGCTGCCACGCTGCCAATCATGTTCATATCGAGGGCCGATTCGACCAGCGTTTTGCACCGGGCCGGATCGCCATCCGTGATGCAATCGCTGAACTGGTTGGCAGGCTGCTTCGCCCATTCCTGAATTGCCAGCATGGCGAAGCCGCCGTCCATGGCCAATTCCTCCGATGGGGCTTCAAACCAGCCGTACCATTCATCGTTTTCGGGGAATTTATCGGCCGCGCGGCATTCGGGCGCAAACGGTGACCGTTCATATCCGTCTTCGCCAGTCGCCGCGGCGTATTCGGGCTTGGGCGGCGAAACAAACCGATAGCTGCGGGTTGATTCAAGCTTGTAAGGCAGTGATCGCCTATCCTCGGCACGCCCGCCCTTTTCGATCGGCGCGTAGTACAGCAGCACCGTGTCGCGCTGGCACAGAGACTGGTACTGCGTCGCCGAAGCTCTGGTATGAACCCAGGCATCCCCTTCAAGGTTCCGCCGTTGCGATGTGTATAGCGACGTGCTGGGTCGCAGGATCGAAAGCAGGTCGCCTCGATATTGCTTGTTCTTCGCTCCTGCCGACATGGCCTGAACATCGCGCCGCGAGATTGCCCGGTCGGCCGCCGCGCCGATCAGGATGCCGGCCACAAGAACCAGTCCCAATGCCTTGCCAGACCAGTTAAACATGATCGGACCCTCCACCGCGTGAGGTTCGCACAATGCGCGGGGCCTGTCACGCCGCCAAAAGCCCGCCCCGGCAAAGCGCTAGCCACTTGTTAACAAGCTGATATGTATGTGGCCCAACCGGATTTGGCCGCGGTACGAAAGGAAAACTTCGATGAGCCTCCGCGATACTGTCTGCGCTATTGCCATTGCCGCCGCGCTGATTTCCAGCCCCGCCGCGCTCAACGCGCAGATCACCGCCAAGGACACCGCCAAACGCGACGTCAACACCTGGGCCGAAACGATGGGTGAAAGCTTCAGCCCCGGCAAATGGGAAGGCACCATGCAAACCACCGAGGAAGGCGAGGCTCAGCCGCCCAAACCCTCCACCGATTGCTTCAAGCCGGGCGGACTCAACCCGATGTTCGCCGAACTGCGCGACGTGTTCCTGATGGTGATCGACAACACCGAATGCACCACCCAATCGGGCGGCAAGGGGTCGCTCGACCTGGTGCTGGATTGCCGCCGCGATGATGGCGGCCACATCCGCTTTGCATCCAGCGGTGCGCGCACCGCCGACAGCGTCCAGTGGGCGGTCGATGTCACTTCCGACGGTCCCGGTGCGTTCGGCACCTCGCGCATGCAGATCACCTCGCGCAAAGTCGCCGATCAGTGCTGATCCGCCCCGCCGGGGCCTGAGCGCGCGGCTCAGGCCTTGGGCGGTTCGACCACGCGCAGCGCCAGTTCGCGCAGCTGGCGCGGTTCGGCCGGGCTGGGTGCGCCCATCAACAGGTCTTCGGCGCGCTGGTTCATCGGGAACAGGGTAATCTCGCGCAGGTTCTGCACCCCGCAGATCAGCATCACCATCCGGTCGACCCCGGCCGCCATCCCGCCGTGCGGCGGCGCGCCATACTGGAAGGCGCGGTACATGCCGCCAAAGCGCTCCTCGACATCGGCCCGGGTGAGGCCGGTCAGTTCGAACGCCTTGACCATCAGATCGGGGTGCTGGTTACGGATCGAGCCCGAAGCCAGTTCATAGCCGTTGCAGACCATGTCGTATTGATAGGCCTTGATGGTCAGCGGATCCTGCGACTCCAAAGCTTCCAGCCCGCCTTGCGGCATCGAGAACGGGTTGTGCGCGAAATCGATCTTCTTGTTTTCTTCATCCCATTCGTAAAACGGGAAATCGATGATCCAGCAGAACTTGAAGGCTTCGGTATCGATCAGCCCAAGCTGCTCACCGGCGCGGGTCCGGGCCGCACCGGCCAGCTTGGCGGCCTGTTCAGCCTTGCCTGCGGCGAAGAACGCGCCGTCATCGGGGCCAAGCCCCAGCGCATCCCAAACAGCGGCCATCTTGTCCGGCCCGTGGTTCTTGGCGATTGGCCCGCCGAATTCCCCGCCCTTGCGGGTGGCATAGCCAAGCCCGGCGTGGCCTTCGCTGCGGGCCCATTCGTTCATCTCGTCGAAGAACTTGCGGCTCTTTTCTGCAGTGTTCGGGGCCGGGATCAAGCGGACCACCCCGCCATCGGCGACGATCTTTTCAAACAGGCCGAAGCCCGAAACCCGAAATTCCTCGGTCACGTCGCGGATCAGCAGCGGGTTGCGCAAGTCCGGCTTGTCGCTGCCGTAATCGAGCATCGCCTGAGCATAGGGGATGCGTGGAAACTGGCCAGCCGGGGTCACCGACTTGCCGTTCGCAAACTTTTCGAAGATCCCGGCCATCACCGGCTCCATCGTATCCCAGACTTCTTCCTGGGTGACGAAGCTCATTTCCAGATCGAGCTGGTAGAATTCGCCCGGCAACCGGTCAGCGCGCGGATCTTCATCGCGAAAGCACGGCGCGATCTGGAAATAGCGATCAAAGCCCGCCACCATCAGCAGCTGCTTGTACTGCTGCGGGGCCTGCGGCAGCGCGAAGAACTTGCCGTTGTGGATCCGGCTGGGGACCAGGAAATCGCGCGCGCCTTCGGGGCTGCTCGCGGTCAGGATCGGGGTCGAAAACTCGGTAAAGCCGATATCCTCCATCGCCCGGCGGGTTTCGCGGATCATCGCGGTGCGGGTCATGATGTTGGCGTGCAGCGTTGCGCGGCGCAGATCGAGGAAACGGTACTTCAGCCGCACGTCCTCGGGATATTCCTGCTCGCCCGCCACCGGCAGCGGCAGTTCCTCGGCGCGGCTCAGCACGGTGGCACTGCGGGCGTAGACTTCGATTTCGCCGGTCGGCAGGTTCGGGTTCACGGTTCCCGCAGCGCGGGCTTTCACCGCGCCATCGATCGTCACCACCGATTCAAGCCGGAGCGCTTCAAGCACCGCCAGCGCCGGGCTATCCACATCGGCCACGATTTGCGTCAGGCCATAGTGATCGCGCAGATCGACGAACAGCACCCCGCCATGATCGCGCTTGCGGTGGACCCAGCCCGACAGGCGGACGGTCTGGCCGGTATCGCTGGCGCCAAGCGCGCCGCAGGTGTGCGAACGATAAATATGCATCGAAACTCTTTCCAAGCGGCCCGGATTAAGGCAGGGGCCAAAGCGCGGGCTAACAGGCGAATCCCGCGCTTTTGTCAAGCCGAGACCCCTGCCGGGGTCACCTACAGAAAAGAACGATGAAGATACATCCTTTGATTACGACGTCCGAAGCACTTGCGGACCTGTGCGAACGCCTCTCCAAGGCGGATTTCGTGTGCGTTGACACCGAATTCATGCGCGAAAACACCTATTGGCCCGAACTGTGCCTGATCCAGATCGCCGACAGCGAGGAAGCCGCTGCGATCGATCCGCTGGCCAAGGGCCTCGACATGACCCCGCTGATGAACCTGCTGGTCGATAACGAGGACGTGCTCAAGATCTTCCACGCTGGCGGGCAGGATGTGGAAATCATCTACAACATCACCGGCAAGACCCCGCATCCGATCTTTGACACCCAGATCGCGATGATGGCGGTCAGCCAGAGCGAACAGATCGGCTATTCGAACCTGGTCGAATCGTGGCTCGGCCTGCAGATCGACAAGGGTGCCCGCTTTACCGATTGGTCGCGGCGGCCGCTGACCGAACGCCAGATCGAATATGCAATCGGCGACGTGACGCACCTGGCCAAGATCTTCCCCAAGCTTTTGCAGCGCCTGATCACGACCGGGCGCGGGGTGTGGCTCAATATCGAGATGGAAAAGCTCGCCGATCCGGCCGGTTACAGGAACGATCCCGATCTTTCGTGGCACCGGATCAAGGCGGCGGGCCGCAATCCCGCCATGCTGGGCCGACTGAAAGCCTTGGCGCACTGGCGCGAGCTGGAAGCGCAGGACAAGAACATCCCGCGCGGGCGGATCGCACGCGATGAAACCGTCGCCGATATCGCCAGCCACCCGCCCAAGACCCAGGCTGATCTGGCCAAGGTGCGCGGGCTGTCGGCGGCGTGGAAAGACAACGAGATCGGCCGCCGGATGATAGCCGCGCTCGACAATGCCAAGCCGCTCCCGGACGATGAACTTCCCGCCCGCACCCCGCGCGGCGCGCCGCTGGGCAAAGAAGGCGCACTGGTCGCCGATCTGCTCAAGCTGCTGCTCAAGATCCGCAGCCGCGAAATCGATGTGGCCTCGCGGTTGCTGGCGCGCAGCGAGGATCTGGAACTGCTCGCTGCGGGGGTCCGCGAACTGTCGATGCTGCAAGGCTGGCGCTTCGACGTATTCGGCAAAGATGCGCTCGATCTGGTCGAGGGCAAGATGGCCTTCGCGGTGGTGAACGGCAAACTCAAGATGACCCACGTCGATGATGTGGCCGAGGATGAAGCGGCGGCGGAGTGAGCAACTACCTCCCCACCCTCAAGCAGCTGCAATACCTCGTTGCGCTGCACGAGCATGGGCACTTCGGCCGCGCGGCCGAGGCCTCTTTTGTTTCGCAATCGACGCTTTCTGCTGGCCTGCGCGATCTCGAGACGCTGCTCGGCGTGGTGCTGGTTGAGCGGACCAAGCGCGCGGTGCGCTTTACCCCACTGGGCAACGCAGTGGTGGCCAAGGCGCACCGGCTGCTGCGCGAGGCCGAAGAACTCAGCGACATGGTGCAAAGCGCCGGGCAGCCATTGTCGGGCGAAGTGCGGATGAGCGTGATCCCCACCATCGCCCCGTTCCTGCTCCCCCGGATGCTGCCGCGCCTGCGCCGCGAGCGCCCGCAACTGAAGCTGTTCCTGCGCGAGGAGACCAGCCAGACCGCAATCGAAAGCCTGCACCATGGGCGCTCGGATTGCGTGCTGCTGGCCCTGCCGTTCGCCACCGGCGAGGTTGAGGTAGAGGTGATCGAGCTCGACGCGCTATGGGTTGCCTTCCCCAAGGACGATCCGCGCGATCCGCCGGCCGAAATCGCGCCCGAACTGATCGATCAGAACCGGCTGCTGCTGCTGGAAGACGGTCACTGCCTGAAAGAGCACGCGCTGGCGGCCTGCAACCGGCCCGAACTGCGCGCTTCGGCGACGATGATCGGCACATCGCTGCACACGCTGGTGCAGATGGTCGATAACGGCCTGGGGCTGACGATGCTGCCCGAAATGGCGCTCGACGCCGGGATCCTGAACGGCACCAACGTGGTCGCGCGGCCTTTGAAGAGCGAAAATGCCAATCGCGAAATCGCGCTGGTCTGGCGCAAGAATTCACCGCGATCGGAAGAATTCCGGCTGCTGGCAGAAGAACTCAGGGCTGGTTGACCGATGGCCAAGAGATTAGGTGATCCGCTGCTGGTGTGTTAGGGCTTTCGTTGCAATGGGACCAGACGCTCTGGTATCACATTGCGCCGGGCATGGCTTTCTTACCGCGAGTCTCCGGTCCCCGAAGGCTTCGGCCATGGAAATGCTTACGCCCCTGAAACCTGAACGCGCGAGCAGCCTCGGTCTGGCTCTGGTCGTTTCATCCAGTACCCCGCTCCTCCTGCTCAACGAGCAACTGATCGTCATGGCGGCGAGCGGATCGTTTTGCAGCGCCTTTTCGCTTGATCCCGATACGGTTGTGGGAACAGAATTGTTCGCGCTGGGAGACGGCGAATGGAACATCCCGCAGCTGCGCGTGCTGCTGCGCGCGACCGCCTCGGGCCTCGCGGCGATCGATACTTACGAGATGGACCTTGCGCGCGCCGGTGGATCGCCCCGGCGGCTGGTCCTCAATGCGCATGTGCTCGATCATCCGACAGAAGAAGCGATGCGGCTGGTGCTCTCGGTGATCGATGTCACCAAAGATCGGCAGGATGAGCGTGACAAGGACGACCTTGCCCGCAGCAATACCTTGCTGTTGCAGGAACTTCACCACCGGGTCGCCAACAGTCTGCAGATCATCTCCAGCGTGCTGATGCAGCGGGTGCGCGGCGCGCAATCAGAAGAAACCCGCGGCCATCTGCGCGATGCCCATCACCGGGTGATGTCGATCGCGACCCTGCAACGCCAGCTTGCCGCAACCGCATCGGACGAGGTCAGGCTGGGCCCCTATCTGACCGAGCTGTGTGCCAGTATCGGTGCTTCGATGATCGCCGATCCGGATCTGGTGGCGCTGCGTGTGACTGCCGACGACACTGCTACCGGTGCCGACCAGTCGGTCAGTCTTGGCCTGATCGTCACCGAACTGGTCATCAACGCGCTCAAGCACGCGTTTCCCGCGCTCGATTCGACCGGCGCGATAGCGGTGGAATTTCACACCGTGGCGCACGGCTGGACACTGTCCGTCAGCGACAATGGAATTGGCATGCACGGCAACCACGAAAGCGCCAAGCCAGGTTTGGGAACAGGCATTGTCAAGGCGCTCGCCGGGCAGCTTGAAGCTAATGTCGTCGTCTCGGAGCTGCATCCCGGAACTCTGGTGACCGTGACACACCGCGCAGCGCAATAGCGCCAAGTCTCAATCCATGTGTTTGAGGCCGACCCGCAGGTAATCCCATCCCGTCACCACAGTCAGCGCGGCTGCGGCCCACAGCGTGATCAGGCCCACGGTGTGCGGCACATTGACCGACTGCGCGCCCAGCAGCATCGTCCAGCCGGGCAGCGCCTTGCCCAGGATCAGCGCGCCCAGACAGACCATCTGAAACGTGGTCTTCCATTTGGCCAGCCGGCTGACCGGGACCGAAACCTGCAGCCCGCCAAGGAATTCGCGCAGACCCGAAACCGCAATTTCGCGCGCGAGAATGATCAGCCCCGCAATCACATGCATATCGCCCACGTAAGGCCCGCGCAGCACGCCCTGCGCGGCCAGCACCAGGATCACCGTGGCGATCATGATCTTGTCGGCAATCGGATCGAGGAACTGGCCCAGCCGGCTCACCGCGCCGCTTGAACGGGCAATGTAGCCGTCGAAATAATCGGTGATCCCCATCAGGCAATAGAGCGCAAAGGCCAGCAGATAGCCGAACGCCCAATCGGGCCACCACAGCAGGAACGCCAGCAGCGGCAGGGCAACGATCCGCGACAGGGTGAGGAGGTTGGGAACGGTCATCATTGCCAGCCAGTGCATAGCCGGGTGTGCGGCAATGCAAAAGAGTGCAGTTAAGGCTTGTTCACACGGGGGTTGCCGCTAGGGTCCGGCGCAATACGGGGACACGCAAAGCCAGTTCATGACCACCCAGACTCACCTGATCCACAGTCGGCGCTTTCTGCCAATGTTCGTTACCCAGCTGCTCAACGCTTTCAACGACAACCTGTTCAAGAACGCCATGGTGCTGTTCGTTGTCTATGAGGTCTACAAATCGGAACAGGCCGAAGGCCAGTTCAGCGCAGTTGCATCCGCGGTGTTCATCCTGCCGTTTTTCGTACTGTCAGCGGTGGCCGGGCAATTGGCCGACATGCGCGACAAGGCGCGGATAATCCGGATCGTCAAAGCTGCCGAAATCGGGATCATGACCATTGGTGCGGCGGGCTTGCTGCTGGCCTGGCAAGGCGCCATGGTCGCATCGGTAGCCATCCCGCTTATGCTGCTGGCGCTGCTGGGCATGGGGGTTCACTCCACCTTCTTTGGTCCGATAAAATACGCGATCCTGCCCCAGCACCTCCACCCGGACGAAGTGCTGGCGGGCACCGGCCTGGTCGAAGCCGGCACCTATATCGCGATCCTGGCCGGCACGATCCTGGCCGGCTGGATCCCGGTACAATGGGCTGCGGCGGGCGTGGTGATCACGGCGGTGATCGGCTATTTCACCAGCTGCCAGGTGCCCGATGCGCCGCCGCATCATGAGCCTGAACCGCTTGATTTTCACCTGATCCGCGCTTCGATCGCGCTGGTGCGCAACACCAGCCACGATCGCCGGGTGTTCCTGGCCATCATGGCGATCAGCTTTTTCTGGACCATCGGTACCGTACTGTTCGTGCAGTTTCCGCCGCTTGCCAAAAACGTGCTGACCGCCAGCAAGGAAGTGGCCAGCCTGTTTCTGGTGATTTTCTCGATCGGCGTGGCGCTCGGCTCGATTTCGGTCAATGCGCTGCTCAAGGGCACCGTATCGGCGCGCTATTCACCCGGATCGGTGCTGGCGATGGGGCTCTTCGTGGTCGCCTTCTTCCTGGTCTGCCGGGCCTGGGTGCCGCATCCCGACGGGCTCCACGATGTTTCGCACTTCCTGGCCCAGCCGCTGGCGATCCCGCTGCTGGCGTGCCTGCTGGGGATTGCCGTGGCCGGCGGCATGTTCGTGGTCCCGCTCTATGCGTTCCTCACCACCTTCGTCGACAAGTCGCAGACCTCGCGCACGATCGCGGCGAACAATATCGTCAATTCGTTCGCGATGGTGATCGGGTCGCTGATCGCCACAGGGCTGTCGATTGCCGGGGTGCCGATCGTCCACCAATTGCTGCTGAGCGCGGTGATGTGCCTCTATTCCGCCTATCTCGCCCGCGCGCTGGTCAAGGCCGAACGCTCCGGCGCGCCGAGCACGGTGCTGCTCGATTAAGCGATATAAAGGCTGACTGCGATGAAGCTGGCGCTGTAAACCGCCAGAGCATCGCGCAGATCACGCAGCCAGCCGGGCTTGCTGCGCGCGATCGCCACCGGGGCGTCGCCGTGGCGAACATGCGGGGGAAGGCTGGCCAGGAATGGGTGGCGGGCCGTTTCGTCGGTGAGTACAAGTGACCTTCTCATGCGGCGGGGTTAAGGTTTCGGAAACCATCGCACCAGCCCGAATATCGCGGTTAACGGCCCTGTTCCCGCATTGGTACAGGTTGCAGCGCAGCAATGAATCACCGCTGCGGCGTTGCCCCGCGCGGGCCACGGCGCTAAAGCCCCGCAATGACCGATACTTCGACAGTTAACGGTGGCCGGCTGCTGGTCGATTGCCTGATCGCCCAGGGTGCAGACCGCATTTTCACCGTCCCCGGCGAAAGCTTTTTAGCCGTGCTTGATGCGCTGCATGACAGCCCCGAAGTGCAGACCGTGATCTGCCGTCAGGAAGGCGGCGCCGCGTTTATGGCCTGCGCCGATGGGGCGATGACCGGGCGGCCGGGCGTGTGCTTCGTCACCCGCGGCCCCGGTGCGACCAACGCCAGCATCGGGGTCCACGTGGCGATGCAGGATTCGCAAGCGATGCTGCTGTTCATCGGTGATGTCGATCGCGGCATGAAAGACCGCGAAGGTTTCCAGGAAGTCGATTTCGGGCAGATGTTCGCGCCGCTGGCAAAGCTGGTGCTGCGGATCGACGATCCCAAACGGATCCCCGAATATGTCGCCCGGGCTTGGAACGTGGCGCAGGCCGGCCGCCCCGGCCCGGTGGTGATCGCGCTGCCCGAAGATATGCTGCTGGAGGCGGTCAGCGCGGCCGCTCCGCGTCCGGCGGTGCATCGCCCGGCCCAGCCGGTCTGCCCCGATGCGCTGGGCGTGCTGATGCGGATGATCGCGGATGCCGCCAGCCCGGTGGCGATCGTCGGCGGGGCCGGCTGGCACGCCAAGGCGCGGACCCATTTCACCAGTTTCGCCGAACGGATCGGGCTTCCCGTGGCCGGCGCATTCCGCCGTCAGGACGCAATCTCCAACGCCAGCCCGGTGTGGGCAGGCAACCTTGGCTATGGCCCCGGCCCCAAACTGGTCCAGCGGATCAAAGACGCCGATCTGGTCATCGCGGTCGGCGCACGGCTGGGCGAAGCGACCACCGACGGCTACACCCTGATCACGCCCGAGCATCCGGGCCAGATTCTGGTCCACATTCATCCCGATCCCAACGAGCTTGGCCGGGTCTATCGCCCGGACCTGGCGATCTGCGCCGACATGGCCGAATTTGCCGAGGCGGCCGATTATTGGGACGACGACGTGGTGCCCTTCGACGCCGGTGAAGAGGCGCACAACGAATGGCTCGACTGGACCACCGCCGCCCCCGCCCCCTACGCGCTCGATATGGCCGCCTGCGTCACCGCAATGCGCGAGACCTGGCCCGATGATGCGATCATCTGTAACGGCGCGGGCAATTTCTCGGGCTGGTGGCACCGTTACTGGCGCTACAACGGCTTCCCCACCCAGCTTGCCCCCACCGCCGGGGCGATGGGCTATGGCGTCCCTGCCGCAGTCGCTGCTGCGCTGCGCCATCCCGAACGCCAGGTCGTGGCGCTGGCCGGGGACGGCGATTTCCTGATGAACGGACAGGAACTGGCGACTGCGGTGCAATACGGCTGCGATCTGACCGTGGTGCTGATCGACAACGGCACATACGGCACGATCCGGATGCACCAGGAACGCGAATTTCCCGGCCGGGTTGTCGGCACATCGTTGCACAATCCCGATTTCGCCGCGCTGGCGGTGGCCTATGGCGGCTGGGCCACACGGGTGGAAACCACCGAACAATTCATCGCGGCATTGGCCGAGGCCAAGGACCGCACCGGCCTGCGCCTGATCCACGCACTGATCGATCCGGAGCAGCTAAGCGCAGGCGGCGCGACGATTTCAGGGCTGCGGGCGAAGGCGAAGGGTTAGGCCGTCAGATCCTCCCCATTTTTGGCGAATGCCACAAATGGAGAGGTGGCAGCGGCGTTCAGCCGCTGACGGAGGGGTAATTGCGCGAGGGTCGATACCCCTCCGTCACCGCTTCGCGGCGCCACCTCCCCATTTGGCTTCGCAAAATGGAGAGACCTTATCGTTCAGACAGCTCCACAATATGCGCCCACTCGTCCGGTTTGACCGGCGAGATCGACAGCCGGAACTTGGTCAGCAGGTCCATGTCCGCCAGCGCCGGATCGGCCTTTATCTCCTTCAGGGTTACCGCACGCTTCAGCTTCCTGACCGGCTTGACCTTCACCGAAGTCCAGCGCCCGGTCTCGTCGGTCGGGTCCTGGAAGCACGCCTTGGTGATCTTGATTACGCCGACGATCTCCACCCCGATGTTCGAATGGTAGAAGAACGCTTCGTCGCCCACCTGCATGGCGCGCAAGTGCAGCCGCGCGGTGTAATTGCGGACACCGTCCCAGGTCCCCTCGCCCTCGGTCACCAGATCGTCCCAGCCGTAGACATCGGGTTCGCTCTTGAGCAGCCAGTAGTTGTTGATTTTGGTCATGCCAGCGCCTTTGAAACCGTCTATGCAAGCCCCATAGCAACCCAATCACGGACCCGTCCACAATGGTACTCGATAAACTCCCCGTCCTTTCACTGGCTGACGACAAGGCCCATTTTGCGCAGGAAATCGGCAACAGTTTCAAGATGTTCGGCTTTGCTCTTGTCAAAGACTTTGATATTGACCGCGGGCTGATCGCGCGCGCCTGGAAGCTTTCCGAACAGTTCTTCGCGTTACCCGAGGCGGAAAAGCGTGCGCTTCACAATCCCGCCATCGCCGGGGCGCGCGGCTATACCCCGTTCGGGGTCGAGATCGCCAAGGATGCCAAGGCGCACGATCTGAAGGAATTCTGGCACGTCGGGCGCGATCTGCCCGCAGGCAGCCCCTTGGCCGATGCCTCGATGCCGCCCAACGTCTGGCCAGCCCGGCCGGACGATTTCCGCGAGGTATTCAGCGAGCTCTACCGCCAGTTTGATGCCACCGGCGCAACGATCCTGTCGCGCATCGCGCTCTACCTGGGCCTTGATGAACACTGGTTCGATCCGGCCATCGAGGATGGCAATTCGGTGATGCGGCTGCTGCACTATCCGCCGCTTGAAGGGATCGAGGGCGAGGCAATCCGCGCCGGGGCGCACGGCGATATCAACCTGATCACGCTGCTGCTGGGCGCCGAGGAAGCGGGGCTTGAACTGCTGACCACGCAGGGTACCTGGCTCGATGCCTCGCCGCCCGAAGGCGCGCTGGTGATCAATGTCGGCGATATGCTGGAACGGCTGACCAACCATATGCTGCCCTCCACCATCCACCGGGTGCGCAATCCTGATGCGGCGCGGGCCCGGTTCAGCCGCTATTCGATGCCCTATTTCCTGCACCTGCGCAGCGATTTTCCGATAACCACCCTGCCGCAATGCGTCACACCTGAAAATCCTGATCGCTATCCCGATGCGATCCTGGCGGATCACTTCCTGCAGCAGCGCCTGGTGGACATCGGGCTAAAGAAAAAGGGCGCTTAACCCAATTTTCAGCCCTTCGTGCGATCCCCGTGCTGCAATCGTCAGGGGGCTCGCACGATGCGGGATGGCTGGAATGTTGTTGGCGCTGTGCGCGCACGGCTCGGTAATCCCGGGCGCGATGCTTTGGTGCTGACGATTACCTTCGCCGCCATTGCCCTGTTCGTCCACCTTGCCACCGCGGTTATTCCCACCGCGATCGGCGCGGCAGCCGGATCTGCCCAAGGGCCTGACCTTGCGCTGGCCAATGCCCTGGTACTCAACGTGGCGCTGATCATCTTCGGTTGGCGCCGTTACCGCGACTTGACCGGCGAACTGGCGGCGCGGCGCACGGCCGAAACCGCAGCGCTTGGCCTGGCCGATCGCGACCCGCTGACCCAGTGCCTCAACCGCCGCAGCATCGCGGCGCACTGCGCCAGCCTGGCGGCCACCGCGCGCGAACGGCGCGAGACGCTGGCTTTCGTGATGCTCGATCTCGACCGGTTCAAGCAGGTCAACGATACCAACGGCCATGCCGCTAGCGATGCCTTGCTATGCGCCGCCGCCGCGCGGATTCGCGTGCTGTTGCCCGCCGAGGCTCTGCTTGCGCGGCTCGGCGGTGATGAATTTGCCGTGGTCGTTCCTTGTGCTCCCAACCAGCGCACCGTGATCGAACGGCTGACCGAGAGCATAATCGCTGCCATCGCCGAACCGGTCGCGTTCGAGGATACCGATCTTGAAACCTCGATGTCGGCCGGGATCGTGCTGGCCGAGCCCGATTGCGCGGAAGACCCGCAAGTGCTGCTGCACCGCGCCGACATGGCAATGTACCATGCCAAGCGCACCGGGCGCAACGCGCTGGCCTGGTTCGAACCAAGCATGGAAAGCGATCTCAAGCTGCGCTCTGCAATCGAAACCGGCATCCGCCGCGGCATTCCCGCAGGCGAATTTGTGCCGCATTATGAAAAGCAGATTGATCTCGAAACCGGCGAAATCAAGGGCTTCGAAATGCTCGCGCGGTGGAATTCGCCCACCCTGGGTCGGATCACTCCCGATGTCTTCATCCCGATTGCCGAAGAATTGGGCCAGATCACCGAGCTTTCGGAAAGCCTGATCCGCCAGGCGCTGCGCGATGCACAGAAATGGGATCCGAAGTTGACCTTGTCGGTCAACATCTCGCCGGTCCAATTGCGCGATCCGTGGTTTGCCCAGCGCTTGCTCAAGCTGCTGGTCGAAGCCAATTTCCCGCCCGCGCGGCTGGAAATCGAAGTGACCGAGAGCTGCCTGCACGAAAATGTCGCACTGGTCCGCTCGCTGATCACCAGCCTCAAGAATCAAGGGGTAAAGGTCAGCCTCGACGATTTCGGTACCGGTTACTCGTCGCTCTCGCAGTTGCGCAGCCTGCCGTTCGACCGGATCAAGATCGACCGCAGCTTCGTGATGAACCTGGTGGGCGACAAGGACAACGCCACCATTGTCCGCTCGATCATCGCACTGGGCGAAGGGCTGGGCCTGCCGATCACCGCCGAAGGGATCGAGAGCGAGGCTGTGCTGGCCGAACTGCGCACCTTTGGCAAATTCAGCGGCCAGGGCTATCTCTATGGCTTCCCCGAAAACGCCGAGAAAACCGCGGCCGAACTGGCCCAGCTCAATCTTTTGCTCGAACCTGCACCCGCGCTGGCACCCGCGCAGGCATCAACCCGCCGCCGCGCCTGACACTGGACGCCGCGCGCGCCAGGCAATAGAGCGCATGCGATGCGCTTACCCTTCATCAAGATGCACGGCCTCGGCAACGATTTCATCGTGATCGACGGGCGCGCGGCTGCGGTTCCGGTGATGACCGCGCGGCTGGCTGCGGCGCTGGCCGATCGCCACACCGGGATCGGCTGTGACCAGCTGATCGTGCTTGGCCCTTCGGACCTGGCCGATGTCCAGATGCGCATTTTCAACCACGATGGCGGCGAAGTCGAAGCCTGCGGCAATGCCACCCGCGCGGTTGGACTACTGCTGGGCGTGCCGGCCACGATCGACACGCTGGGCGGACTGCTGTCGGTCGATCCCGGCGCTGATGGCGTGGCGGTTGATATGGGCGAGCCGCGCTTCGAATGGGACCAGATCCCGCTCGCTTACCCGGTCGATACGCACCACATGCCGGTGGCGTTCGAAACGCTGGAAAACCCCACCGCAGTGAATGTCGGCAATCCGCACGTGATCTTCTTCGTGCCCGATTGCGACGCTATCGAACTCGATCGACTTGGGCCTGTGATCGAGCACGACCCGCTGTTCCCCGAACGCGTCAACGTCAATGTCGCCACGATCAAAAGCCGCAGCCGCATCCGCTTGCGCGTGTGGGAACGCGGCGTTGGCGAAACGCTGGCCTGCGGCACCGGGGCCTGCGCAACCGCGGTTGGCGCGATGCGTCGCGGCCTGACCGAGCGCGACGTGACTGTGGCGCTGCCCGGCGGAGAACTGGCGATCGCCTGGACCGCAGCGGGCCGCATCACCATGACCGGACCCGCCAGCGAAAGCTTTCGCGGCAGCTTCGACAGCGCTGCGTTCGGAGCCTGAGCTTGGCGGTCGAAGTCATATCGCTGGGCTGCCGGATGAACCTTTCCGAAAGCGAGCGGCTGCGCGCGCTGCTGGCGGCTGAGCCCGATCTGGTCGTGGTCAACAGCTGCGCCGTGACCGCCGAAGCGGTGCGCCAGACCCGCCAGGCGATCCGCCGCGCGCGCAAAGCCCGGCCCGCTGCGCGCCTGATCGTTACCGGTTGCGCGGCCGAGGTTGAGCGCGATATGCTGGCGGCGATGCCCGAAGTCGATGGGCTGATCGCCAACACCGCAAAGCTCGATCCGCGCGCCTGGAATGTGCCGGCATTGCGGACGCCGGGCACGGCCACCCACACCCGCGCTTTCGTGACCGTGCAGAACGGCTGCGATCATGCCTGCACCTTTTGCGTGATCCCGCAGGGGCGCGGGGCCAGCCGCTCGCTGAGCGTGGCCGAAGTTGTGCGCGAAATCGGTCATCACCTGGCCGCTGGAGCCAAGGAAGTGGTGCTGAGCGGGGTCGATCTGACCAGCTGGGGGACGGACCTGCCTGGCGCACCGCGGCTTGGCCAGCTGGTTGAAGCCGTGCTGGCCGCCTGCCCTTCGCTGCAACGGCTGCGGCTGTCCTCGGTCGACGGGATCGAGATCGATCCGCTGCTGTTCGAACTGATCGCGGGTGAGGCCCGCGTCATGCCGCACTTGCACTTGTCCTTGCAGCACGGCGATGATCTGATCCTCAAGCGGATGAAGCGCCGTCATTTGCGCGGCGATGCGGTGGCGCTGGTCGCAGCGCTCAAGGCGCGGCGCCCGGACATCGCGATCGGCGCCGATCTGATCGCCGGATTTCCGACCGAGGACGATGGCGCCCACGCCGCCAATCTTTCGATCATCGCCGAGCTCGATGTGGTCCACGGCCATGTCTTCCCCTATTCGGCCCGCCCGGGCACGCCGGCCACGCGCATGCCGCAAAACCCACCCGCATTGATCAAGGCCCGCGCGGCTGAGCTGCGCGCCGCCGTTGCGGCCCGTCGCGCGCGCTGGCTGGCCCGGCAGCTTGGCCGCCCGCTCGCGGTGCTTGCAGAGCGCGACGGAACCGGCCATGCGCCAAACTTCGCCCGGGTGGCGCTGCCGCCCGAAACCTGTGCCGGAACGATCGTGAACCACACCCCCACCCATATCGCCGAAGGGCTGCTGGCATGAGCAGCGAGAGCTGGAGCGACCGGCTGCTCGGTGGCTTCAAAAAGACCTCCGAGCGGCTTGGCGAAAACCTGTCGGGGATCGTCGGCAAGACGCGGCTCGATGATGGCCAGCTCGATGCGCTGGAAGATGCGCTGATCCTCTCGGACCTTGGCCCGCGCGCTGCAGCACGGATCCGCGACAAACTCGCCGGGACCAGGTTTGAGCGCGGGGCTGACGAAGCGGCGATCAAGGAAGCCGTGGCGGGCGAGCTCGCCGCAATCCTGCGCCCGGTGGCCAAGCCGATCGATGTGGTGGCCTTCCCGCGTCCGCAGGTGATCCTGGTGATCGGGGTCAACGGATCGGGCAAGACCACCACCATCGCCAAACTGGCGCACTATTTCCAGGAGCTGGACTATTCGGTGATGCTCGCCGCGGGCGATACCTTCCGCGCCGCCGCGATCGAGCAGCTGGCGGTCTGGGCGGACCGGGTCGGGGTAGAACTGGTGCGCGGCCCCGAAGGCGGCGATCCCTCTGCCGTGGTGTTCGATGCGGTCAAGGCGGCCACCGACCAGGGGATCGACGCGCTGATCGTCGATACCGCCGGGCGGCTGCAGAACAAGCGCGAGCTGATGGACGAACTGGCCAAGATCCGCCGCGTGCTCGGCCGCCTCAACCCCGAAGCGCCGCACGATGTCGTGCTGGTGCTCGATGCCACAAATGGACAGAACGCCTTGCAACAGATCGAGATTTTCAAAGAAGTCGCCGGGGTTACCGGCCTGGTCATGACCAAGCTTGATGGCACCGCGCGCGGCGGGGTACTGGTCGCCGCAGCCGAGCAATACGGCCTGCCGATCCACGCGATTGGCGTGGGTGAGAAGCTGGATGACTTGCGCCCATTCGATCCCGATCTGGTCGCCCGCGTGATTGCGGGGGTGGCGTGATGACAACCGCTAAACCCGCAGCAAAACCCAAGGCCGGCTGGCTCAATATCCTGGTCGATTACGGCCCGGTGGTGGTGTTCTTCCTGGTCTATCGCTATTATTCGCCCAGCGACCACAACGACGCGATCGCCGAGATTGCGGCGGTGATCAAAAGCACCGCGGCGTTCATGGTTGCCGCAGTGGCCGCGCTCCTCGTTTCGCGGTTCTGGCTGGGCAAGGTCTCGCCGATGCTGTGGCTGTCGACCGCGTTGATCGTCGGCTTCGGCGGCGTCACGATCCTGCTGCGCGATCCGTTTTACATTCAGCTTAAACCGACCGCGATCTATCTGATGTTCGGTGCGGTCTTGCTGTTCGGCTGGCGGCGCGGGCAAGCCTATCTCAAGATGCTGCTTGAAGCCGCGTTTGAGGGGCTCAGCGATCCCGGTTGGCTCAAGCTATCGCGCAATTGGGGGCTATTTTTCCTGTTCCTGGCGGCGCTGAACGAGGTGCTGCGCCATTTCTACAATACCGAGAACGGCGGTTTTGGAACGTGGATCGCATTGAAACTGTGGGTTTTCATGCCGCTGTCGTTCCTGTTCACTTTCACCCAGTTGCCGATGCTGCTGCGTCACGGGCTGCTGGCCGAGGCTGAAGGCGAAGTCATCGCGGACCCGCCGCACGAATGAAAATCGGGCGTTACGGGCGTGACAAGGGGCCCTTAACGCGCAATAATGCCCGCGAGCGCCGTTTCTTCGGCGTACGGATCCATATTCAGAATTGACAAAATCAGGGGTAAGCAATGGCCAAGTTTTTCGGAAATCTCCATCTGGTGCTGCTCGCCGGCCTCGTGCTGACGCTGGCAGTCGCCTATCACTTCCAGGGTGCCTCTGACGGGGTGATCGCCATTGGCGGGGTCACGGTGCTCAGCTGGCTGCACGTCTTCTTCGGCATCGTCTGGATCGGACTGCTCTATTACCTCAACTTCGTGCAGGTGCCGACCATGCCGAAGATCCCGGCTGAACTGAAAGCCGGCGTAACCGGCTACATCGCCCCCAGGGTGTTATTTTTCTTCCGTTATGGTGCGCTGCTGACCGTGCTGACCGGCCTCGCACTGTCGATCATCAAGGGCTATGGCCACCGCGCGATGACCTTTGCCGGGGCCACCGCTTCTGAAAACCTGATTGGCCTTGGCATGTGGCTGGCGCTGATCATGGCCTTCAACGTGTGGTTCATCATCTGGCCGGCGCAAAAGAAGATCCTCGGGCTGGTCGAAGCCAGTGCAGAAGAAAAGGCAGCTGCCGCGCCGCGCGCGCTTTATGCCAGCCGCACCAACACGTTGCTCTCGATTCCGATGCTTTATTGCATGGTCAACGCCAACCTGGGCTGATAGAACCGCTTCATCACCGAGAGGCGCGGCGCTCCCACAAGGGGCGTCGCGCTTTTTGTTTGCCCATGCTAGGCGCGCCGTCATGACCGCAGCGATTGATCCTTTCAAGGCGATGTTCGTCTCGCAACTGGCCCATAAGATGGAGGCCGAGGGGCGCGACGTGATCCATATGGAATTCGGCCAGCCCAGCACTGGCGCGCCGCCCCGCGCCATCGCCGAAGCGCACCGCGTGCTTGATGCCGATGCCATGGGCTATTGGGAAAGCCAGCCGCTCAAGGCCCGGATCTGTGCGCACTATGCCGAAAAATACGGCACTGCGATCACGCCTGCGCAAATCATCCTGACCTGCGGGGCTTCGCCTGCGCTGGTGCTGGCGCTCAGCAGCGCTTTTGCCCCCGGCGCGCTTGTGGCGATGGCCCGGCCCGGTTATGTCGCTTACCGCAACAACCTCAAGGCGCTCCACATGGTGCCGGTCGAGATCGATTGCGGGGTTGAGCAACGTTACCAGATCAGCGCTGCAGCGATCGCCGCGCTCGATCCTGCGCCCGAAGGCGTGATTATCGCCAGCCCGGCCAACCCCACCGGAACGATCATCCCGCGCACCGAACTGGCGGCGATTGCTGCGGTCTGCCGGGAACGCGGGATCGTGGTGATATCGGACGAAATCTACCACGGCATTTCCTATGGCATGGCCACGCCCTCGGTGCTCGAGGTGATGCCTGAGGCCTGGGTGGTCAATTCGTTTTCCAAGTACTTTTCGATGGCCGGCTGGCGGCTCGGCTGGCTGGTTTCACCGCTGGAGGGTGTGGATGCCGCACGGGCACGGATGAGCAACCTGTTCCTCACGCCCCCAAGCCTGTCGCAGCATGCCGGGCTGGTGGCGATGGATTGCACCGACGCGCTGGAAGGCCATATCGCCACTTATGCGAAGAACCGCGAATTGCTGCTGGCCGCGCTCCCCGATCTGGGCCTGGCGCGCATCGCCCCGCCCGACGGCGCCTTTTACGTCTATGCCGATATTGGCGACTACACCGACGATTCGATGGCGTTCTGCAAGCAATTGCTGATCGATACCGGCGTCGCCACCGCGCCGGGGATCGATTTCGATCCGGAGCGCGGCCACCGCTTCATGCGCTTCAGCTTTGCCGTATCGACGCCGTTGATCGAGGAAGCGATCCGCCGCCTGAAGCCTTGGTTTGCCGAACGCAATCGGGGTCAGCGTAGCGCGTAAGCGGCAAGCCGGGCGGCACGACGCTGCGTACCGCCCGGCCGTTCCTAGGACTTAATGACTGGCCGGAGCGTGACCCTGATGGTCTTCGGCCCCCTTCTTTTCGTCACAGCAGCCCTTTTCGTCTTTCTTTTTCTCGCAGCAGCACTTCTTTTCCATTGCTGCGGCCGGTTCGGCGGCAAAAGCTGCGGACGGCAAAGCGATTGCTGCCAAAGCAGCGATGAGAATGATCTTCATGTCTAGAACTCCAATTTAGCTTTTCAAAATTGATTGATTGATAAACACGCCGTCATCGTGGTGGCGGAGTGGCAACCTCAACAGAAAAACCGCAACCCTCAGTATTAGGCAACTTGAAGTGCACCGCTGGCGGAGCCTCAATCCCAGCATGCGCGGTCATCTCAGGCAGGTCGGCAAGACAGACCGACACGCAGACTGTCGGATTCGCATGCTTTTGCGGCGATGTATCATGGTGCATCCCCGCTCCGTCGCTGCAAGGCGCAGGCGCAGTCTGCTGCTGCGCCAGCGCCGGACAGGCCATGCCGCCAAGCGACAGCGCAAGCACGGCGGCAACAAGCATTCGGAAAGCCCGGTCAAGCATAGCGCACCAGCATAATCCGCTTTAACGCCGCCGCCCAGTCCACTCTTCAGATCTCCACCTGGCTGCCCAGTTCGACCACGCGGTTGGTAGGCAGGCGGAAGAACTCCATCGCGCTGGCGGCATTGCGCAGCATCCACGCGAACAGCTTTTCGCGCCAGATCGCCATGCCCGGCTTGGCCGAAGCGATCAGCGTCTGGCGTGAGAGGAAGAAGCTGGTCTTCATCATCTCGAACGGCCCCCCGCACATGTCGGTGCGTTTGAGCGTGGCGGGAACATCCGTTTCCTCAAGAAAGCCGAAGCGCAGCGTGATGCGGAAAAAGCCCTGACCCAGATCCTTGACCGAGCAGCGCTTTTCCTCGCTGACATAGGGCACGTCCTGGATCGCGACCGTCAGGATCACCACGCGTTCGTGCAGCACCTTGTTGTGCTTGATGTTGTGGAGCAGCGCCGAAGGGACGCCCGATGCGGCGCTGGCCATGAAGATCGCTGTGCCCGGCACGCGGGTGGCGCTGGAGTGCGCGCTTTTGGCGAAGACCTCCATCGGGATCGAACCTTCGGCCATGGTCTGGCGCATCAGCGAACGCCCGCGTGACCAGGTGGTCAACATGGTGAAAATGGCCGCTGCGATCGCCAGCGGCACCCAGCCGCCTTGCGGCACCTTGATCAGGTTGGCACCAAGGTAAGTCAGGTCAACCAGCAGGAACAGCGCGATCATCGGCAACCATTTCCAGATCGGCCATTTCCACAGGCTGATCAGCACCACGGTGAGCAGGATGGTGTCGATCGTCACCGCACCGGTCACCGCGATGCCATAGGCGGCGGCAAGGTTGCTCGATGATTTGAAGAACAGCACCAGCAGGATCACCGCGATCATCAGCGCCCAGTTGACCACCGGGATATAGATCTGCCCGGCCGCGGTCTCGCTGGTGTGCTTGATGCTGACCCGCGGGATGAAGCCCAGCTGCACCGCCATCTGGGTAAGCGAGAACGCGCCCGAAATCACCGCCTGGCTGGCGATGATGGTGGCCAGCACCGAGAGGATCACAACCGGCACGCGGATCATATCGGGGATCATCAGGAAGAATGGATCCTTGATCAGCCACACCGCCTGTTCGGGCGTCACGCTCATCACCATGGCGCCCTGGCCCATGTAGTTGAGCAGCAGGCACGGCAGAACGAACGACAGCCAGCTGATCCCGATCGGTTTGCGCCCGAAATGGCCCATATCGGCATAGAGCGCCTCGGCCCCGGTAACCGCGAGCACGACGCTGCCCATCGCGACAAAGGCGCGGAACCCGTCGGTGAGGAAGAAATTGAACGCGTTGAGCGGGTTGAACATCTCAAGCACCACGCTGGGCATCTTGGCGATATGCATCAGCCCCAGCCCGGCGAGCGTCAGGAAATAGACGATCATGATCGGGCCGAACAGTTTGCCAACCGAGGCTGTCCCGCGCGACTGGATTGCGAACAATCCGATCAGGATCGTCAGCGCTATGGGCAGAATATAAGGTTCGAACGACGGGCTGATATAGCTCAGGCCTTCGGTGGCCGAGAGCACCGACATGGCCGGCGTGATCATCGAATCGCCATAGAACAGCGCCGTGGCGAACACCCCCAGCAACACGAACGGCGCGGTCCAGCTGGCCCCTTCGGTCTTGCGGTTGATCAGCGCCAGCAGCGCCAGGCTGCCGCCTTCGCCCTTGTTATCGGCTTTCATGATGGTGAGAACGTATTTGAACGTCACCACGATCATCATCGACCAGAACACCAGGCTCAGCACGCCGTTGATGTGGACCGGATCGACCTTGATCCCCGGCGCGCCGTGGTGCGAGGCGAAGGTTTCGCGGAATGCATAGAGCGGGCTGGTGCCGATATCGCCGAACACCACGCCCACCGCGCCAATCGCCAGCGCGACCAGACCGCCTTTGGGATGGTGGCCGTGCGATGCCTGCTCTTCGGTTACGGCTTCGTCATCGGCCGTCCCCGCAGCATCGCTCCCGTCCATGTGAACCATTGAGATCAAATCCTTTTGATGGTCACCCGCGGGAGCCAAAACCAGCGCCTAGCACTTGGCGATTGGGCGGTCTAGCGCCGGGGCGGCGGCGTGCCCAGCCCGGCGATGAGCTGGTCCAGCCGCGCCAGACTTTCCGCCAATCCGGCGCGCCACGGTGCAGCCGGCGGCGTGCGTTCGAGCAATGCTGCCCAGGTTGCCCGCGCTTCATCGAGGCGCTCGTTCTGCGCCAGGGCCATGCCCAGAAAATAGGACGCTGCGGGATGCGCCGGATCGGCCGCTATCGCGCGGCGAAACGCCTCTTCCGCGGCCGGGGTCAGCACGCCATTGGCATGGGCCAGCAAATTTGTCCCCAGCGCCAGCCAGGCTTCGGCGCTGCGTGGCTGTTCTTCGGCGGCGCTCAGCGAGAGTGCAGCGGCGTCGCGGAACTGGCCCTTGCGGGTGTAGGCATCGGCCATGATCAGCAGGTTGCTGCCCGCCAGCGGATCGCCTGAAAACAGTTCCCGGCGCGCCTTGACCATGGCTTCGGCGCCCTGGGGCACGGCGGCAGCGGCACGCTTGGGCGCGCCGTTCAGATCGGGCCGCGCCTGCAGGGCAAACCCCGCCAGCCCGAACACCAGCGCCGCGGCCAGCGCCTCCCACGTCCGGCGCGGCGCTTTGAACACCGCGATCAGCGCGCCCAGGGCTGCCGCCGCCAAAGCCAACGCTACGAACCAGCCCATCACCCCTGCCCCTTCGCAAAGCGCCGGCGCAACACAAATCCGGCGAACAGCAGCATTACCAGCGGCGCCGCAAACAGCGGCCAGGTGCGGCTGTTGAGGATCGGCTCGAAGCTGACGTAATCGCCGTAGCGTTCGATCAGCCAGGCGCGGATTGCTTCGGGCTGTTCTCCGGCCTTGATCCGCAGCCGCACCTGATTGCGCAGATCGCCCGCAATCTGCGCATCGGAATCGGCGATCGACTGGCCCTGACATTGCACGCAGCGCAGCGTGTCCATCAGCGCGCGCGCCGCGGCTTCCTGCACCGGCGTTTCCAGCTGGACATAGGCATAGGGGGCCGGCGGCATCTTGTCGTCCGCTGCGGCAGGGGCTGCCAGCACCAGGGCAATGGCCAGGCCAAGGCGCTTCATGCCCCGGCTTCCTTCACGGCAGACAGGATCGCATCGATGTCCGCGCGCGACTGGATCACACCGATGTGCTGATAGCGGATCACGCCCTTGCCATCGATCACGAAGCTTTCGGGAACACCGGAAGAGCCGATTTCGAACTGGACGCGGCTGTCGTTATCCGCGCCGATGCGGCTGAACGGGTTGCCATGACGCCGCAGGAACACGGCAAGATCCTCAGGCCGGTCGCGGATCGCGATGCCGACCACATCGACCCCGGCGGCCTTAAGCGCGGCAAGCTGCGGTGCCTCAACCGCGCAGGGCACGCACCAGCTGGCGAAGAAGTTGACCAGATGGACCTTGCCATCCGCCAGATCGGCGTGCGCCAGCCCGGGCAGGCCCGCCGCGGCCGGAGCCAGGGTAAACTGCGGCATTGGCTTGCCCAACATGGCGCTGCGGATTTCGCGATCAGCCGGGCGCAGCAGCGCAACCATGACCACCCCGACAAACAGCGCGAACAGCCCGAGCGGGGCCCACAGCACCCAGCGGCTCGCAGCCGGTTTGATAGCTGGCGCGTTCATCGGCCCTGCTTCTTGCGGCGGAAGGCGATCTTGTCGATCGCGATGGTGCGCCGCAGATCGCTGGCTACCCGGCCCAGCAGCGCCAGCAATCCGCCCAGCGCGACCATCAGCCCGCCCAGCCAGATCAGGATCACGAACGGCTTCCACCACAGGCGCAGCTGCCAGCGGCCATCCTCGGCCTGCTGCCCCAGCACGACATAAAGCTGGCCGTTCCAGCGCGTTGACAGCGCGCTGTGATTGACCTGCTGCGGCGGGGCCCAGAATGCGCGGTCCTGCGGCGCCAGCTTGATCGGTGTGGCACCATCATAGCTGGCCTCGATCCCGGCCTCGAGCGCGGTCCAGTTGGGCCCGGCAACCGGGGCGATGCGCGCCAGCTTGATCTGCCACGGACCCACCGCCACCGTCTGGCCAACGTTGATTGCGATCAGCTTTTCGCGGGTGAAGGCACTGTCGGATGCCATGCCGATCAGCGCCAATCCAACGCCCAGATGCGCGGTGACCATGCCCCACAGCGGCAGCTTGGCGGTACGCAGATTGCGGCCGACCAGCGGCAGCATACTGGCCGGGATCAGCGCCGCACCCAGCCCCAGCCCCAGCGCGGAGAGCACCGAAACGCCTTGCGTCAGCGCGATCGCCGCCGCGCTGATTGCCGCGGCCAACGGCAGCCACAGTTTCCAGGTCAACCGGCTCAGCCGGTCACGCCGCCAGCCCAGCAATGGGCCGACGCACAGCACCAGCAGCATCGGCACGGCAAAGATTGCACTGGCAGCGTTGAAATAGGGCGGGCCAACAGAAACCCGCGCGCCCATCGCTTCGGCCAGCAGCGGATAGAGCGTCCCGACCAGCACGATACCCAGAATCCCGCTGAGCATCACGTTGTTGAACACCAGCGCGGTTTCGCGGCTGGCCAGGGCGAAGCGTTCGCCTTCGCTGATACTGGCGGCGCGCAAGGCGAACACGGTCAGCGCCGCGCCGATGTTGATCGCCAGCAGCGCCAGGATGAATTGCCCGCGCAGCGGATCGACCGCGAAGGCATGGACGCTGACCAGCACGCCCGATCGCACCAGAAAAGTGCCGACCATCGACATCGAGAAGGCGATCACGCCCAGCATCACCGTCCACGCCCGCAGCGCATTGCGCGCGGCCAGAACCGAGACCGAATGGAGCAGCGCAGTGGCTGCCAGCCACGGCATCAGGCTGGCGTTCTCGACCGGGTCCCAGAACCACCAGCCGCCCCAGCCGAGTGTGTAATAGGCCCAGTACGAACCCGCGACGATGCCCAGCGTCAGAAATATCCAGGCGCCCAGCACCCACGGCCGCATCGCCCGGGCAAAGGCGGGCGACACCTCACGCGTGATCAGCGCGCCAACCGCAAAACTGAACGCGATCGAAAGCCCGACATAGCCGATGTAGAGCGTCGGCGGATGGAACGCGAGACCCGTATCCTGCAGCAGCGGGTTGAGCCCCCGTCCTTCCGCCGGGACCGGATCAAGCCGGGCAAAGGGGTTCGACGCGATCAGCAGGAAGGCATAAAAACCGATGCTGACGAAGGCTTGTGCCGCCAGCGTGGCCAGCATCGCCGGTTCGGACAGGCGCCGTTCGAACAGCGCGACACAGGCCCCGCCCAGCGCCATGATCGACACCCACAGCAGCATCGAACCTTCGTGGTTGCCCCAGGTTGCGGCAAATTTGAACAGCAACGGCTTGAGGCTGTGCGAGTTTTCGGACACCAGCTTTACCGACAGGTCGGTTTCCAGAAAGACCCAGATCAGGCAGGCAAAGGACACGGCAACCAGTCCGCCTTGCACCGCGGCAACGCTGCGCACCACCGCGCCCAGCGGATTGTCCGCCCGCCGCAGCGTCACTATCGCGCCGACCAGTTGCAGCACGGCCAGCGCCGCCGCCAGCCACAGCGCAGCCAGGCCCAGCGTGGCGATCACTGGACGTTCTCGCCGGTCTTATGCGCCTGACTGTCAGTCATGTCCTTCATCTCGCGCGGCACGTACTTCTCGTCGTGCTTGGCCAGCAAGTTACCCGCCACGAAGGTGCCATCGGCGGCGCGCTTGCCCTCGGCGACCACGCCCGATCCTTCCTTGAACAGATCGGGCACGATGCCGCTGAAGCGTACCGGTACGCGGCCCTTGTCGTCGCTGACCATGAAGGTGATTGTCACGCCATCGGGCATGGTTTTGAGCGAGCCTTGTTCGACCATGCCGCCAAGGCGCACCGCGCGATCGGAAGCGGGCGGGCGGGCGGCCATTTCGCTGGGCAGATAGAAATAGCTGGCTTGCGAACGCAGCGCCCAGGCCGCCAGCAAGCCCGCGCCGATCAGCGCCGCCAGCGCGATCAGCACCAGCACCAGCCGCTGGTGTTTGGCCTTGATCCCGCCGCTCATTGTTCGCGGCTCCGGTCGCGGCGAGCTTCGGCGCGGCGCATCGCGGCCAGGCTGTGCCAGACCAGCGCCAGCGTTGCGCCAAGGCCAAGCCCGTAGGCCGCGATGATGAACGGCCAGTGGTTCAGTCCTTCACGCATCGGCCAGCTCGCTCGCCCGGCGGCGCAGCCGCGCCTCGGCTTGCATATCGGCCAGGATCGCCCGCGTCCGGGCCAGCACCACGCCGCCGAAAATCAGCGAGAAGCCAAGCGTCGCCGCCAGCAGCCCCCACAGGAACGCGGGCGCCATCGTGCTTTGCCCCATGCTGATCGAGGGCGGCTGGTGCAGGCTGTTCCACCACAGCACCGAATAGTGGATGATCGGGATGTTGACCGCGCCGACCAGCCCGAAAATCGCCGGCAGCCGCGATCCGCCAGCACCGTCGCGGCCCGCGGCATCGGCCAGCGCCAGATAGGCGCAATAGAGCAAGAACAGCACCAGCATGCTGGTCAGCCGCCCGTCCCACACCCACCAGGCACCCCAGGCGGGCCGGCCCCACAGCGAGCCGGTGAGCAGGCAGATCGCGCTGAACACCGCGCCCGGCAGCGCCACCGCGCGCGCCGCGATCCCGGCCAACGGATGGCGCCAGACCAGTTCGGCCAGACTGGCAATCGCGATCGCGCTCCACCCGCCCATGCCCAGCCATGCGGCCGGCACGTGGATGAACAGGATGCGCACCGAATCGCCCTGTAACTGCTCAGCCGGCGCACCCAGCAGGCCCCAGGCCGATGACGCCAGCGCCAGCACCAGCCCGGCAATCAGCAACGGGCCGGTCAGCAACCGGGCTAGACGCAGAAATCGGGCAGGATTGGCAAAGCCGTGCATGCAACCCACTTGGAGAGGGCGAGAATCGCCGCTCGCTTTGGCAGCCGCCCCCTGTTGCGGCAAGTGGTAAAGAGGGAAATGGGGCGATCGATGGGTTTCGAACCCACGACCTCCGGTACCACAAACCGGCGCTCTAACCAACTGAGCTACGATCGCCACGACAGCGGCAGTTAACCTGCCATACGCTGCGGCGGGCGCATTTGCACATGGCGCAGCGGATGGGAAGCGAAAACTGCGACGGCGGTGCGTGCGGCGTCCTGCCATGCCGCGCAGCATCCCTGCCAAAGCCGCAGAATTTGTTAATCATTTCTGTCTACGAAAACATGGTTTCTTTGCGTAGAAGGGGTTCGCATCGATGAGTGCCAAGCGCAAACCGGCGCGGCTTGAAGCCGAACAGGCCAGGCCCAACACGCGGCGCGCTTCGCGCCGGATCAGCGAAGCGGTGGCCACCGTACGCAGCACCCACGGCCATCGTAGCCGGGCGCGTTTGCGCGACATTTCGGTGTTCGGCTGCAGCCTTGCCTGCGATGCCGATTGGCTTCGCACCGGCATGTTCATTTCGGTCGAAGTGACCAGCGACTGGACGATCCAGGCGGTGGTGCGGTGGGCCCGCGACGGGATCTGCGGGGTCGAATTCCTGCGCCCGATCAGTGATGCCGACGCGCGCGCGCTCGGCGCCGAATAGAACCACCTGAAAGCGGGTGACACACCAAAAAGGGCAGCCTGTCAGGGCCGCCCTTTTTGCTTGGCATCGCCGGACGCTTAGCCCTTCTTGAGCGAAAGCCCGCCGAAACGCTTGTTGAACTGGGCAACGCGGCCGCCCTGATCGAGCTGGCGGGTGCCGCCGGTCCAGGCCGGGTGCGAGGTGGGATCGATTTCCAGCACCAGCGTGTCGCCTTCCTTGCCCCAGGTCGAGCGGGTTTCGAACATGGTGCCATCGGTCATCTGCACCTTGATCGTGTGATAGTCGGGATGTCCTTCGGCCTTCATCGGATCAGTCTTTCGCTATGGCCGGTTCCGACCGGCCTGAATTAGAAGCGGCGCGCATAGCGGTGCCGGAACGGTTTTGCAAGTCACTTGGCCACCCCCAGCCCCTCCCGCATGCGGGAGGAGAGCGAGACTTGCCGAACCGAAGGTGAGGCTAGTCTCAGCGGGGTGGGTCTTTAACTCGGCGCATCCGCAATCATCGCCGTGAACTGCACTTCGCAGGTCACCTTTCCTTCAATCTCGGCGCGGCCCCAGAATTTGCACACGCGTGAGCGCTTCTGGATGAACCCGGCCCGAAGATCGAGCAGCACGCCAGGTTCCACCGGTGCGCGGAACTTGGCTTCCTCGATCGCCATGAAATAGACCAGCTTGCCGGTGCCGGCGAGCTGCAGCGTTTCGATTGCCAGAATTCCGGCCGCCTGCGCCAGCGCCTCGATCTGGAGGACGCCGGGCATGATCGGACGGCCAGGGAAATGGCCCTGGAAGAAGCTCTCGTTGAAGCTGACCGCCTTGATCGCGTGAATCTCGCCATCGGGGACCAGCTCCACCACCCTGTCGACCAGCAGCATCGGATAGCGATGCGGCAGTGCCGCCAGAATCTGCGGAATGTCGTACGTCAGGCTTTGCGCCGCCTTGGCTTCCTCGCTCACGTCTGCCCCCAGCCGCCTTAGCGGCCTTCGGGCTGCGGACCGGCCGGACGCGGCGCAGGCGCCGGCTGGCCAGCGGCGGGCGCCGCCTGCGGTGCGCGCTGCTGCTGCTGGGCCTGTTGTTCACGCACTTCGCGCGGCACCCAGCCCTGCGGCGGCTTCACCTGGACGCCTGGCACCAGGATGTTGAGTTCCTGGACGATCGCGGCCGACACATCATAAGCGGGATTGGCGAAATAGACCGAGCCCGGCGTCAGCAGCAGCGAGATGCCGCGCTTGTTCAGTACGTTCTGCACCGCTTGCGGCAGCTTGTCGGTGATCTGTTCGATGATGTAAGCTTCCGAAAGATCGACCGGCGCCATCATGCGTTTGATTTCTTCCTCGCCCAGCGCGCGAACCTTCTGGATCTGGTTCACTTCGGCCTGCAGCGTGGCTTCGGGCTTCTTGGCCGTTCGATCGGCGTTGAACTGGGTGATCAGGCGGGTCAGTTCGGCATCGATCTGCCGGGCGCGGGCCTGGGCCGCATCGATCACCTGCTTGTACTGCACGGCACGGTTCTGCATCGCGTCGCGATAGGCGTTCGAACCGAACACCACCGCCTGCAGATCGGCAACACCGACCCCGGGAACGATCGCGGCGCGCGGCGCAGCGGGCGCGGCAGCCGGGGCGGCGGCAGGACGTGTCTGCGCAATCAGCGGCTGCGACAAAAGCGACAGGGCCAGCGCGATGCCGCCGGCAAGCTTGAGGGACTTGGTCATCAGAATTGGGTTCCTACGTTGAACGTGAAGGCCTTGGTGTCATCACCTTCGACCTTGGTAATCGTCTGGGCAAAATCGATCCTGAACGGACCGAACGGCGAATTCCAGTTGACCCCGATGCCCACCGAAATGCGCGGCTTGGGCGAATTGCCGACAAAGATTTCCTGGAACGGCGCAACGCTCGATCCGATCGGGCTATTGTTGGCACTGGTCAGGCAGGCCGGCGGCGCGGTGTTGACCGCGTTGGTCGAAACCGACGTGGCGGTCGGCGTGCAGATCGTGCCGACCAGCGTGGCCGCATCGATCTGGGTGTAGATCGGTGCCCCGCTGGGATCGCGGCTCTGGATGAAGGTACCGCCCGGGAACGGGCTGTTCTGCAGCTGCGGACTGCGCACGCCCCATACCGCGCCCACATCCATGAAGATCGACGGACGCAGGCCCAGCTCGCGCGCGCCCGAACCCAGCGGGATTTCAAGCTCGGCGTGGCCAAGGTAGTAGAAGCGGCCGCCCAGCGCGTCATCGACCACCTGATCGCGGTCGGTAACAATGCGCGGGCCGCCATTGCCATCATCAACGATGAACTGGCGGATCACGCGCGGGCCAACGCCGCGGATGTCAAACCCGCGGATCTGCGGTTCGCCGAGCTGGAAACGGTCGGTCAGGCGCACGTCATCGATGCCGAGCAGCGGATCGCCGAGGTGGTTAAGCGGCACGATAGCGCCGCCTTCGGCGCGCAGCGAGAAGATGAAGCCGCCGCCAACCGGGAAATACTGGCCCACGTTGCCGCGGAAACGCACGTATTTCACCGAGCCGCCCAGCCCGGCAAATTCGGTCGAGACCGAGGCCATCCGGCCGCGGGTCGGCCGCACGCGGTTATCGAGCGCATCGTAGACGAAAGTCAGCCCGAGGATCGAGCTGGTGCGCTTGCCGATCGCATCGCACAAGTAGCGCCCGGCCAGCAGCGGATCGCACTGCAGCGTGCCGTTCTGGCGGGTCGAATAATACTGGCTCTTGTCAACCGACACGTCATCATAGTTGAGCGTGTAGCTGGCAATCGCCGAGACATATTCGGTCACCGGCACGCCCGCACGCACTTGCAGCCCGGTGGTGGCCTGGCGGAAGATCGTGTTGCGGTTGTTGTTGTAGTAGTTGAAGCTGTTGAGATCGCGGCGATAGATGTTCACCCCCAGCGACACGTTGCGATCGAACACATAGGGTTCGGTGAAGCTGATGTTGGCCTGCTTCGAATACTGTGAATAGCCCAGATCGAGCCCGATCGTCTGGCCGCGGCCGCGGAAGTTGCGCTGTTCGATCGAGCCCTGGAAAATCAGCCCTTCAAGGCTGGAATAGCCGGCCGAAAGCTGCAGCTGCCCGGTCGGCTTTTCTTCGACATTGGCTTCCAGCACGATCCGATCGGGGGCTGAACCGGGCTTCTGGTCAACCTCGAACCGCTCCTGGAAATAGCCCAGCGAATTGATCCGCGCGGTCGAGCGCTTGACCTGCAGCGAGTTGAAGGCGTCGCCTTCGGCCAAGCGAAACTCGCGGCGGATCACCTTGTCCTGGGTCAGCGTGTTGCCGTTGACGTCGATCCGTTCGACGTAAACGCGCGGCGCTTCGGCAATCTGGAAGGTCAGCGACATCGTCAGATTGTCTTTGCTGCGGACATATTCGGGCCGCACATCGGCAAAGGCATAGCCGAACGCACCCAGCGTATCGTTGAGCTTGTCGATCGTGTCTTCGACCAGCTTGGCGTTGTACCAATCGCCCTTCTTCATCGGCAGCTGGGTGGCCAGCCGGTCGCCATCGAAATCGCGCAGCTGGCTTTCCACCTTCACATCGCCAAAGCGGTAACGCGGGCCTTCTTCGACCACATAGGTGAGGATGAAATCCTTCTTGTCGGGCGTCAGTTCGGCCACGGCAGAGACGACGCGAAAATCGGCATAGCCCTGAGTCAGATAGAACTGACGCAGCTTCTGCTGATCGAACGCCATCCGGTCAGGATCGTAAGTCGTCCCCGACGAGAAAAAGCGCGAGAAGCTGGCCTGCTTGGTGTACATTTCACCGCGCAGCGCGTTGTCCGAAAAGGCATCGTTGCCGATGATGTTGATCTGGCGGACCTTGGACTTGGGCCCTTCGTTGATCTCGAACACGATGTCGACGCGGTTCTGGTCGAGCATCACCATCTTGGGTTCGACGCTGGCCGCAAACCGCCCCTGGCGCTTGTACAGTTCGATGATCCGCGAAACGTCGGCGCGGACCTTGGACCGGGTAAAGATCTGGCGCGGCGCCAGCTTGATTTCGGGGACGATCTTCTCGTCCTTGATGCGCTTGTTGCCTTCAAGGATGATGCGGTTGATGACCGGGTTTTCCTTCACCTCGATCGTCACCACGCCGTTCGCGTTGGTGATTGCGACATTGGCGAACAGTTCGGTCGCGAACAGGTCCTTCACCGCCTGATCGGCGGCGGCCTGGCTATAGGGCTGGCCGACGCGCAGCTTGACGTAAGAGCGGATCGTATCGGGCTCAAGCCGCTGCGAACCAGTCACGTTAACGGCCGTGATCGTCTCGCCCGCCGCGGGCGCGGCCACAGGTGCCGACGCGGGGGCCGCAGGCGCGGACTGCGCCTCGACCTGCCCGGACAGACCGGCCAGCACCGTGCTGGCCATCAAGGCCACGACCATCCGGCCATGCCGGCGTGCGATAGGGGAAGTCTGGTCGGGGCGATCAGTTTTAGGCACGGTTGTTCCCGTCAAGATGTGCTGGTGCTGGCAGCCTGCGGAATCGGACCGCGGGCCAGGCAAAGGCGTAGCGTCGCCCTCTGCCCCATGCGCTCCGTCCGATCAAGCAAAGTTGCTGCCACCTTCCGCAGTTTTGGTCACTCCGGACCCGGTGATGCGCTCAAAGGAACATCTGGGTCAGGTCATTCAAGGTAACGAACACCGCCAGCGCCAGCACGAACCCCATGCCGATGCGGAATGCCCATTCCTGACTGCGGATATCCAGCGGTTTGCGGCGGACTGCTTCCGCGGCATAGATCGCCAGGTGCCCACCGTCTAAAGTCGGGATTGGCAGCAGATTGATGAATGCCAAATTAATTGAGACGAAGGCAATGAACTGAATGAATGCGAACCACCCCAGGGCCATCATTTCGCCCGAAACCTTGGCCGTGCGCGGCAGCCCGGAAAGGTCGGTGACCGAGCGTTCGCCGACCACCATCTGTTTCAGCGCGATGGCCGTGGTGCGGATCTGCTTCCACGTTTCCTCAACCCCGAAACCCACCGCAGCCAGCGGGTTCAGCTGACGCACTTCGGGATCGGTCCCGCCGATCCCCATCAGCCCGCGCTGATAGCTGTTGCCGAACCGGTCCTGCTCGGTGACCAGCTTGATCGTCACCGGGAGCTCAAAATTGCGGCCGGCGCGCTCGATCTGCACGTTCAGAGTCTGCCCGGGATAAAGCGCCACACGCGGCGCAATATCGGCAAAATCGCTCACTTTGGCCCCGTCAATCGCGATGATCCGGTCACCCAGCTGGACCCCGGCGGCCTGGGCAGCCGAATTATCGGCAAAGCGGCCAACCACGGGCGGGGCATAAAGCGTGCCATAAACGGCGGCGAAACCGGCGAAAATCACCACCGCGGTAACCAGATTGGCCAGCGGCCCGGCGAACGAGATGAACATCTTGTGTGAAAGCTTCGCGCCCGGCAGCGTCCCCTTCAACGCGTCCGGCGAAGCGCCTTCCAATGCGGGATCGGGGCGGCTCGAGGCGTCGGCATCACCCGCGAACTGGACATAGCCGCCCAACGGGAACGCGGCGATCCGCCAGCGGGTGCCGCGCTTGTCGATCCGGTGCCACAGCTCCTTGCCGAACCCGACAGAGAAGGTCAGCGCGCGTACCCCGCACAGCCGCCCGGCCCAGTAATGGCCAAGTTCGTGGATCACGATCAGTGGGCCGATCATCAGCAGAAATGCAAACAGCGTCAGCAACAGGGAGGGTGATTCAAGCAAGTCAGGCAAGCTCCAACAGGGCGCGGGCATGAACCCGCGCTTCGGCATCTAGCGCAATAACGGCCTCAAGCGAAGTAGGCGCGGCAGGTGCAAAACGGGACAGCGCTTCTTCAACCATTATCGCGATTCTGGTGAACGCGATCTGACCGGCCAAAAATGCGGCGACCGCCACCTCGTTCGCAGCATTGAGCACCAGCGGCATGGCCCCGCCCGCCTCGGCCGCTTCGCGCGCCAGCCGGGTGGCGGGAAAGCGGGTTTCGTCGGGCGCGCGGAAAGTCAGCTGACCCAGCATGGCCAGATCGAGCGGCGCACAGGGCGTGTCCATCCGTGCCGGCCAGGCCAGGCACGAAGCAATCGGCACACGCATGTCCGAAGGGCCAAGCTGTGCCAGCGTCGATCCATCGCGATATTCGACCATCGAATGGATTACCGACTGCGGGTGGATCACGATTTTCAGCTTGTCCAGCCCGACTGGAAACAGGTGATGCGCCTCGATCAGTTCGAGGCCTTTGTTGAACATCGTCGCGCTGTCGACGCTGATCTTGGCGCCCATATCCCAGTTGGGATGCTTGACCGCCTGCGCCGGGGTCGCGGCGGCAAGCTGTGCCGCGTTCCAATCGCGGAACGGCCCACCGCTGGCCGTCAGCGTGATCGAGCGGACGTGGTCATAGCTGTTACCGGCCAGGCACTGTAAGATCGCATTGTGCTCGCTGTCCATCGGCAGCAGCGTCGTGCCATGCCTGGCCACTGCTGCAGTCAGCACATCGCCTGCCGAAACTAGCGCTTCCTTGTTGGCCAGGGCAACGCTGCGGCCCTGCTCGATCGCCGCCATGGTGGGTGCCAGCCCCGCACAGCCGACGATTGCTGCAACGGTGATATCTGCCGGGCGCGTTGCGGCTTCGACCAGTGCCGCCGTGCCGCCCGCTGCGGCAATCCCACTCCCCGCCAACGCATCGCGCAATTCTGCCAGGCAGCTTTCATCGGCAACCACGGCAACTTCCGCCGAGAATTCGCGCGCCAGCCGGGCCAGATCAGCCGCCTGGCAATTGGCGGTCAGCGCCACCACGCGCCAGTTGCCCGGCTCGCGCCGGATCAGGTCCAGCGTCGATGCGCCGATCGAGCCGGTGGCACCTAGGATCGAGATGGAACGCGGGGTCATCGCAAGCCTTGCAGGAAATATGCGGGCACCGTGAGAAGGAGATAGACAACCACTGGAAGCATGGCGAAAACCATCAGGTGACCATCAAGCCGATCGAACAAACCCCCATGACCGGGGATGAGATTACCGGAATCCTTCACTCCGGCGCGGCGCTTCATCCAGCTTTCTAGGAAATCGCCGGCCTGGGCGATGGCTGCGATCACAAGGCCAAGGCCAAGTGCAAGACCTATCTCTGTTGGCCCAAATTGTGCTCCCGCTGGCCCACACCCTCCGATGCCGCAAGAGACTCCATTCGCAATATACTCAATTACGCCGATTGCGATTGCGCAGAATGCTGCTCCACCGGCGAGACCCGACCAGGTCTTTGAAGGACTGATCGAAGGCGCGATCTTGGGTCCGCCAAACGTGCGTCCGGCAAAATAGGCCCCCACATCAACCGCCACCACCATCACCGCAGTGACCACAAACAGGAACGCAGCAAAGGAATTGGGATGCGGCGAAACCCACAGCCAGTGCACCACCTTCAGCGCCCAGCCGATGTAAACGATCCCCACCAACATCGCGCCGATCAGGCCCAGTCTCGTCTTGGCGATCTTAGAGACCAGTCCCCACCATTCCCAGATCAGCCCGCCCGCCAAGGCCAGCAGAAACAGCGTGAAGACCAGTCCCCCAGCCCAAATCGCTCCGCCCGCCACCGCTATCATAACGATGGCCGAGAGCATCCGCACGCCGAGGTCGGACTTTTTGGATGGGGTGGCGGTCACGCATTCCTCCCCGGTACGGGGAGGGGGACCAGCGAAGCTGGTGGAGGGGCACAGGTGAGTTTGCCTGACGGTGCGGACCGGCGCGGTTGGGAAAACCCGCATGTGCCCTTCCACCACCCTGCAGGTGGTCCCCCTCCCCGTGCCGCGGAGGAATTACCGTCCGCCATAGCGCCGCTCCCTTTGCGCAAATTCCGCCAGTGCCTCGGCCAGATTGTCCGGGCCGAAATCGGGCCACAGCACATCGGTGAAAATCATTTCGGCATAGGCCGCCTGCCACAGCAGGAAATTGGATAGCCGCACTTCGCCGGAGGTGCGGATCAGCAAATCAAGCGGCGGCAGGCCCGCAGTATCGAGTTCGGCCTCGATGGTCTGGACCGAAACTTCGCCCTTGGCTGCAGCTTTGGCGGCAGCGCGGGCGATTTCATCCTGCGAGCCATAGTTGAGCGCGACCGCCAGAGTGCAGCCGGTGTTGGCCGCGGTCCGCTCCAGCGCATTGTCGATCAGCGCCACCAGATCGGGTGCCAGCGCGCGCCACTCGCCGATCATTTTCAGTCGCACATTATCGCGCACGAATTCTTCAAGGTCGCTCTGGATGAAGTGCTTGAGCAGCCCCATCAGCGCCGAAACCTCATCCTCCGGACGGCTCCAGTTCTCGGTGCTGAAGGCGTAAAGCGTCAGCGCGTCGAGCCCCATCGTGCGCGCCGCGCGGGCCACGCTGCGCACCGCCTCGACCCCGCGTTGATGGCCGATCGCGCGCGGCAGGCGGCGCTTCTTGGCCCAGCGCCCGTTGCCATCCATGATGATGGCGACATGGCGCGCGCCGTGCTTGGCGCGCTCCCCCGTCACCGCCCCAGGATTTCCTGTTCCTTCTGCGCGGCAACTTCGTCAGCCGCCTTGATCTGTTCGTCGGTCAGCTTCTGCACATCGGTTTCGCAGCGCTTGCGGTCGTCTTCGGAAATTTCCTTCTTGGCCTCGTCGGCCTTGAGGTTGTCCATCCCGTCGCGGCGCACATTGCGGATCGCGATGCGGGCCTTTTCGGCATAGGTGTGCGCCAGCTTGGCCAGTTCCTTGCGGCGTTCCTCGGTGAGATCGGGGATCGGCAGGCGGATGGTGTTGCCATCATTGATCGGGTTGAGCCCGAGCCCGGCCGAACGGATTGCCTTTTCGACCGGCGTGACGTTCGATTTGTCCCAGACCTGCACCGTCAACATCCGCGGTTCGGGCGCGGAGACGGTTGCCACCTGGTTGAGCGGCATTTGGCTGCCATAGACTTCAACCGTGATCGGATCGAGCAGACCGGTGTTGGCGCGCCCGGTGCGCAGGCCGTTCAGATCGCTGCGCAGCGATTCCACCGCGCCTTTCATCCGGCGCTCAAGATCGGGCTTATCGTATTTGGCCATGGTTCAGCCCTTCCTTACAAGTGTCTGCGTCCCCTCGCCGCGCAGCACCTTGGCCAGGTTGCCCTGTTCGCGGATCGAGAAGACAATGATCGGAATGTTGTTATCGCGGCACAGCGCCACCGCACTGGCATCCATCACCTTGAGGTTTTGCGCCAGTACCGTGTCGTAATCGACTGTATCATAACGCTTTGCCGCCGGGTTTGTCTTGGGATCACTGTCATAGATCCCGTCAACCGATGTGCCTTTGAGCAGCGCATCGCACTGCATCTCGGCCGCCCGCAACGCCGCCCCGCTATCGGTGGTGAAGTACGGCGCGCCAACGCCAGCGGCGAAGATCACCACGCGGCCTTTTTCAAGGTGGCGTTCGGCGCGGCGGCGGATCACCGGTTCGCAGACCTGGTCCATCTGCAGCGCCGACTGCACGCGGGTGTGGACGCCGACTTGTTCGAGCGCGTTCTGCATCGCCAGCGCATTCATCACGGTCGCCAGCATGCCCATGTAATCGGCCTGGGCGCGGTCCATGCCTTTTGCGGCCCCGGCCATCCCGCGAAAGATGTTGCCGCCGCCGATCACCAGACAAATCTCCAGCCCGGTTTCCTGCGCCGCCTTCACTTCCTTGGCCAGCTCGGCGACGAATTCGGGATCAATCCCGAACTGCTGCTGGCCCATCAGCACTTCGCCGGAAAGCTTGAGCAAGATGCGTTTGTAGGCGGGCTTGGACATGGGGCTTGGCATCGCTCTTTCAGGGTTCGAGCGGCCTTATACCGATGGTGCGGTTATGTGAAGGGCTGCACGGCATAAACAAAAACCTCCCCGTTACGGGGAGGTGGGCATTGAGAGGCAAGTGACTCGAAATGGCCCGCAAGGGACTGACGGAGGGGTGCTGCGTTATAGCGAGACCCCTCCACCACCGCTGCGCGGCGGTCCACCTCCCCGTACCGGGGAGGTTCTGTTTCAGCCCAAACCGGCAGCCGCAGCCACTTCGGCGGCGAAGTCGGTGACTTGCTTTTCGATGCCTTCGCCCAGCTGGAAGCGGACATAGTCCTTGAGCACGATCTTGTTGCCCGCAGCCTTGCCGGCCGCTTCGACGACCTGCGCAACCGGGGTCTTGTTGTCCATCACGAACAGCTGGCTGAGCAGCGCGTTGTCCTTGGCGAACTTGGCCACTGCGCCATCGACCATCTTGGCCTGGACTTCGGCGGGCTTGCCCGATTCGGCCGCCTTTTCAGCCGCGACTTTGCGTTCGCGCGCGATCATTTCGGCATCGAGGTCATCGGCAGAGAGCGCCAGTGGGAAGGCCGCGGCAATGTGCATCGCGATCTGCTTGCCCAGCGGCTCGAGCACGTCGGCACCGGCTTCCGATTCCAATGCGACCAGCACGCCGATCTTGCCGAGCAGCGGCGCGGCGGCGTTGTGCACATAAGCCACGACCACGCCGCTGCCGACCGCAACGGTCTTCATCCGGCGGACCTGCTGATTTTCGCCGATCGTGGCGACATTTGCCGTCAACTGATCGGACACGGTGCCGCCGCCCGGATAAGCCGCAGCTTTCAGCGCTTCGACATCATCCGAAGCCGCGCTCAGCGCCACTGCGGTGGTCTTGCGCACGAAGTCCTGGAACTGTTCGTTCTTGGCGACGAAATCGGTTTCCGAATTGACTTCGACGGCCACGCCCTTGTTGCCCGAAACGGCCACGCCAACCAGTCCTTCGGCGGCAGTGCGGCTGCTCTTCTTGGCAACCGCAGCCAGACCCTTGGCGCGCAGTGCATCGACCGCGGCTTCGAAATCGCCGCTGGTTTCTTCGAGCGCCTTCTTGCAATCCATCATGCCGGCGCCGGTGCGCTCGCGCAGGTTTTTCACGTCAGTGGCAGTATACGCCATCGGACTTGTCCTTCATGAAATAGTGCGGCGACCGGGACCACTGGCCCCGGTCTGCCCAACTCTTGTGACCGCGCCTCAGGCTTCGGTCGCGGTTTCTTCGGTAGCCGCTTCATCGCTGGCCGGGCCTTCGACCACGTCAGCGGCAGGCTGTTCAGCGGCAGGCGCTTCATCAGCCACCGGCGCTTCGACCACGGCGTGTTCGACCGCGGCTTCTAAAACTACCGGCGCTTCAACTACGGCTTCTTCAACCACGGCGTCTTCAACCGGCGCAACGTCCAGCGCGCCGATATCAACGCCCGAATCGACCACGCCTTCCTGGCGGCCCTTGGTCGCGGCAGCAGCAACGGCTTCGCAATAGAGGCGCACAGCGCGGCTGGCGTCATCGTTGGCCGGAACCGGGAAAGCAATGCCATCGGGCGAAACGTTCGAATCGAGGATCGCAACGACCGGGATACCCAGCACGTTGGCTTCCTTGATCGCCAGTTCTTCCTTGTTGGCATCGATCACGAACATCACGTCGGGAATGCCGCCCATGTCGCGGATCCCGCCCAGCGAAAGCTCCAGCTTGTCGCGTTCGCGGGTCAGCTGCAGGACTTCCTTCTTGGTCAGTCCGGCGGTGTCGCCCGAAAGCTGTTCTTCCAGCGTCTTGAGCCGCTTGATCGAACCCGAAATGGTCTTCCAGTTGGTCAGCATGCCGCCCAGCCAACGGTGGTTGACGAAGTGCTGGCCGCAGGACCGCGCGGCCTGGGCGATCGGTTCCTGCGCCTGGCGCTTGGTGCCGACGAACAGCACCTTGCCGCCCGCACGCACGGTGGCGTCGATGAATTCAAGCGCGCGCGCGAACAGCGGCACGGTCTGCGACAGATCAAGAATGTGAACCCCGTTGCGGGCGCCGAAGATGTACGGCTTCATCCGCGGGTTCCAGCGGTGGGACTGGTGGCCGAAGTGTGCGCCGGCCTCGATCAATTGCTGCATGGTGACGACGGGAGCCGCCATAAGATAATTCCTTCCGGTTTCGCCTCTGGGATGCTGGAACCGTGCGGTAATCGCCCGCTGCGGCACCGGTATGCGTAATGCATCCCATGTGGATTTGCCCCGGTGCCGACGCCATGCCGACCCTGCGGGACGCGCGCCCTTAACGCCGTAGGACCGGCAATTCCAGCAAAAAATGGCTGAATGAGCACCGCAGCGATTTTCTGCTTGACCAATTAGAACATATAGAGAACATACGTCGATGCGGAACGGACCGGGAACTAATTGACCGATTCCAACGTTATCCACAAGCCCATCCACAGGGCCCAAGGCAAAGGACGCGAAACGATGATTGCGGAACTCACACTGCTTCTGGCCATTGCCGCCCTGATCGCGGCGGCCCCTGTGGTCGGCCAGTTACGCGCACTGGCCCCGCAAATCGTCAAGCTGCAGGCCGATCTGGCCGCCGCGCCGCAGGTGCGCGAACTTCGCTATACGATCCGCGAAGTGATCGTGGCCCGTGATACCGCCGCCGTGGTGGCATTCCCGCAGCGCCTTGCACCGCCTTCCGGCAGCCCCGTTCACTGGCGCAAGGCGGCGTAATCCGTCTGCGCTGCGATCAGGCCGACGGTGCGGCCATGCCGTCCTGCTGCCGCAACCGCCGCTTGACCCGGGCATAGGCGATCATCCCCACCGGCAGCGACACGAGATAAGCCACGCTGATCCCGATCAAGGTCCACCATGGTTCGGCAATCAGCCCGGCGGCAACCAGTCCGAACAGCAGGATTACTTCCAGCCGGAAGCTCTTGCGGGGGCGCAGTTTGCTCCAGCTGAGGGTCGCGACGCCCGAAATCATCAGGAACGCCATGGCCACCATCCACACGCCAACGATCCGGGGATCGCGGAACAGTTCGAGCGCCGGATAGTCTTTGGCGCAGAGCCACAGGTACAGCGGCAGGAACACCAGCCCCGCCCCGGCCGGGGCCGGCACGCCGGTGAAAAAGCCCGCCACCTTGCGCGGTTCGTCGGCCAGATCGATCCGGGCATTGAACCGGGCCAGGCGCAGCGCGCAGGCCACCGCATAGGCCAGTGCCGCAAACCAGCCGACCCGCGGCAGCTGTTCGAGCGACCACAGAAACAGGATCAGCGCCGGGGCCACCCCGAACGAAACATTGTCTGCCAGGCTATCGAGCTCCGCGCCGAAGCGCGACTGGGCCTTGAGCAGACGGGCGATCCGGCCGTCGATCCCGTCAAGCATCCCTGCCAGCACCACCGCCAGCACCGCCCGTTCGTATTCGCCGGTGATGCCATAGCGGATCCCGGTCAGCCCCGCACACAGCGCCGCCGCCGTCACCACATTGGGGACCATTCCCCGCAAGGTCAGGCCGCCGATTTGCGGGGCCTCATCTGCGCTCATTGCCGCACGCCCTCGATCAGCGGCGCGCTGCCAAGTTCAGCCAGCACGGTTTCGCCGGCAATAGTTTTCTGCCCGATCAGCACCTTGGGTTCGGTCCCGGCGGGCAGGTAGACATCGACCCGGCTGCCAAAGCGGATCAGGCCGACGCGCTGCCCGGCGGCGATCATGTCACCGGGTTTGACAAACGGCACGATCCGCCGCGCGATCAGCCCGGCGATCTGGGTAAACGCGATCTGGCGGCCATCGGCGCGCTCGATCAGGATGTGCTGGCGCTCGTTCTCTTCGCTCGCCTTGTCGAGATCGGCATTGAGGAACCGGCCGGGCAGATAGACCACGCGCCGCACCGACCCGGCAATCGGCGCGCGGTTGATGTGAACGTCGAACACGCTCATGAAAATCGAAATCCGCGTCATCGGACCAGCCGGCAGGCCGGGCGTGCCGCTGCCATCGTCCTGCAGCAGCTCGCGCGGCGGATCGACCTGGCGGATCAGGGTGACCAGCCCATCGGCCGGGGCCACCACCAGATTATCGCCCTGCGGCGTGACCCGGCGCGGATCGCGGAAAAACGCACCGATGCACAGCACCAGTACGCCCAGCGGCCAGGCCAGCGTTTCCCACGCCATCCAGGCGCAGGCGAGCGAGAGCGCGCCGGCCACCAGCATGAACTTGCGGCCTTCGGGGTGGACCGCAGGCCAGCCCCAAGCGGCTTCGCCGCGCCCGCGGTTATCGAAAATATCGCCGGCCATGCCTATGCCACCTTGCGTACAAAAACGGTGCCAGCGGAATAGCCCGCACCAAAGGAACAGATCACGCCGACATCGCCGGCGACAAGGTCTTCGCTGTAACGGTCAAACGCGATGATCGATCCCGCGCTTGAGGTATTGCCATAGGTATCGAGCACGGTCGGGCTTTCATCTTCGCTCGCCTCATGCCCCAGCACCCGCTGCGAAATCAGCCGGTTCATCCCCTGGTTGGCCTGATGCAGCCACAGGCGGCGCAGCCCCGCAGGATCGAGCCCCAGCGCTGCGGCATGGTCGGCGATCATCGCGGACACCATCGGCACCACTTCCTTGAACACCTTGCGGCCTTCCTGGACGAACAGCTTGTCCGGCGCACCAATGGTTTCGGGCGTGGCGCAGTTGAGGAAGCCGAAGTTGTTGCGGATGTTGTTTGAATAGACCGTTTTCAACCGGGTGCCGACGATTTCCCAATGCGGACGGGGCGCCATGTCCACCGCTTCGACCAGCACCGCGGTGGCGACATCGCCAAAGATGAAGTGGCTATCGCGGTTGCGCATGTTGTTGTGGCCGGTGCAGATTTCCGGGCTGACCACCAGCACTGAACGGGCATTGCCAGAGCGGATGAAATCGGCCGCCGTCTGGATCCCGAAGGTCGCCGATGAACAGGCAACATTCATGTCAAAGGCGAAGCCTTCGATCCCCAGCGCAGACTGGATTTCGATCGCCATGGCGGGATAGGGCCGCTGCATGTTCGAGGCCGCGCACAGCACCGCATCGACATCGGCAGCACTGCGCCCGGCCTTGGCCAGCGCGTCCTGCGCCGCTTTAAACCCCATTTCGGCCATCACCGAAATGTCCTCGTTCGCCCGTTCGGGCCAGCGCGGGGTCATGATCTCGGGATCGAGCAGCGCCGCCTTGCTCATCACATGGCGCGCCTTGACCCCGCTGGCCTTCTCGATGAATTCGACCGAGCTGAACGTCAGTTCGGCCAGATCGCCCACTGCGATCGCAGCGGCATGGTCGGCGTTATAGCGTTCCGCATAGGCGTTATAGCTGGCGACCAGCTCTTCATTGCTGATCGAATCGGGCGGCGTGAACAGTCCGGTCGCGGAAATCACGGGAGTAATGGCATCCATGGCGCCGTGCTCTACCGCTGGGCTAACCGCCCCGCAAGCCATTCGCCCGCCATGGCCCTGCCATTTGCCGCCCAATCGCCCATTGACACCGCGCGCGCGCTTCGGCATTGGCGCGCTTCCTCGGCCGGACGACCCCTTTTCTGGGGTTACATATTCGGGCTGAAACCCGGCACCGGCTGATCTGGTGTGGACAGGTGGCCGAGTGGTTAATGGCAGCAGACTGTAAATCTGCCCGCGAGAGCGTACGGTGGTTCGAATCCACCCCTGTCCACCACCAGCTTTCAACCCATTGCTTGCATGGCCCTGCGCTGGCAGGGAAGCGCCATGCATAAGGATAACTGCCCATGACCCGCCGCCCTGAAGACAAACCATCGCGTGCGCTGCGCGGCCGTGCGGGCCGGATGAAGGGCGGACGCGGATCGGGCCGGGCCAGCACCGGCGCGGTGCGGCTGTGGGGCCGCCACGCGGTCGAAGCCGCGCTGCTCAACCCCGAGCGCAATCACCGCAAACTGTGGGCAACGCAGGAAGGCGTCGCCAGTCTTGATGGCGATCTGCCTGCCAACTTCCCGGTCGAATACGCCTCTGCTGCCGATCTGGGCCGGCTGGTGGCGCGCGATGCGCCGCACCAGGGCCTGGTGCTCGATTGCGATGCGCTTGAGGATGTGTCGCTGGAAGAGGTGATGGACGCCGATCCCGCGCGCCCCATCGTTGTCCTCGATTCTGTAACCGATCCGCACAATGTCGGCGCGATTATGCGCTCGGCCGCGGCCTTCGGGGCTGCTGCCGTGGTCACGCAGGATCGTCATGCCCCGCCCGAATCGGGTACGCTGGCGAAAAGCGCCTCGGGCGCGCTGGAAAGCGTGCCGTGGGTCCGCGTCGTCAACCTTGCCCGCGCGCTCGAAGAATTGGCCGAAGCCGGATACTGGCGCATTGGCCTTGCCGGCCACGCAAAGTCCACGCTGGCCGAAGCGCTGCCGACCGGCCCGGTCGTGCTGGTGCTGGGCGCTGAAGGCGAAGGGATGCGCCACAATATCACCCAACACTGCGATGCCGTGGCTAGGCTCCCGATCAGCAGCGCGATAGAAAGCCTCAACGTTTCCAACGCGGCGGCGATTGCGCTCTACGCGATCGCCACGCGCAACTAGGGGGTAAAGCGATGGGGGTCTGGAACGTGAAGCGACTGGCTGCGGCCGGGATGGCAACCGTATTGGCGGTGGCATTGGCGGCCTGCTTCGTGCTCCCCGGCAAGTTCGCCGAAACGCTCGACATCCGCAAGGACGGGCGTTTTACCTATACCTACACGGGCGAAATCATGGTGCTGGGGCTGACCAAGCTGGCGACCATGGCCGATGCCACCAAGGGAACCTTTGTCCCCGGCCCGTGCTTCGCCGACGATGTAAGCGGCGAGACCCGCGAATGCTCCAAGGACGAACTGGCGCAGCAAAAGGCGGACTGGGAAGCGGACCGCAAAGCCGGTGAGGCCAGCCGCAAGGAACGCGACACAGGGATGATGGCGCTGCTCGGCGGGATTGACCCCAGCGATCCGCGTGCCGGCGACGAACTGGCCGAACGCTTGCGCAAACAGGCTGGCTGGCGCAGCGTGATCTACAAGGGCGATGGTCTTTACGCGGTCGACTTCGCGATGGCGGCGCGGCTCGATCACGATTTCGCGTTTCCGACGATGGAACGCATGGCGATGCTGATCCCGTTCCTGACGATCAACCGCCGCGCTGATGGCTCTGTGCGGATTTCATCGCCGATCATGGATAATCAGGGCAGCGGCGCTCAGGGTGCGGGCATGGGCGGTCTCGCCGCAGTTATGGCGAGCGACCTCGGCGCCAGCGATGCGAAAGACCCCGGCCTGACCAGTTTCCCCAAGCTCGACGGCACCTTCACCCTCACCACCGATGCCGAAGTGCTCGCCAACAACACCGAAGACGGCCCCAAGGCCGATCCGGCGGGCAAGCGCCTCGTCTGGAAAATGAACATCCAGAACCCCGCCGCACCGATGGCCTTGCTGCAGCTGGTTCAGTGATCAGGGCTGTTTGCGCGGCTTCGTTTGCACCGGCGGCTTGGGCGGCGGAGCGGCGACCGGCGGGGGCGTATCGGGATCCTCGACAACGAGGCTAGCCGACATCGTCACCCGCCGACGCACCGGATTACCCGCCGGGTCACGGTATGGCTGCGACCTCGCGTTTTTGGCGCACAGCCCACCGCTGCCACCCATATCGGCATATCTGCCGGTGCCGATACAACTGCTGGTGGACCCATCTGTCTCAACGATGAAACTTATCGAATCCAAAAATGGCGCGGGAATCGGCGGTAGATCATCATCTTGCAGCACCCACCTGAACCGGCTCGCCCACGTTCCGGTAATTGGCTTGCCCTTCTTGTCGAGTGCGGGGGAAAACCGTGCCCGCTGCGTCATCACCCGGCACGTCGTCTCGTCCAGCGATGCAAAACCGCTTGACGAAGTTATCTCGCAGCCCACGATGTTCCCGCTCGGATCAATGGTCAGGCGAAAACCGGTAGTGCCCTGCTGCTTGTTTTTGACCGCTTCGGCGGGATAGTCATCATTGGTTACCCAACGGCCTGGATCGCCGGCTGGCCGCGCCGGACGTTGCTTGCCCGGTGGCGGCGGCGGTGCCGGGGAGTACGTCGGTGGCGAATAATACACCGGCGGCGGCGCAGGCGATGGGCTGGCCTGCGGCTGCCAGCTGCCCTGCGCCGTTGCGGCCTGCGCCATACCCGCCAACCCGGTTACGAAAATACCAGCCATTACCAGACGCATGCAAACCCTCCTGCCTGTGCCCCTTGGTCTAGCAGGTGATCAGTTGCCCGCAAGCACTTGCCCCGCCCCGCCCACAAACCTAAGGCTTCGCGCCATGTCCGAAGCCACATCCCCGCTCGCCCAGCCGTTTCCCGCGATGCCGCCGATTGCCGGGGTGACGCTGCGCGTGGCGCGTGCCGGGTACAAGGATTGGGCCAAAGGACACGAACGCTGTGACCTGACTTATGCCGATCTGGCCGAGGGCACCGCGGTGGCGGGCGTATTCACCCGCAACGTCTGCTGCTCAAGCGAAGTCGAGCTGGGCCGTGCCAATCTGGCGCAGGGCCGGGCGCGGGCGCTGGTGGTCAACGCCGGCAATTCCAACGCCTTCACCGGCTATCGCGGGCGCGAGGCGGTGGAGGCGATCATGGCGCAAGTGGCCGGGCGTCTGGGCTGCGCGCAGGAACAGGTGTTCGTCTGCTCCACCGGGGTTATCGGCGTACCGCTGCCCAGGGACAAGGCGCAGGCCGGGATCGAAGCGGCCCTGCTGGCGCAGCCTTGCGGCTGGGAAGATGCCGCCAACACCATCGGCACCACCGACACTTTCGCCAAAGGCGCCACCGCCACCGCGATCGTCGGTGGCAAGCGCGTGACGCTCTGCGCGATCATCAAGGGCAGCGGGATGATCGCGCCCGATATGGCGACTATGCTGGGCTACATTTTCACCGATTGCGCGGTTGCTCCTGCATTCCTGCAAGAGCTGCTCAGCGCTGCGAACAGCAGCACCTTCAGCTGCATTACGGTCGATAGCGATACCTCGACCAGCGATACCGTGCTGGCCTTTGCCACCGGTGCGGCGGGCAATGCGGCACTGCAAAGCTTTGACAACCCCGGCGCCGATGCCTTTGCCGCCGCGCTCCACGATGTCTGCCGCCAGCTTGCCCATCTGGTTGTGCGCGACGGCGAAGGCGCGCAGAAATTCATCGGCATCACTGTGACCGGTGCGGTCAGCGATGACAGCGCCCGCAAGATCGGGCTGGCCGTGGCCAACTCGCCGCTGGTCAAGACCGCGATCGCCGGCGCGGATGCCAACTGGGGGCGCGTGGTGATGGCGGTGGGCAAGGCCGGGCAGCCGGCCGACCGCGACCAACTCTCAATAGGGTTCGGCGGCACCTGGTGTGCACGCGAAGGCCAGCCGCTGGAAAGCTATGACGAAGCCCCGGTCGCCGCGCACCTTCAGGGCTGCGAGATCTCCATCGAGATCGATCTGGGGCTGGGCGAAGGCCGCGCCACGGTGTGGACCTGCGATCTCACGCACGGCTACATCGCGATCAACGCGGATTACCGGAGTTGAGCTTTCGGCCAAGCGTCTCCCTTCCCCCCTCCCGCTTGCGGGAGAGGTCGGGGGTGGGCCAGTGCAACAATCACACACTTTCGGTTGATCAGACTCACCCACCCCTAACCCCTCCCGCAAGCGGGAGGGGGACTTGACCCAAACGTTGACCGGGCGTGTCGCCGCGATCATGCGCGATGCCGCTAACCGCGCCATAATGCCGCGCTATCAGTCGCTAACTGCTGACCAGATCGATGCCAAGGCGGTAGATGATGTGGTGACGATTGCCGACAAGGAAGCCGAGCTGATCCTGGCCGAAGGGCTCGCCCGATTGCTGCCCGAAGCGGCGATCGTGGGCGAAGAGGCTGCGCATGCAGACCCGGCGTTGCTTGACCGGCTGGGCGATGCGCTGTGCTGGATCATCGATCCGATCGATGGCACCAACAACTACGCTGCGGGCAAGCCGCCGTTCGGGGTGATGGTCGCGTTGTCGCAGGCCGGAGAGACCGTCGCGGGCTGGATTTACGATCCGCTTTCGGGCCGCCTGGCCCACGCGCACCGCGGCGCAGGCGCGTTCATCGGCGAGGAGCGGATCACCGCGCAGACCACCGGGCAACAGCCGCCAGTTGCCGCAATCAGCCTAGTGTTCATGGACCCGGCCAAGCGTCAGGCGATGAAAGACCGTATCGCCCCGCACTACACTCTGGTCGATATTCCGCGCTGCGCCGCCGAACAGTATCCGCGGCTGGTGCTGGGGGTGAACGATTGTTCGATCTTCGAGCGCACGCTGGCGTGGGATCATGCCGCCGGGGTGCTGTTTGTGAATGAGGCCGGCGGCAAGGCCGCGCGGCCTGATGGGCGGGCCTACCGGGTTGACGAGGCGCACCTGCCGGGCCTGATCGGCGCGGCGAGTGAACGGTTGTGGGATGATCTGGCGGGGCGGTTGGCCGAGGTCTAAGCCCCTCCCCTTCAGGGGAGGGGAGGGGTTGGGGTGGGGGCTGTCAACCACTCACAACAATGCGCTCGAACGGCAACGCCCACCCCTCGATCCCCTTCCCTGATGGGGAGGGGAGGATTTTACAGCACGCTTTCCAGCCAGCCCTTGAGCTGGCTTTTCGGCGCAGCCCCCAGCTTTTGCGCGACCGGTTCGCCGTTCTTGAACAGCACCATCAGCGGGATCGATTGCACGCCGTACTTGGCCGGGGTGTCGGTGCTTTCCATGATGTCCATTTTGACGATCTGCACCTGATCGGCCAGTTCCTCACCGATTTCCTCCAGCGCGGGGGCGATCATCTTGCACGGACCGCACCAGTCGGCCCAGAAATCGACCAGAACGGGCTTGTCAGACTGCAGCACATCGGCGGCGAAAGTGGCGTCGGTTACGGCTTTGGTGCCCATGGGGATTCTCCTGAAACTATGTTGATCCCAATCTAGGCGCGATACCGGCGAAGGCAACGCCTGACGGTGAAAAGCTTTACTGCGTAAGGTTCAATGCCTGCTTGTGCGTTTCCAGCAAGACCGCGGGTATTTCCAGCAGCATCGGCACCTCGGTGTAGAGCAGCGCGGCTTCCACCCGGCGCCCCGGATAGGTCGCCTGCAGCGCCGCAGCATAAGCGGCCATCTGGCGCAAAATCGCCACCGGCACTTCATCCAGGCTTTGGGGCGGCCGCCGCGAGGTCTTGAAGTCAACCAGCCGGATCAGCTCCGCGCCAATCATCAGCCGATCGATCGTGCCGGCAATAACCTGCCCGCCGACCGTCGCCGCGATCGGCACTTCGGCCAGCGCCCCCGGCGCGAACAGATCGCCCCAGCCCTTGTGATCGAGCACCTTGACCGCGGCATCAACCAGTTCGGCCCGCGCCGGAGCGGCCAGATCGGCCGCAGCACGCGCCAGCCAGGCCTGCGCCGCAGCTTTGCGCGCGCCGGGCTCGACATCGGGCAACCGCTCAAGCAGCCGGTGCAACAGCACCCCGCGCCGTGCCGCTGCGCCGCCTGTGCCCGGCGGATAGGGCGGATCGGCGGCGCTGTCGTCAGCCAGAGCGCTCGGCGCAAGCGGCCGCGATGGCCGCGGTTCGGCGGCAAGCGAGCGTTCGATCCACGGCGGCAGCAATGCCAATTGCGACGTCTCGCCCGGTGCCGGTGGCACCGGCAGCGGCGGCCCTTCGCCATGCTCCAGCCGCTTGCCCCAGATCAGATCGCCCGCAATCCATTCCTCATCGAGGAACAGCCCTTGCAGCCGCGCGTACCAGCTGTCGTCAGCCGGTGCCTGCTCCTTCGGGCCAAGCGACCCAGTGACGAAAAGCGCTTCCTCGGCGCGGGTCATCGCCACGTAAAGCAGCCGCCAGTGCTCCTGCCGCTCTTCGATCTTCACCCGGTCGCGCGCTGCGGCGATCGGGCCTATTTGTTCTTCCTTGCGCAGCGCCGGAACCGGGATCGTGCGTGCGGTATCGGCCGGGTCCGCCAGTTCGTACCCGCTGGGACGCGCCTTGTCGGGATTGTCCGCCGCATCGGCCAGGATCACGATCGGTGCCTGCAGGCCTTTGGCGCCGTGCACCGTCATGACCTGCACCTGGCCCCCGGCCTTGCCCGCTTCGCGCTTCAGTTCACCCTCGCCGGCATCGAACCAGCGGATGAAAGTGTGGAGGCTCGCCACCTCGCTTGCGGCAAACTGGCTGGCGGCGTTGAGCAGTTCGTCGATCGGGTCGTTCGCCTCGCTCCCCAACCGCGAAACGATGCGCTGACGACCTTGCCACGGCCCGGTCAGCAGCCAGTGCAGCAAAGCTTGCGGCACTTCGAAATCAGCCAGGCGCAGCAAGCCCAGCAATTGCGCCATGGCCGCATCCACTGCCCCGCCGCGCTGGCCCCGCAAATGCTCCCATAACCGCACCTTGTCCGGGCGATAACCGAACGCCAGCAGCTGCTCCTGGCTCCACCCGATCAAGGGCGAGGTGAGCAAGCAGGCGAGGTTCAAATCATCGAGCGGCTGCGCCGCAAAGCGCAGCGCCGCCATCAGATCGCGCACCGCCAAGGGTGCAGCCAGCCGCAACCGGTCGACCCCGGCCACCGCCACCCCGGCAGCATGGAGCCGCGCGACGATCAGCCCGGCCAGTTCCTTGCGCTTGCGCACCAGCACCATCACGTCGCCAGGCCCGGCGCGGCGGGCCTCGCCTTGCTTTTCGCCCTTCACCAGCGGGAAGCCATTATCCTTCCACGCCTTGATTTGCCGGGCAATGCGATCGGCCAGCTGGCGGTCAGCCCGGTCAAGCCATGTTTCTCCGCCTTCGTCGTCATCCTCACCGCCCTCGCCGGCGGTTTCCGGTTCGGTCCTGACGACATCCCACAGCACCACCTGACCGGGGCGCGCTTCGCCTTCATGGGCCGTGGGCGGTTCGGCCAGTCCGAAGCTTTCATAGCCGATCGCGCTGATCGCCTTGTCGACAAATTCCATCACCGGCCAGGCGGTGCGAAAGCTGGTGCCAAGCCCCAGTTCCTGCAAGCTGCGATCCGGCAGGTTGGCGCGCAGTTCGCGGACATTGGCCGAATAGCGGTCCAGCTCGCCTTTCACCCGCTGGCGCGCAGCCTCGAAATTTTCCGGGCTGGTGCCCTGAAAGCCGAAGATTGCCTGCTTGTAATCGCCAACCACGAACAGCGTGCGCAGCTTTTCACCATGCGCGCCAAGCCCGGTGAAGAAATCGCCGGTCAATGCCTCGATAATCTGCCACTGCGAAGCGTTGGTATCCTGCGCTTCATCGACCAGCACGTGATCGAAGCGCCGGTCCAGCTTGTAGCGGATCCATTCGGACAGATCCTTGCGATTAAGCAGCGCGGCCGCCTCGCGGATCTGGTCGTCGAAGTCGATCAGCCCGGCGCGGGCCTTGGCCTCGTCCCACAGCGCCGAGAATTTGCGCCCTACCTCAAGCGCGGGGGTGAGCCAGCCCGCGAGGTCAAGCAGCGTGCGGCGTTCGCGCACGGCCAACAGCGATTGGCGCACCCCTTCACCCGCCATGACGAAATGCTCTTCGAAGCTTAGCAGGTTCTTGTTCGCGCGATTGCGCAACTCGTCTTTCTGCGTGAACAGCGCATCCCATAGTGCGTCGACGCCCTCGGCACGGGTTCGCGGTCCCGCAGCGATCCACGTGGCGATCACATCGCGCGGAACCTCGGCGCTGGCGGCATTCCACCGGCGATAGGCGGACAGCAGACATTGCAGCCCATCGACATCGAACACCTCGTCAGCGCACAACGCCGCCAGATCGCCCTCGTCCGCAGCGCTTGGCAGGCCCAGCAATTGCAGCACGCGCGGATACATCGGCACTTGCCACCCGCCCGGCCCTTCCCACGCCGCGCGCGCCTTGGCGCAGCGCAGCAGCCAGCCTTCGACCGCATCGGGGCCAAGTCGGATCGACAGCATTTCGAGCGCGCCCAGGGTCGCCGCGTCGTTGCTCGCTTCGGCCTCGACCAGCATGTTTGCCAGCACTTCGCGCAGCAGCAGATCGCGCTCGCGGTCCTCCATCGCCTTGGCACCGGGGATCAGCCCGGCCTCGTGCGGGAAGGCCGCCAGCAGCCACTGCGCGAAGGCGTGGATGGTATCGATCCGGAGGCCCCCGCCGGGGCAATCGAGCACTTCGGCAAACAGCGTGCGCGCACGCGCACGCTGATCGGGGCCGTTCTTTGCGCCGATGTATTCCAGTTCGGTGCCCAACTGCGTTTCATCAAGCCGCACCCAGCGCGCCAGCACAGTATTGATCCGGCTGGCCATTTCGGTCGCCCCGGCCTTGGTGAAGGTCAGGCACAGGATCTGCCCCGGACTGACCTCGGGCTGCAGCAGCAAGCGCAGCACGCGGGCCGAAAGCACCTGCGTCTTGCCCGTCCCGGCCGAAGCGGAGAGCCACACCACTTCGGCGGGATCAACCGCCGGGCGCTGCTCATCGGTGAGCGGGAACAGTCTGGTCCCGCCGCTCATGCTTCTGTCTCCGTGCGGGCTTGCCATTCGTCCAGCCGCATCAGCTGATCATAATCGTTGTAGCCGCCCAGATCGGGATTGAGCCGCGCGGTGAATGGTTTGTCGCCTAGGATATAGCCGGTGATGGCCTCGCGCAGATAGTCCTCGGTCACGACCAGAAAGTCCTCGCGCGGGATACCGTCCTTGCGGCTGTCCTTCACCGGCTCGGCGACGAACCCGAACTGGTCCTTGCCCTTCTTCGATTTGGCCAGCGACCAGTATTCAAAATGCGTCGGCTCGCCCGCAATGCCATCGAACCCGCCATCCGCCGCAATCAGACCGATGGTGCCCAACTGCAAGGCGAATCCCTTCTCCACCATCGCCCCCGATGGCGGCGATCCCGTCTTGTAGTCGACGATCCCCAGCGTCCCATCGGCCAGCCGGTCGATCCGGTCGGCCCGACCGTGAACCTTGACGCCCAGGTACGCCATCGCGCCCTTGGCTTCGCTGGCCAGCACCGTGCGGCCATCGGCGTGCTGGGTGACGATTTCGGCGTCGATCCATTCCAGCGCCTTGGCCAGGCGCGGCCACCACAGGCTGCGGACCAGCGGGTGCGCGCGCATCTCGGCCAGTTCCTCAGCCGCAATGGCCAGCAGCTCACCCGCGCCATTGCCGGCCTTGTGCCAGCGTTCGAGCACCCGGTGAACCACTTCGCCCTTCCACGCCGCCGTGGGATCGGCATCGAGCGGATCAAGTCTGCGCAGCTGCAAAATCGCCTGGGCGTAGAATTGATAGGGATCGCCGCGCAGCCGGTCGAGCGCAGTGACCGAAACCGGCACGTTGCGCTGGGCCTTGCTGGGCATGGGCTTGGGCTGGCGACAGGGCAGCGCCTTGATCCCGCGGTCAATTTCGCGCGCCAGCAGCACCGCGCCGTGTTCACGGTGCGCCTCGACCAGTTCGCCCAGCATCGCCTCGACCCGCAGCACAAAGCGGCTGGGGATCACCGGCCCGGCCTCGTCGCGCTGGGCCCAGCTCAGCACCACTTCGGGCGCGCCAAGGGCTCCGGCCAGATCGTGCGCGGCCAGGCCAATGCGGAATTCGCCGCCGGGCACCCCCAGCGCGCGCAGCACCGCAGGCGGCAGCAGCGGTTCGGGCGATGGCGCCGCGGGCCACGAGCCCTCGGTCAGGCCAGCGCAGATCACCAGATCGGCGCGGCTCATCCGCGCTTCGAGCAGGCCATAGATCGCCACGCGCGGATGCCCGCCCCACGGCGGGCGCACCGCCACCTGATCCATCGCATCGCGCAAGACTTGCGGCAAGTCAGGCGGGGCGAGCGCGGTGCCGACCGGGCCCGATGCAGCGCGCAGGTCCTCAATCAGCGCCGCCAGTGCGCGGCCATCGGGGCGGCCCCACAGTTCCGGCCCGCACAGCGCCTCGGCCGCAGCCACCAGATCGCCGAGCGCGCGCGCAAGCGGCATTGGTTCGGGCCAATCGAGCAAGGGGACAAGCACCGCCTCGATCCCCGTCCACCAATCGGCAATGGCAGCATTGTGCCTGGCAACGCGCGCCACCGCTGCGCCCAGCGGCGCCAGTCCCGGTGCCCGGCGCGGGCCGCGCAGCGCAAGATCGAGCAGGCGCGCGTGATCAAGCCATTGCGGACGCCCATCGCCAGCCCCGGCCAGCGGATGCACCAGCAGCGCCAGCAGCGGCACCGGCGAGGCCGCGGTTGCCACCACGTCTGCCAGCAACAGCAGCAATCGCCCGGCCGGGGTCTGCGCCAGTGGCTGTCCGGCGGAATCGTCAGCCTCGATCCCCCAGCGGCGCAGATGCGCCACCACCCGGCCCGCCAGACCGCGATCCGGCGTGATCAGCGCCACCCGGCGTTCGGGCACTTCCAGCGCGGCGCGGATCAGGATTGCGGCGGCTTGCGCTTCCTCGCCCGGATGCGCGCTTTCCATCAGCCGCACGCCCGCCAGGCGGCGCTGCGCGGCAGGCAGGCTGACCCAGCCCGCACTGGCCTGGGGCGGCAGGAACAGGTTGGAAATCGCACGGCTGCGTTCCGGCGGCGCGGCGGCGAGGCCCGCGCGATGCCATGGATCGACTTCATCGCGCGCCACGCCCATCCGGTTAAGCAGCAGCTTCAGATGATACTGCGGATGGGTCACCGCGTCGCGCACGGCAAATGGGGCGTCGTCATCGTCCGCAGGCTTTCCGGCCCGGCCCAGCGCATCCCAGATGTCGTCCGCCAGCGCAAGATCCAGATCGGGCAGGATCACTGCGCAATCGGGCAAATCGGCCACGGCGCGCAGCAATCTGGCGAGGGCGGGCGAAGCGCTGGTGATCCCGGCCGCGACAATCGGATGCGGCGGCGGCGCGGCGCGCCAAGCCTTGGCGGCGTGTTCGAACAGCTGGTTGCGGCGCACCGGCGCATCAACCTCGCCGCGCTCCGCCAGCTCCATTTGCCAGCGCACCTGAACCCGCGCGAACAGCCGCGCGGCCTGCTGCCAGTGCCCGGCCAGATCACCGACGATCCCGGCGACCCGCGCATCGAGCAGATCGCCAAGTTCAATCCCTTCGACCGCGAGCCGGTCCATCGTCTGCGCCATTTCGCGCGCGAGGCGCAGCAGCCCCGGGGTTTTGGGCGCATCCGTGCCCATTTCGGCTTCGAGCAATTGCGCAAGCCGCAACCACCGCCGGGTCGAATCGGCGGCGGGCGGCACATCCGCGCCCGCACCCAATGGATCGAGCAGTGGCCCCAGCGTCTCGTCCAGATCAAGATCGCCGACCATCGCCATGCGCGGCAGCAGCATCCCCCCGCCCGATAGCCTTACGAACGCCTCGGTCACGATCCGCTGCGCGCGCGATGAAGGGAGCAGCAAGGTCAGCCGCGCCAGCCCCAGCTGCGGATCGGAATAGCGCGGGATCAGCCCCGCCACCAACGCATCGGCAAAGCCGCGGTGCGCGGCGATCGAATAGACGTGCGGCGCCCGGCGCTCAGCCACCTGAAATCCGCGCTTCGGTCATCGCAATCGCCTCGGGATAGCCGACATCGAACCAATCGCCATCGTGGACCACGCCGTAGCAGCGCCCTTGCGCGATCGCCCGGTCCCAGAACACATTGGTGGAGAACACATCTGCCGGCGGATCGGCAACCACCTGCCGGGCCAGCATCTGGATCCCGGTCCAGACATAAGGCCGGGTCCGCTTTGGCCCCTCGCGCGACAGGCGGTTTTCGGCATCAAGATCGAAATCGCCGGTTCCTTGCGTGTTGCCGGCCCGCACCAACGGCACCACCAGCATCAGCACGTCCATCCGCGCCGGATCCCACGTCGCCGCCAACCGGTGCAGCGCGTGTTCTTCGGTATCGGCGAACCAGTTATCGGCATTGATACAAAAGAACGGATCGTCCGGGATCAGCGGCAAGGCCTTGATCAGCCCGCCGCCGGTATCGCGCAGCAGGTCGCGCTCGTCCGAGATCGCCACGTCGAAATCATCCGCGTGGGCGGCCAGATGGGCCTCGATCTGTTCGGGGAAATAGTGAACGTTGACTACGATCCGCCCCACCCCGGCATCGCGCAGCAGATCAAGCACGTGATCGAGCAGCGTGGTCCCGGCCACTTCGACCAGGGGTTTGGGCTTGCTGGCGGTCAGCGGCATCATCCGCGTGCCCTTGCCTGCGGCCATGATCATCGCCGTACCGGGAACCAGCGGGCCTTGGGTCATGTCTGCCACGCGCCCCCGTCCGCCTCGCGCAGCGCGGCCGGGATATTGGCATCAAACCATGCGGCCACCGGGGCCAGCGCCGGATGGGTCAGATCGCGTTCCAGCAAGGCCCAGACACGCGGGATATAATCGAGGTATCTGGCCTTGCCATCGCGCTTCCACAGGCGCACGAAAATGCCGACGATCTTGGCGTTGCGCTGCGCGCCAAGCCGCGCATAGTCAGCGAGGAAATCAGCCCCGGCGCCAGCCCGGTCGACATAATAATCGAACATCGCGGTTTCGAGTTCGGGCGAAACATCGCGCCGGGCATCCTGCAGCAACGAGACCAGATCGTAAGCCGGGTGACCGTTCAGCGCGTCCTGGAAATCGAGCAGGCCCTGTTTTTCCAGGCTGCCGAGCAGCATGATGTTTTCGGCATGGTAATCGCGCAGCACGCACACACCGGGGCGCTGGCGCGGCAGCATCTGGGCCAGCACATTTTCCCAGGCCTTGGTATAACCCTGGTGATCCACGCTGAGCTCTTGCGCCGGGCAATACCACTCGGTCAGCAGCCGCGCTTCGCGCAGGTATTCGGACATCGAATAATCAAGGAACGGGCCCGGCGGCAGGCGGTGCAGTTGGGTCAGGGCATCGATCGCGGTGCGATAGATCAGATCTTCGTCGGCCGGCCAGGCATCGACATATTCGCGCATCCGGACATCGCCGAAATCTTCGAGCAGGACCCAGCCCCGCGCCTTGTCCTCGGCCAGGATCCGCGGCGCGCGCAGGCCGTTTTCATCGAGCCATTTGCCGACCCGGAGGAACGGCGTGGGATCCTCGTGCGGCGGTGGGGCGTGCATCAGCATCGCCGCCTGTTCGCCGCGGCGGATGCGGAAATAGCGGCGGAACGAAGCGTCGCCGGGAAGCGGCTCAACCGCCGCGTCCGGCCAGCTGGCACTTTCCAGAAACGCTTCAAGCCCAGCGGGCAGATTATTGCTCATCGCCACCGCTCTAGCCAATCGGCCCCCGGTTCGACAATGGCAATCCGCCCCATTTCCGCAGCTTCGAGGCGGATCGCCAGACAACCCGGCTCATGCGCGAAACCACCGGCCTGTTCAGGCCATTCGGCGATCAGCACAGCGCCTTGGCGGTAATCGTCCAGCCCGATCTCCGCAGCCTCTGCGGGCCGCTTGAGTCTGTAAAAATCGGCGTGGACCAGCGGCAATCGTACCGCGGGCGGATCATAGGTTTCGATGATCGCGAAACTGGGCGATGGTACCTCGCCCAGATGCCCCAGTGCCGCGATGATCGCGCGCGTCAGGGTGGTCTTGCCCGCGCCCAGTCCGCCTGACAGCGCGACGACATCTCCGGGCCGCAGCAAAGGCGCGATCCGCGCGCCAAATGCCCCCATCGCGGGCAGATCGGGCAAGTCGATTATCACGGCAGCTCGACGATCGCCGCTGTCCCCTGCCCCGGCTCGCTCAGCAGTTCAAGCTTACCGCCATGGGCCTCGATCAGTTGGCGGGCGAGCGGCAGGCCCAGCCCCTGACGACGTTCCACGCCCTTGCCATCGGCGCTGACCTTGATCCCTTCAAGCGCGCGGGCCAGCGTGGCCGGGTCCATCCCCGCGCCGTTGTCGGAAATCACCACGCGCGCCTTGCCCTTGTGCCCACCGGCTTCAACCAGCACGCGCCCCCCCGGTGCCGTTGCGGCGATCGCGTTGTCGATCAGGTGGCCCAGCGCGCGGCCCAGTCGGCGCCGGTCACCGGTAATCCGGCCCGCGCCTTTATCGCCGCGCAAATCGAGCGTGAGGCCAGCTTCGGCGAGGCGCGCGCCGCGATCATCGACCAGCGCTGTGACCAGCGGCAGCAGTTCAAACTCTTCGCGCGCCAGCGGCAGCATCCCGGCTTCGCTTTGCGAAAGGTCGAGAACAGATTCAATCTGTTCGCCAAGCCGTTCAACCGATTGCAGAATTGCCGAGACGTATTCGGTGCCGGAAGCGGATAAATCACCACCCAGGCCGGCCTGCAGCAATTCGGCAAACCCGCCGATCGAGGTCAACGGTGTGCGGAATTCATAGCTCATATTGGCGAGGAACCGGGTCTTCATCGCATCGGCTTCTTCCAGCGCGGCAGCCCGCTGCTTGAGCGCCTCGGCGGCCTTTTCCGAATCCGAGATGTCGAGCACGGTGAGCAGCCCATTGCCATCGGGCAGCGGCACCCCGGCAAATTCCAGCGTGCGGCCATCGACCAGCACCGCGCGTCCGCCGGTCTGGCGCCGTTCCAGCGTGGCACCGCGCACCGCATCACCCACCGCCTTGATCCGAAGCGGCTTCACCAACCGCTTGGCGATCTGTTCGAGCAGCGATTCGATCCGCGGATGCTGATCGAGGAATGCATCTTCCAGCCCCCAATCGGCCGCGAACCGCCGGTTCCACAATTGCAGGCGGCCATCGGGGGCGAACACCGCGACCGATTCGAACAGGCTGTCGAGCGTGGCGGTGCGGGTGCGCAACAAGGTATCGCGCGCGGCGGAAAGCTGGAGCTGCTCGGTGCGGTCCTCGGCAATCAACGTCAGCCCGCCATCGGGCAACGGCTGCGCCACGATGCGCAGGTGCGTGCCATCACCCAGCATCCAGGCCTCTTCCTGCGCCTCGGCAGCGCTGAACCATTCGGCCCGTTCGCGCCGCCAGGCGGGAAAATCGCGCGCCTCGGGCACCCGTCCCTGATCGCGCGCATGATCGAGCAGGCGCTCAAACGGCGGCAGATCGAGCATCTGTCTTGGCCCCAGCGCAAAGATGCGCTGGAACGGCGCATTGGCGAAGACCAGCTGGCGCCCCGCATCGAACTGCGCCACCCCGGCCGACAATTGCCCCAGCGTCGCGCGCTGGGCATCGCCGAAGGCCTTGAGGCTGCGGGCCAGCTCTTCCATCTCCTCGACATCGACGGCGTAACCGGCGATCCCTTCGTGCCCCAGCGGCAGATCGGACACCCGCAAGGTGCGGCGCGCGCCGTCAATCGTGGCCGAAACCATCCGTTCGATCGGGATCTGCTTGCCCGCAGCCTGCAGCGCGACCTGCGCGGCGGTCAGGCCATCGACGCTTTCGACCAGTTCGGTTCCATCGGCCACGACCTGACGCGCGTCTTCACCGCCGACGGCAGCAACATAGGCCTGATTGACCAGCTGCAGCGCGCCATCGGGGCCGCGAAACCACATCGGCATCGGTGCCGCCTCGATTATCCCCACCAGCGCCGCAAAATCGCCGCGCGCGCGCGCCGCTTCGTCGCGCAGCTGGACCAGCTCGCTTTCGCTGTCGGAAAAATCGAACACCCAGACCAGCGCCGCGCCGCCCGGCGAAACCTGCGGATCGGCGAGATGGCCGCGCAGCGCCAGGCTGCGGGTGGAGCCGCGCGGGGTTACGACCATCCGGAACGGAGCAGCCGTGCGCTGGCAGCGGCGCACTTCGTCGGCCAATTGCGCGACCTGGTCGGTGGTCAATCCCGCCCCGCCGCCATCGATCCGTCCGCCATCCAGCTCGGTCAGGAATTGCGGGACCGTTTCCAGCCCCAGCCAGCCCGCCAATCGCTGCGGCGCCTCGATCCGCCCGTCGACCCTGACCAGCAGCGGCAGCGCCGGGCTTTCATCGACCATCCGCGCCAGCCGCCGGGCCTGACGCTGCCCGGCTTCGGCCTTGCGCTCGCGCTGCCGCGCGGTGCCCACGGCCCAGATTGCGGCCAGCGTCCAGGCAGCCAGCAGCAGGCCGATCAGGGCCATGGCAAGCGGGGTCAAAGTCATGCCCGACGCCTATGCGCGGGGGGGGCTTATGGCAAGTGATTGGGCGCCGCGATCAACCGCGCGTGCACCCGGCGCGTGCGTCAGGCCACTTTTGTACGCGGCTTGGCAGATTCGGTCTGACCGAACCTGGGCAGGCTGAGCGCCATGCCGGGCTGCTGAAGCAACTGCATCGGGTATTGCCCCGGCGGCAAGGCGCCAAGCGGCATTCCGGCCTGCGCCAGGACATAGGGCGAGACGCGGTTGCGGGTGCACAGGCCGCCCGCGCCATCATCGACCAGCTGCTGCTCGAATTCGAGCCCTTGCGTGTTCCCGGCACTGCGCCGGACCACGGCCACGGCCAGCTGGCCTTCGCCGAAATCGACCACGAACGGTGTGCCGGCCGGCACATCGAGCAGGCCTTCGACCATGCAGCCCGACCGCGACAGGTTGCGCATCGTGACTTCGTAGCGGTGATCCTCGTGGATCAACCCGACCTTGCGCAGCACCGTGCGGCGTTCCTGGCGGTACTTGCTGGGGCCATCGGGCTCGATCACCCATTCCCCGCTGGCCAGTGCCTCGCAGACATCGTCGAATGGCACCGCAGAGGCATAGATATAGCCCTGGATCTGGCCGACGCCGAGCTTTTGCATCGCTTCCAGCTCGTCGTGGGCCTCGATCCCCTCGGCGGTCGTATCCATCTTCAGCGCTTTGGCGAGGCTGACGATCGAAGCGATGATCGCGCCGTTGCGATTGCCCGGCTCCGTCACCCCGCGAATGAAGCTCTGATCGATCTTGATCTTGTCGAACGGCGCGTGCTGCAAATAGGCCAGCGAGGAATAGCCGGTCCCGAAATCGTCAAGCGCCAGGCGCACGCCCAGCATCTTGAGCGCGTTGAACATTTCTTCGGTCGCCTGCCGGTCGCCCAGGAAGATCGACTCGGTCAGTTCAAGTTCCAGCCGTTCGGGCGGCAATTCGGATTGGGCCAGCGCCTGTGCGACCAGCGATGCGAAACCGGGATTGGCAAATTGTGCCGCCGAGACATTGACCGCAACCTTGACGCTGCCGGGCAGTTGCGCCGCTTCCATGCAGGCGCGGCGCAGGCACCAGTCGCCAAGCGCACCGATCAGGTTCGCTTCTTCGGCAATCGGGATGAACACCCCCGGCGAGATCGGTCCAAGATCGGGGTGATCCCAGCGCGCCAGCGTTTCGAGCGTGACCACCTTGTTGGTCTTGGTATCGACAATCGGCTGATAGGCCAGCCGCATCTGATCCTTGTCGAGCGCGTCGCGCAGGTCTTCTTCGATCTGGCGGCGGCGTTCGGCCTCGGAATGGAGGTCGCTTGAATAGAACCGGAACTGGCCGCGCCCGCCGCCTTTCGAGGCATAGAGGGCAAGGTCCGCCGAACGCACCAGCTCTTCGGAATTGATCCCGTCGTAAGGCGCAATCGCGATCCCGACCGAGGCGCCGATCACACAGCGGCTGCCTTCGATCTGGTATGGCTGGCTGACCATCGTGATGATCGTCTTGGCAATTTCACCCAGCCGTCCGCGATCGTCGATATCGGGGATCATGATCTGGAATTCATCGCCGCCCAGCCGGCCGATTTCGCAGCCCTTTTCGTTGATCACGCGCCCCAGGCGATTGGCCACCTGCTTGAGCAGTTCATCACCGGCGGGATGGCCCAGTGTGTCATTGACCTGTTTGAACCGGTCAAGATCGATCATCATGATCGCGCAACTGCGCTTGGCGGCCTGGTAGGCGGTCAGCGTGGCATCAAGCCGCTTGCCCATGCGGTGGCGGTTGGCCAGCCCGGTCAGCGAATCGTACTGCGCCAGCCGCGAGGCGTCCTTCTGGCTACGGCGCTGCACGGTGACATCGTTGCCATTGCCGCGATAGCCTTCAAAGCTGCCGTTCTTGTCAAATTGCGGGCGGCCCGAAATCGACCACCACACTTCATCGCTTTCCAGCGCAGCGCGAACATTGAGATCGGCGAATGTTTTCCGCGCGGAAAGGATCAGCGGAAGGGTGCGTTCGTGGACATCGTCAGCGTCGCGTTCAAGGATGAACAGCGATTGCACCGGCTGTCCGATCAGCTCTGTACGTGGCCGGCCCAGAACATCTGCAACGCAATCGGAAATATAGGAAATCTGCCCCCGGGTATTGCTGGCCCAGAACCAGCCCAAGCCCGAGCTTTCGTAGTCACGCAGCAGCAGTACGGCCTGCTTGAGTTCGTCCCCGGTGGGCAGTGGCCCGCCACCCGCACCGCCCTTGCCGCCGCCAAGCAGGCCGCGAAAGCGCGCAAATGAGGATGAAGTGCTGTCAGTCATGGCTACCTTTGAACCGGTATATATAACCAGTCGTGGTTACGATTTGGCTAATTTTGCCGAATTTCACGAACGGGGCTGGCTCATGGCGCACCGGCCTGGGCGCGTTGCAGCGCCGGGCGTTGCGGGGTCGGCGGGACCAGGATGGAGATCCGCCCGGAATCGTCCAGCGCCAGCTGACTGGCGAATTCCACCCCCATGCGGTCTTCCTGACACCAGCGTGCGGTGGCGGTGACGATCTGCCCTTCGGACAGCATGATGCGGAATATCGTGCCCGGCGGCACATTCCACAGCCCTTCAACCATCGCCCCGGTGGCAGAGATGTTGCGGATCGTCCCTTGATAGTGCTGCCCGCCGTGATCGAGCACAATTTTGCGCAGCATGGTGTGGCGGTTGGCGCGGGCCGCGCGTGGGCCCATCGCAATCGCGGTCAGTCCGGTCTGCAAC
>NZ_JANOWI010000053.1:0-12318 GCF_031417815.1 Novosphingobium sp. | reverse complement strand
GGATGTAGTCGGGGGTGCGAACCTCAGGTCTCTCGTTTCGCGCCCAGTATTTCACCAGATAGGTACAAAACCGGAGCTGCTCGAGCGGGCCGAACGGATTGGGCACGATGAATTTGCCGAGCGGCAGCCCGGCTTCGGCGGCGTAATAGGCCAGCGCCTGCCAGCTCAGCCATTTGCTGAGACCGTAGGGGGTGATGGCTTCGTCCAGCCGGTCGCCGCGTGCTTCGTGTGGTTCGAACACGGTGCCAGTCCAGATCATCCGCCCGGTTCCCGCCGCCTTGGCGGCAAGGCTGGCCTCGCGCATTCCGGTCAGGTTCGCCTGCAGCGCCCGGCCAAGATCGAAATCGGCGCTGCGGTAATCGCGCACATCGCTGGCATGGAAGCACAGCCGATCGAACCCTTGCCGGACCAGGTCCTGCATCACCGCATTGCCATAGCTGGCCTGTTCGACCAGCGTGACGCCCGCTTCCTGCAGCATGGCGATGCGTCGCCGTTCAAGCTCGGGATAGTCCTCCATCCGGTGCTGCAGCGTGCCCACCACCTGGTGTCCATCGCCTGCCAGCGTCATCGCAAACCACGCCCCGGTGAACGAGCTGGCCCCGGTCAGCAGCACCCGCAACCTCGTCAGTCCCACAGGTCCATCTCCTTGAGCAATGCGGCGATGCTGTCGCGGTAGCGGGCAAAGCTGAAGTGGCGGGCGCGGGCCTGCGCTGCGGCACGCCACGCGTCCAGCCGGTCACGGTCCTCGATCGCCGTCATCATCGCGCTGTGGAGCGCATCGGCATCGAGCCGGTCAAGCATTATCCCGGTTTCGGGGCTCACCGCTTCGGCGCAGCGGTCAGACTGGATCAGCGCGCAGCCGGCCGCCAGTGCCTCGTACAACGTGATCCCGGCGCCTTCGAAATAGCTCGGCAACACGAACACATCGTGGGCTGCCATGATCGCGGGCACGTCGGCGCGGGCCACGGTGGGGTGATAGCTGAAGCGGTGCGCATAGCGGGCGAACAGCGCACGCGGGATCTGCAGGTCGCCGATAATGGTGAGTTCGGCGGCGCTGGGGGGGATCCGCGAAATCGCTTCGAGCAGCAGGTGGATGCCCTTGCGCGGGATCACCAGGCCAAGGAACAGGAATTTGACCGGTTTGCTGCGATCCACCGGCTGCGGTGCCGGCAGTTGCGCGAACAGCGCCTCGTCATAGCAATAGTTGAGCACCTGCGTTTTGGCGGCAATCGCAGGCTCCTGCATCGCTTCGATCAGGGTGGCGCGGGCGAAGTTGCTGCCCACCAGGATCCGGTCGGCCAGCGCATACTCCTGCCGGTCGGTGTCGATCGTTGCTTGCGGCACGCGGCGCTCGGTCGGCACGAACCAGTGGCCGTGGCTGGCCGCCAGTTCGTCCATCATCGCGTTATAGACCGCGAAATCGCCGTTGGTGCGATCAAGGATGCATGTGCGTCCGTGCGCCTTGCCCAGCTGGAACGTGGACAGCGAACTGGCATTGTAGCCCCACAGTGCAAATGGCCTGTCCGACGCCACATCGCTGGCCAGGTGACCAACGAAGCGGCGGTTGCCCCAAGCATCGATCCGCTGCGCCAGCCGCCGCGCGCCGCTGCGCATCGCGATCCGTTCCAGCCATTCGCTGATCCCGCCGGTACGGACCAGTGCCGGATCGATCCCGTCGTGCCGGAAGCGCCGAAATTCGCGGTGGAGGCGCGCGGCGAGCGGGCCAGGCAGCACCTTTTCAAGCGTATAGGGAAAGCGGCCGGGCTGGTAAAAGATCGAGGTGGCGTACCATTCCAGCCGCTGCAGTTGCTGCAGGGCGAGGGCGGTCTGCCAGCTGTGCTGGGTGCCGGGATGGAAAACCGCGGTGCGCATATCGGACTTCGGCTGGCTAGCCCACAACCCCCGCTTGTGTCACGCGCCAAGCCCTGATTGCGCAGAGAATTTTGTGCGCCAAAGCCAGTGGCAATATTTCCTGATTGGAAAACCATTTTCCTACAATGAACCAGATCGGTTAGTTGACCGGCTCCGATTCGCAAAGGAGCCAAAATGCCCACACCCATTCAGAACCCGGTCGGCTATGCCGTGACCCGGGCCGTGGCCTACGCCGATGTCGACGGCAGCATGATCCAGGTCGCCGCCGCCGCGCCGCTGCCGGTCTCGATCGGTGCCAGCGCCGCAACCACGCCGCTTGCCGCTACCGCCGCAGCCAGCACCGTCGCCGGCCCCTATCAGCCAGCACTGGGCCGCGCGGTGATGCTGGTTTTGACCGGCACCTGGAGCGGAACCGTCAGCGTCACCCGGTCGGTCGATGGCGGCACCACCCGCCAGCCGTTGACCGTCAACGGCAATGTCTGGGGCCAGTACTTTGGCAATGTCTGCGAAGCAGTGTGGGAAGAAAGCGAAAGCGCCGCCCGGCTCTATCTTGAAATCACGCTGGCTTCGGGCAGTGTCAGCTATCGGCTTGCCCAATGAGCGCCGATATCATCGCACGCGGCATGGCGGCCGCCCAGTCCCGCTCGGCCAACACGCAGGCACTGATCAAGGCGCTCCGCACCCAGGCCATATTCCCGCAGCCCGCCTGGCGCACCCTGGCCGGTGACGTGGCTGCGATCACCGTTCCGGCCGGCGGCGCCGCCTCGACCTTTGCCGGCGGCACGTTCACCGGCGTGACCGATCGCAGCAAGGTCAGCTGGCTTTCGGGCGCGGCCGACAAGGACGCCAACATCACTTACGCCTCGCGCGGGGCGTGGTACGGGGCATCGCGCCAGACCAACTACTCGAGCTACGAATTCATCCACACCGGCACGCGCTTCGAAAGCTATGTGCTGTGCAGCGTGATCGATGCCACCGCGCCCAATTTCCGCGTGCTGGTGGGCGACAAGGTGGCCGGCACTGCGACCGTTCCGGCCGATGGCGCGTTCCGCCCGCTGCTGGTGGTCTTTCCCACTTCGGGTACGCGCCGCATCCGGATCGAGTTGTCAGGCGGGCGGCACGGCGGGATCCTGACGCAGAACGCGAACGAAATCGGCACGGTTTCGCGCAGCTATCCGCTGGTTACCGTGATTGGCGACAGTTTTGGCGAAGGCACCGGCGCCTGGCCATATGACGGCGAAGCGGTCTCGGCGATCCGTGCGATCGGCTGCAACTGCGCGCTGGGCGCGGTCGGCGGGACCGGGATCCTTAACCCCGCCACCGGCGGCAAGGTCAACTGGCAGGACGCCAACCGGCTTTCAGACCTCGCCCTCAACGGCTTCACCGACCAGATCACCAATGCCGCGCCTAGCCCCGCGCTGGGCGTCATCATGATGAGCATCAACGACAACGGCATGCAAAGCGCCAACTGGAACGGCGCAGCGACCTATCAGGCGGCAATCGCCAAGGGTCTCTTCGCGATGGTCGATCACTGGCAGGTGCAGCGTCCGGGCAAGCCGCTGGTGGTGTTCGGGCCAACCTGGCCCACCGAAGCACCGCCGCTCGATATCTACCGGATGCGCGACGCTGGCCAGGAAGTTTGCGCCGGCCTGTCCAATGTCTGGTTCATCGACCGGCTGGGCGCCGGGCCGGTGCTGCGCAAGGGCACGATCAGCTCTACCGTCACCACCGGCACGCTGACCGCTGCCAGCAAGATCATTACTGCGCTGGCCTCGACCAGCGGCGTGGTGGTCGGATCGATGGTGCTGGGCACAGGCATCCCGGTTGGAGCCCGCGTCGCTTCGGTCGATTCGGCGACGCAGGTCACGATCGACGTAAACGCCACCGCCGGCGGCGCGGGGATCGCGCTGACGTTCCGCAACGATCCGGCGGGCATGTACACCGTCACAACCGACAGCACCCATCCCAACCAGTTTGGCCACAATCTCGATGCGATGTGGATGGCGCGGCAGCTGCGCGAACTGATCCTCACCCAATTCGCCTGACCCCAATTCGCCCGAGGGCGCGCAGGAGCACACCCGACCCATGCCTGATTTCCTTTTCACCGATTTCGCCAACCAGAACATCCGCACCGGCACCGATGTGGTGCAGACCAACGGCCGTGATGTGGTGGGGCTTGGCCCGTGGCGCTACGTCGCCGACAGTCTCGCCACGGCGGCGCTGTTCGCCGCCCATCCCCGCCTGGTGGCCCGATCCAGCAACGGACGCTATTTCCGCGCTCTGCCTGAAGGCGGCCGTATCACGATCGAAGCCGGCGGCGCGAAAGGTGACGGGGTGACCGATGATGGACCTGCGATGCGTGCTACGCTGGCTTACGCTGCCGCCGTCTCTGCGCGCGGCGCGGCGTTCCATGCGCCGCGCTACCGGATCGACCGGATCCAGGCGAGCGAAGCCGTAGTCCAGGGCAATCCGCCGATCCAGCTGGTGCGGCAGGGCGATGCGCCGCTGGATTTCGGCGGCGCCACACTGACCCGCATCGGGGAAGGGCGGGGGATCGTGTTTTCGCCCGGCCAGGTCAGCCCGGTGCTGACCTTGCCGCTGGGCGCGGACGTGGTGGCGGGATCGATGGAGGTGACGCTGGCGAGCGGCGGCGGGGCGCAGCTGGCGGTGGGCGATACGGTGCTGTGGCAGCTCGGCGAACTGCCGTACGATAAGCCCGAAACGCTCAACTGGTCGTTTGCCAGCGTCGTTGCGATCACCGGCAATGTCGTGCGGCTTGACCGGCCGATGCCCGAAGCGCTGGCCCTGGCCAGCGTCACCGGGCTCAACAAGCGGCTGCTTAAGCTGCAGCCGCTGCGCGACTGGACGCTGCGCGATGTGACGCTGGTCGGCCCGGCTGAAGATGGCGTCTCGATCAGCTATGCCGAACGCGTGCGGCTGGACCGGATCGGCGGACGGCTGATGGGCGCGGGCACGGTGCATGCGCAATACTGCGAAGGGCTGACGCTGGAGGATTGCTGGCAAGATGGCTGCCTGACCAGCCAGCCCAGCTTCGGCTATGCCTTCAACTTTGCCGAAGTGCGCAACACGCTGCTCAACCGGCCGCGCGCACGGGCCTGCAAGGGGCTGGTTAACGCCGAGGCCGGCGCGCAGCTGACGATCATTTCCGGGCATTTTGAAAACAGCATCGTCGATGCGGCCGGCGCTTCGCTTTCCAGCCAGGTTTGCGTGGTCAACGCTGTGGGTAAAAGCAGCGTCACCGTGCACGATCTGACGATCACCGGGTTTGGCGGCTATCGCCTGCTTGAAACCAACAACGGCGTTGCCGGCTATGACGGGGTCGCCACGTTCAGCGGCACGCTGCGCCTCAACCACCCGTCGGACCCTTACAGCATTCCGCTCAATTCGATGACCGGCACGCTTGACATCACCATCGCCGGGGTGCGCGAGGTCTACAATTTCGAGCGGCTGCGGCACTGGCGCAAGCGCTTTTTGCTGCGCGACGGGGAATATCGCTATGCCTACGGGCCCGCCGGGCTGCTCGCCCGCGCGCGGGTCTATGCCTCTCCCAGCCTGACCGTCGGGGCTGGTCAGCAGCTCACCGGACTGTGGCTCGGCCGGGCCGGAGACAACGGCCCCAACATTGCCGATGGTCCAAGCAGGCGGATTGAAGCTGGCAAGGATGTCAATGTCACCACCTATGCCGGTGCGGTTGCAGGAACGCAGTGGAATTTGCGCAACCAGCCGCTTGGTTTGCTGTGCGTGACCGCGCCGAATGCAGGGCTCAACGCCGCCAACGAATTCGTCGAATTCGAAGGCTGGTTCGCTGAGCAGACCGAACGCGATGTGGTGCTGAGCGAAGATGCGGTGCGCGGCGCAGGGGTGGAGCAGGACCCGCTTGAAGCCGTGTTTCCAGCCTACGACCTGCCATCCATCGCTGCGGGCAGCAGCGCAAGCGTGGTGCTGCCGATCCCCGACATGCAGCCGACCGACTACGTCGAATCGGTGCGCTTTGTCGGCGGATTTCAGGGGCTCGAACTGCGCAGCATCGAACCGCAGGCGGGCAACCTCAGGCTGGTGATCGCCAATCCGGCCGCCCAGCCGATCGATCGCGCCCCGACCGATCTGGGGATTGCCTTCCACCATCAGATCTGGGGCAACTAGAAAGCGCCGCAGACCTTCGGAAAATTGCCTTTGCGCCTGTCCGGCAGGCGGCTATGCGAAGCCCTGGTTAGGTCAAACGGGGGCTTGGGGCCGCGAACATGCCGGACAGGCCAAAGCGTGTGGGACTGCTGTTCGCGCAGTTTGCCGCCTATCACATCGATCGCTGCGAAGCTGTGGGGCGGCGGCTTGCCGGGCGCGCCGAGGTGCTGGCGGTGGAGGTGGCGACCAGCAGCGATACCTATGCCTGGGAAGCATCGGGACAGACCGCAGCGGCGCGCAAACTGGTGCTGTTTCCCGGATCCAATTACGATGCAATTGCCTGGCCGCGGCGGCTGTGGGCCCAGTTCAGAGCACTTCGGCGCTGCGATCTGGTGTTGATCGGGATCGGCTATAACGAACCCGATGTGATCGCGCTTAGCTGGCTGCTGCGGCTGTGGGGCGTGCGCGTCGCGGTGCTCAGCGAAAGCAAGTTCGACGACAAGCCGCGCCGCGCCGGGTTCGAACTGCTGAAAGCGGCAGCGCTGGCACCATACAGTGCGGCGATTGTCGGAGCGAGCCGGCATCGCGCCTATTTCCGTTTTCTCGGCTTTCGCCGCCGGCCAGTGCTGCCGGGCTATGACAGCATCGGGGTGGCGCGGATCCGGGCGATGGGCGAGAGGCAGCTGGCGCCCGCTGGCAAGCCCTTTGCACAGCGCAACTTTGCCTATGTCGGCCGCTTCGTCGACAAGAAGAACCTGACCGAACTGGTCGAAGCTTTCGCGCTCTATCGCGCCACTGCCGGGGCCGAGGCGCGGCGGCTGGTGCTGATCGGATCGGGGGTGGAAGAAGCCGCGATCCGTGCCCGTGCCGCAGCGCTGGGCGTGGCCGACGCAATCGACTTCCCCGGGTTTCTGCGCGCCGATGAAGTGGCACAGCGCCTTGCCGAAAGCCTGGCGCTGGTGCTCCCCAGCCTGGAAGAACAGTGGGGCTTGGTGGTGAACGAGGCGCTGGCCTTCGGTCTGCCGGTGATTGCGTCAAGCGCGGTCGGTTCAGCCGATGTGCTGGTCCGCAATCTCGTCAACGGCTACATCTGCGAACCCGGCCAGCCGCAAAGCCTGGCCGCAGCACTGCTGGCGATGGGCGCGGACGAGGCGCGCTGGACCGCCATGGTCGCCGCTTCGCACGCGCGCGCCTGGCTGGGCGATACGGATCGGCTGGCCGATGCGGTGGACGTGCTGCTTGATCCCGGCAATGCCGAAGCCCAGGCCCGGATCGAGGCCTTCTGGCGCGATGCCGCTTGCAAATCGGGGCTGGCCTAGGCAAGCCCGCGCAATTCTCCGCCCGCTTTTACGCAAGAAGACCAATGCCATGACCGCAGCCGCTCGCCCGTCCCGCTATTCCACCAAGAAGCGCGTTCTGGTCACCGGCGGGGCCGGGTTTATCGGTTCACACTTGTGCGCGCGCCTGCTTGAAGCGGGCAGCCAGGTGCTCTGCGTGGACAATTTCTTCACCGGAACACGCGGCAATGTCGCGCCACTGCTGGGCCATCCCGATTTCGAGCTGATGCGCCACGACATCACCCTTCCGCTGTTCGTGGAAGTGGACGAAATCTACAATCTCGCCTGCCCGGCTTCGCCGGTGCATTACCAGTTCGATCCGGTCCAGACGACCAAGACCAGCGTGGTCGGCGCGGTCAACATGCTCGGGCTGGCCAAACGTCTCAAGGTGCCGATCCTCCAGGCCTCGACCAGCGAGGTCTATGGCGATCCGGCGGTCCATCCGCAGACCGAGGATTATTGGGGCAACGTCAACCCGATCGGTCCGCGCAGCTGTTACGATGAAGGCAAGCGGTGCGCCGAGACGCTGTTCTTCGATTACCGCCGCCAGCACGGTCTGGCGATCAAGGTGATCCGGATCTTCAACACCTATGGCCCGCACATGCACCCCAACGACGGGCGCGTGGTATCGAACTTCATCGTCCAGGCGCTGAAGGGCGAGGACATCACGATCTACGGCGATGGCACCCAGACCCGCTCGTTCTGCTATGTCGACGATCTGGTGCGCGGGATGATGGCGATGATGGCCACCCCCGATGATGTTGCCGGACCGATCAATCTGGGCAATCCGGGCGAGTTTTCGATGCTCGAACTGGCCGAAGCGGTGATCGCGTTGACTGGGGCGCAATCGCAACTCAAATTCTTGCCGCTGCCGCAGGATGATCCGCGCCAGCGCCAGCCCGATATCACCCGCGCGCGCGAACAGCTCGGCTGGGATGTCAGCGTGCAATTGCGCGACGGGCTGGTCAAGACGATCGCTTATTTCCGCGAGTTGCTGGGCTAGAAATCGTATCCGAACAGGTCGATGTCGCGCGCATAAATCTGCGCGACTGCATCACGGCTGGCTGCGGTGTAATGCATCCGGTAGGGGTGGCGCGGTGCCTGATTGAGGTGGGGAAGTGGGCGCATCACCGGGTGCCGTTCGCGCAGCCAGCGTTCCGTCAATGCAAGGTCTTCAAATCTACCAAGGTGATCGACCGCAAGGCGGGCGTCCTTGTCGAGCAAGAAGTCGGACTGCGCCCGAAACACTACATCGCCTTCGGCAAGGTTGCGATGGGCCAGCCAATCATGCACGAAATGTTCGAAAGTGCGGAATTCGGGAATCTGATAACGCGCGGCGCTGCGGACATGCGCCACACCATCGCTACTGCGGCCGGCGCGGGTCAATGCCCAGGCGGAGACGGCGCGGTCCCACGGGTTTCGCACGATTGCAAAGCGGGCCAGGCCAGCGGCATCGGCGGCAAGCAAGGGCAACATTTCACGGATCGTGAAATGGTTGATGTGCATACCGTATAGCGCGTTGGAAAAGCTTGTCCCGGCGGTTCGCGGGACATGAATGAAAATGATGCCGGCATCGGCATAGGCCCGCAGCAAATCGCGACGCCTGAACCTGCGGACCCGATTTACCACACTATGCGGCATCAAGCGCCGGATGTTCCCGCGCAGCCTGTCCTCCAGATTATTCAGCACGCAGCGATTGCCTCTCCAACAAGCCGGCCTTGGGTTCTTTGCTGGCGTTGCAGGCCATCGGGGCGAATGGAACCAATCGCTCCACGCGCTGGTTCGCGCTTTGCAATCCGCCCCTGCGCTTGTCAATGCTGTACCGGCCTGCCAAGAGCCGATCTGGGCACATTAGACTGGCGAGGGTTGCAGGTGTTTGAAGTTGCCGTCGCGCTCTCGCTGCTTGCCTATGTGGCAGTCAGCGTAACCTACCTCCGCAGCCGGTATTTCAGCGTCTTCCATCCCTTCACGCTTTATTGTCTGTTCCACGGTCTCGTCTTTGTCCTGCGGCCGGTGCTCTCGATCTGGCTCGAATACGATTACGTCTACCGCGCCCATCACTTCATGCCCACAACCGGCGATCGCACGGTTGCGCTGCTGGCTGCGAACCTGGGTTTTCTTGCCTTCGCTTTCTTCAGCTTTCGCCCTGGATCGGGCGCGGTCGAGATGCGATTTGTCGCCGATCCGCTGCTGCAGGATGAACGCTATCGGCTGTCGCGCTATTTCATCTGGGCGATGGCGATCTGCGCGCCGGTGGCGGTCTGGTCGCTGTGGGGCCAGTTCGGCGCGGCGCTGAACAACGAAGCCTATGCCGACATGGTGCTCGATCGGACAACCGGGGTTGCCTACAACACCACGGGCACCGGTTACTTCTATGAAGCCCAGCTGATGCTGGTGCCGCTGACCACGATCATCGCCTGGGTGTTCCGGTTTCGGCTTCTGGCGCTGCTGCCGGCGGCAGTGTTTGTGCTGGTGCGGGCCGGCACCGGGGGGCGCGGGCCGTTTATCGCTGCGCTGTTCGCGCTGGGACTGTTCTATCTCTACCACATCCGGCGCAAGTACCCGCCGCTCCGCGCCGCGATGGGGTTGCTGGCGATCGGCGCGCTGTTCGTCGCGATCGGGCAGGATCGTGGCTATGGTTTGCGGACGGCGCTGGGCGGCGAGGTGGACAGCCGGATCAACTTCGAAAGCAGCGAGCCATTCCTGGGCGGGATGGACTGGTCGAACATGGAATACCTCGAATACGTGGTCTACGTGGTGCCGCAGCGCAGCCAGTCGTACACCTACTTCACCGAACTGCTGCAGATCTTCACCGAACCGATCCCGCGCGTGCTGTGGCCGGGCAAGCCGATCGGGCCGCCGATCAAGTTTTTCTCGATGTTCGACTACGGCTACCCGATCGGGGCGACATATTCACTGCCCGGGGTCGGCTGGATGGGGCTGGGCTGGCTGGGGGTGATCATGCTGTGCGGCGCCTGGGGCTATGTCCTGGGTCTGATCTACCGCCGTTTCGTGGAAAGTGACCAATCAACCTTCAAGGTTGCGGCCTATATGTGCTTCCTGCCGATCTTCGTTGTCGCATTTCGCGATGGGCTGGTGCTGACGGTGCTGCGCCAATCGGTGTTCTATATGTTTCCGATCGTGGTCTGGGTGGCAATCGCCCGCTTGTTCAACGTGCCCTTGGCGAGCGATCTGCGGGCGGCGGCGGCCCGGCTGCGCCGCCGCGAGGCCATGCACGCACCGGCGCCGAGCGAGACGGACCAGCTGGAAAGCCAGCCCGCACCGATCGCTGCTTTGTACGATGGCCTGCCCCCGGCAGTGCGCCGGCGGCGGCTGGCATTATCGCACGGGCAGCGCCCAGACTGACGGCGCTCAGGGCCGGTGCAACGCCTGCACTGCAGCCCCGGCGGAAGCCGCGCGGGCCTGCGCTGCAGCGCGCAGCACCGGATGTTCCAGCGCGCCATAGCGGCTTGGGCTCATCCCCATGAAACGCCGGAAATCGCGGACGAAATGCGCCTGGTCAACATATTGGCAATCAAGCGTGGCAATCCATTTGAGCGAAGGATCAAGCATGAATTGCGCCAGGCTGCGCAGGAACCGCTGACGGCGCAGCAACAGCTTGGGCGAAAAGCCGAAAGCGCGCAGCGACAGCCGTTCGAGCGAGCGTGACGACATGCCAAGCTGCGCGGCCAGATCGGCCACCGAGGTGGTATCGTCGTTGATCAGCGCGGCGTGGGCCTGGCGCACCCGGGCCTCTTCCTCGCTGGGCCGGGTTTCAGCCAGCACGGCCAGCATGAAGCCATCGATGCGGGCCGCTTCGCCTGCCGGATCGCGCTTTCCGGTCAGGACCTTTTCGCCGATCCGCACAAACGGAGCCAGCGGGCCGCCGGGTGCGACCGGCACAATCCGGTCGGCCAGATCGCTTGCCGGTGCGGCGACGAAACGGGCAAGGCCCGCGGGCAACAGGCCCACGCCCCAGACCCGGGCACGGCCTTCGATCACGAAATGGGCGCTCTGGCTGGTTGGCCCGGTAAAGATCGTCTCGGGCAGTGCCTGCAAGGGCGCATTGCCCAGCGCGCTGGACAAGCGCGGCTGCGCGGTAAAGCGCAGGTTGGCCCATTCGGGGTGCAGCCAATCCTCCACCTTGCCGCCCTGACCAAGATTGACCTCGGTCAGGTAGTAGGTTGAGACATAGGGGGCCAGCTCGGGCGAGGGGCGATAGAAATGGATCGCCACCGCACCTTCGAGCGCAGTCTTCATCATCGCGCGATAGCCTTCACGAATTCCAGCGACCTACACTCGTTCGCTCGCAAGGTCTGCCCGAGGCGCTGTCGAAGAGCAAGCCTCGCGCCCTCAATGCGGAAAGGGCGCGCACCTCGGATGAAGTGCACGCCCTTTCGCAGAATTGCGGTCGAAACGCTTAGGCGGGCAGGGCTGCCTTGGCCTGTGCGATCACGGTGCTGAACACGCCGCCTTCGTTCATCGCCAGATCGGCCATCGACTTGCGGTCGAGCTCGATGCCGGCCAGCTTGGTGCCGTGGATGAACTGCGAATAGGTTAGCCCTTCGGCGCGAACCGCAGCGTTGATGCGCTGGATCCACAGGGCGCGGAAGCTCCGCTTTTTGACCTTGCGATCGCGGTACGCATACTGGCCGGCCTTTTCGACCGCCTGACGCGCAACGCGAATGGTATTCTTGCGGCGGCCGCGATAGCCCTTGGCTTGTTCGAGAAGCCGCTTATGCTTGGTGCGGGTGGTAACACCCCGTTTGACACGTGCCATTTCTTAGTACTCCTGGATTTCAGCCGAGCCCGTAGGGCGCCCACTTCTTGATCGTCTTCGCGTCTTGGTCAGAGATCGTATCGGTCCGGCGGTGTTGACGGATGTACTTGGCGTTGTGGCTGATCAAACGGTGGCGCTTGCCAACCGCACCGTGCTTGATCTTGCCAGTGGCGGTGAGCTTGAAGC
>NZ_JANOWI010000052.1:0-14695 GCF_031417815.1 Novosphingobium sp. | reverse complement strand
TTAACCATGGTGCTTTGGGTTTTACTCATTGCCCCGGTCCCCTTGGGGGTGGGGTCGGGTTTGGGGCAGCGAGGCCGCTTGGCCTCGCGTCTTTGCTGGCGTCGAACCCCCACCCCCAACCCCTCCCCACCGGGGAGGGAGCTATAGGATTTGCTCATTACACCTTGGTAATAGGGGGCGACCCCAAACCTTCTCCGACCGGGAAAGGTTTGGAGAGGCTTCAAAATCAGGAACGCATCAGACCGCCTGGTGGAACACCACTTCGCCGTCCTTCGAGACTGACAGGTCCTTCTGCACGGTCTTGTTCAGCAGCCACACGCCGCCTTGCTGGACCCAGGTGTCTTCGCTGATCACGGTGACGTCGAGTTCGGCGGTGGTGCCGTCTTCCATCGGCCGGGACATGTGCATTTCCATCTTGTTCTGCACGGTCGCGGTGGTGCCGCTGATCGTGGCCGAGACGATCTCATACTTGGGCTTCATGTTCGGATCCTGCGGCATCTGCCCCATCATGTCCTGCATTTCGGACATCGTGTGCGAATCACCGCGGATATCGACCATTTCGTAGGCGGGGGTCATCAGCTTGGCGGCGGCGGCAAAATCGCGCGCTTCGCTGGCCTTGTGCAGTTCGGCATAGCGCGGTTCAAACACCGCCTTGGCATCCTGCGCGAAGGCGGGAGCGACAATGGCAACGGTGGCCATGGCACCGGCTAGCAGCGAGAAGTGACGCGAAAAAGCCATTGGTTTCAAACTCCGGTTGTGCCCGCAGGCATAAGCGCGCCTAGTCCGGAAAGCCCGAACGGCGCATGAACGAACCTGTCAATGGCGGTGGCCCTCATGCAAGCTGCAATCGACGGAAGTCGTTTCCACTTGGACGGTTGCATGATGGATGCCGAACTTCGCTTCCAGTTCTTGCGCCAATTCGCGCAGGAACGCATCGCCCGGCTGGCCGGTGGGCATGACCAGATGCGCGGTCAGCGCAGATTCGGTGGTGCTCATCCCCCAGATGTGGAGATCGTGGACCGCCTCCACTCCGGCCTGCCCGCCCAGATACGCCCGCACCGCAGTTTCATCGATATGGCGCGGCACCGCGAGCAGGCCCATCTTCACCGCATCCTTGAGCAGATCCCAGCTGCCCCAGGCGAGGCCGATGGTGATCACCAGGCTGGTCACCGGATCGATCCAGTTCTGCCCGGTCAGAAAGATCACCAGACCGGCAAAGACCACGCTGGCCGATACCACCGCATCAGCCATCAGGTGCTGGAACGCTGCGGCAAGGTTGAGATCGGTCTTGCGGCCACCCGCGAACAACAGCGCGGAAAACACATTGATCGCGATCCCCGCCGCCGCCACCAGCATCACTTGCGGGCCGTTGACCTCGGCCGGTTGCCAGAAGCGCTGCAACGTTTCGAGCAGCACCGCGCCCAGCGCCACCCACAGCAGCGCGGCATTGGCGATCGCTGCCAGGATCGAGCTAGATTTGAGGCCATAGGTAAAGCCGGGGCCAGCGGGGCGCGCGGCCAGCACGCTGGCCCCCCAGGCCAGCAGCAGCGACAGGACATCGCCCAGGTTGTGTCCGGCATCGGCGAGCAGCGCTGCCGAGCCGCTGATATAGCTGGCGATGACCTCGACCACCACGAACACCGAATTGAGCACAACCGCTATGCCAAATGCCAGCCCGTGGCTCGACGGCGCGGGATGATGGTGCCCGTGCCCGCCATGGTGGCCGTGCCCGTGATCGTGCGAATGTTCGTGTTGCGCGGCGGCCATTGTCCTGCTTTCCAGCGCAGCGTTGCACAAATGCCGCAGTGCAGCAAGAATCGTCTGTGCGCGGTCCGGGGAAATCCTGAGGAAACAGCGTAGATTTAACCAGATACGGCAACTTCATTACGTACATCGGGCTTTGTGCGTAACAGGATTACAAGCCGGGCAGCGCGGCCGTGTGACTGTCCCGCTGCATGTCACACCCGCGTCACATCCGCTTGTTTAGCAAGGGCCGCGCGCTCTGTATGAGCGATTGCACAAGAGCAGGCCGCCGATTCGCCGGGCCTTTCCGGGATCGGATTTTCTGGGTCAAAGCAGGCCGCCAAAGGCGGTCATCAGGGGAAAAGTTAGCCATGCAATTCAAGTTCTTCCTTGCCGCCAGTGTTGCCAGCGTCTCGCTGGCCTGCGGCCTTGCCGCCCCGGCCTATGCTCAGGAAACCTCATCGGCCGTGCGCGGCACGGTGACCGGCGATGCGGGTCCGGTGGCCGGCGCCACCGTTACCGTGGTTCACGAACCCTCGGGCACCACGTTGTCCACCACCACTGCGGCCGACGGCACTTTTGCCGCCAACGGCCTGCGCGTCGGTGGTCCCTTCACCGTGACGGTCGATGCCAATGGCTTTGACCAGACCCAGGTGACCGAACTTTACCTGCAGGCCGGTAACCCGGCGCGACTGCCGATCACCCTGCAGAAGAACCAGGACCTGGTCGTCACCGCGACCACGCTGCAGCCCAAGATCGCGCTGACCGATGGACCGACCACCGCGCTTGGCCGCACCGAAATCGATGGCGCCGCCTCGGTCAACCGCGACATCCGCGATCTCGCGCGCCGCGATCCGCTTGCCACGATCGATCTGACCAACGGCCGGACCATCGAAATCGCCGGCAACAACGGCCGCCTCAACCGCTTCTCGGTCGACGGCATGACCATGTCGGACGATTTCGGCCTCAACAACGGTGGCCTGCCCACCAACCGCGGCCCGGTGCCGTTCGATGCGATCGAACAGTTCTCGGTCAAGGTCGCCCCCTATGACATCGCCGAAGGCGACATGCAGGGCGGCGCGATCAACGTGGTGCTGCGTTCGGGATCGAACAAGCTACATGGCGGCGGCTTCTATTCCTACACCGGCGATGGCCTGACCGGCAGCCGCACCCGCGCTGCCACGGTCAAACTGAACTTCGATTCCAACCAGTATGGCGGCTGGCTTTCGGGCCCGCTGATCAAGGACAAGCTGTTCTTCATGGTCGCTTACGAGCGGACCAAGGAAGGCCAGCCGCTCGACGCCGGGTTCGGCACCGGCTTCGCCACCCAGGTTCCCGGTTTGACTCAGAGCCTGATCGACAGCGTCAGCGCGACCGCGCAAAGCCGTTATGGCTACGACACGCTGGGCCTGATCTCGACCACCAATGAAGGTGACGAAAAGATCGTTACCAAGCTCGACTGGAACCTGTCGGACAGCCAGCGCGCCTCGGTCACCTATATCCGCAACGTCGGCACCAACCAGTTCCAGCAAGGCACCTTCCTGGGCTCCTCGCCGTCGCTGGGTTACCAGTCGAACGGCTACGAACTGCGTGAAGAGATCAATTCGGGTACTTTCGAACTGAACTCGACCTGGACCGACACGATCTCGACCACGGCGCGCGTTTCGTATCGTGACTATAACCGCGGCCAGACCCCGTTCGGCGCGTCCTTCCCGCAGTTCACGGTTTGCACCGATGCCGCCTCGGCGGGCAGCGTCACCTCATGCGCGGGCACCACGTTGGTTTTCGGTCCGGACATTTCGCGTCACTCGAACGCGCTCAACACCGAAAACTTCTCGGTCGACCTGACCGGCCGCGTCGAATTTGGCGATCACTCGATGCGGCTGATGGCGGGCTATACCAACGTCCATGTCTACAACCTGTTCGTGCAGCGTTCGCTGGGTGAATATTACTTCGACTCGCTGGCCGATTTCAACAATGGTCGTCTTAGCCAACTGGGCTATTCCAACGCGGTGCCGTCAAATGATCCGAACAACGCGGCGGCGGCGTTCAGCACCAGGAACTGGACCTTCGGAATTCAGGACGAATGGCAGGTTACCGATACGCTCGCGATGACCGTGGGCCTGCGTTATGACCTGTTCGAAAACAACCAGCTGCCGGCGTTGAACCGCAATTTCACCAACCGCGTCGGCTTCTCGAACCTCAAGACCTTTAACGGCCTTGGCCTGTTCCAGCCGCGCTTTGCGCTCAACTGGAACCCGACCGATCGCTTGGCGATCAAGCTCGGCGTGGGCATCTTCGGCGGCGGTACGCCCGACGTGTTCCTCTCGAACGTCTATTCGAACACCGGCCAGCTGACCAACCGCGTGACATTGACGCAGGCGAACTGCGCCGCTTCGGGGGCGACCTGCGGCGCGCTCAACGGCGTGACCAACGGCACGATCGCGCAAAGCGTGATCAACTTCCTGACCACCAACACCGCATCGCTGGCCACCGCGCCGACCGACGTGATCGATCCCAAGCTGAACATCGCCAGCAAGATGAAATTCACCGCAGCGATCGACTACGAGGCCGATCTCGGTCCGCTGGGTGATGGCTGGCTGGTGGGCTTGCAGTTTGTCTATGACAAGACGCTGGACGGTTACTTGTGGACCGACCTGCGTTCTGTGCCGCTCAATCCGCTGACCGTCGGAATTTTGCCAGATGGCCGTACCCGTTATGGCCCGATCGGCGGCGTTGCCACCACCAACCGCGATTTGATGCTGACCAACACCGAAGACGGCCGCGGCATCTTCGGCACCTTCCGCATCGAAAAGCGCTTTGGCGATCTCAACGTCGATGCCAGCTACACCCGCTCGGACGTCAAGGACCGCTCCAGCCTGACCTCGTCGACCTCGTCGTCGAACTACAACAACAACGCCTTCGAAAATCCGAACCTGCCCGCTTATGGCCGCTCGATCTATGAGTACACCGACCAGATCAAGTTCGGGATGAACTATCGCCATGCCTTCTTCGGCGAAAACAAGACCACGATCGGCGTGTTCGGTGAATACCGCACTGGCCGTCCCTATAGCGTGACCATGCTGGATGCGACCGGGACCCGCGGTACCGTGTTCGGCACGGTGGGCAACCTCGGCAACATGTTGCTCTACGTGCCGACCGTGGGCGATACCAAGGTGACCTTCGATACAACGACCAGCCAGACCAATTTCAACAATCTGGTTACCACGCTGGGGCTCGACGAATATCGCGGCAAGATCGTGCCGAAGAACAGCCAGAGCTCGCCGAGCTTCTTCAAGATCGACCTTCACTTTGGCCAGGAACTGCCGGTGCCGATGGTTCCAGGGATGAAGCTGGAAGTGTTTGCCGATGTTGAAAACGTCCTCAACATGATCAACAAGGATTGGGGTTCGCTGCGCCAGGTGCAGTTCCCCTACAACGCCGCGATTGTTCGTGTGCAGTGCCTGAACGTGACGACTGTCCCGACCGGCACGGCGCCGACCGCCGGACAGATCAACACCTCGTCGACTCAGCCTTGTGCACAGTATCGCTACTCGTCGGTCGTCGCACCGGCTGAGATATTGCAGACCCGCCAGTCGCTTTACGCGGTGCGCGTCGGGGTGCGGATCAAGTTCTGATCCGAACGCGGCCACGAATGAAACGGGAAGGGGGCGCTGCGGCGCCCCCTTTTTCGTTGGCGGCACGAAGCTCCTCCCCATCGATTGCGATGGGGAGGTGGATCGGCGAAGCCGAGACGGAGGGGCCTCTGCCTTCGCGGCATTACCCCTCCGTCAGTTCCTGCGGAACTGCCACCTCCCCATCGCAAGTCGATGGGGAGACTTAGGTACCCTCACTCGTAAACGCAGGCATCCATCGCTTCATTGCGGACCACGCCGCTGCGCGCGGCGATGGCGTTGCCGTGGCGGCGGGTGAAGCCTGCCGGATCGACCACCGCGCGGCGTTTGGGCGCCGGCAGCGCAGCGGCGATCCGCGCTGCCTCAACCGGGCTCAGCCGCACGGCCGAATGCCGGTAATAGCGCTGCGCCGCGGCCTCGACACCGTAAGTGCCGATCCCGGTTTCAGCGACATTGAGGTAAACCTCCATGATCCGCCGCTTGCCCCAGATATTCTCGATCAGCACGGTGAACCACACTTCCAGCCCCTTGCGCAGATAGCGGGTCCAGCCCTGGCCCTGCCACAGGAACACGTTCTTGGCGGTCTGCTGGCTGATGGTGGAGCCGCCGCGCAGCCGCTTGCCGCTGACGTTCTTCTCGATCGCCTGTTCGATCGCAGCGCCATCAAAGCCGCTGTGGCTGCAAAACTTGGCGTCTTCCCCGGCAATCACCGCATCGACCATCGTTCGGTCGATCTTGTTAAGGCTGGTCCAGTCCTTCTCGAACCCGTGCGGATCGGCAATCATCGTGATCGTCACCGGCACCGGCACGAATTTATAGAGCACCGTCAAGCTGACGCTGCCGATCACGAACCAGATGATCGCACGCCCGATGAACCAGCCGATCCAGCCGGCCAGCGAAGGGTGATCCGAACGGCGGGTGGGTTTGAAGAAACGCAGCATGCCGGACCAATCTAGCGCGCCACGAAGCGTCCGCAACAAAAAGGGGGCCGGATTGCTCCGACCCCCGATTTATCGGGCAAAGTGCGGGCGCTACATCCCCGAGCCCGGGCCATAGGTGATTTCCACCCGGCGGTTCTGCAGTTCCTTGACGCCATCAGCGGTCGGAACGCGGTTGTTGGCCTCGCCAAAGCCCTGGCTGGTGATTGCCCCGCCTGGAACGCCGCGTGTGGTCAGATATTCCGTAACCGAAGCGTTACGGCGCTCCGACAGGCCCTGGTTGTAGGTGGCCGAGCCCGAACGGTCGGTATAGCCCGCCAGCATGATCGGAATGGTCTGACAGTTGCCATAGGCTGCCACCGCGCTGTCAAGGATCGAGGCTGCTTCGGGCGTGATATCAGCCTTGTCCCAATCGAAGAACACGATGTAGGGGCCCTTGTTGCACACCGGCGGCGGCGGAGGCGGCGGGGGCGGGGGGGGAGTCGGTGCGGGGGGTTCGGGCATCACCTCCACTGCTTCGACTGGCGGCGGCGGCGGCGGCAGGAAGTTGTAGCTCAGCGTCAGCATCGCTGAGTGTGAGCGCACCTTGGTGGTGACAACATCGGTGTACGCCGTGCCGCCGACGACCGCTCTGGGCCCGACGGATTCAACCGAAATGTTCCGTGCAAGGGTGTAGGTCGCCGGGAGTTCGACACTGCCCTGATTGAAATAGCGATATTTCAGGCCGATATCGACATGATCGCTAAGCGGATAACGGACCCCTGCGAGCAGTTGCCAGGCAAAGCCATCGTCGGCGCCGTTGATCGCAAAATCGGCGGAAGGATCGGGCGACGCGAACACGTTGACCTGGCTGTGGCTGTAGCCAACACCGCCGCCAGCAAAGACCTGCGGGCCGTCATCGGGACCAAGATCGACCAGGCCATTGACCATGAAGCTCAACGCACTGACACGGCCAGTTGCGGCGGCCAGCGGGAAATTGCCCTGTCCACTGTTGACCAGCATGTTGCGCGCATTGGCGCGGCGATAGCTGGCTTCGGCTTCAAGCCGGAAATTGCCGAAATCGTAGCCGAAAATTCCCCCGGCATCGAACCCGTGTTTGGTGTCGAGCGTGGCGACGCGGCTGCCCGACGGAAGTCCGAACGGGTTGGAAGCGTGATCGAGATCGAAATCGAGATCGTCGATGAATACCACCCCGCCATCGGCTTCGATGTACCAGGCATCGTCGTGAGCCATGGCCGGGCTGGCCAACGCCGTGGTCGCCAGAATGGCGGCAATGATCGGCTTACGCATAGTCGTTCCTTCCAATTGCGCTGCGAGAGGGCGGAGCTCGCCGACTCGGTCAAAGACGGCGGCTTTCCTGAAGGACTGCCCCGGCCTTGCGTACAGGTTTATCACGCCCGCAGCGCGTGTCTTTGACGGAATCGACAACTTTGGAGTGCCGGACCGATTTTATCAGTCCGGCCCTCGGGCGCTCAGGCGGCGGGCAGCAGCCGCTTTTCGCCCGCGATCCGCAGCATCGCCTTTTGCAGCTTTTCAAACGCCCGCACTTCGATCTGGCGAACGCGTTCGCGGCTGACGCCGTATTCCTGGCTCAGTTCCTCAAGCGTCTTGGGATCCTCGGTCAGGCGGCGCTGGGTCAGGATGTGGCGCTCGCGTTCATTCAGGCTGTCCATCGCTTCGGTCAGCAGGGCGTGGCGGTTGCCGGCTTCCTGGGCTTCTTCAACCAGCTGATCCTGCAGCGGGCCATTGTCTTCGAGCAGATCCTGCCACTGGCCTTCGCCGTCTTCGTTGAACGAGATGTTGAGGCTGGCATCGCCGCCCATCATCATCCGGCGGTTCATGTTGACCACTTCGGCCTCGGACACGCCAAGGTCGGTTGCGATCTTCTTGACCTGATCGGGGTGGAGATCGGAATCCTCGTATGCGTCGAGGTTCTTTTTCATCCGGCGCAGGTTGAAGAACAGCTTCTTCTGCGCCGCAGTGGTGCCGATCTTGACCAACGACCAGCTGCGCAGGATGAATTCCTGGATGCTCGCCTTGATCCACCACATCGCATAAGTGGCGAGGCGGAAGCCGCGATCGGGCTCGAATTTCTTGACGCCCTGCATCAGCCCGATGTTGCCTTCGGAAATCAGTTCGGAAACCGGCAGGCCATAGCCGCGGTAACCCATGGCGATTTTGGAGACGAGTCGCAGGTGGCTGGTGACCAGCTGGGCCGCGGCTTCAGGGTCCTGGTGTTCGGCATAACGCTTGGCGAGCATGTATTCCTGCTCAGCCGTCAGGATCGGGTATTTCTTGATTTCGGCCAGATAGCGGTTCAGCCCCTGCTCGCCCGAAAGGCTGGGCAGGGTGCTACCGGAACGGGCAGGCAGTTTGCGCTTTGCGTCGGACATCGGTTTCATTCGTCCTTTCTTCGTCGGCCCACCTTTGCAGACCCTTAACAGGCGTCTGCGGCGGAAGACCACATGGCTTTCACTTATAACGCAGTAGAAATGGTATTGCTCCCCAATTCGACCAACAGCCCCGCCATATCGGCAGGCAGCGCGCTTTCGAACCGCAGCACCTCCCCCGTGAGCGGATGGATGAAGCCCAGCACTGCGGCGTGCAGCGCCTGCCGGGCGAAGTGAAGCTGGTTGAGCAATGGGCGGAACTTCGTGGGCGCGCGGCCATAAACGGGATCGCCCAATAGCGGATGGCCAATTGACGCCATATGAACCCGCACCTGGTGGGTTCTCCCGGTTTCCAGTCGGCATTCGACCAGCGACGCGCCGCCAAGCGCCTCGATCAGCCGGTAATGTGTGACCGCATGTTTGCCGCGCTTGTTGTGCTCATGCAGCACTGCCATCTTCTTGCGGTCATGGTCTGACCGGCCAATGTGGCTGCTGACCGTGCCGGCCGGCGGCTTGGGCAGGCCCGAAACAACCGCAAAGTAAGCCCGCTCGATCGAATGATCGGCAAATTGCCTGGCCAGCCCTTCGTGCGCCTTGTTGGTTTTGGCGACCACCAACAGACCAGAAGTTTCCTTGTCGATCCGGTGGACGATCCCCGGGCGCACGACCCCGCCAATCCCCGAAAGCTCGCCCTTGCAGTGGTGCAGCAGCGCGTTGACCAGCGTGCCATCGAGATTGCCGGCCGCGGGGTGAACCACCAGCCCGGCAGGCTTGTCGATCACGATCAGGTCGGCGTCCTCGTAGACGACCGTCAGCGGAATATCCTGCGCCTGCGCCTCGGTCGCAGTGGCTGCGGGCACGCGGATCTCGAACGCGGTGCCTGCCTCGGGTTTGTGGCTGGCCTGGTGGGCTTCTTTGCCGCCCAGCAGCACCCGGCCTTCGCCCATCAAGGCCTTGACCCGTTCGCGCGACAGCCCGCTCGCTTCGGCCAAGGCCTTGTCGAGCCGCTGGCCACCCTCGGCAATCGTGCCGGAAATTATGGAAACATCCCCCATCATTGCTAAGCAGATGGGGATGGTCCTGACCCTGACAAGTGGCACGATAGCCACACTGATCGCAGAAGCGGCGCGCGCACACCCCCGCGAATGCTGCGGCTTGCTGCTGGGGCAGGGCGAGCGTGTGGCGCTGGCCCAGCCCACCGCCAATGTGCACCCCCGGCCGGAACGTCATTTCGAGATCGATCCCGGCGCGCTGATCGGCGCGCACCGTGCGGCGCGGGGCGGCGGGCTGGAACTGCTCGGCTATTACCATTCGCACCCCAATGGCCTGGCGCGGCCCTCCGCAACCGATGCCGCGCAGGCCAGCGGCGATGGCCGCATCTGGGCGATTGTGGCGGCCGGATCGGTCAGCTGGTGGCGTGATACGGCCAAAGGTTTCGAACCGCTTCCCACGCGACTCCTGGACGGCTAAGGGTTGAGGGTAACGCATTCAGGGGCCCAGATGACCGATACCGTTGACCTTGCCGCTTTGCTCTGTTCGCGGCTATGCCACGATTTGCTGTCTCCTGTGGGGGCAATGACCAACGGGCTTGAACTCCTCGCCGAGGAGAAAGACCCCGAAATGCGCAAGCGCTGCATGGAGCTGCTCGAACAAAGCGCGAAGAGCAGCGCCGACAAGCTGAAGTTCTTCCGCCTCGCGTTCGGGGCAGCGGGCGGGTTTGGTTCGAGCGTGGCGGTGGATGAACCCAAGGCGCTGATCGATGCGCTGGTGGCCGGGAACGAGCGGATCACGGTGCAATGGGCGCTGGGGGTCGATGCGCTGCCCAAGACCGCGGTCAAGGTGCTGCTCAACCTCGCGCATATCGGGATCGACGCGCTGATCCGCGGCGGCACGCTCGATGTCGGCGTCGAAAGCCGCGGCGGGGCGAGCGAAATCGTGGTCCGCGCGACCGGCCCCAGGATCGCGTTCGATGGCGATATCGGCCGCGCGCTCGATGGCTCCCTGCCGATCGCGGACCTGTCCAGCCGTACCGCGCCAGCCTGGATGCTGCACCAGTTGGCGCAGCAACAGGGCGGCGGTCTGCAATTTGCGCTGAGCGACGATGCGCTGGTGATGGGCGCAGTGCTGCCGGAGGGGTGATGGGGAACCGATGGACGAACTGATCGACTTCGAAAGCCCGTCGCCCAACTGGAACGCGCGGCAGCTGCCGGTCTCGATGGTGGTGCTGCACTACACCGGGATGCCCAGCGCCGATGAAGCGCTGGCGCGGCTGCGCAGCGAGGAAGCGGGCGTTTCGGCGCATTACCTGATCGAGGAGGATGGCACCGTCCACCGCCTGGTCCGCGAAGACCGCCGCGCGTGGCATGCCGGCAAAAGCTTTTGGCGCAACATCACCGATGTCAATTCGGCTTCAGTCGGGATCGAGATCGTCAACCCCGGGCACGAATTCGGCTATCGCCCGTTCCCCGACGCGCAGATGGAAGCGCTGCTGCCCTTGCTCGCCGGGATCGTCCAGCGCTGGGATGTGCCGCGTGCCAATGTCGTGGGCCACAGCGATATCGCCCCGGCGCGCAAGGAGGATCCGGGCGAACTGTTCGACTGGGACCTGCTCGCCGCGCACCGCCTCGCGCTCAAGACCCCGCGCGTCACCGCGCCTTCGCCGTTCGAGAACGACGGCGCGTTCTTCCTTGGCCTCGAACGCTGGGGCTACGACATCTCCGACATGCCCGCCGCGATGCGTGCCTTCCAGCGCAGGTGGCGGCCGCATATCATCGACGGGCTGGTCGACGGGGAGTGTTCGGCGATGCTGTTTTCTTTGTTGTTGGATCGCGACGCTGGAAAGACTAGGTAAGGCCCGCCAGGGGGCCGGGCAGCCGCGGGGTTCGTTAGAACCGCGAGGAAAGTCCGGGCTCCACGAAACAAGGGTGGCGGGTAACGCCCGCCGGACGAGTGGCTTGCTGCGAAGTCCAGGGAAAGTGCCACAGAGAGCAGACCGCCTCATTCATGAGGCAAGGGTGAAAGGGTGCGGTAAGAGCGCACCGGGGCCTTGGTAACAAGGCTCGCACGGCAAACCCCACCCGGAGCAAGACCGAATAGGGGCGGCGCGCTCGCAAGAGCAGGCTTGTTTCGAGCCAGTCGCCCGGGTTGGTTGCTTGAGCGGTGCAGCAATGCATCGCCTAGAGGAATGGCTGCCAGTGCGGTGCTGGTCCCCAAGAGGCAACTCGGCCGGGATACCATCCGCGCTACAGAACCCGGCTTACAGGCCCCCTGGCAATTTCATTTTCCGGCCTCCGCCATATAGGCGTCCAGCGTCTCGTGAAAATGGCGGATGCGGCTTTCCTGATAGCGCGCCAGCGTGACGCCCGGCTTGCGCGAAGTGCGCAAGCCTTTCTGGATCCGGCGCAGGTTATCTGTATCCTGATCGGCGACCATCGCGGCCGATCCCAGTTCGGGCGCATCGCTCCAGTTCTGGTCTTCGCCCAGCATGGTCATTTTGGCCGGTTCGGGATGGCTGCCGTCGGGCGCCTTGGAAAACAGGAACATGATTTCCATCAGCGAGCGTTCGGGATCGTCCTCAAAGGGGCGGAACCGGTAGGTGATCGGCAAGGCCTGTCCGCCCCACGGCACCATGTTGGGGAACAGCATGTATTCGATCAGATCGAGCGATTCGGTGTCTGACAGGTCCGACATATCGCGGCCGATCGAACGGCTGATCCTTTCGCGCGCGCGCTCGGCCAGTTTGCCGCGCGCCGTCTCGCCCGGGCCGACTTCGATCGGTTTTCCGGCAAAAAATGGCACGTCGCGGCGCATTTCCGCGATCGTACGTTCGGGCGCGATGCCCTTCATTGCGGGGCTGGGGACGCCTTGCACGCTGATCATCCGGCTGACATGGCGGACCCCGTCCCAGACGTCGTATTGGGTGTTGGAATCGCCGTAATAACCCAGCACTTGCGGGTGCGCGTAAGGCACGTGGTAAGCCTCGACAAAGGCCTCCATCGCCAGTTTCCAGTTGCACGGCATCACCTTGGCGACATGCGCGGCGATATAGCGGTCTTCCAGATTGAACGCGGCGAAGTGTTCGGGCAGGTTTTCCAGGTAGCTTTCGAGCGGTTCGCAGTCTGGATCGAAATTGACGAACACAAACCCGCCCCAGGTGCCGACCTTTGCCTCTGGCAGGTTCATCGCCGCCTTGTCGACATGCGGGAAATCCCATTGGCCCGGAATGATCTTGAGTTGGCCCTGCAGATCCCAGGTCCAGCCGTGGAACGGACAGCGCAACTGGTTCACGCAGCCCGCTTCGGTGCGCAGCATGGTGCCGCGGTGCAGGCATGAATTGATATAGGCGCGCACTTCATCCGGGCCGGTGCGGATCACGATCAGCGAATCGCGGACGATTTCGTAAACCACGTGATCGCCAACATCGAGAATGTGTTCGAGTCGGCAGGCCAGTTGCCAGGTTTTGCGCCAGACCTGTTCCACCTCGCGCTCGTGCCAATCGCGCGCGAAATAGCGATCGATTGAAACGTCAGCGCTCGATTGGCCGGCTGCCGGGCTTTCTTCGCGCATCACGGCGGGCGCGGGATTGGTGTCCTGCGCCAGCACATCCTGCACCGATGGCGCGGGGCGCCGTGCGATAATATCCATGCCTGCCCGTCTCCCTTTGCGCGCAATGTGCCGTGCTGCTAGGTCTTGTGCAATGACTGTTCTTGCACACCACCACCTGCTGACCATGCAGCTGACCGTTGATTACGCCGGGATCAAATCGATCGGGCAAACCCCGGCCGGGCTGCGCCGGATTGCGCCGGTAACGGGCGGCAGCTTTGCGGGCGACCGGCTGAGCGGAACGGTACTTGGCGGGGCGGACTGGCTGATAAACCGGCCCGATGGCGTGATGGCGATCGATGTCCGGCTAACCCTGGAAACCCAGGATTCGGCGCTGATCTATCTGGCCTATCAGGGCCGGTTCCTGGCCGCTCCCGAAGCGATGCGCCGGTTCGCCAAGGGCGAATTGCTGGAACCGCACGAATATTCGCTGGCGATGACCGCCAGGTTTGAATGCGGCGACGAACGGTACGCATGGCTGAACAATGCGGTGGTGGTGGGAACCGGCCAGCAAACCCCGACCGGGCCAGTCTATACCCTGTTCGAGGTGGGCTAGACCCGCCCCACGCTCGAACCGGCGCAGCCCTTTGCGCCTGAACCAGCGCGCGGGCCTATTCCGCTTCGGGTTCCAGCAGCCGCAGGATCGGCCCCCGGAATACGACCATGAACAGCGCGCCCGATCCCGCGACCGCTGCTACCAGGGTCCAGTAGAGCGGCGGACCCAGCGGCTCGAAAAACCGGCCCATCCAGCCGATCAGGAAAAAGCTGAACATCGTGCTGACGGACAGCAGAGCCATCATCGTCGCGGTCACCGAGGCGGGCGAATCGCGCGATACCAGTGCCTGGAGCGGCGGATCTGCCCAGCCGTACCAGAGATCGAGGATGACAAAGAACGCGACCCACAGCAAGATTGGGACCAGCGGCAACAGGGCGATTGCGCCAGCAAACAGGAATGCTGCTCCAACCCCGGCATAGCCGATCGCGAGCTTGGTGAAATCATGCGGCTCACGCCCGCGCTGTTCCAGCGCAAGCCAGATCCGGCTGGCGATGAAAATCCCCACAATCGTCAGAATTCCATCGATAATTCCGATCCAGGTGACCGGAACTTCCCAACCCAGCACATTGCGATCGACCGCTTTGTCGGCCCAGACATACATAATGCCGTAAGCCTGAAACGCCGCGGCATTATAGAGGCTGTAAGGCAACATCAGGCACAGCAGTGCAAATATCCGGCGCCATTCTGCGCGCGTCAGCTTGGCTCTGACTTCGCGCCGGATGACCGGATCGGGCGGCAGGTACTTTCGCCCGGATAGATAAGTGATCAAGCCGATTACCATGCCAATGCCTGCCGCGCCAAAGCCCCAGTGCCACGATACCTTCTCGCCCA
>NZ_JANOWI010000051.1:0-9496 GCF_031417815.1 Novosphingobium sp. | reverse complement strand
CCCCCAAACAAATCAACGGTTTGTAAATTTTCCTGCCCCTAAACAACCCCCAGCCCCGGGGGGGGGGGGTGGGGGGGGGGTCGCCCCCCCCACTGGCTGCCCTTCACCGATTTCGACGCCCCCCCCCCCCCACCCCCCCCCCGGCGGGGAGGGGAGCAGGTTGGAGCGAACCTTAAATTTTTATTCCGCCGCTTCGAGCATCGCTGCCATTTGCGGGCCGCGGATCAGACCGCCGGGGGTGGCACCGGTCCAGGTGCCGTTCTGGAAGGTGACCACGCCGCCCTTGATCGTGCAGTCATAGCCTTCGGCCTTCTGCAGCAGGCGCTTGCCGCCCGCCGGCAGATCAAACGCCAGCCACGGCTTGCCCAGCTTGATCGCGTCCATATCGATCACGTTGATATCGGCGAGATAACCCGGTGCGAGCACGCCACGATCGTGCAGGCCGTAAAGCCGCGCGGTATCGTTGCACTGGCGCTTCACCGCGTTTTCGAGCGTGATCGTGCCGCGCTTGCGGTTCTTCACCCAATGTTCAAGCATGAAGGTCGGGCTGGCGGCATCGCAGATCGTGCCGCAATGCGCGCCGCCGTCGCTCAGCGAATTGACGCAATCGTCGCTGTTCTGCAGCGCCTCGAGGAAATCGAGATTGCCATCGGCATAGTTGAGGATCGGCAGGTAGATGAAGCCCTTGCCGTCGTTTTCGCACAGCAGATCATAAGCATATTCATCGCCCGTCTTGCCCGCAGCTGCGGCGCGTGCAGCCACACTTTCATCGGCCTGGGGTTCATAGTTAAACGCAGGCCCCATTTCGAACTGCATGGTCCAGCCGCAGCAGACCACCTGGATCAGCCCGATGATGTCCTGGTTGACCTCGGAATAGTCGCTGGTTTCGGACAGGACCTGTGCCCTGAAGGCGGAATCGAGCAGCTTGGCTTTCTGCTCCTCCCACGGCAATTCGGCGATCGCCTGATAGCTGGGCTTGAGCCGGAACGGGTGGACCGTCCCTTGCCAGGCCATGACGATGCCGTTGCCGCGCAGCGCAATCTGGGCGACGATGTTGGCGCCGTTATCGTTCTCGGCGCGCATGTTGGCGATCTGCTCGTCGAGCGACTGTTCCTTGGCGATCGATTGCAGCGCAGCAAAGGTGCAGGGCAGGCCGGTTTCGCGGCTGAGCGCGCCCATCCAGCCAAATTCGTCCCATTCGCGGCGCATGTCGCTGGCCATTTCGAACACCCCGTGGCCGACCCGGCCCATCGCCCGGCCGATCTCGATCAGTTCTTCCTTGGTGGCGGTGGTGCCGGGCACCACTTCGCCATTGATCGAGCGGTGCAGCACGGTGCGGCTGGTCGAAAAGCCCAAGGCCCCGGCGCGCACGCCTTCCTCGACAATGTCGGCCATCCTGGCGATATCGTCGGTGGTGGGGATCGCGCCGGGCCGTTCGCGGTCGCCCAGCACATAGGCGCGCACCGCGCCGTGCGGCACGTGGGTGCCGACATCGACGCTGCGCGGCATTTCTTCCAGCGCGTCGAGGTATTCGGGGAAGGTTTCCCAGTTCCACTTCATGCCCTCAGCCAGCGCGGTGCCGGGGATGTCTTCCACCCCTTCCATCAGTTCGATCAGCCACTTGTGCCGATCGGGCGCGGCGGGGGCAAAGCCGACCCCGCAATTGCCCATCACCACCGTGGTCACCCCGTGCCAGCTGGACGGCGCCATTTCGGCATCCCAGGTCGCCTGGCCATCGTAATGTGTGTGGACATCGACCCAGCCCGGCGAAACGACCTTGCCCGCAGCGTCGATTTCCTGCGTCGCATCACCGTGGACCGTGCCGACCGCAGCGATCAGCCCGTCCTTGACGGCAACATCGCCAGTGAACCGTGCTTCGCCGGTGCCATCGACGATGGTGCCATTGCGGATGATCAGATCGTAGGTTGCCATGGGCTCTCTCCGGAATGCCGCGACTCTTGTGCGCGCGACTTTAACCGGGCGATTAAATCATGGACTGGGGGTTGGGGCAAGGGGTTGCATTGAATCCGCGCACGATCCGATGGCTTAGCTTCTCAACGGAATCAGCGAAGCCGAGATCCTTTTTTCGGGCTCACTCACTCCCGCGTCCTTCAACGCTGAAAGCAAAGCAAAGTGCAATGTCATTGGCGACTCGCAAGGGCCAATAATCACTCTCTCGATCAATGAGTTGGGCGCTACTCCAACTACCTCCAACTTTACGTCATCTTCCAAGGAAAGTTCGACTATCTCTTGAGGAAGCCCTCCAATGACTTCAATTTTGGAATTCACCCATTTCGAAAGCCCGTCGATCTCAGGCGTGTGAAATACACGCCACTCCTTTTCTTCCCTGAATCCGGGATGTTTGATGCAGAGACAGAACATTCGAAAGCAATGAAACATCCACCCCTTCGCGTCTTCGAAATTCAAACTCCGAAGTATTTCGGTGTTTTCCTCCAGATTTCTGACCCACTGCGTAAACCATTTTGTAAATTCATCAGGCGTTTGGTATAAAACGGGCGCTGACGAAACCGCCATTTTATCCGTTTCACTTGAGAATATTGTTGGATTTAGCACTACTGCGACGCCAGATCGACCGCCATATGCTCGCCACATCGACAGTCTTCCAAATATATCCTCGTCATCGTCGTGCTCTGACAAAGAAGTAATAAACGTTCTGTTTTGTATGTTGAAGGCGTGACCATCAAAAAGTCTTTCAAGTTCCTTGCTCATTTGAGGCCAAAGATCATCGATCCACGTCCTCAACGATTCACCCGATTCAGTATTCCATGCCATCTGCAAGCAGCTAAGACCGTGCTGGATTTCGGAGAAATCATTCATCAGCCGTGCGTTCCGAAGCCTCCATCTGCGAGACTTTAGCACTGAGAACAATGCCTCTGCGCTGGTGTAGTGGACTAGTCGCTTGCCTCCGAGGACAGGACCGGCTGCCTCAAGGAACTTTGGCATGAAAATTTGTTGAAGCGGTGGGGTTTCCATTATTCCCCTCGTGCCCTGATCATTTCGGCTACATCGACAAACTTTTCGCGCGGCGCACCGTCGCGGGCGCGGGCGGCTTCGGCTTCCTCGATCTTCTTCCAGTCGCGGAACGTGACCACGTCGAGTTTGCGCTCTTCGGCCAGCTTGTCGAACCCGGCGCGGCCGTGCTTGCCGGTGCCAGCGCCGATATCCTCGGCGATCCGTTCGACCACACTGAAGCCGTCGGGGCGGTTGGTGCCGATCGTGCCCGATGGCCCGCGCCGGGCCCAGCCGACGCAGTACAGCCCCGGCAGGATCCGGCCTTCGGCGTTGGCGAAGCGCCCGGCGCTTTCCTCGAAGGGGACGCCCGGGATCGGGCTCGATTTGTAGCCGATACAGGTGATGACAAGGCTGGCAGGCACAACGTAGGTTTCGCCGGTGCCACTGGCGCGGCCGTTGCTGTCCAGTGCGGTGCGTTCCACCTCCACGCCGCTTACCTGACCTTCGCCAAGGATTGCCTTGGGGCTGGCGAAGAAATCAAACGCGATCTCGACCGGCTTGTCAGCGCGGAACGCTTCGGGGATGGCGGCAAAGCTGCGCAAGTGGGTGACCGATTTGCGCTGGCCGGGCTCAAGGAACAGGTCTTCGCCTTCCTCGGGAAGATCGGCGGGATCGACGCGCGGGCAGGCGCGTTCAAGGTGGCCCAGTTCGCCCAGTTCCTTGGGCGTCATCGCGATCTGGTGCGGGCCGCGCCGGCCCAGGATCGTAACCTGTTCGACATGCGATTTGGCCAGCGCATGAAGCGCGTGGCCGACGATATCGCTGCCGGTAAATTCGCCCGCGGTCTTGGTCAGGATCCGCGCCACGTCGAGCGCGACATTGCCGTTGCCGATCACCACGGCGTGCTTGCCGGAGAGGTCCGGGTTGAGCTTCGCGAACTGCGGGTGGCCGTTGTACCAGCCAACGAAGGCCGCGCTGCCGAAGACGTTGCCCAGTCCTTCGCCGGGAATGCCGGCCGGGCGATCGTTGGGCGCGCCGGTGGCCAGCACCACGGCGTCGTACAGCCCTTGCAGTTCGGCCACGGTCACATCCTCGCCGATCATGACATTGCCGACGAAGCGCACGTTATCGAGCTGCGCGGTAGTTTCATAACGCCGCGAGACGCCCTTGATCGACTGGTGATCGGGTGCCACTCCGGTGCGGATCAGGCCATATGGCACCGGCAGCATATCGAAGATATCAACCCGCACATCATCGCCCCACTGCTTCTGCGCGGCCTCGGCGGTGTAGTAGCCTGCGGGGCCCGAACCGATGATCGCGACGTGGCGCATACGGTTAGGCTGCCTTCTTGCCTTGCCGGTCCGGTGCACCCAGAAACCCGCGCAGCGACGAGATCGTCTGTTCGCGGTGAGTCAGCATGAACAGGTGCCCGCCTTGCTCGAAGATCTCCAACCGGCTGTTGGGGATCAGGCTTTCCAGCAACCGGCCGTTGATTGGCGGGACGATCTGGTCCTCATCGCCCATCATGATCAGGGTTTCCTTTTTGAGGAACGGCAGCGCCGGCATGCTGGTCCAGCCCATCATGCACAGCAGCTGATAGACGTAGCCGCGCGGGGTGGGCGGGGTCAGGCGGTTGATATGTTCAGCCTTGCCGCCGGTCAGCCCGCCGTAGAGCGTGCGAAAATGCTCCTCCATGAAAGCAGCGTCGACATAGCGGCGCGGGTTGGCCATCTTGGTCAGCGCGGCGGGATTGCCCGGCACCATGATCATCCCCGCAGTGGTTGCTGCCAGCACCAGGCGGCGCACGTGATCGCCGTGCTGCAGGGTGAAATGCTGCGCCATCGCGCCGCCCCAGGATATGCCCATCACATCGACCAGCGGCGCATCGAAGCGTTTGAGCAGCTCGTTGGCAGTCCAGCTCATGGTGAAGGGATTGTAGGGGACCAGCGGTTCGGGGCTGCCGCCAACGCCCGGCATATCGAACATGATGAATGGCCGTTCGGTCAGCGCCTCGGCCAGCGGGGCTACCGCTTCGATATTGGCGCCAATGCCGTTGAAGAACAGGATCGGCACGTGCTCACTGGGCTGGTCCCAGCGCCAGCGCGCGACGCGCAAGGTGCGCCCGCCGACCTGTTCCATCGAGAATTCGGCGGTAATGTCATTGCTCACGAAATGGATATTCCTCAGCATTGTTCGAGAACGTAGAGACCGGGCGCCGCTTCCATCGGCGGGTGCTTCTTACTGCCCAGTTTGGCCGGAGCCGTCACTTTCTTGCCCGCCCGCGCTTGCAGCCATGCCATCCAGTAGGGCCACCAGCTTCCGGCTACTTCTTCGGTCCCCTTCAGCCATTCGTCAACGTCCGCCGCCGGATGACCCGGCTTTTTCGACACATAATACTTGGCCTTGGGATTGCCCGGCGGGTTGAGGATCGCCTGCATGTGGCCGGCCTGGCTGAGCACGAAGGTGACATCTTTCGATCCGAACAGCTGGGTCGAACGATAGCAGGCCCGCCACGGGGTGATGTGATCGGTGGTGCCGCCCAGGATGAACAGGTCGCTGGTCACCTTGCTGAGGTCGATCGGATGATCCGCCATAGTCACCGCGCCCTGCTTGGTGAAGGCCAGCGTTTCGAACAGATGCAGGAAATCACCCATCAGGCTGGCCGAAAGGTTGGTGGCATCGGCATTCCAGAACAGCACGTCGAAGGCTGGCGGATCATCGCCCATCAAGTAGTTGTTGATCACATAGTTCCAGATCAGGTCATTGGGACGCAGCCAGGCGAAGCCGCGGGCCAGATCGTTGCCCTTGATGACCCCGGCCTTGGCGGCGCGCTTCTTGGCCAGTTCAAGGCCATTGGCGGTCATCAGCGATCCGGCTTCGATATCGTTCTGCTTGGGGTGGAGCACGGTGACCATATAGGTCAGCGCGCCCAGCCGTTTGTCGCCCGCCGCCGCCATCTTGCTGGCCAGGATCGAGCCGGTCTGCCCGCCTGAACAGGCGCTGGAAATGTTGACGCGCGGCGCGCCGGAAATCTCGCAAACCAGATCGACCGCTTTCATGCAGCTGGCGATGTATTCGTCCATCCCCCAGACCCCTTCCTCCTTGACCGGGTTCTTCCACGAGATGACGAAACACTGGATGCCGTTGTCGACCTGCCATTTGACCACAGATTTTTCGGGGCTCAGGTCATTGATGTACATCTTGTTGATCTGCGGCGGAATTGTCAGCTGCGGGATCGCGTAAACCTCGTCCGTGGTCGGCGCATAGTGGATCAGTTCGAACATCGCATCGCGGTAGACCACCGCGCCTTTCGATGTGGCGATGTTCTCGCCCAGCTTGAACGGCTTCTTGTCTACCATCGAGACCATGCCATGGTTGTTGACCATGTCATCATAGGCGTTTTTCAGGCCCTTGATCAGGCTCAGCCCGCCGCTGTCGATCACCCGCTTTTGCGCAGTCGGATTGCCAATCAGGCTGTTGGTAGGGGCCAGCCCGTCGATGATGATGTTCGAGATAAAATTGGCCCGGTCGCGCTCCAGATCGTCAAGGTCAAGGTCTTCGAGCCATGACTTCATTCCCTTCTGCACCGCGAGATAATACTGCGCGCCGGCGCGGAAGAACGGGTTGTACTGCCAGGCCGGGTCCTTGAACCGCTTGTCCTTGGGATCGGGTGCCAGCGCGCTCTTGCCGGAAAGGATCTGGACCAGGTCATCGCCGAAGCTCGTCATGTGCCGGACGGTGCGTGCGGGATCGGTTGCCGTTTCGCGCAGCAGCAGCGCCACCGCGCCGACAAAGTCCTCGCGCGCCAGGCCAACCAGCGGGCCAAGCGCCGTCGTCGATTGGGCCGCCTCGTTCTCGAGCGTCGTTTCGCCTTTGGCCATGCCTTCACCCCGATGCCTGTTATTGCTTGGCGCGGACCATGCCCTTGGCCTCAAATCATTGCAAGCGCGGCTCTCTCGGCAGCGGAATTGCACGCGATCTCTAGCGAAAGATTGGTAAATTTAACACTTATGCAAGCGCTTGGGTGGCATGAGAGGGTCATGTCAGTACGACCGGCATTGGCGGCCGAAGAGCAACCTGACGCGCATGATGATCGCGCGGAGGCACCGCTGCGCCCGGTTGCGGAGCTTGTCCGCACGGCCAAACCGCACGCAAACCTGCACAATCTGGCCAAGACCAAGCGCGGCAGAACCAGCCGCGGCGGGCTCAAGGAAACGATCGAGCCGAACTGGCAGCTGATGGCCCCGGTCTATGTCCTGGCCTCGATGTTGATGGGTGCGATTACCCTGTCGCTGCCACCGACAAGCACGCTCCTGATGCTGGGTGCAGCCATGGCCAGCGCCGCGTTCACGCCCAAAGCCACCAAGCTGGAGCGGACCCGGCTGGACGATTCCAGCCGACGTGCCGCGCTGGCAACGGCGGTTTGCGGGCTACCGATGCTGCTGTTCGGGCTGGGGATCGGGCGATGGACCGAATTCAGCGGCGCGCGCTGGGCGGATGCGATCGGGATCCTGGTGATCGTCGGTGCGCTCGCTACGATCATCCTCAACCGCAAGATTGCCAGCATCATCACGTCGCAGGTTGCGTTGTGGCTGGGCGTAGCCGCAGTTACCGGATCACGCGGTGCATTCATGGCGCTGGCTGCGGGCATGGCCGTGGGGGTTTACACCACCGTGCGCCAGGCACGCGCCGACCGTGACGCCGAATTCAAGGACAGCGAACGCCAGCGCACGCAATTGCGGGCCGAGGAAATCCTCCACGATTTCGAACAGACCGGGCAAGGCTGGTTTTGGGAAACCGATCGGCGCGGACATCTTGTCTATGTCTCGCCGCCGATCGGCGAGGCGCTTGGCCGCCACAGCGACAGCCTGCTGGGCCGACCGATTGCCGAACTGTTCGACGAAAATCAGCAAGGCCAGGAAAACGAACGTACTTTGTCGTTCCATCTCAGCGCGCGCTCGGCGTTCGGCGATGTTGCGATGCGCGCCGCCGCCCAGGGCGAGGAACGCTGGTGGTCGATCAGCGGACGCCCGCTGTATGATCCCTTCGGCAATTTCCTCGGTTTTCGAGGGTCCGGCAACGATCTGACCGAAAAGCGGCGTTCGCAAGAGAACGCCTCGCGGCTGGCGCATTACGATTCGCTGACCGGCCTCGCCAATCGCCTGCAGACATCGCAGACGCTCGAGAAGATCCTCGCCGCGCCCAACCTTGAGCATCGCGCCTGCGCGGTGTTCCTGCTCGATCTCGATCGGTTCAAGCAGGTAAACGATACCATGGGCCACCCCGCCGGTGACACCTTGCTGACCCAGGTGGCCAGCCGCCTTGAGCGGTCGGTCGGTCAATACGGCCGGGTCGGACGCCTTGGCGGTGATGAATTCCAGGTCATCCTGCCTGGCCGCCACCGCCGCGAAGACCTGGCCCAGCTGGCCACGCGGGTCATTCGTGATCTGTCCGAACCCTATTCGATCGACGGCCACCGTGTGGTGATCGGCGCATCGATGGGGGTGGCGCTTTCGCCCGATGACGGGGTGACTGCCGAGGCGATCATCCGCAATGCCGATCTGGCGCTTTATGCCGCCAAGGATGGCGGACGCGGGCGCCACCATTTCTACGCGGCAGACCTGCACACCGATGCTGAAGAGCGCCGTCAGCTTGAACAGGATCTGCGCGACGCACTGGCGCAAGGCGGGCTTCGACTGTTTTATCAGCCGGTGGTCCACACCTCGACCGAACGGATCACCGGGTTCGAGGCGCTACTGCGCTGGACCCACCCGACCCGCGGGCCGATTTCACCGGCCAAGTTCATCCCGATTGCCGAGGATTCGGGTCTGATCGCCCAGATCGGCGAATGGGCACTGCGCACCGCCTGCCACGATCTGGCCAAGCTGCCCGAGTCGGTGCGCGTCGCGGTCAACGTGTCGCCGCTGCAATTCTCCAATCCGGCGCTGCCCGCGATCATCACCAACGCCCTTGCCTCGGCACAGGTTAACCCCGCGCGGCTCGAACTGGAAATCACCGAAAGCGTGTTCCTGAACGATGACGAGGGCACTGATGCCATGTTCGCTGCGCTCAAACGCGTGGGCGTGCGCCTTTCGCTCGATGATTTCGGAACCGGCTATTCCTCGCTCGGTTATCTCAAGAAAGCGCCGTTCGACAAGATCAAGATCGATCAGAGTTTTGTGCGCGGCGCGACCATCACCGGCAGCCGTAACGGCGCGATCATCGCCTCGATTGTCAGCCTGGCCGAAGCGCTGGGTATGGAAACCACGGCTGAAGGCGTCGAAACGCTGGACGAGCTTGATCTGGTCCGCATGCTCGGCTGCAGCCATGTCCAGGGATATATCTACGCCAAGCCGCTAAGCTTCGACGATGCAGTCACCCGGTTGCAGACCGGACTGACCGCGATTGCGATGGGCCCACGCGCGGCCCGCGCCAACCGCCACACCATGCTGCGCAAAATTGTGCTCGATCACGGCGGGCAGCACTATCAAGGGACGATCCGCAACATCTCTGCCACCGGGGC
>NZ_JANOWI010000050.1:0-12662 GCF_031417815.1 Novosphingobium sp. | reverse complement strand
CGCTGCCGGTGGGGATCGGCCTGATCTCCTACTCGCTCTACCTGTGGCACTGGCCGCTGATCGTTTTTGCCGAATATGCGCGCGACGAGAAGCTGGCGGGCATCTGGCAGCTTGGCATCATTGCCGCATCGTTTCTCGCCGCCTGGGCCAGCTGGCGCTGGATCGAACGCCCGTTCCGTTCATCGCAGCGCTTTGATCAGAAGCGGATTTTCATGTGGAGCGGGATCGGCATGGCTGCGCTCGGTGCGGGCGCAATCGCCCTGATTTCGCTGGGCGGCTGGGCCAGCCGGTTTCCGCCCGACGTGGCGCGCCTCACCGCGGCCAAGGATGATTTCAGTCCCAAACGCACCGCTTGTCTGAGCGACGCGATTGGCGGCGCGCGGCCAGAATGCACCTTTGGCGCACCCGGCGCCGCGCCCACTGCGCTGCTGTGGGGCGATAGCCACGGGGTCGAATTTGCCTGGGTGCTGGGGCAGGAATATGCCGCCAAGGGCCAGGCGCTGGTCCAGCGCACGCGCGGATCGTGCCCGCCGCTTGCCAGTTTTGCCCGGGCCAAAGATCCCGGCTGCGCAGCCTTCAACGCCGATGTTCTGGAACTGCTGGCCAAAAGTCCGGGCATCACCACGGTCTATCTCGCGGCATTGTGGGCGCAGGGCGAATACCGCGATGACCCGGCCGCGTTGATGCGCCTTGATGCGACGATTGCCCGGCTGCGGGCGATGGGCAAGCGGGTGGTGGTGATCGGCCCGGTCCCGCCGCAGGCCTGGAACGTCCCGCGCCGCCTGGCCCATGCCGCAGCTTTTGGCCAGAGCGGCGACGTGCCCGGTGCTCCTGCCGCCGACTATGTCCGCGATTGCCTTTGGCTGACCCGCGCCTATCCGCGCTGGCAGGCCGAGGGCGTCGGCGTGATCGATCCGGCGCGCGCGCTGATCGCGGGGACACACAGCCGGATTGTGATGAACGGCAATCCGCTCTACTTCGATTCGCATCATGTAAGCCTGGCGGGAGCAAGGGCGGTTCTGGCCGCAGATCCCCGCCGCTGAGCGGGGAAATTCACGTGGCACGGATCGGGATTATCGGCCTTGAAGGCCGGATGGGCCAGGCGCTGGTCGCGGCCATCGCGGCGGCAGGTCACGTGTCGGCCGGCGGGGTGGACCAGGGTGGCGATCTGGCGGCGCTGGCCGCTGCCAGCGACGTGCTGGTCGATTTCTCGGCCCCCGCCGCGCTCGAAGCCAATCTCGATGCGGCGATGGCGGCGGGCGTGGCAATCGTGGTCGGCACCACGGGGCTGGAAGAACGCCACCATTTCCTGTGTGATGCCGCTGCCGAAACGATTCCCGTGCTGCAAACCGGCAATACCGCGCTTGGCGTCACCCTGCTGGCCCACCTGGTGCGCGAAGCCGCCAGCCGGCTGGGCGATGATTGGGATATCGAGATCGCCGAAACCCACCACCGGATGAAAGTCGATGCGCCATCAGGCACCGCGCTCCTGCTGGGCGAAGCGGCGGCGGGTGGCCGGGGCATCAGCCTTGCCGAACACAGCGCGCGCGGCCGCGATGGCATCACCGGCGCGCGCCGGCAAGGCGACATTGGCTTCGCGAGCCTGCGCGGCGGAACCGTGGCGGGCGATCATTCTGTGCTGTTTCTTGGCGATAGTGAGCGGATCACACTGTCGCACATGGCCGAAAACCGCTCGATATTTGCAAACGGTGCGGTGCGGGCTGCCGCCTGGCTGGTGGGCAGGGCGCCGGGGCGTTATGCCATGGGCGAAGTGCTGGGGCTTTGAACAAGGCCGACACGTTCGAGTTCTTCCGGCGCCTAGCCGAGGACAACCCTGCGCCTGAGACCGAGCTGTTGTTCGGCAATGCCTTTCAGCTGGTCGTCGCAGTGGCGCTTTCGGCGCAAGCGACCGATGTCGGGGTCAACAAGGCCACGCGCGCGCTGTTTGCGCTGGTGACGACACCGCAGCAGATGCTCGATCTGGGCGAGGATGGCCTGAAGCAGCACATCAAGACCATCGGCCTGTTCAATTCCAAGGCCAAAAACGTCATCGCGCTGTCGCGGCTGCTGGTCGATGAATTCGGCGGCGCGGTGCCGGCGACGCGCGAAGAGCTGGTGCGGCTGCCGGGGGTGGGGCGCAAGACTGCCAATGTCGTGCTCAACTGCTGGTTCGGGCAGGAAACCTTTGCCGTTGATACGCACATCTTCCGGGTCGGCAACCGCACCGGCCTCGCCAAAGGCAAGAACCCCGATTCTGTCGAGGCAAAGCTGGAAAAGGCCGTCCCCGCGCCGTTCCGGATGGGTGCGCATCACTGGCTGATCCTGCATGGCCGCTATATCTGCAAGGCGCGCACGCCGGAGTGTTGGCGTTGCCCGGTGGCGGATTTGTGTGCTTTCAAGCCCAAGAGTGAGAAGAAGTAAGGGGGTTCACGCAGAGGCCGGAGAGGAAGCAAAGGAGGCGCAGAGACGTTGCGTATGCCCGCGAAGCGGCTTCCCTATTCAGAGGCCGCGCCAAACGCGGTGGCAATGAGGAAAGCGGCTGCGCCGCAATCAGGACCCCTCTGCGCCTCTTTTTCTTCCTCCGCGCCTCTGCGTGAACCCCTTCTTACAACGACCTTTCAAAAAACACCTCGGCATAGGGATCATCATTGAAGCGGGAGATTTCGCGCCAGCCCCAGTGGCGGTAAATCGCGATGGCATCGGCAAGGGCGCGGTTGGTATCGAGCCGCAAAAGCGTCATGCCCAGTTCGCGCGCCACCGTTTCGATCCGCTCCATCAAATGCCGCGCAAGTCCCGTGCCGCGCGTGTTACCGGCGATCCACATCCGCTTGACCTCGCCGTAGCCCTTGTCGGTTCCCTTGAGCGCGGCGCAGCCGACGGGCGTATCGCCGTCGAAGGCGACCAGGAAACAGCCACGCGGGCGGACCAGATCGGCGGTATCGGGATCGGCCGAAAGTGCGACCTTGAACCCGCCGGCAAAGCGCGCGTCGAGTTCGGCATAGTACTGCGCAAGGCAGGCCAGCGCCGCCGGGTCGGCGGGATCGCGCTCTTCAATCCGCATCTATTGCTGCGGATCGAGGTGTAGCCCCTTTTTGCCGTGTTCCGGCGTTTCGCTGGGCGCGTGCGGGTCTTCGCCGTCGGGATCGAACGGCGGCTGCAGCATCCCTTCCCACTTGGTGATCACCGAAGTGGCCACCGCATTGCCCAGCACGTTGGTGGCGGTGCGGCCCATGTCGAGGAACTGGTCAATCGCCAGAACCAGCGCGATCCCTTCCACCGGCAGATCGAACATCGCCAGCGTTGCCGCGATTACCACCAGGCTGGCGCGCGGTACCGCGGCGATGCCTTTTGACGAAATCATCAAGGTCAGCAGAATCAGGATTTGCGTGGTGATCGTCAGATCATGGCCATAGGCCTGCGCGATGAAGATCGTCGCGAAACTGGCATACATCATCGACCCGTCGAGATTGAACGAATAGCCCAGCGGCAGCATCAGCCCGGATATCCGGCGCGGCACGCCGAACCGGTCCAATTGTTCGAACAGCTTGGGCATCGCCGCTTCGCTCGATGCGGTCGAAAAGGCGATCATGATCGGCTCGCGAACATAGCGCACCAGCATGAAGGCGCGTTCGCGCAGGAACAGCCAGGCGATCCCCAGCAGCAAGGTCCACAGCAAGGCCAGGCTGAAGTAGAACTCGCCCAACAGGAAGGCGTAGGTCTTGAGGATGCCCAGCCCGTTTTCGGCCACAACCTTGGCCAATGCGCCGAACACCGCGAAAGGCGCAAAGCGCATCACATAGCCGGTGATCTGCAGCATCAGATCGGCCAAGGCTTCGGCCCCGCGCACCAGCGGCTTGCCCTTTTCGCCGATCGCGGTCAGCGCGATCCCGGCGAACAGCGAGAACACCAGCACCTGCAGAACGTTGTTTTCGCCCATCGCGGTGATGATGTTCTTGGGAAAAATGTGTTCGATGAATTCGAACAGGTCGAGCTTCTTGACCTCGCCCACTGCCTTGACCGGTGCGGTTACGTCGACGCCAACGCCGGGCTGGAAGAAATTGACCATGATGAGGCCAAGGCTGATCGAAATCAGGCTGGCGCAGATGAACCACGCGATCGCGCGGAAGCCGATCCGGCCGACCGCGGCGCTATCGTTCATGTGCGCCAGACCGGAAATGATTGTGGCCAGCACCAGCGGGGCGACCAGCATCTTGATCAGGTTGAGGAACACGGTTGAAAGCACCGCGAAACTGCGGGTCCAGTGTTCGGTGGTCATTACCCCCGAAAGCAGCCCCTGGTTCACCGCGTAGCCGACCACGATGCCCAGCACCATGCCGCCCATGATGCATTTCGTGAGATGCTTGGTAAGCAGGTGGATCAGCCAGCCAAAGGCCGACTTCTGTGCTGCGGCTTCCATATGTGCTCCCCGAGGTAACAAATTTGCGCGAGCCTAACAGGGGGCTGGGGCGGGGGCAACGGGACTTGCTCCCCTTCCTCTGAAGAGGAGTGGGGACAAAGGGCTAACCCGTCAGTGCCGCCTTTGCCACCCGCGCATAGATCCGCGCCAAGGCATCAAGATCGGCCACCGCCACCGCCTCATCGCGCTTGTGCATGGTGGCATTGCACAGGCCGAATTCGATCACCGGGCACAGGTCTTTGAGGAACCGCGCGTCAGAGGTGCCGCCGGTGGTGCTGGCCTCGGGCCGGAACCCAAGTTCGCCTTCGACGGCATCGGCGATCAGTTCGCTGAAGGGGCCGGGCGGGGTCAGAAAGGCTTCGCCGTAGACCACCTGGCGCGCGGTACCGCCGTGCTTTTCGGCAATCGCCCGCACCCGCGCGCCAAGTTCCTTGCCGCTATGCTGGTCGTTGAAGCGGATCGAGATGCGGGCCTGCGCGCGCGCCGGGATCACGTTGGTGGCGGGATTGCCGACGGTCAGTTCGGTAATTTCCAGATTGGAGGCCTGGAACCAGTCGGTCCCGTCATCCAGCGGCATGGCTTTCAGCTCAGCCAGCATGTGGATCAGCTTGGTGATCGGGTTGTCGGCCAGGTGCGGATAGGCGACGTGGCCTTCCTTGCCCTCAACTTCGAGCCACACGTTGGTCGATCCGCGCCGTCCGATCTTCATCATGTCGCCAAGCCGGTTTACCGATGTCGGTTCGCCCACCAGGATCAGGTCGGGCACTGCCTTCACCGCACGCATATGTTTGATCAGTTCCTGCGTGCCGAAAGTCGCCGGACCTTCTTCGTCGCCGGTGATGATGAAGCTCAGCGCGCCGGCATCCTGCGGCACGGCGGCGGCGGCGGCGACCATCGCCGCGATCGAACCCTTCATGTCGACCGCGCCGCGGCCATAGAGCAGATCGCCCAAGGGACTGGACCGCACTTCGGGCGCGAACGGCGCGCTGGCCCAGTTCTCGCCCGGCGGCACCACATCGACGTGGCCGGCAAAGCCGAAGTGGCGGCTGCCTTCAGGGCCCTGGCGGATCGCGAACAGGTTTTCGACCGGCCCGTCAGGCGCTACGCCGGCGTGGAAGCGGTGCACCGCGAAACCCAGCGGCTTGAGCTGGCCTTCCAGGCAATCGAACACCAGACCCGCAGCAGGCGTGACGCTGGGGCAGGCGATCAGCGCTTCGGCCAATTCCAAAACGGAAGGGGGGAGGACTTTGCTGGTCATCGCTGTCCCTCGTATGGTGTAAGCAGGATCCCCGCAAGCCGGAGCGCAACAATGCCCAAGCTCGATCTCGACGCCATCCCGCAAACCAACGCGACCGGCTATCCGCCCGAATTCGCGGGCGTGGTCCAGGGCCGCTGGTATCGCCGCCTGGCGCCCGCAGCGGGGCTGGAGGATTTCGGCGTGAGCCACGTGGTGCTGGCGCCTGGTGCCTGGTCCAGCCAGCGCCACTGGCACGAAGGCGAGGATGAGCTGGTGGTGATGCTGGCGGGCGAAGCGGTGCTGGTCGACGATCACGGCGAAACCGTGATGCGCACCGGTGATGTCGCGGCGTTCGCGAAGAATGACGGCAATGGACACGTGCTGCAAAACCGTTCGGACGCGCCGTGCACGTTTGTGGCGATCGGCCGCCCCGCCGATACTGCCTGCCACTATCCCGATATCGACATGCACCTGTTCGCTGGCGCGGATGGCCAGAAGCGCAAGGACGGTTCGGAGTTTTAAGCCTTTGGCCCGTTCCTCTGAAGAGGAAGGGGAGAGCTATCGCTTTACCGGCTCAGCTTCGAACTGGGCGATTGTCGAGTCCTCCGCTTCGGCCGCCGCGATCCACGATTGCAGCCATTCGTGGCTCCAGATCGCTTCCATATAGGCCAAGGCGAACCCCGGCACGCCGATCCCGTAAGAGGTGAAACGGCTGACGACCGGCGCATAGAAGATGTCGGCGGCGCTGAACGTGCCGAACAGGTATGGCCCGCCCTTGCCAAAGCGCGCGCGCGCTTCGGCCCACAGCGTCAGGACGCGGACGATGTCGGACTTGGCGGCATCGTCGATCGACGCGCCTTCCACCCGGCGCCGCACGTTCATCGGGCACTGGGTGCGCAGTGCCTGGAACGAGGAAGGCATTTCCGCGACCATCGAGCGGGCCATCGCCCGGGCATCGTCGGCCTTGGGCCAGAACCGGTCGCGCCCGACCTTGTCGGCGAGGTATTCGAGCAGCGCCAGGCTGTCCCACACCACCGCATCATCGTCCCACAATACCGGAACCTTGCCCGATGATGGGGCGATGCCTTCGGTCTCCTTCTTGCGCTGATCCCAGTCATCGCCGTAAAGCGGGACCTGGATTTCCTCGAAAGCCAGCCCTGATTGTTTGCACGCCAGCCAGCCGCGCAACGACCAGCTTGAATAGTTCTTGTTGCCGATGATGAGCTTCATAGGATAGCGCGCTACCTATTCAGCTAAAGCCTGTCGAGTCTGAACAGAGGTCCCTAAATGAGCCTGCGCCCCTTCCATCTCGCTTTTCCCGTCCGCGATCTGGCGGAGGCACGGCATTTCTGGGGCACGGTGATGGGTTGCCCCGAAGGGCGCAGCAGCGATCAGTGGATCGATTTCGATTTCTACGGCCACCAGATCGTGACGCATTGCGTGGGCGAAGGATCAGGCGATGCCGGCCTCAACCCGGTTGATGGCCACGGTGTACCGGTGCCGCATTTCGGGATCGTGCTGGAACGCGCCGATTGGGAAGCACTGGCGCAGCGGCTCAAAGCGGCGGGCACCACGTTCGAGATCGAACCCTACATCCGCTTCAAGGGCGAGCCGGGCGAACAAGCGACGATGTTTTTCCGCGATCCGTCGGGCAACGCGATCGAAATGAAAGCCTTTGCCGATCTGGGGCAATTGTTCGCCAAATAGGGAGTCTTGCCGATGCTGCGCCGCCTGCTGATCGCCGTGCTGGCTTTGCTGGCTTTTTCCAGCCCGGCACTGGCCCGCCCGGTGCTGCTGATCTCGATTGACGGGCTGCGCCCCGGCGACGTGCTGGAAGCGGACAAGCGCGGGCTCAAGATCCCCACGCTGCGCCGGTTCGTGCGCGATGGCGCCTATGCCAGCGGCGTGCGCGGGGTGTTGCCCAGCCTGACCTACCCCAGCCACACCACAATCCTTACCGGGACCAGCCCGGCGCGCCACGGGATCGTCGCCAACCAGACTTTTGATCCGCTGCAGATCAATGCCTCTGGCTGGTACTGGTATGCGCGTGACATCAAGGTGCCGACCCTGTGGGAAGCGGCCAAGGGTGCCGGGCTGAGCGTGGGCAATGTCCACTGGCCGGTCAGCGCAGGTGCAGCCGGGATTGACTGGAACCTGCCGCAGATCTGGCGCAGCGGCCATGCCGATGATGCCAAGCTGCTGAGTGCGCTCGCCACGCCGGGGCTCTTTTCAGAACTGGAAGCAGCGCGCGGTGAGCCCTATGCGCAAGGGATCGTCGAAGACATCGGCGGCGATGAAAACCGCGCGCGCTATGCGATCAGCCTGATCGAACGCCACGCACCGCAGTTTCTGACGGTCTACTACACCGCCTATGACCACCAGCAGCACCAGGACGGGCCCGATACCGCGAGCGCCCATGCGGTGCTTGAACGGATCGATGCGGCGGTGGCGACGGTGATCGCCGCCGAGCGCAAGGCCCATCCCGATGCGGTGATCGCGCTGGTCAGCGATCACGGCTTTGCTGCCGTTACGCGCACGACCAACCTGTTCCGCGCGTTTATCGACAACGGCCTGATAACGCTGGGACCTGACGGCAAGGTGCAAAGCTGGAAGGCGATGCCCTGGCCGGGTGCGGGCAGCGCGGCAATCATGCTGGCCCAGCCGGACGACGCGATGACCAAAACGGCGGTCGCGGCAGTCCTGGCGGCGCTGCAATGCGATCCGCAAAGCGGGATTGTGCGGGTTGCCGATGCGGCGGAAATCGCGGCGCTTGGCGGCAATCCCGCCGCCAGCTTCTATGTCAGCTTCAAGATCGGCACTTCGGCTGGCAGTTTCGCCGATCAGGCCGAGGGCCTCTATGGCCCGGCGCGCAACAAGGGCACCCACGGCTGGTTCCCCGCTGCGCCCGAAATGCGCGCCAGCTTCATGATCGTGGGGCCGGGCATTCCCAAAGGCCGCGCGCTCGGCGAAATCGACCAGCGCGCGATCGCGCCGACCCTGGCCGCGATCATGGGGGCAGCCATGCCGATGGCCGAGCTGCCGGCGTTGCGGTTCTAGGTGCCGCCAATGCGTATCGCCCCAAAGCCAAAGTCCAACGAGCGAGAAGGTTTGCCGATGATTCGACTTATTAAAGCAGCCTGTGCGGGCACATTTGCTTTGGCCGGTGCCAGTGCCGTTTCGGCTGGCGGTGCGCCCGATCCGGTTTCGCCGTTGCTGGCCGCGACGGCTGGGCGCTGGACCGGCGAACTGCAATACCGTGATTATGGGAACAACACATGGCAAGGCCTGCCAATGACAGTGCGTATCGCGGTGCAGCCGGACGGCCTCACCATGGTCCGCACTGCAGCGTTTGACGATGGCCCGCAGACCGGGACCGTCTGGATCACAACCGTCAGCCAGTTTGATCCAGCCAGCAGCAGCGAGGCCTATGCCGGTTTCCGCAAAGGACGCGAAAGCGACAGCGGCAAGCGTGCGCTCGCGCTGGCCGGAAGCCCGCGCGATGCCGTCCACTGGACCATGGTTGCCACGGAAACCCGCAAAGACGGCGATTCGCTGGCAGTGGTGCGCGAAACCACCACGCGCGATGGCAGCACCATGGTGACGGTCAAGGAGGTCAACCTGCTGGACGATGGCAAGGATGAGTGGCTGCCGCGCAACCGCACCAAGCTCAAGCGGGTTGGCCGCTAGGCAATCAGCGCATCTTCCAGCACGGCGGCGCGTAGTTCGGCGATCCCCATGCCCTTTTCGCTCGAGGTGACGTGCACCACCGGGAACGCCGCCGGATGCTTGCGCGCCTCGATCTGGGTTTCGGCAATCACTTTGTCCAGCTCGCTGGCCTTGATCTTGTCGGCCTTGGTCAGCACCAGCCGGTAACCGACCGCGCTTTCATCAAGCATTTTCATCATCTCGCGGTCGACGTCTTTCACCCCGTGGCGGCTGTCGATCAGCACCAGCGTACGTTTCAGCACCACCCGCCCGCGCAGGTAATCGCGCACCAGCCGCTTCCATGCCTCAACCACTTTCAGCGGCGCCTTGGCATAGCCATAGCCGGGCATGTCGACCAGCCGCAGCAGGGTTGGTTCGCCCACCTCGAAGAAATTGAGCTCCTGCGTGCGCCCTGGCGTAACCGAGGTGCGGGCGATTGATTTGCGGCCCGTCAAAGCGTTGAGCAGACTGCTTTTGCCGACGTTCGAACGGCCCGCGAAGGCCAGTTCGGGGGCATCGGGATCGGGCAGAAAGCTTAGCGCCGGGGCGCTGCGCAGGAATTCCACCCGGCCCGCAAACAGCCGGCGCGCCTGTTCGACAAGATCAGGTTCGGCCATCCGCTCAGGCCTTTGCCTTGCCGGTGCTGTCGCCTTTGCCCGGTTTGGCATCGACCACCACCGCCCCGGCCTGGGCCTTCAACTGCGGGTGCTTCGAATAGAGGTAGGCCTGCTGCGCAATCGTCAGCACGTTGGAGGTGATCCAGTAAAGCAGCAGCCCGGCCGCGAAGGGCGCCATGATGAACATCATCAGCCACGGCATCAACGCAAAGATCTGCTGCTGCGCGGGATCCATCTGCGCCGGGTTGAGCTTGAACTGGAAATGCATCGTGATCCCCAGCAAAACCGCCAGCACACCGATCGCCAGGAAACTGGGCGGGGTGAAATCGAGCAGTCCGAACAGGTTCAGAACATGCAACGGATCGGGTGCCGAAAGATCCTTGATCCAGCCAAAGAACGGTTGGTGGCGCATTTCGACCGACAGGATCAGCACCTTGTAAAGCGCGAAGAACACGGGAATTTGCAGGAAGATCGGCAAACAGCCAGCCAGCGGGTTGACGCCTTCCTGCTTGTACAGCGCCATGATTTCCTGCTGCTGCTTCTGCTTGTCGTCCTTGTAGCGGTCCTGAATCGCCTTCATCTTGGGCTGGATCGCCTTCATCGCCGCCATCGACGTGAACTGGCGCTGCGCGATCGGGAACATGACTCCGCGCACGATCACCGTCAGTGCAATGATCGCCATACCGAAATTTCCAACCATCTGGAACAGCCACGAAAGCAGCCCGAAGATCGGTTTTTCAAACCAGCGGAACCAGCCCCAGTCGATCGCCAGCCCGAAGTTGGTGATCCCCGCGGTCTCGTATTTGTCGAGCACTGCGGCCTCTTTGGCCCCGGCGAACAGACGGGTCACGCGTTCGGTCTTCTGCCCCGGCGCAAGGGTGACCGCTGGATAGGCCACATCGGCCTGGAACAGCTTGCCGCCCAGCGACCAGAATTCGCCCGTGCCGCCAGGGGCAGCGGGTGCCAGCGCGCTCATCCAGTAGATGTCGGTAAAGCCCAGCCAATCAGGCTTGCCGGAGTTGATGACGCTCTTCTGTTCTTCGAGATCGCCGTACGAGGGCACGAAATCGACCGTATCGTCAAAAGCGCCGAACGGCCCCGACCGCACGTTCCACGAATTGAGGCTGGCGGTCTTGCTGGTGCGGTTGAGCAACGCATAGGGCTTTACAGCCAAGGGCGCCGTACCGGGATTGGTCACGCTTTGCGTTGCGGTAATCAGATAATCGGTGTCGATCGCATAGGTCAGCGCAAATTGGGCGCCAGCCGGGCTGGTCCAGGTCAGCGTGACCGGACTCTGCGCGGTCAGCTTCGCCCCGGCAGGGGCGGTCCACTGCGTGGTGTGTCCGGGCAGCGCAGGATCGGGCTGGCCATCGGCGCGGCGCCAGCCGAATTCGGCATAATATTGCGCGGGGGTTCCGGCGGGCGAGAAGATGCGCTGGGCTTCGCTGCCCTTGTCGGCTGCGGCGGTATGCCGGTTGGTGGTCAGATCATCGATCAGGCCGCCGACAAGGTTGATCGATCCCGACAGCCCCGGCGCGGCGATAGCCACCCGGACCGCAGGGTTAAGCGCGGCTTTGAGGTCTTTTGCTTCAAGCGCCTGATCGGCCGCGCTGGCCAGCCCGCCTTCGCGCGACGGCTTGGCGCCGCCGCCCGATGCGGCGGGCGCAGGGGCGGCAGAACTGGCAGCCTGGGCCGGGCGCTTGTCGGCATTGGGGTAGAGGTATTTCATCCCCCAATCCCAGCCCATGAAGATCACCAGGGTGATGACCCCGGCCAGGACCATGTTGCGAAAATTCTGGTTGTCCACGTATGGCCCTTTGTCGAATGGCGCGTTTCAGTCAGATGGGAAGGCGGCGGCGGCGTTCAAGGCACCGGATCATAGCCGTGTCCCCCCCAGGGATGGCAGCGCAATAGCCGCTTCGCCGCCAGCCAGCCACCTTTAATCGCGCCATGTTTTTCCAGCGCTTCGATCGCATACTGCGAGCACGACGGGGCATAACGGCACGATGGCGGCAGGATCCGCGATGGCCCCAGTTGCCAGCCGCGTGCGATCAGAATCAGCAGCCGTTTCATGTGCGCGGTCGGCGCGGCGGATCGCCCTTGCCGGCCGCCGCCCGCGCGAGTGCCATGGTGAGCTCTTCGTGCAGCTTGGCAAAATCGCGCTCAACCCCGCGATCGCGGCCGATCAGCACGTGATCGTGGCCGGGCAGGCCGGCATCGGGCAGCAGTTCGCGCAGCAGCGCGCGCAAGCGCCGCTTCATCCGGTTGCGGACCACGGCATTGCCGATTTTCTTGGTAACGGTGATGCCAAAGCGGACCTGATCGCCGCCGTTGGGGTTCACCAAAAGCACAAAACCGGGACGTGCTACGCGCAGGCCCCGGTTAGCACTGAGAAAATCGGCCCGTTTGGTCAGGACCGACATCTTCGAAGTCTCGCTCAGGCAGACAGCTTCTTGCGGCCGCGGGCGCGGCGCGCGCGCAGGATCTTGCGGCCACCCACCGTCGACGAACGCAGACGGAAGCCATGGCGGCGGGCGCGGACGAGGTTGCTGGGCTGGAACGTGCGCTTCATTGTAGGAACCTTTGAAATTCGATGTTCGGCGCGCCTTCGCAAGCGAAAGCGTCAGATCAGACGCGGGCGGTTACTGAACGGGCAGCGCAGAGTCAACCATAAGGTGAAGCTAAC
>NZ_JANOWI010000049.1:0-63988 GCF_031417815.1 Novosphingobium sp. | reverse complement strand
CTTTAGCCCCTCCCCAGTGGGGAGGGGTTGGGGTGGGGGTTCGACCGCGAGCCCAGGAAACCCACCCCGCTGCGACTAGGCAGCAAGCTGCCAAGTCTCGCTGCCCCTCCCGGATCGGGAGGGGTGCCCCGATTTTGAGAGGAATTCCCCATGTCACGTGACGCCGTTATCGTCTCCACCGCCCGCACCCCGTTGACCAAGGCTGGCCGGGGCGCATTCAACAACACCACCGGCGCGACGCTGGGTGCCTATTCGATCCGCGCCGCAGTCGAACGCGCCGGGCTCGAAGGCGGCGAAGTAGACGATGTCGTGATGGGCGCAGCCGCCCAGCAGGGCTCGGCCGGCGGCAATGTCGCGCGCCTCGCCGCCCTTCGCGCCGGGCTACCGGTGACCGTGCCGGCGATGACGATCGATCGCCAGTGCTCGTCGGGGCTGATGACCATCGCCACCGCCGCCAAGCAAATCATTGTCGACAATATGGACATCTGCGTCGGCGGGGGCCTCGAAAGCATTTCCAAGGTGGTCGGCAGCGGCAAAATGTTCGTCGAGCCCGACCGCGCGCTGCTTGAAATGCATCCGGCGATCTATATGCCGATGATCGGCACCGCCGAAGTGGTTGCCAAGCGTTACAACATCAGCCGCGAAGCGCAGGATGCCTATTCGCTCCAGTCGCAGCAGCGCACCGCCGCCGCGCAGGCCGCGGGCAAGTTCGACGCTGAAATCGTCGCCTGCGCCGCGACGATGGCCATTGTCGACAAGGAAACCAAGGAAGTCTCCTACAAGGAGGTCACCGCAACCCATGACGATTGCAACCGCCCCGATACCACGCTCGAAGGTCTGGCCAGCCTCAAGCCGGTGATGGGTGAAGGCCACACGATCACCGCCGGCAATGCCAGCCAGCTGTCGGACGGTTCATCGTCCTGCGTGCTGATGGAAGCCAAAGTCGCCGAAAAGCGCGGGCTGGCACCGCTCGGCCGCTATGTCGGCATGGCAGTGGCCGGCACCGAACCTGACGAAATGGGCATCGGGCCCGTGTTTGCGATCCCCAAGTTGCTGGAACGCTTCAGCCTCAAGATGGACGACATCGGGCTGTGGGAACTCAACGAAGCCTTCGCCGTGCAGGTGCTCTATTGCCGCGACAAGCTGGGCATTCCTGACGAACTGCTCAACGTCAACGGCGGCTCGATCTCGATCGGCCACCCGTTCGGCATGACCGGCGCGCGCTGCACCGGCCACGCCCTGATCGAAGGCAAGCGCCGCGGTGCGCGGTATGTTGTCGTCACGATGTGCATCGGCGGCGGACAAGGGGCTGCCGGGCTGTTCGAGGTCTTGTAAAGAATCAGGTCCTCTCCATTTTGCGAAGCCAAATGGGGAGGTGGATCGCCGAAGGCGAGACGGAGGGGTTATGGCGCTGGCGTCCTTAACCCCTCCGTCAGTCACCATACGACTGCCACCTCCCCATTTGCACTTCGTGAAAACGGAGAGGACCTCTAGGTCCTTGCCATCTGCCCATTTCCCGCCCATCTTTGCAGGCATTGGGGTCACGCCACGGGGAAGCGGATCAGATGCCCGAACACCTTGGTATCGTTGAAATTCTCGGGATTGCCGGATCGGTCAGCCTGCTTTCGGGCTGGCGGCTTTACCTGACCGCGCTGGCCACTGGCCTTGCGATGCATTTCCATGTGCTGCCGCTGCCCGAACACCTGCAATCGCTGCAAGTCCTGGCCAATCCGTGGGTGATGGGGGTGGCCGGGCTGGCGGCCTTCATGGAATTTTTTGCCGACAAGATCCTGTGGCTCGATTCGGTGTGGGATTCGGTCCACACCTTCATCCGCCCGGTCGGCGGAGCATTGTTGACGCTGGCGGTGGTCGATCCGGCGGACCCGGCCACCCAGGCCATCGCCTTCATCCTGGGCGGCGGGGCCAGCCTGCTCGCGCATGGCGGCAAGGCCAGCGCGCGGGCCGTGGTCAACACCAGTCCCGAACCGTTCAGCAACATCGCGGTCTCGACGGTTGAAGACGTTGCCACAACCGGACTGCTGTACCTCGCTTACAGCAACCCGGTGGCCGCAGGGGTGGTCGCTATGGTCCTGCTGGTGCTGGCGATTGCGCTGATGATCATCGCCTGGCGGGTGCTGCGGCGGATATTCCTGCGGGTCCGCGATGAACCGGCGGCGCCAGTGCAACCTTAGATCCTCTCCATTTTTGGCGGCTGCCACAAATGGGGAGGTGGTATTTGCGTCAGCAAATGTCGGAGGGGCTTCTGCCCTTGCGTCATTACCCCTCCGTCAGCGTTTCGCGCTGCCACCTCCCCAGATGTGCTTCGCAAATCTGGAGAGGATCAATCAGGTCAGGCAACCGCCTTGAGCCGCGCTTTGCCATGCGCCGCAATCCAGTCTTCGAGGATCGGGGCGATCCGGTCGCGCCACTTGCTGCCATTGAAGATGCCGTAATGGCCCACTTCGGGGGCGAGGTGGTATTTCTTGCGCGATGCGGACAGGCCGGTGGCCAATGTCAGCGCCGACCTGGTCTGCCCGATCCCCGAAATATCGTCGCGCTCACCCTCAACCGCGAGGATCGCGGTGTCCTTGATCTTGCCCAGGTCAACCTGCTTGCCGCGGTGCATGAAGGTGCCATTCGGCAGCGAATGCTTCTGGAACACCTCTTCCACGGTCTGCAGGTAATAGGCCGCGTTAAGATCACAGATCGCGCGGTATTCCTCGTAGAAATCCTTGGTCGCATCGGCGTCTTCATCGGCGCCTGCAACCAGGTGCTTGAACATGTGATAGTGGCTCTGCATGTGATTGCCCAGGTTCATCGACATGAACCCGGCGAGCTGCAGGAACCCTGGATAGACCTGCCGCCCGGCACCGGGATACTGCAGCGGCACGGTGGCGATCACGGTATGGCGGAACCATTCGATTGGCCGCTGCATCGCCAGATCGTTGACCGAGGTCGGCGCTTCGCGGGTGTCGATCGGGCCACCCATCATGGTCAGGGTCAGCGGCCGGCACGGGTGTTTGGTATCGGCCATGATCGCGGTTGCCGCAAGCGCCGGCACCGAAGGCTGGCACACCGCCAGCACGTGCGCGCCTTCCCCGATGTGCTCGAGGAAGCCGATCAGATAATCGATGTAATCATCCAGATCGAACTCGCCGGCGGACAGCGGCACCATCTTGGCGTCAGCCCAATCGGTCACGTAGACATGCGCGCGCTCGGTCATTCGCTCAACCGTGCCGCGCAGCAGCGTGGCGAAATGCCCGCTCATCGGGGCGACGATCAAAAGGCGCGGGGCATCGGCGGCCAGGCCCGGATGGCTGAAATGCAGCAGGTTACACCACGGACGGTGCAGCACGATTGCTTCGGTAACCGGCTGGATAACGCCGTCCACCGTCACCGCTTCGATATCGAAGGCCGGCTTGCCATAGGGCGCGCTGGCGTGGGCGAACACTTCAAGCGCAGAACCCATGGCCGGGCCCAGCCCGCTATAGCCAAACGGCAGCGCCGGGTTGCTGAGCATCTGCGCGCCAACCGAGGCCCAGGTGCTGGCGGCATTGAGCCATGAACGCTGCAATTCGTAAGCGGTATAAAGCATGTTCGATTACCTCCGCGGCGCACCAGCGCCGCCTTTCGCTGCAAAGTGGCGACAATCCCTCTATTGTGCAATGCACAATTTAACACCGCACTGCACAATGGGCCGGGGCAGCCACTTAACCGCTTACGCCGGCGTGGGGGCTGTGCTAGGGCGCGCGCCATGAGTTCCGCGCCCGACGGCACCCCGTCCGACCAACCGATCCAGTTTGCCCTGCCCGCTGAAGGCAAGCCCGCGCGCAGCCTTGGTCCGCTGGGCATGGTGGCGCGCGAAACCGTCAAGTACCCCAAGGAACTGGCCTTGGGGCTTGCCGCGCTGCTGACCACCTCGGCCTGCACGCTGGCGATCCCCGAACGCGTCCGGGCGATGATCGACACCGGGTTCGGCAAGGGATCGAGCGTCGCTTCGATCAACTCTTCGTTCCAGTACCTGCTGATGATCGTGGCGGTGCTGGGCATCGCCACGGCGGTGCGGTTCTATTTTGTGTCGTGGCTGGGCGAACGGGTGATCGCCGATATCCGCGAACGGGTGCAGGCCAACCTGCTGCGTTTGCCTCCCAGCTTTTTCGAGGCCAACAGCCCCAGCGAGATTTCCTCGCGGATGACCGCCGATACCGCGATTATCGAGCAGGTGGTGGGCACGACCATTTCCTTTGCCCTGCGCAATGCGATCACCGGGATCGGCGGGATCGTCTATCTGTTCTACCTCGCCCCGGCGATGCTGCTGCGCATCCTGATCGGCATTCCGCTGATCATCGTGCCGATCGTCTATTTCGGCAGCCTGGTGCGAAAGGCCTCGCGCACCAGCCAGGACACGATCGCCGATGTCGGTGCGCGCACATCCGAAGCGCTGGGCGCGATGCGCGTGGTTCAGGCGTTCAATCAGGAAGCACGCGAGCAAGCCCGGTTTACCGCAATCGTCGAACAGGCCTTTGCCGCCGCCAAGCGACGCTTCACGATCCGCGCGGTGATGACCTCGATCGTCATTGTCGAAGTGATGGGCGGGATCGTGCTGCTGATGTGGGAAGGTGCGATCCAGGTCGCCGATGGCCGGATGAGCGGCGGGACAATTGCCGGCTTCGTGCTGGCTGCGGGCATCGTCGCCGGCGCGTTCGGCGCACTGACCGAAGTCTATGGCGATCTGCTGCGCGGCGCGGGTGCGGCCGGGCGGCTGACCGAACTGCTCAACGAACAGCCCGCGATTGCCGCGCCAGCCCGGCCGCTCGCGCTGCCCAGCCCGGCGCATGGCAAACTGGCGTTCGAGAACGTCTCGTTCCGCTATCCCACCCGGCTCGAAGTGGCCGCGCTGGCCGATTTCTCGCTGACCATCGAACCGGGCGAAACGGTGGCGATCGTCGGCCCATCGGGTGCGGGCAAAAGCACGCTGTTCCAGCTCGCCCAACGCTTTTACGATCCGCAGGCAGGCACCATCAAGCTTGATGGCGTGCCGCTGACCGCAGTCGATCCGGCCGATGTGCGCCGCCGCATGGCGCTGGTGCCGCAGGAAGGCATCTTGTTTGCCGCCAGCGCGCGCGATAACCTGCGCTATGGCAACTGGGACGCCGGCGATGAGGCGATCTGGGATGCGGCGCGCACCGCCAATGCCGAAACGTTTCTGCGCGAACTGCCCGAAGGGCTCGACACGTTCCTTGGCGAAGGCGGCGCGCGGCTTTCAGGCGGACAGCGCCAGCGCATTGCGATTGCCCGTGCAGTGCTGCGCGAAGCCCCGATCCTGCTGCTCGACGAGGCGACCAGCGCGCTCGACGCGGAAAGCGAACGGCTGGTCCAGGATGCGCTTGACCGGCTGATGCAGGACCGCACCACGCTGGTCATCGCCCACCGCCTCGCCACGGTGCGTGCGGCCGACCGGATCGTGGTGATGGACAAGGGCCGGATTGTCGAGGCCGGCACCCATGCACAATTGACCAAAGCCAAAGGGCTCTACGCGCGCCTGGCCTCGCTGCAGTTCGATGACGCCGCGTTTGCCGCAGCGGAAGACGCCTGATGGACCTGTTCATTGCTGCGGTGCTGCTGGGCATCGTTGAAGGACTGACTGAATTCGTGCCGGTCTCCTCCACCGGACACCTGATCCTGGCCTCCGAGCTGTTCGGCTATGATGCCCACACCTGGGCGGTGTTCAACGTGGTGATCCAGCTGGGCGCGATCCTCGCCGTGGTGGTGCTTTATTGGCGGACATTCTGGGCGGTGGCCCGGGGACTCCTGCGGCGCGATCCGCTGTCGATCCGGTTCGTCACCAATCTGCTGGTGGCGTTCATGCCCTCGGTAGTGCTGGGCCTGCTGTTCAAGAAGCAGATCGACGTGATGCTGGGCAGTCCGATGATCGTTGGCTGGGCGCTGATCGCCGGCGGGATCGCGATCCTGGCGGTGGAACGCTGGTCGAAGCAAGGCGAATACCTTGGCCTGGGCCAGTTACCGATGCGGCAAGCGCTGGGCGTCGGACTGCTGCAATGCCTGGCGATGATCCCCGGGGTCAGCCGTTCGGGCGCAACCATCATGGGCGCGCTGGCGATGGGGATCGAGCGCCGCACCGCCGCCGAATTCAGCTTCTTCCTGGCCGTGCCGACCATGCTGGGGGCCACCACGCTGGAACTGTGGCAAAACCGTGCCGAGCTGGCGGCGGGCACCGGGCCCGTCGGGTGGAGCCACATCGCGATTGGCTTTGCGGTGAGCTTCGTGGTGGCGCTGGCGGTGATCAGGGCGTTCGTCGCCTATATCAGCCGCGCGGGCTTTTCGCCATTCGCCTGGTACCGGATTGTGGCCGGGGCTGCGGCGCTGTTCTTCCTGACGCGTTAGACCGGCAAGGCCCCGCTGCCGCGTCCACCGCGCAGCGCATATTCCTGCGATCCGCGGTGCAGCACATCGTCGACGTCGATCACTGCAGTATTGGCATAGGTGAAGCCATTGCCCAGCGAGCGGTACAACCGGTCGAAATCGCGCTCGACCGTATCGTGATAGAGCGCTTCGAAGCTTTCGATCACGAAGTAGCTGGGCTGCAGATCGTCGATCACATAATCGGTCCGCATCACCCGGTCGACGTTGAGCATGATCCGGTTGGGGCTTTGCGCATCGAGGCAGAACAGCACTTCGGCCGGCCCCGAAAGGATCCCCGCGCCATAGGCCCTGAGGCCCTCCGCTTCCTGAATCAGACCGAATTCGACCGTGTACCAGTAAAGTGCGCCCAGCGCCTTCAGCCGGTTATAACGCATCGCCTTCCACCCGGCGCGGCCGTATTCCTGCATGTAATCGGCATAGGTCGGGTTGGTCAGCATCGGCACATGGCCGAACACATCGTGGAACACATCGGGTTCCTGGATATAGTCGAAGGTCGCGCGGGTACGGATGAAATTGCCGGCCGGAAAGCGGCGGTTGGCAAGGTGCCAGAAGAACACGTGATCGGGGATCAGCATCGGCACCGGGACCACGCTCCACCCGGTCAGGTTGCCGAGATTGTGCGACATCGCAGCAAAATCGGGCACCCCGCCGCGGCCAAGATCGAGCCGGTCAAGCCCGCGCAGAAAGGTGCTGGCCGCGCGGCCCGGCAGCAGGTCCATCTGGCGGGCGAACAGATCGTCCCAGATCGCGTCTTCATTGCTGTCATAAGCGTGCTGGGCCGGCTCAAGCCAATCATCGCCGACCTGCGCCGGACGTTTGAGCGGGGCCGTAAAGACAGCGGGGCCCGGATCGGGCAGCTGCGTGAAGTCAGTCTCGGACATGGTTGCATTTGTAACTTTATCGAAACGGGACGGCAATCAATTTCGGGCAGGTTGCACCCTGGCCGCCGCGCCGCCATCGTAGCGCGGCCTCAAGGAATCGCAGACAATGAAACGCCTGAAACGCAAGAAGTTCGAAACGCGCTATGCTCCGCTGGAGGAAGAGCTGGTGGCGATGGCACGCTGGGCCGCCGCCACCGGGGCGCGGATCGTGGTCTTGTTCGAAGGGCGCGACACCGCTGGAAAGGGCGGCGCGATCCAGGCCGTCGCGGGCCCGCTCAACCCGCGCCAGTGCCGGATTGTGGCCCTGCCCAAGCCGACCGACCGCGAAAAGACCCAGTGGTATTTCCAGCGATATGTGCCGCATCTGCCTGCCGCCGGTGAAGTCGTGCTGTTCGATCGCAGCTGGTATAACCGCGCCGGGGTGGAAAAGGTGATGGGCTTTGCCACGCCCCAGCAGGTCGAGGCGTTCCTCAAGGCGGCCCCGGTGTTCGAACAGCAATTGGCCGACGACGGCATCCTGCTGTTCAAATACTGGCTGGCCACCGATCAGGAACAGCAGGAAAAGCGCTTTCAGGAGCGGCTCGAAGATCCGCTCAAACGCTGGAAATTGTCCCCCATCGATACCGCCGCACGCGAAAAGTACGATGCCTATACCCTGGCGCGCGAAGAAATGCTGGAAGCCACCCACACCAAGGCCGCGCCGTGGACGCTGGTCGATTTCAACGATCAGCGCCGCGGCCGCCTGACCCTGATCCGCGATCTGCTTGACCGGCTGCCCGATACCAAGGTTGAACCCGAGGCGGTGGAGCTGCCGCCGCTGGATCACGAACCGTCGGTTGAAGGCTATACGGTGCTCAAGCCATTACCCCCCTACAACCCTTGACTTTGGCCCGCATCTGACGCATTGGCGCGGCCTTCCGGGACGGTGCCGATGTGCCGCCCTCGCAGTTTTACGGGGCCGCAGCGCCCGAATCGAAAGTTCAGGACCGAAAGCCATGGCGAAGCCCGCAACCGTCAAGATCCGTCTCGTGTCGAGCGCCGATACCGGCTTCTTCTATGTCACCAAGAAGAACCCGCGCAACACGACCGAGAAGATGAGCTTCCGCAAGTACGATCCCGTCGTGCGCAAGCACGTCGAGTTCAAGGAAGCCAAGATCAAGTAAGAATGGGTTCGGTCCGTCCGGCCCATCCCGGAACCAAACCAGTTCATTGCGAGTTCAAGGCCCGTCCTCTAATTGGCAGGCCATGAACACTGTGATCCACACCCTTCGCAACCTGACCGGTGCCGCCCTTTCGGCGGCGCTTGTCGTTTCCGCGCCTGTAGCGCTGCTGACCTCGGCTCCGGCCGCGGCGCAGGCCCAATCGGGCGATCTCGTCAACGCGGTGACCGCGCTGCGTGCCATCACCACGATGCGCGCCGACTTCGCCCAGACCGATCTGCGCGGCAAGCGCCTGACCGGCGTGCTGACGCTGAAGAACCCCGGCAAGATCCGTTTCCAGTACCAGAAGGGCGTGCCGATCCTGGTCGTCTCGGATGGCAAGGCGCTGACCTTTATCGATTATGGCGTGCGTCAGGTGCAGCGCTGGCCGATTGGCAATAGCCCGCTTGGCGCGCTGCTCAACCCGCGCGGCAACGTGATGCAATATGCCCGTCTGACCCCGGCCACCAATGGTCAGATCGTCGGCATTGAAGTGCGCGACAAGCGCCACCCTGAATACGGCGTCATCACTTTCATCTTCGTGCGCCGGGCCGGCGTACCGGGCGGGCTCGAACTTTCGAGCTGGGCGACGGTCGATTCGCAGAACACCCGCACGGTCGTCAATCTGTCGAATCAGCGTTACGGGCTGGCCGTGCCTGACAGCACCTTCAAGTTCAACGATCCGCGCAGCGCCACTCGTCGATGATGGCGGGCGGCTCGTCGTGGGGCGTGCCTGACATGCGACAATTTGCGACAACCCCGATGCGATTGTTCATGACAGCGCAAGGGAAAACGGCCTAAAACCGTGAATGACAGCGCGGCCTGAGGCGGGTTTCCCCCCTGTTGCCCATGCCTCGATATTGGCCGCATTGTCGTAGCGTGACGAACGCACAAAGGAACCCTCGGACCAAATGCCCCCGGTCCGAGGGTTTTTTGTGTCTTGGGCCGGATTGACTGAAGCCGGGCTGCGAACGCAGGCGCTCTGCGCTTCCGGTGCTCACGGCCATTAAGGCCGCTGCGCTCCGGTTCTCGATCACCTGCATTCTCGCTCCGGCTTGAGCCAATCCGACTCCAAGCCACGCGTCGCGCAATGGCCCCTCCCCGTAGGGGAGGGGTTGGGGTGGGGGTTCGGCCCTTGCCGCCCGCGCGGTGCGCACCTAAAGCCGCAGCATGGTTTCTATCGCGACATGGAATATCAACTCGGTCCGCCTGCGCGTCGATCAGGTGCTGCGCTTTTTGCAAGAGCAGCAGCCCGACGTCTTGTGTCTGCAAGAGATCAAGACGATCGAAGCAACCTTCCCGCACGAGGCGTTCGAAGCGGCCGGTTATACCCACCGCGCGGTGCACGGGCAGAAGGGCTATCACGGCGTCGCCACGGTCAGCCGGATCCCGCTGCGTGAGCTGACCCGCAATGACTGGCAGGCCAATGGCGAAGCGCGCCACGTCGGCGTTGAGCTGCTTGGTGCCGGCCAGGGGCTGGTGCTCGAAAACGTCTATATCCCGGCGGGCGGCGATGTTGCCGATCGCACGGTCAATCCCAAGTTCGGGCAGAAGCTCGATTTCCTCGAGCGGATGACGCGCTGGTCCGACACGCTGGACCGTCCGACGCTGCTGGTCGGCGATTTCAACGTCGCCCCGCTCGATTGCGACGTTTACGATCACAAGGCGCTGCTCAAAGTGGTCAGCCACACCCCGCTGGAGGTTGAAACCCTGCAGCGGCTGAGCGATGCCCACGGCTGGGTTGATCTGGGCCGCAAACATATCCCCGCGCCGCTGCGGAACTGGTCGTGGTGGTCCTATCGCACCTTCTGGCAGGGCAAGGACCGTGGGCGGCGGCTCGATCACATGTGGGCCTCGCCCGGCCTTGCTGCGCAATCGTCAGGCCACCGGGTGATCGAGGAAACCCGGCAGTGGGAACAGTGCAGCGATCATGTGCCGCTGATCACGGAGTTCAATCTTTGAGCAGCAGCGCCAGGCGCGCCGCGCAGGCGATCGATGCGCTGCGCCACGGCTGGCCGATCCGGCTTGACGGCACCATGGTGCTGCTGCCGGCCGAAACCGGGTTCGGTCCCGGGGTGACGGCGCCGCGCATGCTGATCTCCTGCGCCCGCGCGGTCACGCTCAAACTGGCCAACCAGCGCGACGCCGCCGTGCCCGAAGCGCCAGTGCTGATCCGCGCTGCCGATCCGTTCGATCTGCCCGCCGCGCGGGCAATGGCCGATCCCGCGCTCGATCTGGCCAATCCGTTCAAGGGCCCGTTCCTGGCCGAGCCGCTGGCCGCGCCCGAGGCGGCCCGCACCGCGATGGAACTGGCCCGGATCGCCGGGATCCTGCCCGCCTTCCTGGTCGATCCGGTCCCCGCCGGAGAGCCGCAGGACGTCAGCCCCGCAGACCTGGCCGATTACAAGCAGGCCGATCATCTGGTGATCGCCAGCCGCGCGCGGCTGCCGGTGGCCGCGCTTGAAACTGCCGAGATCGTCGCCTTCCGCTCTGCCGACGATCTGCGCGAACACGTTGCGCTGGTGCTGGGGCAGCAACGCGGCGATCGCGCGCCGCTGGTGCGGCTCCATTCCGAATGCCTGACCGGCGATGTCCTTGGCAGCCTCAAATGCGATTGCGGCCCACAGCTTGATGCCGCGCTGGCCGCGATGGCCGAGGAAGCGGGCAATGGCGGCTGGGGCGTGCTGCTGTACTTGCGTCAGGAAGGGCGCGGGATTGGCCTGATCAACAAACTGCGCGCTTATCAGTTGCAGGATCAGGGGTTCGATACGGTCGATGCCAATACCCGGCTCGGCCTGCCGAACGAAGCGCGCGATTTTCCCGTGGCGGCGCGGATGCTGCACCTGCTGGGTGCCGGGGCGGTGCGATTGATGACCAACAATCCGGCCAAGGTGGCGGCGCTCCAGGGCGCAGGCGTGGAGGTGGCCGAACGCGTGCCGCACCAATTGCCGCCCAATCCGCACAATGCCCGTTACCTCGCCACCAAGCGCGACCGCAGCGGGCATCTGCTCTAGCCGCGCTTGTTGCGGTCCAGTTGGCGCTTCAGTGCCAGCAGTTCCTTCACATTGATCATTTCGCTGCGCGCCATCATCCAGCGGATCATTGTCACCGCCCAGATCGCCGTGGCAAGCAGGAACAGTGCGGTGAAACCCGCCTGCAATTGCGGCCGTTCGGCCGTGGCCATCCCGGTCAGGAACAGGCCAAGCATGGCAAAGAAGCCCGCCATCCACAGCCCCAGGGCTCGCCACCCGGCCGCGCTACGCGGGTTGATCCTGATGTTCAGGCCCGATTTCACGCAAGTAAAAAGCTTCGCTTCATCAGCCATCGCCATTCTCCTTGGCCGGACGACCGCGCTTGGCGGGTTCGGCCGGATCAATCTTCACCCCGCGCTTGGCCAGGGCCTCACGCAGCAACACTTCGACCTGGGTATTGACCGAACGGAAGTCGCCCGCCGCCGCCCGCTCCAGCGCTTTGAACAGCGCCGGATCGAGACGGAGTGCGAAAGATTTCTTGCCAGGCGAGCCCATCGGTCAGGCCGCTACGTGTACAGCGAGCCCGTGTTGACCACCGGCTGGGTATCCCGCTCGCCGCACAGCACCACCATCAGGTTCGAAACCATCGCCGCCTTGCGCTCGTCATCAAGGTGGACCACGCCTTTTTCAGAGAGCATCGCCAAGGCCATTTCAACCATGCCGACAGCGCCTTCGACCAGCGTCTTGCGCGCTGCCACAACGGCTTCGGCCTGCTGGCGGCGCAGCATCGCCCCGGCGATTTCCTGGGCATAGGCGAGGTGCGTGAAGCCGCATTCGTCGACCGACATGCCGCCCATCGTCAGCCGCGCGATCAGTTCCTTGCGCAGTTCGACCCCGACCTCGTCGTGGTTGCCGCGCAGGGTAATTTCGGCATGGCTGAAATCGTCATAAGGATAGCGCGAGCCGATCGTGCGCACCGCGGCTTCGATCTGGACCATCACGAAGGCCTTGTAATCATCGACATCATAAAGCGCCTGGGCAGTATCGACCACGCGCCAGACCACCTGTGCCGCCATTTCGATCGGATTGCCGCGCAGATCGTTGACCTTGATCTTGTCCGACACGAGGTTGTTGGCGCGGACCGAAATCTTGGTCTTGCCCATCCACGGCCAGACCCAGCGCAGCCCGGTGCTGCGATCAGTGCCGCGATAGGCCCCGAACAGCGTGATCGCTGCGGCCTGGTTGGGCTGGATCATGTAAAACCCGCTGGCGAGAATCACCAGAGCGACCATGCTGAGCCCGGTCGAAACCACGAAGCCGAACACTGCACTATCGGGCGGGTTGGAGCCGGCAAAGGCAATGATCCGCCAGATCGTCAGCATCAGCAGCGCCAGAAAGGCCACGAAAATAAGGTAGCCGCTGGTGCTCCACGCCCGCCGTTCGGCGCTGGCAGTCATCGGCTGGTGCGAATCGGACATGTCGAATTCCCCTTTAATGTGATATCACTTTAATATCAGATATGCCCTTAGGGTCAAGCCCTCTTGAAATCGCCGATTGCGGTGTCCATATCGATCAGGCGGGACCGGGCCCCTCTGGCGCGGCGTGCTTGCCCATACGGGAAGTATGCCACGTGATGTCGGACCGCATCGGATGCATGCCGATGCTGCGGGTCAGTGCTTTAGCTCCCCCTCCCCAAGCATCGATCCCGGCTCGGCAGCATCCGATCAACGTTCAACACGTTTGCCTAGGGATGCGAAAAATGTCCGACATGACTTTCCGATTGCTCGAGCGGCACCAGCGGCTCGATGCCAGGCTACGCCTGCTGCAGGGCCTGCGCTGGCCCGATCCGTCCGAACTGGCACGGCTCAAAAAACTGAAGCTGGCGATCAAGGACCGGCTGACCCGGCTGACCGCGCGTCCGCTGCGCCCGGGCAGCTAATATCAACATAGCGATAAATATCCGGTGCCGCCGTGCGCGCGGCACCGGACGTGTTTGCACGCCTGACAGGGGGCTTATCCCATGGAATTTCTGTTCGCCGACTGGCTCGGCACGCCGCTGTGGTTGTGGCTGTCGTTTGCCGGAATCGTCTTGTCGCTGACCGCATTCGATCTTGGCGTCCTCCACAAGGAAGACCGCGAGATGGGGATCGGCGAAAGCCTCAAGCTTACCGCCTTCTACATCTCTATCGCGCTCGCCTTCGGGGCGTGGATCTGGATCGCGCGCGGTGCGGATCTGGGGATGAAATACTACACCGGGTTCGCAATCGAAAAGGCGCTGTCGATCGACAACGTGTTCGTGATCAGCCTGATCTTCACTTTCTTCAAGATTCCCGCCAGGTATCAGTACCGCGCCCTGCTGTGGGGCATTCTGGCGGTGATCGTGCTGCGCGGCGGCATGATCGCGGCGGGTGCGGCGCTGGTCGAGCAGGCCTACTGGGTGCTCTATATCTTCGCTGCCTTCCTGGTGTTCACCGGCATCAGGATGTTCTTTGCGGGCGATCACGATCCCGACATTGCGAAGAACCCGGTGGTGCGCTGGATATCGAACCACATCCCGGTGACCAAGGAGCTGCACGGCCAGCACTTTTTCGTGAAAGTGCCCGATGAAAAGTCCGGCAAGCTGGTTAGCGCTGCTACCCCGCTGTTCGTAGCGCTGGTGGTGATCAACCTGGCCGATCTGGTTTTCGCGGTGGACAGCGTTCCGGCGATCTTCGCGATCACCACCGACACCTTCATCGTCTATACCAGCAACATCATGGCGATCCTGGGCCTGCGCGCGCTCTACTTCGCGCTCTCGGCGATGATCCACCGGTTCTATTATCTGAAGTATGCGCTCGCCAGTGTGCTGGTGTTCATCGGCAGCAAGATTTTCATCGCGGACTTCGTGCTGGATGGCGAGAAGTTCCCGCCGGCGCTGAGCCTGGGGGTGACCTTTGCGCTGATCGCGGGCGGCGTCGGCTTTTCGCTGTGGAAGACCCGCCACGGTGAGGACGCTGCACCGCACCTGCCGCACGACGAAATCCGGCCGTGAACGGTCAGTGCTGCCGGATCACGCCGAGAAAAGCCTCGCCATAGGCTTCCAGCTTGCGCGCACCGACCCCGGTGATTTCGCCCAAGGCGGCAAGATCGCCGGGGCGCGCCTGCGCCATTTCGCGCAAGGTGCTGTCGTGGAACACCACATAGGGCGGGACGCCGGCCTCGGCAGCCAGATCGCGGCGCAGATCGCGCAGCGCCTCGAACAGCGGATCGCCGAGCGGATTGACCCCGCCGCCGCTCCGCTCGCGCCGCGCCTTGCGGCCGCTGGCGGGGTCGCGTTTGGGCGGCAGCGCGATCAGCACAGAGTCCTCCCCTTTGAGGATCGCCCGGGCATCGCTGCCCAGCATCAAGCCGCCGTGCTCGGTCGGCAGCAGGCTGCCGCGCGCCTGCAGGGCCCGGACCAGCGGACGCAGCAGCGCCGCCTCGTCGCCGCCAACGATCCCGAACACCGACAGCTGATCGTGGCCGCGCGCGGCGATGCGCTCGTCATTGGCGCCGATCAGCACCTTTTCGATGTGGCCGAAGCCAAAGCTTTGCCCGGTGCGATAGACCGCTGACAGGACCTTGCGCGCCAGCTCGCTGGCATCGACCACGCCCGGCGCATCGAGGCAATTGTCGCAGTTGCCGCAGCTTTGCGGCGGATCCTCGCCAAAATGGCGCAGCAGCAGCGCGCGGCGGCAGCCCGCAGTTTCGACCAGCAAGGCCAGCGCATCAAGCCGTTTGCGCTCACCATCGCGGCGGTGCGCCTCAACCTCAGCCAGGCGCTGGCGGGCCCGCGCGAAATCGTCTGCCGCCCACAGCATCAGCGCCACCGAAGCATCGCCATCACGGCCCGCGCGGCCGGTTTCCTGGTAGTAACCCTCGATCGATTTGGGCACCCCGGCATGGGCGACAAAGCGCACATCGGGCTTGTCGATCCCCATCCCGAAGGCAACCGTGGCAACGATCACCATGTCTTCGCTGGCTACGAAGGCCGACTGGTTGGCGGCGCGGACCTGCGGATCGAGCCCGGCGTGATAGGGCAGCACTGGGCGCCCGGTGGCGGCGGCGAGCTTTTGGGCCAGATCCTCGACCTTCTTGCGGGTCGGGGCATAGACGATCCCGGGGCCGGGCTGTTCGGCCATTAGCGCGGTGAGCTGGCGCACCGGATTGTCGCGGTGCCTGACGTTGTAGCGGATGTTGGGCCGATCGAACCCGGCGACGATCAGCCCGTCCTCGCCAATCCCCAGCTGGGCCAGGATATCGGCGCGGGTATGGGCATCGGCGGTGGCGGTCAGCGCCAGCCGCGGAACATCGGCATACGAATCCATCAGCGGCCGCAGCAGGCGGTAATCAGGGCGGAAATCGTGGCCCCATTCGGAAACGCAGTGCGCCTCGTCGATCGCGAACAGGCTGACTTCGGCTTTGGACAGCAGCTCGCGGAAATGGGCCTGGCTGGCGCGTTCGGGGGCAACGTAAAGCAGATCGAGTTCGCCGCCGCGAAATGCCGCGATCGCGCGTTCACGGCTTTCCTCGCCATCGGCGCTGGTCAGGCTGGCGGCGCGGATGCCGTTGGCCGCCGCGCCGCGCAGCTGATCGTGCATCAAGGCAATCAGCGGCGAGATTACCACGCAGGTGCCCGGCAGGATCACCGCGGGCAGCTGATAGGTGAGCGACTTGCCCGCGCCCGTCGGCATCACCGCCAAGGTGCTTTGCCCGGCCAGCACCCGGTCCACCACCCGGTCCTGCACCCCGCGAAAGCTGGAGAAGCCAAAGGTAGTGTGGAGAGTTTCAAGGATATCAGGCGCGGTCACGCGGTGGGCCTAGCCGCAGCCGGGGCTTAGCGGAAGGGGACGCGGCCCGCTCTCTCCACAACCGACTCCTCAATGGCAAAAAACGCGCTGCGACCCGTGGGCGCATCGTCGGCTACCGCAGTGGTGAAGAAAGCCAGCCCGCGCCCGGTCCGGGGATCGAGCCACAGTCCGCTTTTGAGGCCATAGGCGTCGCCCGCATGGCCGATCCGCGAGCGTCCATCGCCGAACAGATCGTCGCGGCACCCGGCTGCACCGCTGCCGATGGTGTGCAGCGCGAGGCCATAGGCGCAGAAAAACCCGTCTGCCAAACCGTTTTCGCCGACACCGTTGCGGCCATTGAAGCGCCACACCGGGCGGGTCAGTTCGGCATAGGCCCGGGCGCTGAGGAAACCGTTGCCGCGCCGCGCCAGCATCTGGCCGAGCCGGGCGAGATCGCGCATCGCAATCCGAAGGCCGCCTTGCGGGCTGTAGAGCGCGCCGTTGCTCCCCAGCGTGTAGGTCCAGATATCGCAGCGCCCGTCTGGGCCGGTGAATACCGGACAGGCCGGAAACGTCCCGCGCAGATCGTCGCGCGCGACAGCGCCATTGGCGCGGTAGAGCACCACCGCGCGCCGCGCTGCCCCGGCCGAACAGCCCGCGCCCCAGTTGAAGCAGGCGTCCAGTTTGAGCGGTGCCAGCACCAGATCGCGCATCGCCACGTCGAAGCGCTGCCGCGTGACCTGTTCGATGACACTCGCCACCACCGGCAGGTTGAGGTTGGTGTAGTGGAACCAGCCCGAGCCGGGCGCATGGGCCGGATCCCACACCCGCGGATCGGCCAGCCGCTGCTGCAGCGTTTCACCCAGCGGGATCAGGTACAGATCATCGCCATCCAGCAGCCCCGACTGGTGCGACAGCAGCATGCGCAGGGTTATACTGCGATCAGGATAGGCCGGGTGCCGCAAGCTCCAGCCCAGATAGTGCGACACGTCGCGATCAAGATCGAGTTTCCCCGCATCAACCAGCCGCATCACCCCCAGCGCGGTCACCAGCTTGGAAATCGAGGCGATCCGCACCGGATCGTCGGCGCTGACCGGGCGGTGGGTGGTGCGATCCGCCTCACCCTCGGCCAGCACCGGCACGATCCGGCTGCGATCGAACGCCACCGCGACGGTTGCAGGCACGGCCGCGTTCACCGGCACTGCAGCCAGCGCTGCGCACAAGGCCAACACCGCGCCGCGCATGGTCAGTCGAACACACCCGCGACATTGGTGGCCGGGCCGCCACCCTTGACCGTGATCGTTTCGATGTAGAGCGAGGTGACCACCGCTTTCAGCACCATGCTGGTGATCCAGCCCAGCGGGATCGAGACCGCGATGGCGATCATGCTGAACCGCTCAACATTGTCAGTCAAAACCGAAGCTCGAAGATCGCCCATGCTGAACAGCGATCCCAGCATGGCGAACGAGATCGCATAGTAGGCGATCATCAGCACGAACAGCACCCCGAAGATCGACAGCCGGTGGCCGCGGGTCAGATCGCGGCTGCGCCCGAAGGCTTCGAAAATGCCGATCCCCTCGGCCAGCTGCGCCGGCAGGGCGACCGCCCACATGCAGATCAGGATAAGCCCGGGGACGATGATGAACATCCAGCCGATGAAGACGCCGATCCAGTAAAGCAGGCAAATCGCCAGCGCCGGCAGGAACCCGGCGATCGCCAGGTTGACGCAGTCCTGCAAGGTCACCTGGCCGCTGCGATCCTGTTTGAGCATCCCGCCAACGCTGCCGGCCCACGACAGGCCGAGGCCGGCCAGTCCGAGCAGCGATGCCAGCCCGACGAGGCCCGAGAAGGCTTGCCCAAAGCCCGCCTGCCCCGCGCTTGCGGCGATCCGCCCAAGATCGCTGAGCATCGCGCTTTGCGCAAAAAAGCTGACAGCAGCCTCGATCAATACGATGACCAACGTGAACAGGCCGACGCTGGTGACGGTATCGCGAACCAGCGCGAAAGCCCGTGAAAAGACCCGTCCAATGCTGAAATATTCCATCGCCAACTCCCCGCCTGACGGTGCGAGGTTAGCGCGGGAGATTGCAATTGCCAGCCTTAATCGAGGTTTGACCGCAGCCGATCCGGGCCGGGCTGCCGAGAGCGATTGACCGGGCGGCAGTGCTCTGGTCAATTGCCGAGATGGCCAGTTCAATCGAAAGTCCGTCCGCCTCTGGGCGCCACATCGCCTTGCTGATCGATGCCGAAAACGCCTCGGCTGCCAAATTGCCTGCGATACTGGCGGAATTGTCGAAATACGGCACCGCCAATATCCGCCGCGCCTATGGCGATTGGACCGCGGCGGGGCTCAAAAGCTGGCGCGCGCAGCTTCACGAATATGCGATCCGGCCGATCCAGCAGTTCAGCTATTCCAAGGGCAAGAATGCGTCTGACATCGCGATGGTGATCGATGCGCTCGAACTGCTCTACACCCAGAACCTCGCCGCGTTCTGCATCGCTTCGAGCGATGCCGATTTCACCCCGCTGGTGATGCACCTGCGCGCGGCGGGCAAGGACGTTTACGGCTTTGGCGAACGCAAGACCCCCGAGCCGTTCCAGAACGCCTGCACTACTTTTCTGTTTCTGGAAACGCTGGCCGGGGCTGCTGCGGCAACGGGAACCGAGCCTGCAGCTCCCGCCAAGACTGCGACGCGGCGCGTGGCGAAGCCCAAAGTTGCTGCAGCAGCGCCCGAAAAGTCAGCCAAGCCGTTGGCGCAGGACAGCAAGCTGGTGACGGTCCTGCGCGGGGCAGTCGAAGCGTCAGCGGGCGAAAACGGCTGGGCCCGGCTGTCGAGTGCGGGCAGCGCAGCCAAGCGGCTCGCGCCGATCGATCCGCGCAATTACGGCGTGTCCAATTTCACCAAACTGTTCGAAGCGACCGGCCTGTTCGAGGTGGTGCGCGGCCAGAACGGGCAGCCCTATCTGGCCGACCGCGCCAAGGAACACGCGGCGGGGCCTGACGACTAGACTGGCTCAGTCCAGATTGGGCCGCAGCCAGCGTTCGGCCGACGCCAGATCAATCCCGCGCCGCGCCGCATAATCTTCGAGCTGGTCACGCCCGATCCGGGCGACCCCGAAGTACGAGCTTTCCGGGTGCGCGAAATAGAAGCCCGAAACGGCTGCGGTCGGCAGCATCGCCTGGCTTTCGGTCAGCACGATCCCGGCGTTTGTCCCGGCGTTCAGCAGATCGAACAGGATCGGCTTGAGGCTGTGATCGGGGCAGGCGGGATAGCCGGGCGCGGGGCGGATGCCGCGGTATTGTTCGCGGATCAGCGCTTCGTTGGTCAGCTGCTCGCCCGGCGCATAGCCCCACAGCGTGGTGCGGACATGCTGGTGGAGCCGTTCGGCCAAGGCTTCGGCGAACCGGTCGGCCAGCGCTTTGAGCAGAATATCCGAATAGTCATCGTGCGCGGCCTGGAAGCGCGCGAGGTGTGGTTCGATCCCGTGGATCCCCACGGCGAACCCGCCGATCCAGTCACCATCGGGATCGATGAAATCGGCCAGGCAATAGTTAGCCCGGTCGCGGCTCTTGCGGATTTGCTGGCGCAGGAAGGGGATGCGGATGTGAGCGTATCCCCCCTCCTGCGTGCGGGAGGGGTTAGGGGTGGGTGAGTCCGAACCTTGCGCGCCATCGCCGACTGGCCCACCCCCGGCCCCTCCCGCAAGCGGGAGGGGGGAGTAGATGACAACATCATCGCCTTCGCGCGCGCAGGGCCAGAAACCCGCAACGCCCTTGGCGGTCAGCCATTTTTCCGAAACAATCTTGTCCAGCATCGCCAAGGCATCGACATGCAGCGCACGGGCGCTTTCGCCGACCACTTCGTCGGACAGCACCGCCGGATAAGTTCCGGCGAGTTCCCAGGCGCGGAAGAACGGGGTCCAGTCAAACACAGCGACCAGATCGGCCAGATCCCATTCGGGGAAGACATGCAGCCCGGGCTGTTCGGGCGGCGGGGGCTTGTCGCTCATGTCGGCCTTGAAGCTGTTGGCGCGGGCGTCATCCAGGCTGAGCAGGATCGAGGGATCCTTGCCCGCCCGGACATCGCGGACGTGCTGGTATTCCTGCGCCGTGGCCTTGATGAACGGCTGCGCCTGGGTATCGGAGAGCAGCTGGCTGGCCACACCCACTGCGCGGCTGGCATCGAGCACGTGGATCACCGGGCCATCATAGGCCGGATCGATCCTGAGCGCGGTGTGGACCTTGCTGGTGGTCGCGCCACCGATCAGCAGCGGCATGGTAAAGCCGGCACGCTGCATCTCCTCGGCCACGGTGACCATCTCGTCGAGGCTGGGGGTGATCAGGCCTGACAAGCCGATCATGTCGGCATCCTGCTCCACCGCAGTTTCTAGGATCCTGGTCCAGGGCACCATCACCCCCAGATCGATCACCTCATAGCCATTGCACTGCAACACCACACCAACAATGTTCTTGCCGATATCGTGGACATCGCCCTTGACGGTCGCCATCACGATCTTGCCCTTGGGCCGCGCGCCGGGTTCCTTGGAGGCTTCGATGAACGGGATCAGGTGGGCCACCGCCTTCTTCATCACGCGGGCGCTCTTGACCACCTGCGGCAGGAACATCTTGCCGGCCCCGAACAGATCGCCAACGGTGTTCATCCCCGCCATCAGCGGGCCTTCGATCACTTCGATCGGGCGCGGATAGCGCTGGCGGGCTTCCTCGGTATCGTCGACCACATGCGCGTCGATCCCCTTGACCAGCGCATGCTCCAGCCGCCGCACCACATCCCAGCCGCGCCATTCCTCGGCCTCTTTCTCGGCCTTGACGTCGGTGCCGCGGAAGCTTTCGGCCATGGTGATCAGGCGTTCAGTCGCATCGCTACGGCGGGCCAGGATCACATCTTCGCAGGCATCGCGCAGCGCCGGGTCAATCGCGTCGTAGATGTCGATCTGCCCGGCGTTGACGATTGCCATGTCAAGCCCGGCCTGGATCGCGTGGTACAGGAACACCGAGTGCATCGCGCGGCGCACCGGCTCGTTGCCGCGGAACGAGAACGAGAGGTTGGAAAGCCCGCCCGAGGTATGGACATACGGCAGCCGCGCCTTGATCTCGGCCACCGCTTCGATGAAATCGAGGCCGTAGCGGTCATGCTCTTCCATCCCCGTGGCGACCGCGAAGATGTTGGGATCGAAGATGATATCCTCGGCCGGGAAACCGATCCCGAGCAGCAGGTTGTAGGCCCGCTCGCAAATCTCGACCTTGCGCTGTTTGGAGTCGGCCTGGCCCTTTTCGTCGAACGCCATCACCACCACTGCGGCGCCGTAGTCCATGCACTTCTGCGCCTGTTCAAGGAACTGCGCTTCACCTTCCTTCATCGATATCGAATTGACGATCGGCTTGCCCGAAACGCATTTGATCCCGGCTTCGATCACCTCCCATTTGGAACTGTCGATCATCACCGGCACCCGCGCGATATCGGGTTCGGCGCCGATCAGCTTCAAAAAGGTGGTCATCGCAAAGACCGCATCGAGCAGGCCTTCGTCCATGTTGACGTCAATGATCTGCGCGCCGTTTTCGACCTGCTGGCGCGCCACTTCAACCGCGCGGGCATAGTCGCCCGCCAGGATCAGCTTCTTGAACGCGGCAGAGCCCGTCACATTGGTGCGTTCGCCGACATTGACGAAGCGGGCGGAATTGGCGGCGGTCATGGCGTGCTTTCAGTGGCGGTCAGTAGCCGGGCAAGAACCAGATCATGATGGTCGGTCTCGCCAACCCGGAACATCCGCTCGGCAATTGTTACGAACCCGTGCTTGGCATAAAAGGCGCGCGCGCGGTGGTTGTGGCGATAGACGCCAAGCAGCAGTCGGTCATGGTCCGAAGCCTCTTGCAGCGACTGCGCCATCAGTGCGGCAGCCAGGCCCGATCCGTGCCAGCGCGACAGGACATAGATGCGTTTCAGTTCGCGGTCTCCCACCGCCATGCCGGGGAGATCCGGAGCCGAATTCAGAGCATAGCCGATCGGCGCGCCAAGCGCGGTCTCGGCCAACCAGGCTATACTGCCTGTTGCCAGATAGTCGCGGTAGACCTGCGCCGAATGGGCCTTGGCACAATGTGCGACAATGTCCTTGCCTTCGATCACATCGGCGAAAGCTTCAAGGAACGTGGCCGCGCCAACCAGTGCCAGCGCCTCGGCATCAGCGGCGTCGGCCTCGCGGATATTCCAATCGCGCATCACGCGGCCATCACGAACGGTTCGAGCCCGGCCAGCCGGGTCATTGGCACCTGCACCGGGATCGCGCGCGCGGGCAGGCCTGCCACCGCTTTGGCTATTGCTGCGATATGTGCGGGCGTATTGCCGCAGCACCCGCCCAGCACGTTGACCTGCCCGGCTTCGGCCCATTCGTGCACCAGGGTGGCAGTGGTTTCGGGCAGTTCGTCGTATTCGCCCAGTTCGTTGGGCAGACCGGCATTGGGATAGGCCATCAGCAGGCAATCGGCGATCCCGCTGAGCAGGCGCACGTGCGGCCGCAATTGCGACGCGCCGAAACTGCAGTTGAGCCCGATCGTGATGGGCCGGGCATGGCGCACCGAATGCCAGAACGCCTCGACCGTGTGGCCCGAGAGGTTGCGGCCCGACAAGTCGGTCAAAGTCATCGACAGCATCAGCGGCAGTTCGCGGCCAAGCTCGCGCTCCAGTTCCTTCACCGCCATGACCGCGGCCTTGCAATTGAGCGTATCGAACACCGTTTCGATCAGGATGTAGTCCGCCCCGCCCTCGGCCAGCGCGCGCGATTGCTCGCGGTAGACATCCTTGACCAGATCGAAATCGACCTCGCGGAAGCCCGGATCGTTGACATCGGGCGAGAGCGACAGGGTCTTGTTGGTCGGCCCGACCGCGCCGACCACGAAGCGCGGCAAGCCGTCTTTGGCCGTGGCTTCATCGCAAGCTGCACGGATGATTTGCGCGGCTGAGCGGTTGATCTCAGCCACCAGATGCTCCGCGCCGTAATCGGCCTGGCTGATGCGGTTGGCGTTGAAGGTGTTGGTCGCCAGCACTCGCGCGCCAGCGGCAATGTAGCTGTCGCAAATCTTGCGGATCACCTGCGGCTGGGTCAGGTTGACCAGATCGTTGTTGCCCTTCTGGTCGCGCTCCAGCCCGGTTTCTCCGCGATAGGCGGCTTCGTCCAGTTTTTCGGCCTGGATCGCGGTGCCATAGGGGCCGTCCTTGATCAGGATCGCCTTGGCGGCTTCGGCTAGCAACAGTTCGCGCGGAGTCATGATTGAAGTTCCTTGGGCCTCAGGCCGAGCAGGTGGCAGATCGCATAGCTCAGCTCGGCCCGGTTGAGGGTGTAAAAGTGGAAATCGCGCACGCCGCCGGCATAAAGTCGCCGGCAGAATTCGGCGCAGACCGTCGCGGCAACCAGTTGGCGGCTGGCAGGGCGCTGGTCCAGCCCGTCGAACAGTCCGTCCATCCACGCCGGGATCACGGCCCCGCAAGCCTTGGCGAAGGTGCGTGCCTGGGCGACATTGGTGACGGGCAGGATGCCCGGATAGACCGGCGCATCGATTCCGGCCTTGGCGAGCCGGTCGCGGAACCGGAAGAACACTTCGGGTTCAAAGAAGAACTGCGTGATCGCCGACGATGCTCCGGCGTCAAGCTTGCGCTTCAGATTGTCGAGATCGGCCGCGGCGCTCGCCGCATCGGGGTGCACTTCGGGATAGGCCGCGACGGATATTTCGAACGGGGCAATTTGGTTGAGCCCTGCGACCAGTTCGGCAGCACTGGCGTAGCCATCGGGGTGCGGGGTGAACGGCACGCCCGGCGCGCCCATATCGCCGCGCAGGGCGACGATGTGACGCACACCAGATTGCCAATAAGCCTCAGCCACTTCGCGGATTTCGGCCTTGCTGGCATCGACGCAGGTGAGGTGCGCGGCGGCGGGCAGATGCGCTTCGGCAATGATCCGTGAGACGGTGGCATGGGTCCGGTCGCGGGTCGATCCGCCCGCACCATAGGTCACCGAAACGAAGCGCGGCTCAAGCGGGGCCAGCGTTTGCACCACATTCCACAGCTGCTCGCTGAGCGCGTCGGACTTGGGCGGGAAGAATTCAAAGCTCACCGCGATATCACCAGGCAGCCCGGCGAACAGCGGCGTATCGAGCGCGGTGCGCGCTTCGTGCTGCGCGTCAAAGCCGGGGGGCATCAGGCGGGTACCTTCTTCACGGCGCGGGCAGACTGACGCGTCCCGGTCCAGATTTTTACGGTCAGCGGCGTGCCTGGGAGCGCGCGCGGAGGGGCGGCGGCAAAGCCGGCATCGCCGAGCAGCGCCAGCATCTGTTCGTCGGTGAAGCCCAGCCGGGCGTGAGCGTGCTGACTGCGCAGTTCCTCGTGCTCATGCGCGGCAAAATCGACCACCGCGATGGTCCCGCCCGGCCGGGTAACCCGCGCCGCCTCGGCCAGCGCGCGCTCAGGCTCCAGCGCATAGTGCAGCACCTGGTGGAACACCGCAGTATCAAACACCGCATCGGCAAAGGGCAGCGCGGCAAAATCGCCCTGGACCAGATGGAGGCTGTCCGCCGGCAAATGCTGCAGCCGGGCGCGCGCCAGGCGGAGCATTTCGGGGCTGTTGTCCAGCCCGGTTACCGCGCGGCTGCGCGCACTCAAAAGTTCGGCAATCCGGCCGGTGCCGGTGCCGATATCGAGCAGATCGCCCAGATCCCCGCCCAGCGCCGTTTGCAGCGCGGCCTCAACCGGGCCGTCGGGCGAATGGAGGCTGCGCAAGTGATCCCATTCGGCGGCATGGCGGGCGAAATAGTCTGCCGCGCTTTCTTCGCGGGCGGCGCGGATCGCGGCCAGGTGGCGGCGATCTTCGGCGCAGCGCGCGGCGAACTGGGCGTCGTCTTGTTCCGACACGGCCAGCAGCCGTGCGGCAGCCGCGCCCAGCGGCGGGGCGCGGTGCTCGCCAATCGCGCTTTTGAGGAACACCCAGCTGCCTTCCTTGCGCCGTTCGGCCAGCCCCGCATCGATCAGGATCTTGACGTGGCGCGAGACGCGCGGCTGGCTTTGCCCCAGCACTTGCGCCAGTTCGCCCACCGCCAGCTCCATCGCGCTGAGCAGCCGCATGATCCGCAGGCGCGTGGGGTCGGCCAGCGCGCGCAAGGTGAATTCGATCCGCATTGCGCTATCATATAAAGAAATCTTTATATCCTATCAACACCCGATCGCGCAAAACCGCACAATCCGTTGCTTTTGTCTGTTGGCAGCGCATTCGCGCGTGGTTAGACTGGGGGAATGGGCGGCAATCGCGCCGCCGGTCGCACTGTTCCAGAAGAAGGCCATTCCGATGAAGAAAATTGCCCTCCTTGCCTTCACCGCCATCGCAGCGCTGGCGCTTGCCGCCTGCGGCAGCTCGGAAAGCGCCAAGGAAGAAGCCGAGCCTGGCAACGTCGAAATGCCGGCCGAAGAAGCCGTTCCGGCCGATGCCGGAACCCCGGTCGCCGATGCTTCGGCCGATGCGGGTGCCGCTGATACTGATACGACATCCGGTGATCCCCCGGTGCGCTAGGCATCGCTGCAAGCTCTCAATAGGGCGGGCGCGGCCAACGGGCAGCGTCCGCCTTTCCCTTTTTTCAAGCCGCGCTATCATGGCGTGATGCGCACATTGCTCCTGCTACCGCTGATCCTGCTGGCTGGGTGCTCCAGCGAGGACAAGACCGCCGGCGGCACAACCGCCAGCGAAGCCCGCGCGCTGGATGACGCCGCCGAAATGCTCGAGGACCGGCAACTGCCGCCCGGCAGCGTTCCTGGCGGCGCGCCCCAGCCGCCCGCCAGTCAGCCGCCTGCGAACCCGCCCGTGACGCCATCGCCCGGGGCGAAACCCACCGGTTGATTTTACCGTCTGACGAAACTAGGCGCTGTTAAGCGTGCGATTAAACTGCAGAGGATTCGCTGGGCCATGGGCATGCTTGAAGGCAAGGTTGTCGCCATTACCGGTGCCGGCCGTGGCGTCGGTCGCGAGATTGCGTTGCTGTGCGCGAGCCATGGCGCGGCAGTGGTGGTCAACGATCCGGGCGTTGGCGGCGGCGGCGAAGGCGGTGATGCCGGGCCCGCGCAACAGACCGTCGATGATATCATTGCGGCGGGCGGCAAGGCCCACGCCAACCTCGCCTCGGTCGCCGATCCGGCGGGCGCGACCAGCATCATCGAAGACGCGGTGCAGCGCTTTGGGCGAATCGATGCGGTGGTCAACAACGCCGGGATCCTGCGCGATGCGATCTGGCACAAAATGAGCTTCGAAGACTGGCGCGCGGTGATCGATGTGCATCTGAACGGCGCCTTCCTCGTTTCCAGGGCCGCAACCCCCTATTTCCGCGAGCAGCAGAGCGGCAGCTTCATCCACTTCACCTCGACGTCTGGCCTGATCGGCAACATTGGCCAGGCCAATTACAGCGCGGCCAAGCTAGGTATTGTCGGCCTGTCGCAATCGATCGCGCTCGATATGGCGCGCGCAGGCGTGCGCTCCAACTGCATCGCGCCGTTTGCGTGGAGCCGGATGACCGCCTCGATCCCGGCCGAAACCCCCGAGCAGCAGCAACGGGTCGAACGGCTCAAGACGATGAGCGCAGACAAGATTGCGCCGCTGGTGGTCTATCTTGCGTCCGACGCCGCGAAGGAGGTCACCAACCAGATCTTCTCGGTCCGCAAGAACGAGATCACCTTGTACAACAAGCCGCGCCCGGTGCGCTCGATGAGCAAGCTGGAGGGCTGGACGCCTGAAAGTATTGCCGCAGAGCTGATTCCCGCGTTCAGGCCCAGCATGGCCCGCGCCGATGAAGTTTCGGCGCACGTCTTCCCCTACGATCCGATTTGAGGAACCCCGCGTGATGGATCAGGATGTCTTTGAACAATTCATCGATCAGCTTGGGCGCTATGTCCGCGAACGGCTGATCCCGGCCGAGCGCGCGGTGATCGAAACCGACCGGATCCCGGATGATATCCTGAACGAAATGCGCGATATGGGCCTGTTCGGGCTGACCATACCCGAAGAATACGGCGGCGCAGGGATGAACATCGCGCAGTACGCGCGCACCATCAACGTGCTGTCTTATGCCATGCCAGCGTTCCGTTCGATCATCTCGATCAACATCGGGATGGTCTGCTCGGCGCTCAAGAACGGCGGGACCGAAGCGCAAAAAGCCGAGTGGTTGCCGCGCCTGGCTGCTGGTGAAATCGCCTGCTTTGGCCTGACCGAACCGGGCTCGGGATCGGACAGCGCCGGGCTGCAGACTTTCGCGGCGAAAAGCGGCAACGGCTGGGTGCTTAACGGCACCAAACGCTACATCACCAATGCGCCGTTCGCCAAGATGGCGCTGATCATGGCGCGCACCACCAAGGAAAACCTGCCCAAGAACGCGCACGTTTCGGCCTTTCTGGTGCCCACCGACACGCCCGGCGTTTCGATCGGCAGCAGTGACAAGAAGATGGGCCAATCGGGCAGCCATATCGCCGATGTGATCATGGAAGATGTGGTGCTGCCCGCCGATGCCATGCTTGGCACCGAAGCGGGCAAGGGGTTCGGCTATGCGATGCAGAGCCTTGATAACGGACGTATTTCGGTGGGTGCAGCGGCCACCGCCTATGCCCGCCGCGCGCTCGATTCGGCGCTGCGCTATGCCAACGAACGCAAGGCCTTTGGCGAACCGATCGCCAATTTCCAGCTGATCCAGCAGATGCTGGCCGACAGCGAGATCGAGATATACGCCGCGCAATGCATGATGGCCGACGTGACCGCTCGCGCCGATGCGGGCGAGAACGTGCTGCGCAAGGCCGCTGCGTTCAAGGTGTTCGCCAGCGAGATGTGCGGCCGGGTGACCGACCGGGTGGTGCAGGTCTATGGCGGCGCGGGCTATCTTGCGGAATACGATGCCGAACGGTTCTTCCGCGATGCCCGGATCTACCGGATCTACGAAGGCACCACGCAGATCCTGCAATTGCAGATCGCCAAGCATATGCTGCGCGAATGGGCGGGTGCACAGTAGATGTACGACCTCCTTTCAGGCCTCAAAATCGTTGAGGTTTCCAGCTTTGTCGCCTCGCCCACTGCCGGGCTGTATTGCGCGCAAATGGGTGCCGATGTCGTGCGGATCGATCACAAGGCGGGCGGGCTCGATTACGATCGCTACTTGATGACGCCTGAGGGCCGCTCGCTCTCGTGGGAAAACCTCAACCGCGCCAAAAAAAGCCTCGCGCTCGATCTGAACGCGGCTGAGGGCCGCGAACTGGCGGCGGAAATGGTCCGCGCAACCGGGCAGATGATCACCAACCTGCCGGTGAACAGCTTCCTCAGCCACGCCAAGCTGGCGGAAGGCTGCCCCGAACTGGTTTCGGTGCGGATCATGGGCTGGCACGATGGCCGCCAGGCGATGGATTTCACCGTCAACGCCGCCAGCGGCTATCCTTTGATGACCGGGCCAGCAGACTGGGACCCCGGCCCCAATGGACTTGGCGCCCCGCCGATCAACCAGGTGCTCCCGGCATGGGATTTCATCACCGGGGCCTACTGCGCCTTCGCCCTGCTGGCGGGCCTGCGCCACCGCGACGCGACCGGCCAGGGGACCGAATTGCGTGTGCCCTTGGGCGATGTCGCGATCGGGACCATGGCCAATGCCGGGGCGATGGCCGAAATGCTCTATCGCGGCGCGGACCGTGAGCGGCTGGGCAATGCCATCTGGGGCGCGTTCGGGCGCGATTTCCTGAGCAGGGACGCCAAGCGCTTCATGGTCGCCGCGCTGACCCCGAAGCAATGGAAGGCGACAGTCGACGCGTTCGGCCTCGCCGCCGAGGTCGCCGCGCTGGAGGCCGAACTGGACGTGGATTTCGCCGCCAGTGATCACGCCCGTTTCGTCAACCGAGTGCGGCTGTTCGATCTGTTCCAGTCTGCGGCCGAGCGGTTCGACTACGCCGATCTGGCCGCGCGGCTGACCGCAGCGGGCGCCACCTTCGAACGCTATCGTACCATGTTCGAAGCAGCCCAGGACCCCGAACTGGTGACGAACAATCCGCTGTTCGGGCCTTCTCCGGCCAACCCCAGCGGCTTCGCATATCCCGCCACACGTTCGTTCGCGAATGTACCCGGCACCGCAGCGGGCGATCCCAGGCCCGCGCCCTATCTTGGTCAGCACAGCGAAGAGGTTCTGGCCGAACGCCTGGGGCTCTCCTCGGGAGAAATCGCCAAGCTCATTGACCGGGGCATTGTCGCCACATCGGACAAGGACACGAAATGACTCAATTGCGTCGCGCCGCCATCGTCGCCCCGATCCGCACCCCTGTTGGCAAGTTCGGCGGGGCACTGTCCTCGCTCACTGCCGGGGAACTGGGCGCGACGATCCTGAAGGCGCTGATGGAGCGCACCAGGATCGATCCGGGCCGCGTCGACGACGTGGTGTTCAGCCAGGGCTATGGCAACGGCGAAGCGCCGTGCATCGGCCACTGGTCATGGTTGCTGGCGGGCCTGCCCGAACATGTCCCCGGCTATCAACTTGACCGGCGCTGCGGATCGGGGCTGCAGGCGATCGTCAACGCGGCGATGATGGTCCAGACCGGGCACAGCGACGTGGTGGTGGCGGGCGGCTGCGAAAGCATGTCCAACGTCGAGCATTACAGCACCGACATCCGTAAAGGCGTGCGCGCGGGCAACCTGACGCTGCATGACCGGCTGACCCGCGGGCGGGTGATGAGCCAGCCGATCGAACGCTACGGGGTGATTTCGGGCATGATCGAAACCGCCGAAAACCTCGCCAAGGACTGGAATATCAGCCGCGAGGCCTGCGATATCTATGCCGCGCGCAGCCACCAGCGCGCTGCGGCGGCTTGGGCGCAAGGCAAGTTCGCCGATGAACTGGTGCCGGTCTCGATCCCGCAAAAAAAGGGCGATCCGCTGCTGTTCGATCACGACGAAGGCTACCGCGCCGATGCCACGCCCGAATCGCTCGGCAAGCTGCGCGCGCTGGAAAGCGGGGGCGTGGTGACGGCCGGCAATGCCAGCCAGCAGAACGATGCCGCCGCCGCCTGCCTGGTGGTGGCCGAGGACAAGCTGGAAGAACTGGGGCTGGAGCCGATCGCGTGGTTCCATTCGTGGGCCGCAGCGGGCTGCGATCCAAGCCGGATGGGCTATGGCCCGGTGCCCGCAACCGAGCGGCTGTTTGCCAGGAACGGGCTGTCGTTCAGCGATATCGGCCTGATCGAGCTCAACGAAGCCTTCGCCCCGCAAGTGCTCGCCTGCCTCAAGGGCTGGGGCTGGTCGGACGACGACAGCCGCCACGATATGCTCAACGTCAACGGTTCGGGGATTTCGCTGGGGCACCCGATCGGTGCCACCGGGGGCCGGATCCTTGCCAACCTGGCGCGCGAAATGCAGCGCCGCGATGTCCGCTATGGCCTCGAAACCATGTGCATCGGCGGCGGGCAGGGGATCGCGGCCGTGTTCGAAAAGGCATGAGCAGCGAATTTTCCCACCTGCTGCTGGCGGCGCAGAATTACCGCGATGCGGCACGCACCTCCTTGGCCGAGCGGCTGGAAGGGCAGCGCATCGATGACCATCAGCGCGCCGCCCACGGTTTTGCCTGGGTTGCGACCAGCGTGGCCGCACTGGAAGCGGTTTCGGCCTGGCTCGACGCCAACGGCGGCGGTTCGGGGCTCGACCGCAGTCTGGTGCGGCTCGCCTATGCCGAAACGCTGGGGCAGCTGACCGGCGGGCTAGCAATGGGGCAGAACGAGCTGTTCCGCCCGGTCGATCTGGGGCTGGGCGATGCGGTCAAAGTGCTGCGCGATTCGATCGCGCTGCTGTCATCGCAGGACCAATCCGCAGTCCGCGCCGAAGTGGCAGCTGCGCTGGCTGAAGGGCAATGGCCGAGTGAAAGTTTCCACGATACCGAGCTCGACGCGGTGCGCGATCAGTTCCGCCGCTTCACCGATGCCGAAATACTGCCCTACGCCCACAAGTGGCACCTGGGCAACGAGCTGATTCCCGATGCCACCGTGACCAAGATGGCCGATCTGGGCACCTTTGGCGCAACCATCCCCGAGCAATTCGGTGGACTTGGCCTGTCCAAACTGGTGATGTGCCTGATCACCGAGGAACTGTCGCGCGGCTGGATTGGCGCAGGCTCGCTCGGCACCCGCAGCGAGATCGCGGGCGAGCTGATCGCGCATTCCGGCACGCCTGCGCAGCAGGCCCAGTGGCTGCCCAAAATCGCCAGCGGCGAAGTGTTGCCGACCGCCGTTTTTACCGAACCTGACACCGGATCGGACCTTGGTTCACTGCAGACCCGCGCCCGGATCGAAGGTGCGCAGTGGGTGATCGACGGGGCCAAGACCTGGATCACCCATGCCGCGCGCAGCGATCTGATGACCTTGCTGTGCCGCACGCTGCCCGACGCAAAGGGTTATGCCGGGCTGTCGATGCTGCTGGTTCCCAAACCGCGCGGCAGCGAGGCCGATCCGTTTCCCGCACATGGCATGAGCGGCAGTGAGATCGAAGTGCTGGGCTACCGCGGCATGCGCGAATACGCGCTGCAATTTGACGGTATGGCCGCGCCCGGCGATGCCGTGCTGGGCGGCGAGCAGGGGCAGGGCTTCAAGCAATTGATGCGGACCTTCGAAGCCGCCCGGATTCAGACCGCCGCGCGCGCGGTGGGGGTGGCGCGGCGTGCGCTGGAGCTGGGGCTGGCCTACGCCTGCACGCGCAAGCAGTTCGGCAAGGCGATCGTGCAGTTCCCGCGCGTCGCCGACAAGCTGGCGATGAGCCTGACCGATTTCGTCCTCAGCCGCGAGCTGACTTATGCAGCAGCCCGCGCCAAGGACACCGGCAAGCGCTGCGATATCGAGGCCGGGATGGCCAAGCTGCTGGCCGCGCGCGCCGCCTGGAGCAATGCCGACGCCAGCTTGCAGATCCACGGCGGCAACGGTTATGCGCTGGAATACGAGATCAGCCGGGTGCTGTGCGATGCCCGGATCCTCAACATCTTCGAAGGCGCAGCCGAAATTCAGGCCCAGGTGATCGCGCGCGGACTGCTCGACGGGCGGAATTAGCATTAAAACACCCTTCCCCAGCGGGGAAGGGCTTTGCAACTAGTCGAACTGGACCCTGCCGCGCCCGGCTTTGACCGTGCCGCGCAGCTTCTTGCCTTCCAGCCGCTGGGTCTTGTTGACCCGGTTGAGCCGGCTTTTGGCGCGCTTCTCGGGCAGGTTGAAGGCCTCGGTGATCAGCTGCGCCAGCCGCACGCGGGCATCTTCGCGGTTGGCTTCCTGGGTGCGGTGGCGCTGCGCGGTGAGCAGCAGTTCGCCCTTGCTGGTCATCCGGCTGCCGGCCAGTTCCTTGAGCCGCCTGAACACCAGCTCAGGCAGGCGCAGCGCATAGACATCGAGCCGCAATTGGACTGCGGTGGCCACTTTGTTGACGTTTTGCCCGCCCGGGCCCGAGGCGGTGATGAAAGCTTCGCTCGCCACCGTGCTGGCGCGGGCAATCGCCTCTTCAGCCGACGTCGACATCGCCAAATCCCAGCGCCGCGAAGTCGGCCGGCAGCGGGGCCGTGGCCGTGATCGGCGGCTTCTCGCCGCGCTGCACGGTCAGCGCGCGGGCGTGGAGCATGGTGCGGCGCGCGCCGGTTCCATCGCCATAGACCGGATCGCCGAGCAGCGCGGTGCCCAGCCCGGCCAAGGCATGAATGCGGATCTGGTGCGTGCGTCCGGTTTCGGGGCGGAACTCGACCAGCGTCAGGCCTTCCCGCACCACCAGCTTGCGCCAATGGGTCAGCGAAGGCTTGCCCTTTTTGGCCGGGATCATCCGCCAACCCTGTTCCTCGCTGCTGATCTTGCTCAGTGCCAGGTCGATTGTCCCGTCATCGCCTTCGACCAGTCCCGCGACGATCCCGAGATAGACCTTCTCCACTTCGCGCGCTTCGAAGGCGGCAGAAAAGCGCTTGAGCGCCTTGGGATTGCGCGCCAGCAGCAGGCAGCCCGAGGTATCCTGATCGAGCCGGTGGACCGCCTGCGGCAGGCGCTGGAACCCCAGCTTGAGCGCCTCGAGATAGTTTTCCAGCGCGAGGCCCCCGGTTCGCGGCGGATCGATCGGCAAGCCGGCCGGTTTGTCGATCACCAGCGCCTCGCCGTCTTCGAACAGGATCGGGAGCTGCATCATGAAAGGGCCTTTGCAATGCGCCGCAGCGCTTCTTCGAGTGCTGCTTCGGACGCGGCGAAGCTGATCCGGAAACCATGTTTGCCGCCAAAGGCCGAAGCGGGCACCACCGCCACGCCGTTATCAAGCAGGTGCAGGCACAGGGCCTGATCATCGCCGAACCGCGCCATGTGCGGCCCGGCATCGACCATGGCGTAGAACGCGCCGTCGGGCGAGGGTGCAGAAAGGCCGGGAATGGCATTGATCGCGGCGATCACCGTATCGCGGCGCTGGCGCATGATGGCGCACCATGCGATCAGGAAATCCTGCGGCCCTTCCAGCGCGGCCACGGCGGCGGCCTGGCTGTTGGTCGATGGGCTGCCCATCGAGTGCGATTGCAGCTTGCCCATCGCCTTGACCAGCCACGCGGGCCCGGCCGCCAGGCCGATCCGGAAGCCGGTCATCGCGTGGCTTTTGGACAGGCCCGAGACGGTCAGAACGCGGCCGTCCAGTTCAGGGCATTCCGCCGCGATCGTCGCATGGTGCCCGGGGGTGTAGCGCAGCGGGGCATAGATATCGTCGGACAGCACCATGACTTGCGGATGCGCCGCCAGCACTGCGCCCAGCGTCTGCAGCTCCGCCGCCGGATAGACCGAGCCGGTGGGATTGCCGGGGCTGTTGAGCAGCAACCAGCGCGTGTTGGGCGTGATCGCCGCTGCCAGTTGCGCGGGCGTAATCCGGTATCCGCTGGCGGGCGTGGTTTCCAGCGGCATCACCGTGCCCCCGGCGAAGCGCACGATTTCGGGATAGCTTACCCACCACGGGCACGGGATCAGCACTTCGTCACCCGGATCAAGCGTGGCCACCAAGGCGTGAAAAATCGCCTGCTTGCCCCCGGCGCTGACGATCACCTGCTCTGGCGGTACTGCGATCCCCAGATCGCGCGCGAAATGCAGCGCCGCAGCTTCGCGCAGCGCCAAGGTGCCGGCCACCGCAGTGTATTTGGTATCGCCGGCATCGAGCGCGGCCTTGGCCGCTTCGATCACATGCGCCGGGGTGGCGAAATCAGGCTCGCCAACCGAGAGCGAGATGATATCCGCGCCGCCCGCGCGCCGCGCGAGGGCGCGGTCGCTCATCGCCGCCGTGCTCGACGGGGCGATCCGGCCCATGGCAGCGGACAGCTTCATGTCAGCTTCGCCGGCATCAGCCCGCGCAAGGCGTTGCCGATCAGGAAGCCGTCTTTGAGATCATCGAGCGTCAGTTCGGCCTCCACCGCGCGGCCCGCTTCGATCAACGAGCGGCGCAGTACTCCGGGCAGCAGACCGAGTGCGAGCGGCGGGGTCAACAGCTGGCCATCGCGTTCGACGAACAGGCTGGTCCAGCAACCTTCGGTCAGCAGGCCATCGTCGCGCACAAACAGCGCTTCATCGCCGCCGGCACCTTGCGCCGCTTGCAGACCCAGTTCGTAGAAGTGGCGATCGCTGCTTTTGTGGCGCAGCCGCCAATCACCCGGATCGACCGGGATCGGCAGCGCTACGCACAGCGCCGGCCGTTCGAGCGGCGCGGGAAGCGCACCCAGTTCAAGGCTGTAGGCCCCGCCGCGCGCGACCAGCAGCCGCAGCCGCGCCGGGGCATCGGCTTCGAAACACAGCGCCTGAATCGCGTTGCGCACCGCATGGCGATCGAAGGCGAAGCCCAGTTCGGCGGCGCTGGCCCTGATCCGTTCGAGGTGCAGTTCGAGCAGCGGCACGCCTTCATCGGGGGTAAAGCGCATCGTCTCGATCAGATCGGCGCCGCCCGCGACAAGCCGCACGAATCCGCCCTTGACCAGGCATTCGCGCCATTCGGCCATCATTTCGCTATCGGCAACGATCGCCCCGCCAACCCCCAGCACCGCGCGCCCGCGCTGGTTCTCGCCCGGGGTCAGACGCAGCGTGCGGATCGCCACGTTGAACGCGGCATCACCGCCACCATCAATCCGTCCGATCGCACCGCAGTATGGCCCGCGCGCATCGCGTTCGACGGTGTCAATCAGTTCCATCGCGCGGATCTTCGGCGCGCCGGTGATTGATCCGCACGGGAACAGCGCGCGCAGCATGTCTGCCGCGCCCTTTCCGTCCTGCAATTTGGCCCGCACCGTGGTGACCATGGTGTGCAGTGTCGGATAGGTCTCCACCGCGAACGGCGAATCGACTTTGACGCTGCCCGCCTCGGCCACCCGCGACAGATCGTTGCGGATCAGATCGACGATCATCAGGTTTTCGGCGCGGTCCTTCACCGAGGCGGCCAGTTCATCGCGCAGACGCGCGTCTTCGGCTGCATCGCGGCCGCGCGGACGCGTGCCCTTCATCGGCTTGGCGATTGCCGCGCCGTGGCGTTCGGCAAAGAACAGTTCGGGCGAAAAGCTGAGCAGCCAGTGCGTGCCATCGAACAGCACCCCGCCATAGCCCGCGCTGCCGGCGGGACGGGCTGCGGCATAAAGCGCCAAGGGATCGCCGCTGAACGATCCCGACAGCGGGAAGGTCAGATTGGCCTGATAGATATCGCCCGCTGCGATCCGTTCCTGCATTTCGGCAAAGGCCCGGGCATAGCCGCCGGCCGACAGCGTGGGATCGAGCGGACCAACCTGCGCGCTGCCTTGCGCCCGCGCGGCCAGCCATGCGGGCACGTCCTGCGCAGCGATCTCTTCAAAACCATCGAACGCACCAAACCACACCAGCGGACCGGCCGCCCCGGTGCGGGGCGCGGCCAGCGGCGCCAGCCGCGCTTCCAGTGCCAGCCCGGCTTCATAGGCGAAATAGCCCGCCAGTTGCGCGCCATCGCGTTGCAGCGCGGCAATCCGGTCAAGCGCGGGGAGCACCTCTTCCACCTGGCGCGCCACCACCACTTCGCGCGGGGCGTGGTAATAGCGCGCAGCGCTGGCGCCTTCGGGGCGGGCATCGTCAAGCAGGATGAAGGGTTCGGACATGCTGCGGCGCTTCTAGACTCGGATCGGTTCAAGGGAAAGCGGCACCCGCGCGGGTTGCAAAAAGCCCCTCGCACAACGGCTTGGGGCGGTATATCGCGACTGGGTACGCGAGAATCGCGGGTGGGAGCATTTCGACCATGGAAGACATCTACATCGGCCTTGGCGCCAACAATGAACGCCAGGTGCTCAAGCTCGGCAAGGCCAATCGCCACGGGCTGATCGCCGGGGCGACCGGCACCGGCAAAACCGTGACGTTGCAAACCATGGCCGAGCAGTTCAGCGCAGCCGGTGTGCCGGTATTCATGGCCGATGTGAAAGGCGATCTTTCGGGCATTTGCATGCCGGGCAGCGATAGCTTTGCCCATGCCGACGCGATCAAGGCGCGCGCCGCGCAGCTTGGCATCGAACCGTTCGAATATCACGATAACCCGGCGGTGTTCTGGGATCTTTATGGCAAGAAGGGCCACCCGATCCGCACCACCATTTCGGAAATGGGACCGCTGCTGCTGTCGCGCCTGCTCGGACTCAACGAGACGCAGGAAGGGGTGCTGACCGTGTGTTTCAAGTGGGCCGACGACAATGGCCTGCTGCTGCTCGATTTCGACGATCTGCAACAGGTGCTGTTGACCTGCGGCGAGAATGCCAGCGAGCTCGCCACCAGCTATGGCAACATTTCCAAGCCTTCGATCGGCACGATCCAGCGCCAGCTGCTGTCGTTCGAAAGCCAGGGTGCCGATCTGTTTTTTGGCGAGCCGGCGTTCGAGATCAACGATCTGCTGCGCTGCGACGAGAACGGCAAAGGGATCATCAACGTGCTGGCCGCTGACCAGTTGATGCAGAACCCCAAGCTCTATTCCACCTTCCTGCTGTGGTTGATGAGCGAACTGTTCGAAGCGTTGCCCGAAGTGGGCGATCCCGAAAAGCCGGGGCTGGTGTTCTTCTTCGACGAAGCCCACCTCTTGTTTGAAGATGCCCCGCAGGCCTTGTTTGACAAGGTCGAGCAAGTGGTGCGGCTGATCCGCTCGAAGGGTGTCGGGGTCTATTTCATCAGCCAGAATCCGATTGATATCCCCGAAAAGATCGCCGGACAGCTCGGCAACCGGGTGCAGCACGCGCTGCGTGCCTTTACCCCGCGCGATCAGAAGGCGATCCGCGCGGCTTCGGAGACATTCCGGATCAACAAGGACCTCGATGTCGAGACGGTTATTACCGAACTGAAAGTGGGCGAAGCGCTGGTCTCGACGCTCGACGATGATGGCGCGCCGACAGTGGTTCAGCGCACGCTGGTGGCCCCGCCGCGCAGCCGGCTGGGACCGGTGACCGACAAGGAACGCGCGATCATCCAGTCGATCAGCCCGTTCGGCGGAAAATACGATACTGCGGTCAACCGCGAAAGCGCCGCCGAAGTGCTGAACCAGAAGTCTGCCGATGCCGCCGCCGCCGCGCAAGTTGTCGAAGAACAGGGCGTTGAGGCCCAACGCGCCCAGCCGCGCGCCACGCCCAGCATGTGGGAAAAGGCCGGCAAGGCCGCCTTTGGTGCCGCAGCCGCTTCGGCCGGGACGATGATCGCCCGCAAGATGAGCGGGCGGCGATCGGGCAGCAACGTCGGGGCATCGGCGGCCAGCGCTGCGGCGGGTGCAATCGGCACCGCACTGGGCGGCGCGATGCTTGGCCGTTTTGCCCGTGGGCTGCTCGGCGGGCTGCTGCGCTGACGCCGGTCGGGCTGGGTAAGCGCTTCGTCGAACCCGCCGCTTGATTTGATGGAGTGCATGGGGTCTGACGCGACAAAACAATAACAACTGTGTCGCACCCAAGGAGTCCCCCATGCGCCCGCTTCTGATCGCAGCTTCGCTGCTTACCCTGGCCATTGCCGGTCAGGTTCCGGCTGCGGCACCTGCAGCCGATGGCGGCAAGGCCGCGGTCGCCGCGCTGGCCCCGGTGCCGCCGGGCAAGCTGACCGGCGCGGTGCGGCCCTTGGCCTATCGCCTCGACCTAACGGTCGATCCGGCCAAGGAACGCTTCTCGGGCCACGCCGAAATCGATGCGACGCTGACCAGAGCCAGCAATTTCATCGATCTGCACGGGCGCGGTCTGGCCGTGCGGCGCGCTGTCGCCACGGCCCGCGGCAAGGCCTATGTCGGCCGCTGGTTCGAACTCGATCCGACCGGCGTTGCCCGGCTGGTGTTCGATGCGCCGCTGCCGGCCGGCCCGATCAAGCTGAGCTTTGACTATGACGCACCGTTCCAGAACAGCCCGGCGGGGATGTTCCGCGTCAAGGTGGGGAGTGACTGGTACAGCTGGACGCAATTCGAATCGATCGATGCGCGCGCCGCCTTCCCCGGGTTTGACGAGCCCGGCTTCAAGGTGCCGTTCACCGTCACCGTTCGGACCCGGCCCGGTCAGATGGCGGTCAGCAACGCGCCCGAACTTTCCAGCAAGATTGAAAACGGCTGGCAGGTCCACCGCTTCGCCCCGACACTTCCGCTACCGACCTATCTGGTGGCGATGATGGTCGGCCCGTTCAGTTCGGTTTCGGGGACGGTCCCGGCCACCCCGCAGCGCGCAAAACCGCTGCCGATCCGGATTGTAACGACGAAGGAAAACGCCGGCCAGATGCAGTTCGCGCTGGAAGGCACCAAGGGCATCGTCACGCATCTCGAAAGCTACTTCGGGCAGGGTTTCCCTTATCCCAAGCTCGATCAGATCACTTCGCCGATCATGCCCGGCGCGATGGAAAATGCCGGTGCCGATCTGTACGCCGATCCGATCCTGATCATGGACGACAAGGCCTCGACCAGCCAGAAGCGCATCTTCGGCATGGTCGTCGCGCACGAACTGTCGCACCAGTGGTTTGGCGATCTCGTCACCCCGGCGTGGTGGGATGATATCTGGCTGAACGAAAGCTTTGCCAACTGGATGGGCTTCCGCATCGGCGATGAATGGCGGCCCGATCTCAACATCCGGGCCGGCGCGCTGGCCGACGGGTTTGGCGCGATGGGCACCGATGCGCTGGTCGCCGGGCGCGCGATCCACCAGCCGATCCCCACCAATGCCCAGATCGACGAGGCCTTCGATACCATCACCTATGGCAAGGGCGGCCATGTCGTGGCGATGATCGCGGGCTATATGGGCGATACCAAGTTTCGCGACGGGGTGCGCAGCTACATGGCCGCGCACCGCTATGGCAACGCCACCAGCGCAGACTTCTTCGCAGCAATGGCCAAGGTCTCGGGCGATCCGCGGATCGTGCCCGCGATGCAGAGCTTCACCGACCAGCAAGGCGTGCCGCTGGTCACTTTCGCGCCCGATGGCAAAGGCGGCTATGCCGTCAGCCAGAGCCGCTTTGCCCGGCTTGGCACTGTCGCACCGGCAACGCGCTGGGGCATTCCGCTGTGCGTGCGCGCCAGCGGCGGGCAGCGCCAGTGTCAGCTGATGGATCAGGCGCAGACCAGCGTTCCCGCACTGGGCGCTGGCGCAGTGATCCCCAACGCCGGGGGTACCGGTTATTATCGCTTCGAATTGCCAGCGGCGGACTGGGACAAGCTGATCGCCGTGGCCGATGCGCTGCCCGGCGGCGAAGCGCTGGCGCTGGACGATTCGCTTTACGCCAGCTTCCAGGCCGGCCGGGCGAGCGCGGCGCAACTGCTGGCTTCGGCCGAGAAGCTGAGCCACAATCCTGACAGCTACGCCGCCGACGCCGGGGTCGATTCGCTCGCCGCGCTGTTCGGTACCGGGATGCTGAGCGCCGAAGGCGAAGCCGGTTATCGCCGTTTCGTTGCCAAGATCTATGCGCCGCGTCTGGCCGCGATGGGCTTCGATCCGCGCGCCGGGATTTACGCCAAGGAAGATCCCGAAACGTCGCAACTGCGCGAACAGGCGGTCTTACGCCTGGCGCTGACCGCGCGCGATCCGGCGCTGCGGGCCCAGCTGGCCAAGGCGGCGGGTGCCTATCTGGCGGGGGATTCGGCCGCGCTGGACCCGGCCTGGTTCGATACGGGGTTTCGCATCCTGATCGATCAGGGCGGGCTTGGCGCAGCCAAAGCGCTGGCCGAAAAGGCCCTCGCCTCGCAGGATCCGCTGTTCCGCCCCGCCGCACTTGGCGCCATCGCCACAAGCGGCAACGGCGATGTGGCGCGCTGGGTGCTGAGCGGCATGAACGATGCGCGCTTGCGCCGCAGCGAACGCTTCGGGATGATCGGCGGGATCGCCGGCAGCCGCGAAACGCGCGATCTCGGCTTTGAATGGATCAAAAGCAACGGCCAGGAACTGTTCGCCGGTAGCAGCGGTATTTTCACAGCTTCGCGCCTGCCCGGGATAGTCGCCGGGTTCTGCTCGGCCGAGAAGGCCGACGAGATCGCTGCGCTGCTGCGTCCGCGCCTGGCTGGGAAGACCGGCGCGCTGGCGCTTGAACGGACGATCGAGCGGGTGCGCAGCTGCGGCATTCTGAAGGAAGCACGCGGCAGTGAACTTTCGGCCGCCTTTGCTAAAACCAGCTAGATCGGAATTGTGATCGTTGCGGTGAGCCCGGCAATTGTGCCGGCGGCATCGCGGCGGTTTTCAAGCCGCAACGCGCCGCCGTGCTGTTCGGCAATTGCCCGGGCCAGGGTCAGGCCCAGACCCGCGCCGCCGGTGGTGCTGCTGCGCGATGGCTCGCCGCGGGTGAAGGGTTCAAGCATCCGGCCCATCTGGCCCTCGGCAATTCCAGGGCCGTCATCCTCGATCCGGATGACCGCGCGGGCGCCTTCGCGGGCCAGAGAAATCCGCGCCACTTTGCCATAGCGCAAGGCGTTGACCACCAGGTTACGCACCGCGCGGCGCAGCCAGGTCGCGCGCAGCGACAGGACGACCCGCTCTGCCCCGGCGAAGACCACAGGCTCGCCCATGTCTTCGAATTCTTCGGCCACCTGCGCGATCAGTGCCGACAGGTCGGTTGGTTCAAGCGGGTCGCTGGGGCGGCCGACCCGGGCGAGCGAGAGAATATCGTCGAGGCTGCGGGTAATGTCCTCGATCGTCGCCGCCATCTTGGCGCGTTCGGTATCGTCTTCGACGCTTTCGATGCGGACCCGCAGCGCAGCCAGCGGCGTCTTGAGGTCATGCCCGATCGCGCCCAGCATCACGTCCTTTTCATCAAGCAGCGAAGCGACGCGCGCTTCCATCGTGTTGTGCGCCTCGATCAGACGGCGCACGTCGTCGGGACCTTCGGGTTCGAGCTGGTCCTCGGCATCGCGCGTCTGGCCGAAGCGTTCGAGCCGCAGGGTCAGCGCTTTCAGCGGCCTGGTGATCCGCCCGACGATCAGGGCAATCGCGCCGAATACCAGCGCGAAAATCAGCAGCGTCTGGCCGATCAGGCTGGACAGCGGGCGCAGCCCGGTTGGCGGCACCATCACCCGGGCGATCAGCCATTGGCTTTGTCCGCCGAGCCTCACCGCAGCCAGCACGACCGTGCGTGGACGCGCGAGCTGGTGATCGGGACGCAGCCGTTCACGCTGTTCGAAGCGCCGCAGTGCTGCGCCATCATCGCCGATGCGGCGCTGAAGAACCCGCACTTCGGCCACCTCGATCCCCTGTTCGGACAGCACGCGGCGCAGTTCCGCCTCGCCGACAGCATCGTTCCAATCGTTCGGTAGCGGCGCGAACTGCGGGCTGACTTCGAGCCGTATCCCGCGCGGACGGCCGCGTTCGATCTGCGCTACTTCGTCGACCAAAGCTATGTCGCCGCGGACGACCGGCAAAAGCCGCATCGCGGCGGTGTGGATGATCGCGGCATCGCGGCGTTCGTTTTGTGCGCCGTAAACCAGCGCTGCGCTGATCCCTTGCGCCAGCAACAGGGCAAGCGCCACTGCCAGCAGCAGCTGCCCCTTCAGGCTTTTGGGGCTCGAACCCATTACCGGCAGGCCCGAGGCGTCAAATTGGCAAACATATCGGGCCGAAGCGAGCGCCGCAGGGGCTGGTTGCCCCTGCAAGCGAGTTTTGGTTGGATATGGAAGCCATTCTGACGCCTCTTCGGGGTTTGATGAATTTGCCCCATTGCTGCGGCGAGAAGTCTCGAAATATCGACATATTCCATCGCCTTCGCTTCTTGCACTGGAGCAAATTCCTTCAAACCTCGGGCCTGCCGGTAATGGGTTCGAGCCCCGAGCCAGATGCCCCCGAAGCGCGCTGTCATGTCAGGGGCTGGCTTTCACGCGGCGCACTTCGGCGGCCAGCATGTAGCCCCCGCCCCAGACGGTCTGGATCAGCGCCGGGTTCTTGCTGTCGACTTCGATCTTGCGGCGCAGGCGGCTGACCTGGTTATCGACCGCACGGTCGAACAGATGCGCCTCGCGGCCCTGGACCATATCGAGCAGCCGGTCACGGTCGAGCACCTGGCGAGGGTGATCGAGGAAGGCGAGCAGCAGGCGGAATTCGACCGAGGAAATCGGCACCACCACGCCTTCGTGGTCGATCAGGCGACGCTTGAGCGGATCAAGCTGCCAGCCTTCGAATTCATAATGTTCGTCTTCGCCCTGGAGCGGTGCACCCTTGGCGCTGCGGCGCAGCACGGAACGGATCCGGGCGACCAGCTCACGCGGCTCGAACGGCTTGACCACATAGTCGTCAGCGCCGATTTCCAGCCCGACGATGCGGTCGGTCGCCTCGCCCTTGGCGGTCAGGAGAATGGTGGGGATCGCGTGGGCCTCGGTCAGATGGCGGCACAGCGACAGCCCGTCTTCGCCGGGCATCATGATATCGAGCAGCACCAGATCGGGCAGTTCGCCCAGCAGCTGGCTGCGCGCATCGGCAGCGCTGGCCGCCTGACGCACGGCAAACCCCTGGCGGGTGAGATACTCCGCCAGGGGTTCGCGCAGCGCCGGTTCGTCATCGACGACCAGCAGCCGGATCGGGTCGGTACGTTCCATCGTGGATGGCTCTAACCGGTCCGCTCGCTTCAGTTTGCCGGAGGCGGCGACATGTCGCCCATCTGGTGGTCACCATGACCGCCGCGGCCGCCGGGGCGCATGCCCTTCATCTTGCCGCGGGCTGCCTTGCGTTCGGCCGCGCTGAGCGAGCCGTCCTTGTTGGCGTCCATCATGTCGAAATGCTGGCTGGCGCCGGCCAGGAATTCGGCGCGGGTAACGCTGCCATCCTTGTTGGCATCGGCCATGCCGATCATGTGCATGCCCATGCCGGGCCCGCCGCCATGGCGCATCCGCTTGCCATCCTGCGCGGTGTCATCGCGCTTGGGGCCGCGCGCGTGGGCAGCGCCAAATTCATCGCGCGAAAGCGATCCGTTCTTGTCGGCATCAGCCGTATCGAAGCGCTGCACCATGTGCGCGGCACGATCGGCAGAATCGAGCTTGCCATCGCGGTTGGTGTCCAGCTTGTCGAACATTTCGCCGTGCCTGGCGATGAATTCAGCCTTGGTGACGGTCTTGTCACCCAGCGGATCGGCGTCGCTTTGCGGCGCAGCGGCATAGGCAGCACCGGCCAGCCCGATGGCGGCAAGCGACAGGCCCAGGATCTTGGTTTTCATCGGTTCGATACTCCCAAAAAAGGATAAAGCTGGAAGCCGCGCGGGGCGATGGGGAGGGGGAGTCATCGAACAGCCGCGCGGCTTCCGACGCCTCTTCTACCCATGCCTTGTCGCACGCTTATGCCGTGTATGCCAAGATTTGTCGCCAATTGTCGCGGATTGCGCTGACCGTTCATCACACCGCAAGCCGGCCTGCGTTCACCCCATCACGAAGGCATTGAGCTTGTTGCCATCGGGATCGCGGAAATAGCCCGCATAAAAGCCATCGCCGCGCGGCCCCGGCGCGCCTTCATCGGTCCCGCCATTTTCAAGCGCAATGGCATAGAGCCGGTCAACCTGCGCATTGTCGCGCGCCTCGATCGCCACCATCACCCCGTTGCCGACCGTGGCCGCGCTGCCATCATAAGGCTTTGTCGCAGCAATTCCGCAGCCGCCGCCGGGTGTGCCCCAGGCAATGAAGGTTTCAAATTCCATCATCCTTGGCGTGCCCATCTCGGCAGCCAGCGCATCATAGAACTTTGCAGCGCGCGGCAGGTCATTGGTGCCGACGGTGACATATCCGATCATCGAGTTTCTCCAGTTGGATGCTGAGAACATGAAGTGAACATTCGAGTCGTGTCAAGCGGGGTTGGCAAAGGGTGCAGTTTTCGTTATAACACTCGTATGAACATGACCGTCAAGATCACCAAAATCGGAAATTCTGCAGGCATTGTCTTGCCAAAGGAATTGCTTGCACACCTCGACGCCCGAATTGGCGAAGCGCTCACGATCGCCAAGACACCGAATGGCATCGAGCTGAGGACTGCCGACGCCGATTTCGATGCGCAGATGGCCGCAGCACGCGATGTGATGGCCCGGCGCAAACGCGCTCTGCGCGAGCTTGCCAGGTAATCACTATGTCGCAGCAATGGCTTTGGGTCGCGCTCGACGTGGCGGGTTCGGCGCATGCCGAACAGCTTGCCGAACATGGCGGCGGCGAAGGGGTGCGCGATGCCGGTGCGTTGGAAAGCGCCATGGCGCGGCCCGTCAATCTCTCGCATTATGGCGATCCGGGGGTGGCCGAACTGGCCGCGGCTTATGCCTTCGGAATTGCGCGGAACCATCCGTTTGTTGACGGGAACAAGCGGACCGCAGCGGTAGTTAGCGAAACCTTTCTGGTTCTGAACGGTTACGTGCTAACCGCCAGCGACGCCGAGATGGTCGTAGCCTTCGTTGAACTGGCAGCCGGAAACATGACCGAAGTCGAAATGTCGGCCTGGTTCCGCGAATTCATCAGCCCCGGCTGAGCGGCGCACACGCCTCCTTCAACCACGCCAACGCCGCGCTTTGCAGCTGCGGTGCCAGCAGCGCCTCAACCCTCGCGTGATACTCGTCCCACCACTTGAGCTCGTCGCGGGTCAGCAGCGCGGTATCGACCAGCGTGCGGTCAATCGGCACCCAGGTGAGGTTCTCGAACCCGAAATACTCGCCCTCCTGCCCCGGCACATCGCGGGCTTCGACCAGCACCAGGTTTTCGATGCGGATGCCGTATTCGCCTTCCTTGTAATAACCCGGCTCGTTCGAAAGGATCATGCCGGGCATCAATTCGGTGCTGGTGCCGGCTTGCCCGGCCTGCGGCTTGGCAATCCGCTGCGGCCCTTCGTGGACCGAGAGGAAACTGCCCACCCCGTGGCCGGTGCCATGCGCATAGTCGAGCCCGGCGGCCCACAGGTGCATCCGCGCCAGGGTATCGAGCTGCGCGCCGACCGTGCCCTTGGGGAACAGCGCGGTGCCCAGCGCAATGTGGCCCTTGAGCACGCGGGTGAAGCGGTCCTTGTGTTCCGCTGTCGGCTCGCTCAAACCATCTGGCGTCGCGATCCACACGGTGCGGGTGATATCGGTGGTGCCATCGGCATACTGCCCACCCGAATCGACCAGATAGACCGAGGCGGGGTCGATCGCCCGGTTGGTTTCCTCACTCACCTTGTAGTGGCACTGCGCGCCGTTGGGCCCGGCGGCCGAGATCGTATCGAACGACAGATCGCGCAGCACGCCGGTTTCATCGCGGAAGGCCCGAAGCTGCGCCGCCGCCGACAATTCGTCCTGCCCGCCCTTCGGCGCTTCGATGCTGAGCCAGTGGAGGAACTTCGCCACCGCGGCCCCGTCGCGCGCCTGCGAGGCGCGCTGCCCGGCTTGTTCGGCGCTGTTCTTGACCGCCTTGGGCAACACCGTGGGATCGGTCAGTTCGGCCACACTGGCCCCTGCGCCGGCCAGTGCGGCGAAGACCGCCTGCACGGTGCGTTCGGGATCGACCGCGACCTTCTTGCCCGCCAGTGCCTGCAATTGCGGCACGAACATTTCGCGCGGACGGATCGTCACCGCATTACCCAAGTGCGCGCGCAGTTCGGGCGTGACTTTTTCCTCTGCGATGAACAGTTCGGCAGTGCCATCGGCATGGGCCAGCACAAAACTGAGCGCCACGGGCGTGCGATCAACGTCGGCCCCGCGGATGTTGAGCAGCCACGCCACGCTGTCGAGCGCCGAGATTACCGCCGCATCGAGGCCCTTGGCACTCAGCCATTCGGCCACCGCGCTGCGCTTGGCCTCGCTCGGCTGCCCGGCCAGTTGGGTGGATTGGACCAGCGCGGGGGCCGGTGAAGGCGCAGGCTGATCGGCCCAGATGGCATCGATCGGATTGCTCTCTACCGGTACCAGCTGCGCACCTTTGGCCTTCAGCACTGCGGCGGTCGCATCGGCCCAGGGCTTGCCATGCAGCCACGGATCGAACCCGATCTTCGCGCCCGCCCCGGTATTGTCCGCCAGCCACGCGGTGGCCGAAGTGGCCGGGACCGACTGGTATTCGAACAGACGCCCATCAACCTGTTCGCGCACCTGGATGGTATAACGGCCATCGACGAACATCGCTGCCTTGTCTGCCAGCACCGCCGCCGATCCGGCCGATCCGCCGAACCCGGTCAGCCAGTGCAGCCGCTGGGCATAGGCCCCGACATATTCGCTCATGTGCTCATCGGAGATGGGGATCACGAACCCATCCAGCCCGCGGGCGGCAAGTTCATTGCGCAGCGCGGCAAGACGCGCTTCGTGGGCGGTGGCGGCGGGACGCGCGGGCGCGAGAGTTTCGGTCATGCTGCCAATATAAGGCAACCGTTCGGCTTTGGCGAGTGACGGTGCAGCGGGCGGACTATTGCGGCCGCAGTTGCAGGCTGGTCCAGCCGGCTCCGGTGATGGACTGGCCGAAGACATCGCGTGCGGCGGTGAATTTTGCTTCGGTCATGAACAGACGGCAGGCGGCAGCATCGGCGGCGTCGCTGCCCGAACTGTCATAGATCCGGCACTTCTCAGGCTGACCATCTGCACCGATCTTTCCGCCAGCCCGCACCATCTGGGTGCCCATAGCTTGCGGCTGCCACAGTGCCATCAGGCGCGCCAGTTCAGCAGGATCAATCCCGATGCCGCGTGCGGCATTGCCATCCGGCTGGATCACCCGGAACCCCTTGCCTTCAGGGCTGAGCAGCAACGGCCAGCGCCGCACCGGAAAGCGGACAGCCGCATCCCACTTCGGCTTCAGCTTCTTGTGCGCATAATCGCACGCCTGCTTGTCGAGCTTGGCATCGCCGGAAGACAGCACCACCCGACATTCGGGATCGCCGCTTTTGGGATCGGCGACGATCAGGCCAATCGCTGGGCCAACCAACGGAGCACCGCCGGGCGCTTCGACCGGCAGTTTGAAAACTGGTCGTGTCGTTACGCGGCGTAGCCAGCCCCCCGAAGGCGGCCAAGCCTTGAGTCGCGGGTCGAAGTCGCTTGAAGGACTTGGTGCGGGGGCCAAGCCATAGCCCTGAATCAGTGGGCCGCTCTGCGCCGAACGGTAGGTGCTATACTGGAAGCTTGCCTCGAACACATAATGGTCCGCCATGCGGGTGCCATCGCTACGCAGCGCCGGGACCAGCCGTGCGCGCCGGGCCAGCAGCGGGCAGAGCTCTGCAGTCCATTCCGGGGACCGCGCGGCATAACGGAGATCGGGGGCGCAGCCAGTGACCCGGCCTTCGGCGCTGATTGCGAGGATCAGCGTGAGGTTGACCGACTGCGTGGTTTTGCGCCAGGCGGCGATCGGTGCGTCGGTTTCATTAAGCCAATCGGCCGGATCGCCCACTGCTTCAGCGCGGCGGATCAGATCGGGCGGCGAGGCGGGCCACTGCGTCGGTTCACCGGCAAAGGCGAAGACCGAGACCTGCCGAAACGGTTCCTGCACCGGATTTTCAGGCACCTGTGCCATCGCCCCACCAGCCGGGGCAAGCATCGCCAGGATCACACCCGCTGCAACGATCCGCATGCCCGCTCCTCCAGGCTTTTTGCCTCCCGTCAGTAATGCCGTGCTTTTCATGGCGCGACAATCGCCTAGTGAGGCGCGATGAACGAATCCCTTGCCCAGCCTCCCGTCGCTGCCAAAAAGCCCTTCAGCGTCACGCACCACGGCATCACCGTGACCGACGATTACGCCTGGCTGCGCGATCCCGGCTACCCCGAGGTTACCGATCCGGCGGTGCTGGGTCATCTGAAAGCCGAGAACGCCTGGTTCGAACACCGCATGGCCGGTCAGCAGGGGCGGGTCGATGCCTTGTTCACCGAGATGCGCGCGCGGATCAAGGAGGCCGACACTTCGGTCCCGCAGAAGGACGGCGATTACCTCTACTGGATCGAGTTCGAACAGGGCGCCGAATACAAGAAATGGTGGCGAAGGCCGGTGGCTGCCAAAAACGATGGCGGCGCCGACCAGCTGATTCTTGATGAAGGCGAACTGGCGGCGGGCAAGGAATACTTCCGGCTTGAGGCGCTGTCGATCTCGATGGATGGCAGCCGCCTGGCTTATTCGTTTGACGATACCGGATCGGAACGCTTCACCGCGCGGATCAAGGACCTTGCCAGCGGCGCGTTGCTGGCTGACGAGATCGCCGGCACGCTGGGCAGCCTGGTCTGGGTCGCCGGGGACAAGGGGCTGATCTACACCCCGGCCAACGAACAGTGGCGCACCGACAAGGTTTGCCTGCACTGGCTGGGCCAACCCAACGTCGGCGATATCACGCTCTACGTGGAGCACGACGAGGGGTTCCGCGTCAGCGCCGGGCTGTCCGCCAACGAAGCGTGGCTGATCCTGTCCGCCGGAGATCATGAAACCAGCGAGATCCGCCTGGTTCCCGCCGCCGATCCCTTGGCCCAGCCGCTGCTGGTGCGCCCGCGCCAGACCGGCCTGGAGTACGATGTCGATCTGCGCGAACAGACGCTGTTCATCCACACCAACGATACCCACGAAAACTTCCGCCTTGCTACTGCGCCGCTGGCGGATCCCGGCACCTGGACCACGCTGATCGCAGGTAGCGACGATTTTTACCTCACCGGGTTCGACCTGTTCCGCGATTTCTACGTGATCGAAGGTCGGGTCCGCGGACTCGACCGGATCGAGGTGCGGTACTATGACAATCCCGCCCGGATCGAACCGATCCAGTTTCCCGAAGCCAGCTTCAGCGCCGGGCTGGGCGACAATCCCGAATGGGCGATGGACGTGCTGCGGCTGTCGTATGAAAGCATGGTCAGCCCGGCCAGCGTGATCGATTACGACGTTGCCAGCCATGCCATGACCATGCTGAAAGTGCAGGAAGTGCCCTCAGGGTACGATGCCTCGCTTTATGTTACCGAGCGGCTTGAGATTGCGGCGCGCGACGGCACGCTGATCCCGGTCTCGGTGATGCAGCGCCGCGACCGCGCGGGTGGCGGCCCGCTCTATCTCTATGGCTACGGCGCCTATGGCATTGCGATGGAACCGGGCTTTTCGACCACGCGGCTCAGCCTGGTCGATCGCGGCTTTGCCTATGCCATCGCGCATGTGCGCGGCGGGGATGATCTGGGCCGCGCCTGGTACAAGGCCGGCAAGCTGGAACAGCGCACCAATACATTCGGCGATTTCGTCGATGTCGCCAAAGGGTTGATCGCGCGCGGCCTGACCGAGGCCGGCAGGATCGCGATTGCCGGCGGATCGGCCGGCGGCGAACTGATGGGCGCGGTGATCAATTCCGATCCGGGGCTGTGGGGCGCGGTGGCAGCGCACGTGCCGTTCGTCGATGTGCTCAACACCATGCTTGACGCCACCCTGCCGCTGACCCCGGGCGAATGGCCCGAATGGGGCAATCCGATTGAGGACAAGGCCGCGTTCGAACTGATCCAGTCCTATTCGCCCTACGATCAGGTGCGGGCGCAGGCCTACCCGCCGATGCTGGTCACCGCCGGGCTCAACGATCCGCGCGTGACCTATTGGGAGCCCGCCAAATGGGTCGCCAGATTGCGCGAGCTGAAGACTGACCACAACGAACTGCTGTTCAAGACCAACATGGGCGCGGGGCATGGCGGCAAATCGGGGCGGTTCGAAAGCCTGAAAGAGGCGGCCGAGGAGTTTGTATTCATCCTGTGGCAGCTGGGGGTGGAGGGGTGAGACAAATCCGGCGCGCGCTTGCGTTGAGGAACCGGGCCAACTATCCTCTGGGCTCCGGGCTGTAGCAGCTCCCGGTGAGGCCAATCGCCCAATGCTGCGCGCTGATTTGCCGGAGGCGCTATGCGTAAGAGCACAAGCGCGGGGTTTTCCCGCCGAGCCGTAATACTTTCGTCCGCAGCACTGCTTGTCGCGGCCCGGGCACCGGGGAAACGGGCACCGCGGATTCTGTTCGTGTGCCTGCATGGGACCGTAAAAAGCCCGATTGCCCGCGAGCTTATGCGCAGTAGCGCCAAGGCGCACGGGATCGCTGTGCAGGTCAAATCACGCGGGATCGAGCCCGAAGAAGGCGCGAGCGCAGACGTTGCCGCTGCCTTGGTGCGCGATGGCATCGATGTCCGCCGGGATCGCTTGCACCGCTTGACCAAGGCTGACATCGCCTGGGCCGACAAGGTGATATTCTTTGATCCGCTGCCGTTCGATGCCAGCGGGAAGGACCTGCGCGACTGGCGCGATACACCGTCGGTCAACCAGCACTATCCTGAGGCGCTTGACCAGATTCGCCGCCGGATCGCGGCGCTGCTTGGCGAACTGGCGCAGCGCCGCTGAAGTGGTTACGCCTTGGCCATGACCAACCGCCACAGCTTGACCTTCACCGCATCCCCCTCGCACATCGACGAGCTTGGTCACGTCAACAACACCGTCTGGGTCGACTGGATCCAGCAGATCGCCGTTGCCCACTGGGAAAGCGCCGCCTCACCCGTGCATCAGGCGCAGTACTTCTGGGTCGTGACCCGCCACGCGATCGACTACCGCGGCAATGTGGGGCTTGGCGAGAGCGTGGAAGCGACCACTTTCATCCCCTCGGCTCCAACCGGCGCGCGGTTCGACCGGCGGGTCGATTTCCGCAATGCGGCGGGCAAGGTTATTGTCAGCGCGAACACCACCTGGGCGATGCTCGAACGCGCATCGGGCCGGCTGGCACGCGTGCGCGACGATGTGACCGCGCCGTTTCGGCCATTCGGGGATGAAGCCTAGTCCCCCTCCCGCTTGCGGGAGGGGTCAGGGGTGGGCCAGTCGGCACCGGCATCACCCACCCCCCAGCCCCCTCCCGCAAGCGGGCGGGGGAGCACGATTCTCCTTCAATTCGTCCTGACCCGCGAACCTTCAGCCGAAAGAAGCGTTTTCCTACTTCGCGCCGCTCTGCGACATTGCGGGGCCATGACCGGTTTCAGCCCCTTTTTGCTCTCCCCCCGCTGCGCCGCCGCGAATCTCACGGGTGAGCGAACCGCGCGCAGGGACCGGGCTTTTTATTTTCAACGCTCGTCCAGAATGCCCGAATCGTGCCAACCAAACCCGGAAAAGCGACTGCCAGGGCTTGTTGGAAGAAGCGGACTCAGTGTCAACTGTGTCAACTTCCCAGCCCGGGCCGAAAGGTCGTCCTTGCTATCCCAGCAGCTCGGCCACCGGCGTGTAATCATACCCCAGCTCGCCGGCGACGGCTTCGTAGGTCACCTTGCCGCCCGATACGTTGAGCCCGGCGGCCAGATACGGATTGGCCTTCAGCGCGGCCTGCCAGCCAAGGTCCGCAATCCGCAGCGCATGCGGCAGGGTGACGTTGTTGAGCGCATAGGTGCTGGTCCGCGCCACCGCGCCGGGCATGTTGGCGACGCAGTAGTGGACGATGCCATCGACCAAATAGGTCGGATCGGCGTGGGTGGTGGCGTGGCTGGTTTCAAAGCAGCCGCCCTGATCGATCGCGACATCGACCAGCACCGCGCCGGGCTTCATGCAGCCCAGCATGTCCCTGGTCACCAGCTTGGGTGCGGCGGCGCCCGGGATCAGCACCGCGCCGATCACCAGATCGGCCTCGCAGATCATCTGTTCGATATTGGCGCGGTTGGAAAAGCGCGTCTTGGCGCGGCTTTCGAAGTGGATCCCGAGCCGTTCAAGCACTTCGGGATCGCGATCAAGAATGGTGGTATCGGCGCCAAGGCCGACCGCCATCTGCGCCGCGTTGAAGCCGACCACGCCGCCGCCGATCACCAGCACCCGGCCCGGCAACACGCCCGGAACCCCGCCCAGCAGCACCCCGCGCCCGCCGTGCGCCTTTTCGAGCGCGGTGGCCCCGGCCTGGATCGACATGCGGCCTGCCACCTGGCTCATCGGCTTGAGCAGCGGCAGCGAGCCGCCCGGGCCAGTCACGGTTTCATAGGCGATCGCGGTGACGCCCGACTTGACCAGATCGGCGGTCTGTTCAGGATCGGGGGCCAGATGCAGATAGGTATAGAGCACCTGGCCCTCGCGCAGCATTGCGCGCTCGCCGGCCTGCGGTTCCTTGACCTTGACCACCATTTCGCAGCCGTCGAAAATGCTCTTGGCATCGGACTTGATCACCGCGCCGGCCGCGGCATAGGCCTTGTCATCGGCGCCGATGCCGAGCCCGGCGCCGGTTTCGACCCAGACTTCGTGCCCGTGGCTGACCAGCTCGCGCACGCTTTCCGGGGCCAGGCCCACGCGGTATTCGTGGTTCTTGATTTCCTTGACGGTACCAACGCGCATGGAGTGCTCCTTGTTCTGGCGTAGAGAATACGCGCGAGCGCGGCGAATGTTTCACCAATCTTTACCTATGCATCGCGTCTCTGCGGTGATATTTCCCGGATTATCTACCAGTATCGGGATTATTTGCCGTGGACCGTAATGATGTGCTGATACTCGAAGCGCTCCAGAAGGATTCGTCGCGCTCGATCGCTGACCTCGCCGAGCTGGCGGGCGTATCGGCTTCAGCCTGCCACCGGCGGATCAAGGTGCTGGAGGCAAGCGGCGTGATCACCGGCTATGCTGCGCAGATCGATCCCCACGCGCTCGGCCTCAAGCTGCAGGCCTTCGTCGAGATCACGCTGACCAGCCAGAGCCGCGAGGCGATGGAGCGGTTCGAGCGCGCGGTGGCCGATTTTGACGAGATCCTCGATTGCCACCTGATGGCCGGACAGGCCGATTACCTGCTGCGCGTGGCGGCCAAGGACCTCGAACAGTACGACCACATCCACCGCGATTGTCTCGCCGCGCTGCCCGGCGTCTCCGCGATGCGCTCTGCCTTTGCGATCCGGCGGATCAAGCGCTGGCGCGGTTATCCGGTGGGGAGTTAAAGCTCAAACCGGAAGGCTGCGCCTTCGCGCCGGATTCTGCCCGCAGTGGGCGCAGCATAGTGCGTGCCGATCACCAGAAATTCGCCGTCTGCCCATTCCCCGAAGCGCTGCCAGCGGGTCCGGGCTGAAGCGGCCTGATCGGTATCGAAATTGGGCGACCAATCGGGATAGGGCAACTGGCAGGGATGGTGCGACATATCGCCGGTGATTACCGCGCGCTGGCCCTGCGATTCGATCATCACGCTGACATGGCCCGGGGTATGCCCGGTGGTGGGGATAAGCCGCACTTCGTCTGACAGCCGGTGATCGAGCGCGACAAATTGCGCCAGCCCGGCATCAATGATCGGTTGTACCGAATCCGCCATGATCTGGCGCTGATTGTCCTCGTCAAAGGCCATCCAGTGATCGAATTCGGCCTGGGCAAACAGATAACGGGCATTGGGGAACGTGGGCACCCAGTTGTCCCCGTCGAGCATGGTATTCCAGCCGACATGATCGACATGCATGTGGGTGCAGACCACCATATCGACACTTTCGCGCTGCCACCCGGCCGCGGCCAGGTTGTCCAGGAACGGCGTAGACAGCGAATTGCCGCCAAGAAAGCCGCGCGGCTTGTCATTGCCGATACAGGTATCGACCACCAGCCGCAGCCCCGGCGCTTCGACCAGCAGCGCATGGATCGACAGCAGCAGTTCGTCAGCCTCGGACACAAAATCGGGATAGAGCCAGGGGTGACGGCGCAATGCCTCCACTGTGGCCACGGGCAGGAAGGCCGCGTCCTCACCGACTTTCACCCGCATCGGCATCTCGACGATGCGGGTAATGGCAACGTCGCCTACTTGCCAGCGCAGTGCAGATCCGGCTTCTTGCAACGCCATGATGTTCCTCTCCCCAATCGGCTAGCCTGCCACCGGCAAGGTCAGCACAAAACACGCCCCGGCGCCAGTCTCGCCAAGCTCCAGCGATCCCCCGCGCCCTTCAGCCAGCGCCCGTGCGATCGGCAGGCCGAGCCCGGTGCCGCCGTCTTCGCGGCGTGAGGTGAAGAACGGGTCAAACACCTTCACCCGGTCAGCCTCGGGCACGCCGGGGCCATTATCCGTCAACGCGATTGAGGCAAAACGGCCGCGGTGACCGGTGGTGATGGCCAGCGCGGAGGCACCCGCTTGGCGGGCGTTCTCGATCAGCGTGGCGAGCACGGTCTCGAGCGCTTCTTCCTCGATGGCGAGCGCGGGATAGTCGGGCTCGATCGTGGCCGTAACCGCGAAATGCGCGGTGGAGTGGGCGCTGGTCAGGCGGGCAAGCACGGCGGGAAGGGCGGCGCGGGATTGATCACCGGCGCGGGCCATGTCGGCCCCCATGTCAGCCTGGGCGAGTTCCATCAGGCGGCTGACGAGGCGCGCAAGGCGGTCGGCATCGCCTTCGATGTTGGAGAGGAATTTGGCGCGTTCCGCGTCGCTCATCGTCGCGCCGTGGTCTTGCAGCAGTTCGATCCCGCCGCGAATGCCGGCCAGCGGCGTCTTGAATTCGTGGCTGAGGCTGGCGGCGAAATCGCGCAGGTACCGGCTGCGTCGGTTGATCGCATCGGCCATCGCCGCGAAATCGGCATTGAGGCTGCGGATCTCACGTACTTCCAGCGTCGGCGGACGCAGGCTGGCGCTGCGGCCCTGCGCCAGCGCGCGGGTGGCGGCGGACAGGCGTTCGACCGGCACGACGATAGCGCGGGCCAGCACCGCGGCGATACCCAGCAGCAGGCCGAAAATCACGATTACGCCAGAGGCGATCTTGCCCCAGTCCTCCCACATCCCCCGGAAAAGGGCGCTGGGCGAACGCGAGACCAGCACCACGCCGACCACTTGCCCGCCCACAGTAATCGCGCGGGCATGGTGCAGGCGGATATCAGTCGCCGGGCTGAGCCAGTGGAGCAGCCAGCCGCGCCGGTAGCTGGAGTTATAGCGCATCACGGTTTGCGAGCCGCCGGCCAGCGCCGCTTTGACCTCGGTCAGCCGGCCCAGCGAAAAGCCAACCTGCGGGCCGGACACCATGGTTCCTTCACGGTCTAGCAAGACGATCGAGGCCAAGGTCGAGTTCTTGGTCTCAGCCAGCGCCGGGGCGATCCGCCGCGCCGCTTCAAGCGCGGCGGGATCAGGCAGCAGCGCGGCGCGGGCCGCGCGCGGACGTTCGGGCAGGATCGGGGTAGAGCGCAAGTCGATCCCGGTGGCGAACGCGGCGGCGTAGGGGTCGAGCCGCCCCTCCTCGCGCGGGATCACCGCATTGGCCGGCGGCGCGGCAGCGGGCGGCGCGCCCGGCCAAAGCAGCGCGGTGGCTGCGCCAAGTGCGGCGGCCTGCGCCGAAACCTCGGCCTCGGTGCGGCGCACCAGTGCGTTTTCGTAGACCCGCAGGCTCAGCGCCGCGAGGCCCGGCAAGGCCGCGGCGAAGACCAGCACCGCCAGCAGCAACCAGCGCAGCCGCGGGACCGGCCAGACCCGCCGCGCGGTGCGCCGCATGCTGGCAATCAGCCGCCGGATTTGGCGCCCCCGGTGCCCGAACCACCGCTGCAAGGGCCCAGCCGGTAGCCGACCCCGGCGCGGGTTTCGATCACATCGTGCGCGCCGACCTCGCCGAACTTGCGGCGGATGTTGCGGATGTGGCTGTCGATCGTGCGATCGGTGATGGCAAAGCCGGGGCCGTGGAGCTGGTCGATCAGCTGGTCGCGGCTGAGGATGCGCCCCGGTGCCCCGGCCAGCGCACGGACCAGGTTGAACTCGCTAACGGTCAACGCCACTTCGTCCCCCTGCCAGCGCGCCACCCAGCCCTCGATGTCGAGGCTGAGCAGGCCTTTTTCGACTGTGCCCGCCGCTCCGGCCGCGGGGGCGGCATCGGCGCGGCCGGAGCGGCGCAGGATCGCATTGGCCCGCGCCACAACTTCGCGCGGGGAAAACGGCTTCACCACATAATCGTCGGCACCCAGCTCGATCCCCAAGACCCGGTCAAATTCATCGTCGCGGCTGGACAGGAACAGCACCGGCACATCGCCCTGGCTGCGCAGGCGGCGGCAAACTTCCAGCCCGTCCATCCGCGGCATGTTGATATCCAGCACCACCAGATCGGGGGCATGGCGCGCGGCGTCGCTCAGCGCTTCTTCGCCGTCACCCGCCGTGCGCACCGCGAACCCGGCCTTGTCGAACGCAAAGGCCAGCACTTCGCGGATATGCGGATCATCATCGACGAGGAGCACGGTGCGGGTCATCGCGGCCATTGTCGCCGAAGTGGGGGCAAGGTCAATCGCGCAGATCATTTGCATTGCAACCTACTCCAAAGGTATCGGGATAGGTGGCCTTGCCAAGCGCAAGCGAGCGGCCGAGGCGCAGCTGGCCTGCAAGCGTCCACCAGTGGTACTTGATATCGCTTTCGCTGCGCGCCTGAGCCTGCGCGCGCAGTCCGGACACGGCTGGCCATGACGGCTGGTGCTGTGCCAGGTGGTCCAGTGCAGGCAATGCTGCCGGGCCAAGCCGTTGCAGATAGCACAGGTCCAGTTGCGCGCCGTCGCCATCGATTTCGCGGGCATGGCGCACGTTCCAGCTGGCCGAGACTGCGCCGAGATCGACGAAGCTGACCACGCTGAGCAGCAAACCTGCACTGGCCAGGTTGGCATTGATCAGCCAGCTCAGCGGCTTGGCGTGCAGCATCCGCACCAGCACCAAGACCAGTCCCACCGCCACCAAGGCCATCCACAGCAGCGCGGAGATCCGCAAGGTCGTCAGCGAATAGGCCTGAACATAGTCCCAGGTGCGCCAGGCCGCGCTGAACACCAGCACCACGTTCTGCGCGATCCAGACGGCGACCAGCCAGCGCACCAGCGGGCTGGCAGCGGTGCTCGAACCGGGGCGCGAGCTAACCAACACGAACAGCGCGGCGAGCAGCGCGGTGGCAACCAGCGGATAGGCGCCGCGGTGGGCATAGTCGGCCAGCGTGATCCCTTGCGGCAGCGCGGCGGCGCCCGAAAGATAGGCCATATCCATCAGGTTCTGCACCGCAAACAGCGCGTTGAACACCGCCAGCGAAAGCGTGATCGAGGCCAGCGAGAAGCCCGGCAGCGTGACATCGCCGGTGGCATCCAGCGTACCGAGCAGGCGGCGCGGCGGGCGCGGGCGCAGCACACCCCAGGCAAACAGCGCGAACACCCCCCAGGTGATCATCCGCGGCAGCAGGTCCCAATCGAAGGCGGGCAGGCTCAGCGCGGCCAGCAGCGCCGCGATCACCGGGTTGGCCTGGGCAAACAGCGTGACAAACAGCGCCCCGCCCGCCAGCGGCAAGGCCAGCAGCGGGATCACCCGGCGCAGGCCCATTTGCCCCGTCGGTCGTTTGCGGCGGACCTTGCCGAGGACCGTCAGGTCGATCAGCGGGCCGAACAGCGCTTTGAAACCATGCGCCCAGAGCCGCTGGAACCAGCGCCAGCCATCATCGAACCGGGCGGTTGCGGGCAGCAGCGTGGCCATCCCGATCGCGATCCAGAACAGCACGAAGGCGAGCGCGCCGGGGTTCCAGACCAGCGCGCAGGCGAACAGCACGGCCGCGCCAAGCGCCACCAGCGCGCGCCTATCGCGCCGCACTGCCGGTCGCCCGGCCAGCAGCGCAAGGCATAGACCCAGGCCGAACAGCCCCTGCACCCCGCCGACCTGCTCCCAGCGCCAGAACACTGTATCGCCCAGCGCCACCAGGCCCGCCGCAAGAGCGATCTTGAGCAGCAGCGAGCCATCCCAGCGCCGCGTGGCCAGCATTTGCATCACGTCTGTCCTCCCTGTTGACCTTGCGGTCTTGCATTGGCGGCCAAGCAGCACGGATGGGGCAGGCGTTGAGCGGGCCAAGCCTTTTCGGTGCAGGCCATGTGCAGGGGCGCGGCCCTGCGCTAGGATCGCCCACATGGCCGGACCCGACCCGCACCTGCTTGACCTGCTCTGCCGCCGGATCACCGCTGCGGCGGCGCAGCATACGGGCCTGCTCGTGGTCGGTATCTGCGGGGCGCAAGGGAGCGGCAAGTCGACGCTGGTCGCGGCGCTGGCGGCCAGATTGAACCAGCAAGGAACAGCCTGCGCCGCGCTATCGCTCGATGATCTTTACCTGAGGCGGGCCGAGCGGGCGCAGCTGGCGCGCGATGTCCACCCGCTGCTGGCTACGCGCGGCGTCCCCGGCACGCATGATGTGGCGCTCGGCATGGCCACGATTGCGGCGCTCGATCGCGGCGAACCGGCGAAGCTACCGCGCTTCGACAAGGGCCGCGATGATCGCGCGGATGAAGCTGACTGGACCTGCGCGCCGCGCGGTACGCAGGTGCTGCTGCTGGAAGGCTGGTGCGTTGGGGCCAGGCCGCAGGGCCAAGTTGCGCTGATCGAACCGATCAACGCACTGGAAGCCGCTGAGGATCGCGAGGCGATCTGGCGCGGCTATGCCAACGCCGCCCTGGCCGGTGCCTATCAGGACCTGTTTGGCCGGATCGACCTGCTGATCCTGCTCGCCGCGCCGGGCTGGGACGTGGTGGCCAAGTGGCGCGAGGAGCAGGAGCAAGTCTTGCGCACCGCCGCCGCACCGCGCGCCATGGACCCGCCCGAAATCGCGCGCTTCATCCAGCACTACGAACGCCTGACCCGCTGGATCCTTACGGAATTGCCGGGCCGGGCGGATTTGTTGGTGCGGCTAGGTGCCAAGCGCGAAGTACAGCGCTAAAGTGCTGACGCTATATGCGAAACGACATTGTCACGCGCATCAACCATGGCAAGCTCCAAACCCTTGCTTCGCCCCTTCATTGCAACCCCAAGCAAAGCAATCGCGTGCCTGACGATTTCAGTTCGTGGCAAACCAGTTTGGGCGACCAACGCGTTCAAGGTTGCGTTTTGCATTCCAGGGAGGATGAGGTTTATCCGAGCGCTAGCGGTTGCATCCAACTCGTCAATTGCGATGTCTGGACCATTTGTTCGCCCAGCAGAACGTAAGGTCTTTTTGGGGTTAACTTTGGTGCTCATAGTCTGGCTCCCATAGGTTCGATGGCCTCCAAATTTCGACATGCCGCACATTCGCGTGGCGCGTGAAAGGTCGACATTAAGCGGTTGAAGCGCAATACGCAACTACCTTGCGTGCCTCATAGCGCACGTATAAGACACTTCATCGCGCATCTGGAAGCCAGTATTCACCACCTCCATGCGTCATATCGGTGACATGCTATTGAAGGTCGTCTGTTTTTCGGCTATCAAGCGATTCGCAGAGCATTGGGGGGCGAATAACCGAAGTAAGCGTGTTGGGCGATCTCGTTAAAAGGAATGCCGGCCAATGTTTAAGGACGAAGCTGACAGCGGGCCTAACTGGGGCGAAGCCAACACATTGCGGCTCATCCTTGAAATGGTCCCCGATCTTAAATTGAAGGTTGAATTGCTCAAGATGACGCCGACCACCATCGCGCGATTCCAGCTTGCACTAAGGCAAGCTTACGACTTTGCGACAGGCTGTGATCCGGCCATGGGAATGCTGGTTCGTCGGATCAAAATCACCCGCGGCGATTTCAGGTTTTGGAAGGCCGAATGGCACAGCATGCCAGATGCCAACATGATCTTTGCTGCAAACAGCACGGAATTCTTTGTCGCCGAATTTCGCGGCTTTTGACGCAGCCAGCACACACATGATGAACGAAGCGCGCAAGGGGCAAGACTGGCGCTAAAGCGGGCTGCCGTCCTTGTCGCGGTAGATATCCCGCCGGCCAACATGGTTGGCCGGGCCGACGAAGCCATCGCCCTCCATCCGCTCGACCCATTTGGCGGCGGTGTTGTAGCCCACGCCAAGTTGGCGCTGGAGCCACGAGGCGCTGGCCTTCTGGCTTTCGAACACGATCTGGCAAGCTTGACGATACTTGCGTTCGTCCGGGCTGTCCGATGCGGTGGCATCCAGATCATCGAAGCCGAAACTTCCGTCTTCGGGCTCTTCGGTCACGCTATCGACGTATTCTGGCGTGCCTTGGGCGCGCCAGAAATCGGCGATCTGTTCGACTTCCTCGTCCGAAACGAACGGGCCGTGGACGCGTTTGATCGCGTCGCTGGCGGGTTTGTAGAGCATGTCGCCCTTACCCAGCAGCTGTTCGGCGCCCTGTTCGCCCAGGATCGTGCGGCTGTCGATCTTGCTGGTCACCGCGAACGAAATCCGGGTCGGCAGGTTAGCCTTGATCACGCCCGTAATCACGTCGACTGAGGGGCGCTGGGTGGCCATGATCAGGTGGATGCCCGCCGCGCGGCTTTTCTGCGCCAGCCGCTGGATCAGCACTTCGACTTCCTTGCCCACGGTGACCATCAGATCGGCCAGTTCATCGACGATCACCACGATCTGCGGCAGCACCTGGTAATCGAGCTGGGTTTCCTCGAACAATTCCCCGCCGGTTTCGGGATCGAAGCCGATCTGGACCCGGCGGCCCAATGGCTTGCCCCTGGCGATCGCCCCGGTGACCTTTTCATTGAAACCGGTGATGTTGCGCACCGAAAGCTCGCTCATCTGGCGATAGCGCCGCTCCATTTCCTCGACCGCCCATTTCAGCGCGCGCACCGCCTTGGCAGGTTCGGTGACAACCGGCGAGAGCAAGTGCGGGATATCGTCGTAGCTCTTGAGTTCGAGCACCTTGGGATCGACCAGAATCAGCCGGCATTGCGCCGGGGTCAGCCGATAGAGCAGCGACAAGAGGATGCAGTTGAGCCCGACCGACTTGCCCGAGCCGGTGGTGCCCGCCACCAGCAAGTGCGGCATGGTCGCCAGATCGGCGACGATCGGTTCGCCGGCGATATCCTTGCCCAGAATGATCGGCAACTGGGCCTTCGAATTGGCGAACTTTTCGCAGGCGACCAGTTCCTTGAAGCTGACCGTCTGGCGATCGGCATTGGGCAGTTCGATCCCCATCACCGTGCGCCCGGGGATCGACGAGATGCGCGCCGAAATCGCGCTCATGTTGCGGGCGATATCTTCGGCCAGGCCGATCACCCGGCTGGCCTTGGTGCCGGGCGCGGGTTCCAGCTCGTACATCGTCACCACCGGGCCGGTGCGCACCGCATCGATCGTGCCCTTGACGTTGAAATCGTCGAGCACGGTTTCGAGCAGGCGGGCGTTGCGCTCCAGCGCCAGCTTGTCGATCTTTTGCTGCGAGGCGGGCGGCGGATCGCGCAGCAGATCAAGCGAGGGGAGCCGATAGGCATCGAACAGATCGCGCTGGCGCACGGCGGTGGCGCCGGGCTGCGCGGGCCGCGCGGCCCGGGCCGGATCGGTGATTTCAGGGGCCCGGCGCGCAGCGGCAAGCGGCTGAACCGGCTGGCCATGGTCTTTTCTGGCGCGCGGCGCGGCGGTGGAAATGAAATCGCCGTCGCTGAGGTCGGTCCGCGGCGCGCGGCGCAGAAAGCCCGGCAGGGTGATCAGGCTGGCCCAGTCGATCGCAAACACCCGGCCCGCGATCCATGCCCCGGCAGCCAGCATCACCAGGCCCGCCAGCACCGTGACGACCCAGGCGAAACCTTCGCCAGCGAAAGCGGCCAGCCAATGCACCGCGCCAGCGCCAAGCAGCCCGGCAACACCGCCCCAGCCTGCCGGATAGGCATCGCCGCCCCTGGGAATGGCGAGTGCGATCGTGCTGGCGATCAGCGCCATGGCGAACAGCAGCAGCCCGATCGGGCGCCACCAGGCATGGTCGGCATGCGGCAGATCGAGGTCTTCTTCTTCGACGAAGCGCCACAGCTTGCGCGCGAAGACATAAAGCAGCGGCAGGAACAGCACCGAAATCCAGCCGAACAGAAACAGCGCGCGTTCGGCCACCCAGGCCCCGGCCCCGCCCATCCAGTTCAGCACCGGACCGCCTGCGGCAGTCGAAGCCGAAGGATCGGTCTGGTGATAGGATACCAGCGCGAGAGCAAGGAACACCATCGCCCCCAGCAGCGCCGCCGCACCGCCGATTTCGGCGCTGCGCCGCGCGGCGCGCTTCATCGCCGCACGCCAATTGACGCGCGCGCCGCGATGGCTGGCCGAAGTCGGTCGTGTGGCCATGTGCCTGTTGCTCCCCTGGTCTGGTCAGGCGTTATGCGCCTTGCCATGACTCGCCGTCAAGAATCCTTAGGATTCCAAGGATTCGGTTTGCCGCAAAAAGGCATCGATCCCACCCCAGTGCCGCCATTTGAGCCGCAGCGCGGTGGCTGCGTTCATTCCGCCAAGCGCAATCACGGGCGCCTTGGCTCGCGCCGCCAGCATGCGGAATTTCAACGGACCCAAGCTGACCGCGCCGGGGTGCGAGCGGGTCAGATAGACCGGAGACAGCACTACGGCCTGTGCCTGCCCGGCCCGGCCAATCTCGCGCAGCGAATGGACCGGGACGAGATCACCGCGCGGACCATAGGCCAGATTCGCACCCCAGCGGCGGGCCAGGGCCTTGCTGCCGGCCAGCGCCACCACGTGGCCGCAGGCCCGCGCCAACCGCGCCAAACGCACGAATTCGGCGCGTCTTTCGCGCTCGTTCAGGTGATAATGGCGGAATACCAACCCGCTCCCGCGCGGCAGGCGGCGCAACGCTGCACCAAGCCCGGCAGCATTGCGGGCATCGCTGAACAGCCAGATTGCAGGCAGGGGCTTCAAACGCGGCACCACTTGGCTATAGCACCGCGCCATGACCGATCCAGCCGTCCTGCTCGCCGATGTCCACGCCCGCATCGCCCATGCGGCCAAAGTGGCCCAGCGCAAAACCGAAGAGGTGACGCTGATCGCGGTCAGCAAGACCCATCCGGCCGAGGCCATCGCCCCGCTGATCCTGGCGGGCCAACGCACGTTCGGCGAAAACCGCGTGCAGGAAGCGGCGGACAAATGGCCCGCGCTGCGTGAACGGCATCCCGGCCTTGAACTGCACCTGATCGGCCAGCTGCAATCGAACAAGGCCGATGAAGCCGCCGCGCTGTTTGATTGCATCCACGCGCTCGACCGGCCCAGCCTGGTCACCGCGCTGGCCAAGGCGATGGACAAGGCCGCCAGGCAGGTGCCGTGCTTCGTCCAGGTCAATATCGGTGCCGAGGAGCAGAAAGGCGGCTGCGCGATTGCCGAACTGCCCGCGCTGCTGGCGCAGGCGCGCGATGCGGCGTTGCCGGTGATCGGCCTGATGTGCGTGCCGCCAGCGGGGATCGAGGCCGCGCCGTTCTTTGCCTTGCTTGACAAGCTGGCCGCCGATCACGGCCTCGCCGGGCGCTCGATGGGCATGTCGGGCGATTTCGAAGTGGCGGTGATGATGGGCGCCACCCACGTCCGCGTCGGGTCGGCCTTGTTCGGCGCGCGCGGCTAGAGCTCTCTTCTGCAGTCAACACCGGCCCGCTCCCCCGGCCCGACCACCCTCAGGGTACCTTA
>NZ_JANOWI010000048.1:0-27482 GCF_031417815.1 Novosphingobium sp. | reverse complement strand
ACCTTGTGGACCTCGGTCGGGCCATCGGCGATGCCCATCACGAAGCTGGCGATGATCTGCCCGGCAAAAGGCATTTCGTCCGAGACGCCAACCGATCCGTGGATGTGCAGTGCGCGGGCGGCAATATCGTGATAGACTTTGGGCATCAGCGCCTTGATCGCGGCGATGTCCTTTCGCACCATGCGGTAGTCCTGGTACTTGTCGATCATCCACGCGGTCTTGAGCACGAACAGCTTGAACTGCTCCAGCTCGATATAGCTGTCGGCAATCTGCATCTGCACGCTCTGATAGTCGGCGATTACCCCGTGCCGGGTCTTGCGGCTGACCGCGCGGCGGCACATCAGATCGAGCGCACGCTTGCAGCTGCCCACGGTGCGCATCGCATGGTGCACCCGCCCGCCGCCCAGCCGGGTCTGCGAGATTGCAAAGGCCCCGCCGCGCTGGCCCAGCAAAGCATCCTTTGGAACGTGGACATCGGTGTAGCGGATATAGCTTTCCGACCCTTCGCGTCCGCCATAGACGCCGACGTTGCGGATGATTTCGACCCCCGGGGTATCGGCCGGCACCAGCAACATGCTCATCCGGCCATGCGGCGGATGATCGGGATCGGTGACCGCCATGACGATCAGGAAATCGGCCCACTTGCCGTTGGTGGAAAACCACTTTTCGCCGTTGATCACATAGCCGTCAGCGGTTTCCACCGCACTGGTGACAAAAGTGGTCGGGTCCGATCCGCCCTGCGGCTCGGTCATCGAAAAGGCCGAGACGATTTCGTTGTTGAGCAGCGGCTCGAGATAACGCTGCTTCTGCTGATCAGTGCCGTAGTGGGCGATGATTTCGGCATTGCCGGTATCGGGCGCCTGACAGCCGAACACGATCGGGGCAAAGGCCGAGCGGCCGAGAATTTCGTTCATCAGGCCCAGCTTGACCTGACCATAGCCCTGCCCGCCCAGCTCCGGACCCAGATGGCAGGCCCACAGCCCTTGATCCTTCACCTCTTGCTGCAAGGGCCGGACATGCTGGTTTCGCTTGGGGTTCTTCACATCATAGGGATGGACCCCCAGGAAGATCAGCGGCTCAACCTTTTCGCGGACGAATTCGTCCATCCAGTCAAGCTTTTCGGCAAATTCCGGGTCCGTTTCAAAATCCCACGCCATCGACTTGCTCCTTGTCCCGCCAGATCTCGAATCAGAGCATACCCTAGTTTTGAAAATGGGCAAGGTAAGCGAAAGAGCCATTGTCGTACTTCGTCAGCGACCGTCACATCACTGGCGATTTTCCACAAATTCGCCACGCTTGCGCAGGCGGAGCGTCGTCGCGTGATAAGTACCTGATGTTCGAATAGTGCAGGTGCCAGCGTTCCGCCGGGACGGGGCGGTCAGGCCGCTTCGCCGATTCGCCAGCCATCGGTCAGCCGCGCAGACAATTCGTCCGCATGCGGGCAATTCACGAACCACCGCGTCATGCAGCGCTGCCAGGTTTCCAGCGGCGTCACCGGATCATATTCGCGCAGCTTGGCGAAGTATCTTGCAACTGCCGGCAGATCGTCCTGCCCATGCGCCGCGATCAGGTGGCCGATCAAGGCGCCGGTGGTCATCGGATTGAGCCGCAGCGCGGTATCATAGTGGTTATGCGCGGCGGTCCATTCACGCTGGCGCAACGCGCCGCTGCCGCGCCAGGTCCACGATGCAAACAGGGTGTGCGATCCCGGCGCGGCGCGCAGCTCTTCGTCAAAATCGCGCGCAGCGTTTTCGATTCTGTTGCGCAAGGTCTCGGCGACCGCCGCGACATAATGCGCCAGACCGCAGCTTGGGCTGCGCTGGCGGGCGCGATCGGCCAGTGCCAGCGCCTCGTCCGGGCGGCCGATGTAATTGTAAGCCTCGGCCACGTGGGCCAGCACCGTCGCGTTGTCCGGCTCGAGCGCGAGGGCGGTGTCGATCGCGCTGCGGATCTGGGCGATCTGGGCGGGATCGTCAGGCTGGGTCCACATGTAAATGGTCGCCGCCGCATCGGCGAGCATCGCATGGGCGAGGCCGTAATCGGGCGCGATCTCGACCGCGCGCTGGGCCTCGGTAAGCGCCTGGAGCAGCGTTTCACCGGTGATGTTGCGAAACGCCGCGCTGGCCCGGGTGACGCATTCCCACGCCGTCAGGTCATGCGGCTTCTTCAGCACGCGCGCCATTTCAAGCCGCTCTACCTGACTGTGCAGGTGCGCCGAAACTTCGACCACCAGGTCTTCCTGCAGGTCGGCAAGTTCGGAAATGGAGCGTTCAAACCGCTGGGTCCAGAGGATCTCGCCGCCGTCCGCTTCGACCAGCTGGGCGGTGACCCGCAGCACGCTGCCAGCGCGGCGGACATTGCCTTCCATCACATAGCGCACGCCAAGGTCACGGGCCATCGCCGGCAAGTCGGGAATTGCCCCGGTGCGGAACCGCGCGGTGGCCGAAGAGGTTATGACGCGCAGGCTCACCCCCTGCGATAGCGCGTCGATGATGTCCTCGACCATGCCAAGCGAGAACACGTCATCTTCGGGAAGCCCCGAGCGGTTGGCGAACGGCAGCACCGCAAGGCTGGGGGCCTCGCCATGCTTGCCGCGGCGCAGCGCTGGCGGCGAAGAGGGCCCGTCGGTGAGGGCAACCGGTTGCAGCGGCGGATCGGCTTCAACCGCCAGAAAGCGGCGCACATCGTCAACAAACCCGCGCCAGACCGGATCGGCATCATCGCCCTGCCAGTGCGCCAGTTCGGCGGTCTGGGTCAGTTCGAACATGATCGGGCGTTCACACGGCGCGATCATCGCCGGGACAAACGTCTTGTTGCGATCGGCCAGCGTCGCTTCGGCGCGCACCCAGCGCGAGACCACGCTGCGCGGGGACCACAACACCACCACGGCCCGGGCCCGGCGCAGCGCGTTTTCGGTTACCTCGTCATAGGCCTCGCCCGAGCGCAGCGTGACATCCCACCAGACGTCAAGCCCGGCGCGCTGGAACCCTTCGGCAAACAGCCGGGCGACGGTCTGATCCTCGCGGTTGTAGGAAAGGAAGATCTGTCCCACTGCGCTTACCCTAGGCCTGCCACAGCACGGTGCCGGGCGCGATCGTCATGTCATAGACGAATTCCGCCCCGCGCACCCGCTGCTGCGGGGCGATCCCCAATTGTGCCGCGATGGGCGAGGAATCGAGCGCGTGGAGCACCATGTCGTATTCGGCAAGCTGCGGTATGCTGTCAAACCGCGCAACATGGCCGGGCGCCTCGGTGATCGCCTGGTAGCAGGCCCGCGTGCCATCGGCGACATCGCGGAATTGTTTGAGGAACAGCTGCGGGATGCGCCGCCCCAGCACATCACCGAGCAAATCCTCGCCCAGTTTCAGGCTGGGATACCAAGTCTGCGCATCGCCGGTGAGCCGCGACCAGAGCGCCTTTGCCCCCCCTTCGAAGCCGCGCACGGCCTCATCCAGCGGATGCGACCCGCCGGTCGGGGTCAGATCGAGCAGGCGCTGATACTGTTCCTCGCTATCTGGCCCGAAAGTCTTGGTGGCGAACAGATCGACTGCCAGGTTCGATGGGTTGCCCGGATCGCCCGGACAGGCAATCCGCCCGGCTTGCTTCATATAGCCGAAGATCTCGCGCCCCGAGGCGATCGCCACCGGATTATCGAGCACCAGATAGGGCATCGCCATATAGAACTTGCTGGCGACCTTCATCCCGTCCTGATCGGCCACGCGCACCACCGGGATCCAGAAGGTCAGCTCGCGCTCGCGCGACCAGCCCATCTGCGGGGCATCGGCAAACCGGCCCACGCCGATATCGACCACGCTCATCATCAGATACGATGACAGCGGCAAGACCTGCACCGCGCTGTGGCTGGGCGTATCGAACATCGCCTCGCACCACGCGGCCATCTTCGCCTGATCGCCTTTGAGCAGGAACGCCCACATCCGCGTCTGGCCCAGCTCGATCTCGCCCGGGAAGGTCACTTGTCCGGCATAATCGACATAGCGCGGCAGCGTGCCCGCCGCCTTGCGCACGATCGAAAAGCGCGCCGCATCCAGCCTGATTATCGTGTTCGGAAAACCCGAAATCGCCCGGCTGGCGAGCATCCCCGAAACGGTGGTCGCTTCGAACGAGCCGAGGTTCTGGCCGTTCTGGATCCAGTCTCCGGTCAGGTACAGGTTGACATAGCCCGAGCCATCGGTGCGCAGCCGCGCCTGGCTCGATCCGGTCACGCTCAGCGTATAGCGCTCGCCCGGATCGATGTTCACGCGGCTGTAGGTTGCGGCCAGCGTGCCCGCCTTGGGCCCGCCCTTGCCGAACCGCGCCGGCCAGAAATCAGCGGCCTTGCCATCGATGAATTCGTGTATCGATTGATCGGCCATGGCCTGCGCTTGCTGCGGGTAAGCGGTGTCGCTTTTGGGCGGGGGATAGGGCGGGCACGGCAAGGGGCCGCAAAAGATCTGTTCGCCTTTGACCCCCATCGCATGCGGCCATTCCTCGGTCGCCAGCACTTCGGAAATGTCGGCCCACGAATTGAGATTGGAAGCATCAAACCCGCCGACCATGGCCGGATGATCCCAGCCCATGTCCTTTTCATCAACTGTGGTCCAGGTCTGCAGGCTTTGCGTGGCAACCGTCTGCACCGCCGCGATATAGCCTTGCCAGGCGCTCTTCTGGGCAATCAGTCCGGCGCAGATATCGCGGTGCGCGCCCGGCGGAATGGCGAGGACCAGCAGGTCATAGTCGGCCCCGGCCTGAAGCACGCGCGGCGGCAAGGCATCGGGCCAGGTGGTCCATTTCGATTCGAGATCGGCCCCGCTGGCCTTGAGCGCAGCGCCGCCCTTGATCTGATCGTAGAGCGGCCGATCGGGCCAGACCAGCTGGCCACTGGCGAGCGGATAGAGCGGATCGTAAGCCCCGTTCGCCAGTTCGACCTGCCGCCCGATCGTAACCGAGGTGATCGCATCGCCTGCAGGACTTGGCGTCAGCTCATCAATCCTGCTGAACCATTCGAATTTGACCCCGCGCGCTTTGAGCACCTGATACAGCGGTTCGATCACCAGATCGCCGGTGGCGGTGTTGAACTTCCAGATGATCGAGCCCTGATAGGTCGCGGTGTTCATCAGGCTGAGGAACATGGTGCCCGCTTCGCAATCGCCGCTGCCCTGCCAATCGCCTTCGGGATAGGCGAAAATCAGATCATAAAGCGCCCGCACCAGCGCCGAATTGGCGGTCATCGCATCGGCCCCGTGCGCCATCAGCCACTGCTTGTAATCGCGCCGGTTGACCGCATCGATATTGGCCGCGGGATCGAGCAGCAGGCCATCGCGCAGCCCGCCGATCAGGCTTGAAACCCCCAGATCGATCACGATCCACAGCCGCCTCAGTTCGGTGTTGCCGGCCACGAGATGGCCGATCGTGCGATTTATCACCACGCGCAGTTCATGGAGGAGATCGGCCAGCGCATTGTGCTGCGCCTTGGTGTGGGTCACCGGATCGGGATCGAGCCGGTCCACCAACGCCATCGCATCGCGCAGCAGCGCAATCGCGGCATGTTCAACCCCGCGTCCGATCAGCGCCAGCAGCCAGTGCAGCGCGCGCCGCCACCATGGCGCGGCCCCATCGGCCGGGCCAGCGAAATGTTCGGCGTGCGGCCCTTCAAGCTGCTTCATGATCCAGCCGAGGAACTGGAACATGCGCTTGAAGATCGATGGCGGCGGATCGATCCCGGGCGTGCCGGGGAACACCGGCGCTTCGATCACCCACGGGATCCAGGTGCCGTCCACTTCCTCCATCAGGCTCATCGCCGGAACCTGGGTGTAAGCCTTGCGCCAATCGGGAAACGGAGGCCGGGCCGCCTCAGCATAAAGCGCCTGGACCATGGCAAAGGCGTTGTCGTATTGCCCCATGAACACGTGCAGCCCGTGTTCCTGAATGCGCTGGTGAAAATCGGGATTGCGCCCGGTCGCGCATTTGCCGCCGAGCCGCCAGCCAAGCTGATAGATCGTGATATCGTACTGATCGTTCTGTTCAGGCGCGGTGAGGCCCAACGCCGTCACCAGCCCCGAAAGTCCGCCACCAAGTATTGCAACCTTGGTCTTGGCCACGCCGCAATCTCCCGCATGCCAGATGGATGCGACCCCACCGCGCGCAGGAAACGGTATTTTTGCCTAGGAGTCCATCGCTAAGGTGCCTTGCGGGGCCAAAGCGGCATGTCCGGAATCCGGCCAAACAGCGTGAAGCCGGCAAACAGGAATGGAATGCCCATGGCAAAGGGTGAGATGAGATGGATGTCGGCGACCTTGGGATTGCCCAGCCAGGTATCGACGATGGCCATGCAGCCATAGGCCAGCACCGGAAGCACCGCCATGACCTTGGATACCCCGCCCGGCCAGGGGGCATGATCGATCCGCCGCTCAAGCAAGCGATAGGCCACGAACACCGCGAACGCGGTAAGCAGCCAGCCGCGATAGTTGAGCCGCGGAACGCCAAAGTGCTCACCGCCGTTGATCCACACCCAGGCGGGATGCCCGATCAACGTTTCATCCAGTTCGGCCGGCAGGCAATCGATCGATCCGGTGGTGCAGAGATGAAAGCTCATGATCGGGTCCATCGTCAGATCCCACGCCGTCATGACCAGCGCGCTCAGCGCGCTGATCCACAGGATCCACGCCGTGCCAGTCCCCTGCGACACCGGATGCCCTTCGGCCAGCAGGTTGGTGACGACATAGCTGGGGTAGAACATCATGTACCAGGCCAACGGGATCAAAAGCGGGATCCGCCCGGCGATCTTGGGGCCAAGCACGTCGGTGTAATAGTAGGGCCCAAAAATCACGCCCGTCCGCTCGCCGACATATTCGCTGGCAAACGCCAGTGTCACGCACAGGCCAAACAGCAGCAGCGCGCGCTTGTGGCCCAGCAGGACCACCGAATGGACGAATGAGAACAATGCAAAGCCCGGCACCAGGATCGACCACGGCAGCCGTTCGATCGGGATGTTGAACCCGCCGGTCTTGACCCCGGCATAGAAAGCCCACGCCACCAGCGCGAGCAGCACGATCCACACCGAGCCCGGCACCCGCGAAAACCGCGCCGCTGGATTGATTGCCATGGCCAAATCCCCTTTGCCCCGTTGGCGCCGGTAATCGGGCGCGGGCGCGGCGAAAGCAAGCGGTCAGATCGCGGCGCGAAAAGCGGCCAGCCGTGCCAGCGCAGAATCGATTACCGCTGGCTCCTTGGTGAAGCACAGCCGCAGGTATCCGCGCTCGGCATCCTGCGCATAAAAAGCCGAGACCGGGATCGAAGCCACCCCGGCCTCGCGCACCAGCCGTTCCGCCACCTGGACATCATCGGCAGGCAGCCCCGATGCGGCAAGATCGATGGTCACGAACCAGGTTCCGCTGGCGGGCAGCACGGCGAAGCCAGCAGCGGTCAGCCCATCGGTCAGCCGCGCCTTGGCCGCCGCATAACGGGCCAGATGTTCACGGTGCCACATTGCGGGCAAGGCAAAGGCTTCGGCCACCGCCCATTGCAGCGGCGTGGCGGTGGTAAAGGTCAGGAACTGATGCCGCCCGGCGATCCGTGCAGCCAGCGCCGGCGCGGCGACCGCCCAGCCAACCTTCCAGCCGGTCATCGAAAAGATCTTGCCCGCCGATCCGACCTTGATCGCGCGTTCGGCCAGCGCGGGCACCGCCAGCGGCGAGACGTGCGGTGTGCCATCGAACACCATTCCTTCCCACACCTCGTCGCACAGCACCCACAGGTCGTGTTCCCGAGCAAGCTCGCCGATCGCTTCAAGCACCTTGCCGCTCAGCATCGTGCCGACCGGGTTGTTGGGCGTGTTGAGCACCAGACCCTTGGTCTTCGGGCCGATCACGGCTTTCAAAGCGTCGAGCGGAAAGGCCCAGTCGGGCGGGGTGAGACTGACGAATTTCGCCACGCCCCCGGCCCATTCGACCAGCGGCAGGTAGGCATCGTAGAGCGGCTGGACCAGCACCACTTCGTCGCCCGGTCGGACCAGCGCGAGCAGACTGGCAGCCAGCGCCTCGGTCCCGCCAGAGGTGACCACGACATTGTCCAGGGTCAGGTCCAGCCCTTGCGTACGGGCGTAATAGGCGCAGATCGCGCCGCGCAGTTCGGGCAGCCCGCGCATCGGCGGGTACTGGTTGGATCGCTGCGCCAATGCGCGCTGCGCTGCCGCGATCAGTTCGCCCGGCTCCTCCATTTCGGGAAAGCCCTGCCCCAGATTGATCGCGCCCAGTGCGCGCGCAAGGCTAGACATGGTTTCGAACACGGTGGTCTTGGGGGCAGGATCGGCCATCGCCGAACCCTAACCCCCAACCTCGGTTCGTGTCGAGGGTCAGGCGGCGGCGATATCGGGCAACGGTTGGGCAATTGCCACGCTGGCAATTCCCGTGCCGCCCCACTAGGAATTTCCCGACCGATCTTCGGACATGGGGGATAACACGTGCGTGTATTGGAAATCGTGGGCGATCCGGCATTTGCCGAAATCGTCGGCCCAAGCGAACTCGCCTGGCTTGAAGCCCGCATCAACGACAGCAAACCCGGCAAGCCGACCATTCCGTGCCTGGCCCGGGGCAAGGATGTGCCCGCCAAGAAGGAGGAAATCATCCGCCAGCTCTGGCTTCGCCGCCTGACGCAGGATTACCGCTACCCCATCGAACGCATCACCTGCGAATACCCGGTCACCTTCGGGCGCGACACCAGTAAACGCGCCGATATCGTCGTGTTCGACGAAGACCGCCGCACTGTGCCCTACATCATGATCGAGGTGAAAGCCCCCAAGCTGAAGGACGGAAAGGATCAGCTCAACAGCTACACCCACGCCACCGGCGCACCGCTGGCGCTGTGGAGCAGTGGCTATGAAACCAAAGTTTGGAACCGGCTCGATCCCAACCAGCTCAACCCGATCCCCGACATTCCCCGCGCCGATCAGACCATCGAGGATATTGCCAACGAACCGTGGACGATTGATGACCTGATCGAAAATGAAAAGGACCGCGAAAAGGCAGCGGGCAAGGCGCAGACTTTGCGCGATCTGATCGTTGAGATGGAGGATGACGTGCTGGCGAACGCAGGCGTCGATGTGTTCGAGGAAGTGTTCAAACTGATCTTTACCAAACTGTATGACGAAAAGGCCTGCCATTCGGGCATCAACACACATCTGATTTTCCGCAACAGCAACACTTCGGCGCAGCTGAAAAAGAAAATCCAGTCGCTGTTCGAGAAGGCCAATGAGGAATGGCCCGGCGTTTTCCCCAAGGGCGATCAAATCCGCCTGTCGCCCGATCATTTGAAGGTCGTGGTCGCCAGTCTTGAAAGCTGGAAGCTGTTCAATTCCAACCTCGACATCATCGACGATGCCTTTGAATATCTCTCGTCCAAATCATCGAAGGGTGAAAAGGGCCAGTATTTCACCCCGCGCTGGGTGATTGATATGTGCGTGAAAATGCTCAACCCGCAGGAAAGCGAGAGCGTGATCGATACCGCCGCTGGTTCTGCCGGGTTCACCGTCCACACCATGTTCCATGTCTGGGGCAATATCATGGACGAACTGGGGCTTCCCCGTTCCAACCTGTTCACAATGGATGCCAAGCCCGCGCGCTGCACCAAATATGTGGGCGACAAGGCCTTTGCCATCGACTTCGATGAAAAGAGCGTCCGCGTTTCGCGCTGCCTCAATCTGATCGCGGGTGACGGCGATACCAATGTGCTGCACCTCAACACGCTCGATTGGGCGAACTGGGATGAGGCGGTGAAGCAGGATGAATGGAGCGATACCTATGGGCCCGGCTGGACGCGGCTGCGCAAGCTGCGGGCCGACCCAAAATCAAACGAATACCGCGCGTTCAATTTTGATGTACTGATGGCCAATCCGCCGTTCGCGGGCGACATCAAGCAGCGCGAGCTGCTCGCCCGCTATGAGCTGGGGCATAAGGAAAACGGCAAATATGAAAGCAAGGTCGGGCGCGATCTGCTGTTCATCGAACGCAATCTGGATTTCCTGAAACCCGGCGGGCGGATGGCGGTGGTGCTGCCGCAGGGGCGGTTCAACAATTCGTCCGACGCGCGGGTGCGCAAATTCATCATGGAGCGCTGCCGGATATTGGCCGTCGTCGGGCTGCACCCCAATACCTTCAAACCGCACACCGGCACCAAGACCAGCGTGCTGTTCGTGCAGAAATGGAATGATGATCCCGCCGCCGGGCCAGTCTGTCCAAAGCAGAACGATTACGAAATCTTCTTCGCCACGCAGCAGGCGGAGAGCGTCAACAACCGGGGCGAGAAAGTCTATGTGACCGACCCCGAAACCGGCCAGCGGATACGCGATGAACACGGCCATTTCATCGTGCGGCACGATCTGTTCAACCACGAAGGCATAACCCAGGACGGGATTGCGGAAGCGTTCCAGCAGTTCGCCGCGAAGGAACGCCTGAGTTTTTTTCGCTAAGCCCCTTCGACAGTGCCCGCTACGCGGCACTTTTGGAGGGGCTGGAAGCAACAACAGTCAGGCTTTCTGATCTTGAACGGACAACGCGGATTGATGCCGAGTATTTTCAATCTTGGTTTCGTCAGTCGGCGTCGTTGCTCTCGAAATTTGAGTCGCGCGATGTGGCATCGCTCGTCAAAGTTGCCGATGGGAACCACTTTTCGATAAGCGAAGACTTTGTGGATGAGGGAATCCCATATTTTCGAGGACAAGACGTAACGGGGCGCTTTTTCGTCGATCAGGCAACACCAAATTTCATCACGCAAGAAGCCTTTGACCGTCCTTACATGAAGCGCTCCCACCTGAAACAAGGTGACGTGCTGCTTTCGATCATTGGGACGATTGGCGAGTTAAGCCTCGTTGACAGCCAACATCCGGCAACGTGCAGTTGCAAACTGGCGATCCTGCGACCGCATTCAATTGAACCCGAATTCCTGGCATCGTTCCTGCAATGCCGGCATGGCAACAACCAAATCAGGCGCTTAATGCGTGGCGCAGTTCAGCAGGGCTTCCTTCTCGAAGACGTTGATCAACTGGTCGTACCGAATTTTTCGGACGCTTTCAGGCAATCCGTGGTCTCGACGGTTCGCGCCGCACGCGAAGCACAAGCATCTGCACAATTAGGCACTGCCCAAGCCGAAACCGCCCTCCTGTCGGCCTTGGGGTTGGCGGGGTGGACGCCGCCGGAGCCGCTCAGCTACACCGCCCGCGCCGCCGACGCCCTCACCGCCGCCCGCCTCGACGCGCAATATTTCATGCCGTCCAAGCTGCAAATGATCGAAGCACTCCAGGCGATGCCCGGCCAACCGCTCGGCGCACGGTTCAATTCAGTGCGCGCGATGTTCGATCCGGCGAGAGCCGATTCGGATTTGCTCGTGCGCAATTTCGATCTGCCCGATGCGCTTGACCCAATCCTTGACGATGACAAGGAATTGGCGGCCTGTGGCGACATTGGCAGCCTGAAAAAGACGATGCAAAATGGCGATGTCGCCATGTCCCGTCTGCGCGCTTACCTGAAAGAAACGGCGGTTGTCCGCACTGGCCCATCGCATCTGGCGGTAGGTTCATCCGAATTCATCGTGCTGCGCCCCATTGATGCGACAGCCAACCGGATCGCGCCCGAAACGCTGATGGTCTTCCTGCGCTCGGCTCCCGTCCAGACGATCCTGAAATGGTGTCAGGATGGATCGCAGCATCCGCGCTTCAGCGAGCGCGACTTGTTGGCCATCCCGGTTCCCGATGCCGTAGCCGATGCCTCCGCCGCAATCGAAGCCATGGTCCAATCCGCCTTCGCCGCCCGCGCCCGCTCCCGCGCGCTCCTCGCCGCGGCCAAGCGCGCGGTGGAGATTGCGATTGAACAGGGCGAGGCGGAGGCGCTGGTCTGGCTGGCGCGATAAGGCGAGGCCCGACCGCGCGCGGCTTCAGCGCAGCGCCTTGGATATAGCGCACGCCGCTCTAAACCTCCGCATCGGAGTGAAACCACGCGTTTCTCCGGATAGCTCCGGGGCGCATCGGCCGAGCAATTAGCCGCCCATGCCGCTTCCGCTCGCCCTGCTCGCCGCTGCCACCTTTACGCTCTGCGGAGATGCTCCGCGCATCACCTGCGTGGTCGATGGCGATACCTTCTGGCTGCGCGGCGAAAAGGTGCGGCTTGCCGATATCAATGCCCCCGAAACCCATCAGGCCGGTTGCCCCGCCGAACGCGCGCTGGGCCAGCGCGCAGCGCTCAGGCTGACCGCGCTGCTCAACGCGGGGCCGTTCGAACTTGCGATCGAAGGCCGCGCCACCGATCGCTATGGCCGCGCGCTGCGGGTGGTGACGCGCGGCGGCCGCTCGCTGGGCGCGCAGCTGGTCAGCGAGGGGCTGGCTGAACCGTGGCGCGGGCGGCGCAGCGATTGGTGCGCCGCGCTTGCGGTGGGCCGCCTGCCCGGCTAGCTCCCGCGGCGATGCTGCGCCGCCGCTCAAGCCCCGTCCTGCCGGACCACCGCTGGCGCGGCGACAGCCGCCTGCGCCGCCTGTGGAACGCGCTGCGCTGGTGGCTGGGCGCGGCGGTTCTGGTTACCGCGATGTGGTATGTCATCGGCCAGCAGCGGATCGGCCCGGCAGCGATCCCGCCAGGCCCGCACGAAGTGCTGGCCGGCCCCTTCACCCGCTGCGGCAAGGGCCGCGCGGTCAGCTGTGTGATCGATGGCGATACGATCATGGTAGGGCAGCGCACGATCCGCGTGATCGGGATCGACGCGCCCGAAGTGCACCCGGCGCGCTGCCCCGCCGAAGCGCAACAGGGCGAGGCGGCAACGCTGCTGCTGGTGACGCTGCTCAATCAAGGGCCGGTGACGCTGGTTGGGCCTAACCCGCCGGTGCACGATGAATATGGCCGCGAACTGAAACACCTGCTGCGCGCCCGGCCCGATGGCACGGTGCAATCGCTGGCCGACGATCTCGTCGCCAGCAAACTTGTCCGCCCCTACTTGCGCGGACCCCGCGATCCGTGGTGTTAAGCGTGCGATTAAATCGGAGGAAAGAATCATGTTGCTGATCGAAGGCTGGATCAAACTGGCGACCGGTGAATTCGAGAAGGTCCGCGAACAAGGCGTGGCCATGGTCAAGGCGACCAACGAAGAGGCCGGGTGCCTGCACTATGCCTTTGCGCAAGACATTTCCGACCCCGACTTGATCCGCATTTCCGAACGCTGGGACAACCAGGAAGCGCTCGCCGCGCATGGCGCCAGCGCGCATATGGCCGCGTTCAACAAGGCGATGGGCGGCGTGCAGCGTGAGGGCGCAGACTTGTGGCTCTATAGCGCGGAAGCTGTGCGCAAGCTGATGTGACGGATCAGATTCCAGCGTACCACTGGTAGCCGCGGGCATCTTCCCAGTGCCCGCCGCCGCCGCCATATAGCCCGGCCAGCGTTTCGGTCAGTTCGATCCGCATCACGTATTTGGCCTGCTTGTAGCCAAGCTGACGTTCGACCCTGAGCCGCAGCGGCGCGCCGTGCGCTTCGTCCAGCGGCTGGTCGTTCATCCGCCAGGCCAGGATCGTTTGCGGATGGAAGGCATCGATCAGATCGATCGATTCGTAGTAGAGCGCGCCTTCGAGCACATCAGCACAGTGGAACACGGCATAGCGCGCGGCGGGCAGCAGCCCGGCTGCTTGCAGCACCCGGCCCAATTGCGGCCCCTGCCACTTGCCGATTGCGCTCCACCCCTCGACGCAGTCGTGCCGGGTAATCTGGGTGCGTTGAGGAAGCGCCTTAAGCGCCGTTAGTGGCAGCATAAGCGGCTGCTTGACCAGTCCATCGACCCTGAGCGTCCAGGCACCGAAGCCCTGTGCCAGATGGCTGCGATAAGCCGGATCAGCGACGGAAGTGCTGCCGTTGGCCTTGAATACCGGCGACATATCCGCTTCGGTGAATTCGCGCGCCAGGCTATCGCCCATGAGCAGGCGCTGGGTGCGCTGATTAAGCCCGGTGGCCCCCTTCAGCACGCCCTTGAAGGTCTCGCTCTCATTCAGCCGGTCACATCCGCCCAGCAACAGCCCACCCGCGCCGGCCGCGCCGAAGCCGATCAATTTGCGCCGCGAAACGATCATGGCTGCTCCTCCCGTTCCTTGGGCAATCGGTACATGCCGGTCAGCATCGAGCGCACCTCGTTGATCGGTCCGGCCAGCACGACCATCGCGATGTGGACCAGAAAAAACGCCACCAGCCCGGCCGCGCAGAGGAAATGGATCGAACGGGCCGATTGCCGTCCGCCCAGCAGTTCGACCAGCCACGGCAATGCGGCATTGAGCCCGGGCGACATGGCCAGACCGGTCAATATGATCCCCGGCAGCAGCACCACCAGCACAGAGCCATAGGCCAGCTTTTGCAGAATGTTGTAGCGCAGCGCCGCCGCGCCGGTGGGAAAGCGCAGCCGCGCATGATCCTTGATATCATGCCACACGTGCGATGGGGCCAGTTCGGCCAGCCGCGGCGCCAGATCGCGGCGCAGGTGGCCTCTGACCAGGCCCCAGATCAGGTAGAGCAACAATGCGACGCCCAGCACCCAGGCGAAAGCGAAATGCCATAGCCGCGCATCGGCCAGGCTATAGTGCGACGGGATCGTTATCGCCGGGGGAAACGGTACTCCGCCATTTACGTGGCTGAGATCGAGCCATGCCGGATCGGGATGCCCGGCGGCATTGGCACCGTAGTGCCCCCAGTACAGCCGCGGATGCGCGTTGAAGATCATCAGCCCGCTCATCAGCATGACCGTGACGGTAACCACATTGACCCAGTGCCACGCCCGCGTGAACAGGTGGTGCCGCCGCACCAGATCGCCGCCTTTGGGTAGTTCGTCTTCCATCGCCAAGCGTCTCCCCATATGCGATGTTCGCGCCGCGCCTCCGATTGGTTACACCGCACCGGCACCGAAGGCCAAAACAGTTTGCAATGCTTGTCACGAATCGCGCGTCGGTGCAGGGATGGGCCAAGACCTGTGGGAAGGAATATTACATGCGCGTGATCGATCATTTCATCCATGGCGGCACCGCCGGGCTTGTCAGCAGCCGGACGGCCGCAGTGATGGATCCCAACAACGGCGGCCAGCAGGCCGAGGTTGTGCTGGGCGGCGCTGATGCGCTGGAGCGTGCCGTCGCCGCCGCGCAAGCTGCGCAGCCCGCCTGGGCAGCGATGAACCCGCAGCGCCGCGCCCGCGTGATGTTCGAATACAAGGCGCTGGTCGAAAAGCACATCAACGCGCTGGCCGAAATGCTCAGCGCCGAACACGGCAAAGTCATCGCCGACAGCAAGGGCGATATCCAGCGCGGGCTCGAAGTAGTGGAATTCTGCTGCGGCCTGCCGCACGTGCTGAAGGGCGATTACAGCCACGGTGCCGGTCCCGGGATCGACGTCTATTCGCTGCGCCAGCCGCTGGGCATCGGCGCGGGCATCACCCCGTTCAATTTCCCGGCGATGATCCCCTTGTGGATGGGCGCGGTGGCCACCAGCGTCGGCAATGCCTTCATCCTCAAGCCCAGCGAGCGCGACCCTTCAGTTCCGGTGCGACTGGCCGAACTGTTTCTTGAAGCCGGCCTGCCCGAAGGCATTTTCCAGGTGGTCCACGGCGACAAGGAAATGGTCGACCTGATCCTCGATCACCCGGCGATCAGTGCGGTCAGCTTTGTCGGTTCAAGCGACATCGCGCACTATGTCTATGAACGCGGTGTCCATGCCGGAAAGCGCGTCCAGGCGATGGGCGGCGCGAAGAACCACGGGATCGTCATGCCCGACGCCGATCTCGATCAGGTGGTCGGCGATCTGTGCGGCGCGGCCTTCGGCTCAGCGGGCGAGCGCTGCATGGCGCTGCCGGTGGTGGTCCCGGTGGGCGAGGACACCGCCAACCGCCTGCGTGAAAAGCTGATCCCGGCGATCGAAGCGCTCAAGATCGGCGTGTCGAGCGATCCCGAGGCGCAGTATGGCCCGGTGGTTACCGCGATGCACAAGGCCAATATCGAACGCTGGATCCAGGTCGCCGTCGATGAAGGCAGCGAACTGGTAATCGACGGGCGCGGCTTCACGCTGCAGGGCCACGAACAGGGCTATTTCGTCGGCCCGACGTTGCTTGACCGCGTCACGCCTGAGATGACCAGCTATCAAAACGAGATCTTCGGCCCCGTGCTCCAGATCGTGCGCGCCACGGATTTCGAGCACGCGCTAAGCCTGCCGAGCAAGCACCAGTATGGCAATGGCGTGGCGATCTTCACCCGCAATGGCCACGCCGCACGCGAATTTGCCGCGCGCGTCAATGTCGGCATGGTCGGGATCAACGTGCCGATCCCGGTCCCGGTCGCCTATCACAGCTTCGGCGGCTGGAAGCGCTCGGGCTTTGGCGACAGTGACCAGTACGGGATGGACGGGATCGCCTTCTGGACCAAGAAGAAGAAGATCACTGCACGCTGGCCCGATGGAGGCGGCGATGGATCGAACGCGTTCATCATTCCGACGATGGGGTGATAGGATGACCAAGCGCCGCGTCAGCAGCGGTTCGCCGCTTGAGCCGGTCCTTGGCTTCAGCCGGGCGGTGCGCACTGGCAAACAGATCATGGTCGCAGGGACTGCGCCGATCGAGCCCGATGGATCCAGCACGCCGGGCGATGCCGCTGCGCAGATGGAACGGTGCTGCGCGATTGTCGCGCAAGCCATCGCCGATCTGGACGGAAGCATCGACGATACGGTACGAACCTGTATCTACCTGACCGACCGCGCCGATTTCGATGCGGTAGCGCGGGTTCATGGCAAGTGGTTTGGCGTGGCACGCCCGGCCTGCACCACGTTGATCGTCTCGGGGTTCATTCGCCCCGAGTGGAAAGTCGAAATCGAAGCGGAAGTAATGGAAGCATGACCGACCAATTCTCCCTCACCGAAGACCAGCTTGCGATCCAGGACATGGCGCGCAAATTCACCGCTGACCGGATCACGCCCTTTGCGGCCGAGTGGGACGAGCAGCATCACTACCCAGTCGATGTCTGGAAAGCCGCGGGCGAGCTGGGCTTTGGCGCGATCTATGTTTCCGAAGAAAACGGCGGGATTGGCCTTGGCCGGCTGGAAGCGGCGCTGATCATGGAGGCCATGGCCTATGGCTGCCCGGCCACCAGCGCCTACATCTCGATCCACAACATGGCCGCCTGGATGATCGACAGCTTCGCTTCGGCCGAACTTAAGGCGCGGTATCTGCCGGGGCTGGTTTCGATGGAACAGATCGCCAGTTATTGCCTGACCGAGCCGGGTTCCGGATCGGACGCAGCCGCGCTCAAGACCAGCGCACGGCTCGACGGCGACCATTATGTGATCATTGGCACCAAGCAGTTCATATCGTGCGCGGGCTATAACGATATCTACGTCTGCATGGTCCGCACCAGCGATAATGGCGCCAAGGGCATCACCTGCCTGGTGGTGGAAAAAGACACGCCCGGCCTGTCGTTCGGCGCGCCCGAGAAGAAGCTGGGCTGGAATGCCTCCCCCACCGCGCAAGTGGTGTTCGAGGATTGCCGCGTGCCGGTTGCCAACCGCGTTGGTGCAGAAGGCGAAGGGTTCCGCTTCGCCATGGCCGGGCTCGATGGCGGGCGGATCAACATCGGTGCCTGTTCGCTGGGCGGGGCGCAGCGCTGCCTGGATGAGGCGGTCAAGTACACCAAGGAGCGCCAGCAATTCGGTCAGCCGGTCGCCGATTTCCAGAACACCCAGTTCATGCTGGCCGACATGGCGACCGATCTGGAAGCCGCCCGCGCGCTGCTCTACCTGGCCGCCGCCAAGGTTACTGCGGGTGCACCCGACAAGAGCCGCTTTTCGGCGATGGCCAAGCGGCTGGCGACCGATAACGGATCGAAGATCGTCAACGATGCGCTGCAATTGTTTGGCGGCTATGGCTATCTGAAGGACTATCCGATCGAACGCTTCTGGCGCGATCTGCGGGTCCATTCGATCCTTGAAGGGACCAACCAGGTGATGCGGATGATCGTGGGCCGGGACCTGCTGCGGCAATGACTCAGGATATGATCATCCGCCGCGAAGGCGTCGCCGCCTTCCTCACGCTCAACCGCCCGGGGGCGATCCATGCGCTGACGCAAGGTATGGACCACGCCATGACCGACGCGTTGCTGCAATGGCGCGGCGACGATGCGGTGCAGGTGGTGATCATCGATCACAGCGAGGGCCGGGGCTTTTGCGCCGGGGGCGATATCGCCTTCCTGCGCAATTCGGCGCTGAACGATGGCGGGGTATCGGGGCGCAAGTTCTTCTATGAGGAATACCAGCTCAACCACTTGCTGATGACAACCCCAAGCCGGTGGTGGCCTTCATGGACGGTATCACCATGGGCGGCGGCGTTGGCATTTCGCAGCCCGCGAAGTTTCGCGTGGCGACCGAGAACACCCGTTTTGCCATGCCCGAAACCGGGATCGGCCTGTTCCCCGATGTCGGCGGCGGCTGGCACCTCTCGCGGCTGAACGGACGGATGGGCCAGTTTCTGGCGCTGACCGGGGCGCGGCTCGATGGCGCGGAATGCCTGTGGACCGGGCTTGCCACACATTACCTGCCGCATGATGTGCTCGCCGATGCCAAGGCGCGACTAGTTCATGCCCACGATCCGGCGCAGGTTCTCGCCGCGCTCTCAGTCACCCCGCCCGCGGCCCGGATCGAAGCCAACGCAGCGCAGATCGCTCGGCACTTTGCTTCGGACCGTTATGAAGACATTCTCGCCAGCCTCGAAGCCGATGACAGCGTCTGGGCGGCCAAGGAACTGGCGACGCTGCGCACCAAGAGCCCGCAAACCTGCAAGGTCGCACTGCGCCAATTGCACGATAGCCTGGAGTGCGCAGACTTTGCTCAAAACATGGTCATGGAATACCGCATCGCATCGCGCGTGCTGACCCGGCCCGATTTCGCTGAAGGCGTGCGCGCGGTGATTGTCGACAAGACGATGGACCCGAAGTGGGATCCGGCGACGCCGGAGGGCGTGTCGGACGAACTGATCAACAGCATATTCGCGCCGCTGCCGGCGGATGAGGAATGGAAGCCGCTATGATCCTCCCCATCGACTTGCGATGGGGAGGTGGCAGCCCTGCAAGGGCTGAGGGAGGGGTCTTGACGCTGGCCTCGCTGCCCCTCCGTCACCGCTTCGCGGCGACACCTCCCCATCGCAAGTCGATGGGGAGAGACCAGGAGACTGCATGACTTACGAACACATCCTATCCGAACAGCGCGGCGCGGTTACGCTGATCACGCTCAATCGCCCGCAGGCGCTCAACGCGCTCAATTCGTCGGTGCTCGAAGAGTTGATCACGGCTTTCGCCGCTTTTGAGAGCGACCCTTCGCAGGGTTGCGCGGTCCTCACGGGGGCGGGCGAGAAGGCCTTTGCCGCGGGTGCCGACATCAAGGAAATGGCCGACAAACCGGCGGCCGATTTCTATGCCCGGGACTTCTTCAGCCGCTGGACCAGCCATCTGGTCAAAACCACCCGCAAGCCGTGGATTGCGGCGGTCAACGGCTTTGCGCTGGGCGGCGGGTGCGAACTGGCGATGATGGCGGATTTCATCATCGCATCTGAAAACGCCAAGTTCGGCCAGCCCGAAATCAAGCTGGGCGTGGCCCCCGGGATGGGCGGATCGCAGCGCCTGACCCGGGCGATTGGCAAGGCCAAAGCGATGGAAATGTGCCTGACCGGGCGAATGATGGGGGCCGAAGAGGCCGAGCGTTCCGGCCTGGTCGCACGCGTGGTGCCGCTCGCTTCGTTGATCGAGGAAGCGGTGAAAACCGCCGCCGAGATCGCCGCGATGCCGCCCTTGGCCGTGATCGCCAACAAGGAAATGGTCAACGCCGCGTTCGAAACCGGCCTCGATCAGGGGATCGTGACCGAACGCCGGATCTTCCAGGTCCTCACCGCCACCGAAGACAAAGCCGAAGGCATGGCCGCCTTTATCGAAAAGCGGCCGGGGGTATGGAAGGGGAAATAGCCCTTGAAACGGGTGGTTTCTCGCCGGACCGTTGGTGTCGCGCTTTCACTGGTTGCGCTCCATTTGTTGGCTTTCGCCGACGTGGTTTTCGGACAGGTTGAATACGATCAAGGTGGCTTAGCGGGCTTGCTGTTCTTTCTGGCTTATTTTTGCGTTTTGCCGATTGGCGCGCTGATCGTTGGGGTACTTGGTGCCGTCCGCTCTTGGCAGCGCAGTCACAATGAGGATTGGATCGACAAATGAAAATCGCCTTCATCGGTCTGGGCAATATGGGCGGCGGTATGGCCGCGAACCTGGTCAAGGCCGGGCATGAAGTTCATGCCTTCGATCTTTCGGGCGAGGCCCTCGCCCGCGCCACTGACAACGGCTGCGCCACCTACACCTCGGTGCGCGAAGCGGTTCAGGAGGCCGAGGCGGTGGTCTCGATGCTGCCCAACGGCAAGATCGTGGAGAGCGTCTATGGCGCCGATGTGATCGGGCATGCACCCGCATCCGCCCTGCTGCTCGATTGCTCAACCATCGATGTCGATACCGCGCGCAAGGTTGAGGATGCCGCGCGCGCCGCTGGCTACGAAATGGTCGACGCCCCCGTCTCAGGCGGGATCGCGGCGGCCAATGGCGGCACGCTGACCTTCATGGTCGGCGGCAGCGATGCCGCCTTTGGCCGCGCCGAATCGATCCTGGCCGCGATGGGGAAGGCGGTGATCCACGCCGGTGCCAGCGGCGCGGGTCAGGCCGCCAAGATCTGCAACAACATGCTCCTGGGTGCGACGATGATCGCCACCTGCGAAGCCTTTGCGTTGGCCGAAAAGCTCGGGCTCGATCTGCAGACGTTCTATGACATCTCGAGCAAGGCCTCGGGCCAATCGTGGTCGATGACTTCGTATTGCCCGGTCCCCGGCGTCGGCCCGCAGTCGCCCGCAGACAAAGATTATCAGGGCGGGTTTGCCGCGACGCTGATGCTTAAAGACCTGAAACTGGCGATGGAAGCCGCGCAGAGTGTTGGGGCAAAAACCCCGATGGGCGCGCAGGCTGAAGAACTTTACGCGGCGTATGCTGCTGCCGGCAACGGCAGCATCGATTTCTCGGGCATCATCAAGACGCTCTAGGTCTGAACAACCAAGTTGGGTAAGGGGAAGCCGTGCGCTCCACCGAAACCCACCATCCCCTGATGCCCTTCCTTGCGGTGGCCACCGGCATAGCCACCTTCAGCGTGATGGACGCGCTGATGAAGGGGGCGAGCCTGGCGGTGGGGGCCTATAACGCGATGTTCTGGCGCTCGCTGGTGGGGGTTACGGTGATGCTGCCCTATTGGCGCTTGCGCGGTGGCATCTGGCCGCGGGGCGAAGCGCTGCGGCTGCATGCGATGCGCGGGCTGACCAGTGCCTTCATGGCGACGACCTTTTTCTACGGACTCAAATTCCTGCCGCTGGCCGAAGGCATGGCGATCTCGTTCATCGCCCCGCTGATCGCGCTCTATCTGGCGGCGGTCTTATTGGGTGAAACCATCGGCCGCCGTGCGGTGTTCGCCTCGTTGCTGGGGCTGGCCGGGGTGGTGGTGATTGCAGCCGCGCGGCTGGGCCAGGGCGGCTACGATGAAAACGCGGCCTGGGGCATCGCCGCAATCCTGGCTTCGGCGGTGCTCTATGCCTGGAACCTGATCCTCCAGAAGCGTCAGGCGCTGGTGGCCGGGCCGATCGAGGTGGCGACCTTCCAGGCGGTGTTTACCAGCCTGTTCCTGGCGCTCGTCGCGCCGTGGCTGGCGGCGCTGCCGCCGCTTTCGGTGATTGGCCACATCGGCGGTTCGGCGCTGCTCGCAACCATATCGCTGATGCTGATCTCGTGGGGCTATGGCCGCGCGGAAACGCAAGTGCTGCTGCCGCTGGAATACAGCGCTTTCATCTGGGCGGCGATCATGGGCTGGTTCATGTTCGGCGAAGGCCTGAGCCTGCCGACCATAGCGGGTGCGGCGCTGATCGTGGTGGGCTGCTGGATTGCGGCACGAAAGCAAGGCATGCATACCGAGCAGACTGCGCTTTAGATCGGTTTTGACCGTTTGCTCCCCTTGACGCGCCGCGGATTCGCGCGCATCGGCGGCGCCGACACAGGGCCTTGCTGCATCCGCGAAAGGGGCGCGCGCGGCAGGGCCTGGCGCATTTCAGGAGGCAGTAACGCATGACCCAGGTCGGACAGGACACGCTCGGCACCCGCTCCACGCTCACCGTCGGGGGCAAGGACTACGCCTATTATTCGCTGAGCAAGGCCGCGGCCAAACTGGGCGATATTTCGCGCCTGCCGTTCAGCATGAAGGTCCTGCTGGAAAATCTGCTGCGCTTTGAAGATGGCGGCTTCACCGTTTCTACCGCCGATGTCCAGGCGGTAGTCGACTGGCAGAACAACCCCACCGAATCGACCAGCGAAATCCAGTACCGTCCGGCCCGCGTGCTGCTGCAGGATTTCACCGGAGTGCCCTGCGTGGTTGACCTCGCCGCGATGCGCGATGCCATTGCTGCGCTGGGCGGCGATACTTCGAAGATCAACCCGCTGGTTCCGGTCAACCTGGTGATCGATCACTCGGTGATGGTCGACGAATTTGGCCATGCCAAGGCCTTCGAAGAAAACGTCGAAATCGAATATCACCGCAACATGGAACGCTATGACTTCCTCAAGTGGGGTTCCAAGTCGCTGGCCAATTTCTATGCGGTGCCGCCGGGCACCGGGATCTGCCACCAGGTCAATCTCGAGAATATCGCGCAGACGGTGTGGACCAGCACCGACCAGTCGGGTGCCACTGTCGCCTATCCCGATACCTGCGTCGGCACCGACAGCCACACCACCATGATCAATGGCCTCGGCGTATTGGGCTGGGGCGTCGGCGGGATCGAAGCTGAGGCGGCGATGCTTGGCCAGCCGGTCTCGATGCTGATCCCCGAAGTGGTCGGCTTCAAGCTGACCGGCGCGCTGGCCGAAGGCGTCACCGCGACCGATCTGGTGCTGACCGCCACGCAGATGCTGCGCGCCAAGGGCGTGGTTGGCCGGTTTGTCGAATACTACGGCCCGGGCCTTGCTTCGCTGAGCCTGGCTGACCGCGCGACGCTGGCCAATATGGCACCCGAGTACGGTGCCACCTGCGGGTTCTTCGGGATCGACGACAAGACGCTCGATTACCTGCGGCTTACGGGCCGCGAGGAAGACCAGATCGCGCTGGTCGAAGCCTATGCCAAGGAGCAGGGGCTGTGGATCGATCCGGCCGCCGAACCGATCTTCACCTCCACCCTTGATCTCGACATGGCCTCGGTCGTGCCCTCGCTGGCCGGCCCCAAGCGCCCGCAGGATAAGGTTGCGCTCACGCAAGTCGACGATGTTTTCGCCGCCGACATGGCCGAAACCTACAAGAAGGCCAACACCCGCGTGGCGGTGGAAGGCCGCGATCACGATATCGGCGATGGCGATGTGGTGATCGCCGCGATCACCAGTTGCACCAACACCTCCAACCCCGGCGTGCTGGTCGCCGCCGGCCTCGTCGCCAAGAAGGCCGACGAGCTGGGGCTGAGGCCCAAGCCGTGGGTCAAGACCAGCCTTGCGCCGGGCAGCCAGGTCGTCACCGATTACCTGATCAAGGCCGGCCTGCAAAAGCACCTCGACAATATCGGCTTCAACCTGGTCGGCTATGGCTGCACCACCTGCATCGGCAATTCAGGGCCGCTCGCCGAACCGATCAGCAAAGCGATCAACGACAACGGCCTGGTGGCCGCAGCGGTGATCTCGGGCAATCGCAACTTTGAAGGCCGCGTCAGCCCGGATGTGCGCGCCAACTTCCTCGCCTCGCCGCCGCTGGTGGTGGCCTATGCGCTGAAGGGCACCGTGATCGAGGACTTCGTCACCACCCCGATTGGCACCAGCAAGGATGGCAATGCGGTTTATCTGAAGGATATCTGGCCGACCAACGAGGAGATCGCCAGCACGATCGCGCTGTGCCTTGACCGGAGCATGTTCCGCGCCCGTTATGCCAACGTCTATGAAGGCGACAAGCACTGGCAGGCGATCGACGTTACGGGCAGCGAAACCTACAACTGGCGCCCGGGCAGCACTTACGTTGCCAATCCGCCCTATTTCGAGGGCATGACGATGACCCCGGCCCCGGTGCTCGACATCATAGACGCCAAGCCGTTGGCGATTTTGGGCGATTCGATCACCACCGATCACATCAGCCCGGCCGGCAACATCAAGGCCGATAGCCCGGCCGGCCGCTGGCTGACCGAGCATCAGGTCGCCAAGGCCGATTACAACAGCTACGGCGCGCGGCGCGGCCATCACGAAGTGATGATGCGCGGCACCTTTGCCAACATCCGGATCAAGAACGAAATGGTCCCCGGGGTTGAAGGCGGGATGACCGAAGTCGGCGGCGAAGTCATGTCGATCTATGATGCGGCGATGATGCACAAGGCCGATGGTACCCCGCTGGTGGTGATCGCCGGCAAGGAATACGGCACCGGTTCCAGCCGCGACTGGGCGGCCAAGGGCACCAAGCTGCTCGGCGTGCGCGCGGTGATCGTCGAAAGCTTCGAACGCATCCACCGCTCCAACCTGGTCGGCATGGGCGTGCTGCCGCTGCAGTTCCCCGAAGGCGTCAACCGCCAGACGCTGGGGCTGGGCGGCTATGATACCTTCACCATCAAGGGCGTCGCCGCGCTGGCTCCGCGTCAGGAGGTCGAAGTTGAAGTGACCCGCAAGGACGGCACCCGGTTCACCTTCAAGGCGCTGTGCCGGATCGATACCGCCAACGAGATCGAGTATTTCAACAACGGCGGGATCCTGCAATACGTACTGCGGAAACTCGCGGCGAGCTGATCGGACCGCAGTGCCGCGCGAAAGGGCCCCGTCCGCTGCCGGACGGGGCCTTTTTCGTGCGCCGCGCCGGGGTCTTGCCGGGCGTAAAAAGAAGGGCGGCACGCTGGCCGCCCTTCCCGTCTTTTGCCCCCAAAAGACTGTGGTATTGCGATCAGGCCGCCAGCTTGGCCTGGCGGCGGCGGGCGAAGACGCCGGCTGCGGCCGCACCGAACAGCAGCAGCATCGGCGGGGCCGGCACATCGTGGCCGCCATTGCTGCCGCCTGACGAATGCCCGCCGCTGCTCGAAGAGCCCGAGCTGCTGGTCGACGACGAGGTCGAGCTTGACGAGGTGACATTGCCCGAGGTCGACGAGCTGGAGCTGGTCGAGGACGAGACGTTGCCCGAGGTCGAGCTGGACGATGATACGTTGCCCGAGGTGCTCGACGAGGTCGACGAATAGTTGCCCGAGCTGGTCGAGACGTTGCCCGAGCTGGTCGAGCTTGACGAACTGCTGGTCACGCCGCCGGTCGAGGTTGAAACGCCGCCGGTGGAAGTGGAGACACCGCCGGTCGAAGTCGAGACACCGCCGGTGGAAGTGGTCGAGCTCGAGGTGATCCCGCCGGTGGTGGTGGTGCTGGTCAGCCCGCCGGTTGACGAGGAGGTCGAGCCGCCCGAGGTCGAGCTTGAACCGCCGGAAGTCGAGCTGGAACCGCCCGAGCTTGAGCTTGAGGTTGAGCCGGTGGTGGTCGAGGTGACCACGACGCTGCCGCCGCCGCCCGAACCGCCGCCGAAGAACCCGCCAAAGAAGCCGCCGCCAAAGCCGCCGCCACCGCTGCCGCCGACGATCACCGTCTGGCCGCCGTTGCCACCATCGGGCATCGGCTGGGGGGGAAGCTGGGGCATCATCGGCACCATGGCGATCTGCTGCTGCGGCTGCGGTGCACAGCTATAGCTGCGGGTCACGACCCGGCGGATCTTGCGCTGGCGCTTGTGCTGCGTGGTCACCGCGACGCGGCGCGGTTTATGGCGCTTGACCTTGGGAGCCTGCTTGGGCGCGTGCTTCACATAGGTGGTCTGCGCCGCCGGTGCTTCGGCCACGTGGACTGCGCCGCCCCCGACAACCGCGCCGCCGGCAGCAAACGCTGCGAGTTTCACCAGTGCCATCCGTACCGACATAGCTTGTGCTCTCTTTGTCAAATGGAGCGTGGTTGCGGCAGCCCAGTGCTGCCAATTCGCCCCTGTAGGCACAAAAGGCATCAGGATTGATAAAGGGACAATCGGATTAACCGTGTTTTGGCAGGCCCGATCCGGGAAAAGTGCATTTTGTGTGCAGGCCCGGGGGCACTTGTCCCATTCTGGAACCGAAAGCGCCGCGAAGGCTAAGCACTTGAGCATCGGCGCTTGACTGTTTGTAACCTTAGGGTTACATGTAACCTTTGAGTTACAACAGGAGGATTCGATGGCCGAGCAGCCCAGTAACACCGATCTGGCGGACCGATACAGCAAACGCCGCGCCCGGCTGCTGCCTGCGCTGGCAATCTTCTTTTTGGCCCAACAGTTCAGCTATTTCAGCCGGATTCCGGGCGAACGGCTGGTTGATCGGGTCCGGATCGGGGCTTGGGTGGTAATGTCGGCAGTGCTGCTGCTGTTGCTGACTACGGGCGGGGCGTGGATTCGCAGCGCCGCTGTGCGGGTGCTGATGAACGACGAAGTGACCCGGGCAAACCGGGCTTCGGCAATGCAGTTCGGCTTTGCGCTGGCCATGGGCGGAGCAATTGCAGTTTACCCGTTCATCGACCAGTTGGCGCTGAACGCCCGGCAGGTTATTCACCTGATTGTCAGCCTGGGCCTGGCCGCTGCCGTGCTGCGCTTCGGCATGCTGGAAAGGCGCGCGCTTGGCTGAGGAACTGCGGAACCGTTTGCGGGAACTACGCGAGGCGCGCGGCCTGACCCAGGGCCAGTTGGCTGAACTGGTCGGGGTCAGCCGCAAGACCATCAACACGGTCGAAAACGGTATTTACGTGCCATCAACCGTGATCGCACTCAAGCTCGCGCGGGCGCTGGACGAACCGGTCGAGCGGCTATTTTCCCTCACCAAATAGCGTCGTCCCGGACTTGATCCGGGACCGTGGGCGAAGTTGCGCGAGCCTGCCAGCGGTCCCGGGTCGAGCCCGGGACGACGCTATTTGCCTTCTGAGAACAGGCCTGTCTGTGTCCCGCTGGGCGGGCTCAGGCCAAGGTGCTGCCAGGCCCGGTCGTTAAGGCAGCGCCCGCGTGCGGTGCGCGCGATCAGGCCGAGCTGGATGAGGTAGGGCTCGATCACTTCTTCCACCGTATCGCGCGGTTCGGACAAGCCAGCAGCGAGCGTTTCAACGCCGACCGGCCCGCCTTTGTAGATATCGGCGATCATGTGGAGATAGCGCCGGTCCATCGCATCGAGCCCGAGCGCGTCAACCTCGAGCCGGGTCAGCGCGCCATCGGCGATGCCTTGCGTAACCACCCCGTCGCCCGCGACATGCGCGAAATCGCGGACCCGGCGCAGCAGCCGCCCGGCCACCCGCGGCGTGCCGCGTGCGCGCTTGGCAATCTCGCGCGCGCCTTCGGCTTCCATCGCCACGCCGAGCAGTTGCGCGCCGCGCGCCACCACCCGTTCCAGC
>NZ_JANOWI010000047.1:0-10974 GCF_031417815.1 Novosphingobium sp. | reverse complement strand
CCCCCCCCCCCCCTCGCTCCCCCTGCTGGGGGGGCGGGGGGGGCCCCCGGGCCGGGGTTGCAAGCTTTTCGCGGAGGCGAAAAGCGCACCCGACAAAAACTCAGACGGGCAAAGACTCAAATTCAAACCACACCGGTGCGTGATCGCTGGCTTTCTCGCGGCCGCGATGGTCCTTGTCGACTCCAGCAGATTTGAGGCGGTCGGCCATTTCGGGTGAGAGCAACGCGTGATCGATCCGAAAGCCGTGGTTCTTGGGCCAGGCTCCGGCCTGATAATCCCAATAGGTCCAGACCCCGCCCGCCGGGTTGAGCGTGGCGAGCGCATCGGTCCAGCCATCGGCCATCAGGCGGAAGTAGGCATCGCGCGAACCGGGCTGCATCAGCGCATCCGCTTCCATCGCGCGGGGCGAGAAGACATCGCAGTCGTGCGGGATCACGTTGTAATCACCGGTCACCACTGCGGGCACTTCCTCAGCCGAAATCTCGGCCATGCGGCTGCGCAGGCGCTCCATCCAGCGCAGCTTGTAGTCGAACTTGGGCCCCGGGACCGGATTGCCGTTGGGCAGATAGATGCAGGCCACGCGGACGCCGAAGACATCGGCTTCGAGATAGCGTGAATGCTCGTCCTCCGGCTCACCGGCAAGACCGCGCTGCACTTCGACCGGCTGGGTGCCATCGGCCAGGATCGCCACGCCGTTGAAGCCCTTCTGGCCATGCCAGATCGCTTGGTATCCCAGCTTGTGGAATTCCTCGGCAGGAAAGCCCTCGTCCTGGGTCTTGATCTCCTGCAAGCAGGCAACCGCAGGCCGCGTTTCTTCCAGCCATTCAAGCAGCCGTGGCAACCGCGCCTTGATCCCGTTGATGTTGTAGGTCGCGATCTTCATCAGATAGCGAAGGACGAACCGCAACCGCAGCCCGAGGCTGCCTGGGGATTTTCGACCTTGAACGCCGCGCCGCCCAGCGATTCGACATAATCGACCACGCTGCCGGCCACCAGATCGAGGCTGACGCTGTCGACCACCAGGGTAACGCCGCCCTGTTCGACCACCAGATCATCGGCTTCGGGCGCATCGGCGAGCCCGAACTTGTATTGAAAGCCCGAACAGCCGCCGCCTTCAACCGAAAGGCGCAGCACTGCGGGCTTGCCCTGCTTCGCGGCAATCGCCGCCACACGCGCGGCGGCGCTGGGGCTGAGGGTCATGGTCTGGACATCCATAGTCCCGATGTAAGCGCTGTGGGGCCCGCCCGCAAGCGAGCCTTATGCAGATTGGATATAGCTGCGCATGGCTTCGGCTTCGGAAACGATCGCATCGATCCGGTATTTGACCAGATCGCCGATCGACACGAACCCGCAGATCGCGTCGTTTTCCACCACAGGCAAGTGGCGGATGCGTCGCCGGGTCATCAAGCCGAGCGCATCAAGTACACCGGTTTGCGGATCGACGGTGATCGGCGGCGAGGTCATCACCTCGCCCACCGTCTTGTCGAGCATCGCGGGGCCATGCGCGGCCAGCTGGTAGACCACGTCGCGTTCGGAAAAGATCCCGGCAATGCGTCCGTCTGAAAAGACCGGGATCGCCCCGATGCGCTTTTCGGCCAGCAACTTTACCGCATCGCCGACGCGCTCTGCAGCATCGCAGCCGATCACATCGCCGCTGCGCCCCTGCATCAGTCGGGCTATCGTCATCGCGCCTCTCCTGCCTCTGTTATTGGCAAGGGCAGGATGACACGAAGCGGGCCGCTTGGCGAGTCAGGGCGCTTCGGGCACCGCGTCCGGCGGATAGAGGCGGAAATCCTCCACCGGCGTGCCGCCGACCAGGTGCTCGGTGACGATCCGGTCAAGCACCGCGGCGGTGCAGGAATGATACCAGACCCCGTCCGGCCAGACCACCGCGATCGGCCCTGCGGCGCAGATCTTGAGGCAATCAGCCTTGGTCCGGGCAATTCCGCCGTCCCGGTCGAGCCCGTCCTGCTTGAGCCGCTTTTTCAGGTGCTTCCACGCCGCGCTGCCAACCTCGCGCGAACAGCATTCGCCTTTTTGCGCTTCGGCACACAAGAAGATGTGGCGGCGGATCTTGTCCCCCCCGGTCGTAGCCAAGGCTTCGCGCGCCTTTTGCAGATCGCCGGGATCGACGCTCATGCCTTGAGCATCCAATTGCCCAGCTGCACGCGGTAATCGTTTGCCACCGGGGTCGGCCGGTCATCAGCGATCGCCACCAGCACCGAGCGGGCAAAGGCCACCGGCTTGCCGTTCTGGGCCAGCAGCTGGATGATCGTCCAGCTGGTCCGCCCGATACCCTCGATCGCGCAATGCACCGAAACCGGATCGGGAAAATGGCCCTGCGCGAGGTAGTCCATGCTGATACTGGCGACCATCGCCCGCCGCTCGCCGATCTTGATCGCCGTGCCGATCGCCAGATTGAAACGCACCCGCGCGTCTTCCATCATCGCCGCCAGCGCCACGTTGTTGAGGTGCTGGTTGGGATCGACATCGGCAAAGCGCGTGGTCGCTGCGTGCGTGAAAGGATAGCGCGCGGGATCGAGCAGGGCAGGTTCGGGACGGGGCATGCCGCCAGCGGTAGCGCCGGCGTGGCGCTTATCCTAGCCCTTCTTGCCGACGATCCGGGCGATTTCGGTGGCGACCAGGCGTTCGACCAGCGGGGGCAGGTTGGCATCGAGCCATTTCGCCAGTTCGGGGCGCAGCAGATCGCGCACCATGCCTTCAAGCGAGGTTTCGCCCGAACGCACGATCTGCGGCGCAGCGGGCGGCTGGGCCATCATTGCCAGCGCAGCCAGCGATTCGCTGATCGAGCTGACGGTTTCGCTGGCAACCAGGCGGTCGTCAGCGGAATCCGCGTCAACCTCTTCGCCCAATTCGGCAAGATCGAGCACGTCGTCGTCGTGATCGCCTGCGTTACCCGCAAAATCGCGTTCATCCTGGCCCATCCCGCGCTCCTCGCGTTCGCGCCGTTCGACTGCCGCACCTTCGCGGTTGTCACGTGCAATCACCTTCTTGATCGACGCAAGAATCTCTTCAACCGAAGGTTCACCAGCCTGGCGCATCGCCCCAACTCCAAGCACAAAGTCCTGTCCCGTCCCGGCGTGGGACAGAATCACTGACTGGTGATTGAACCGTCCTGGGTGCGTGTGTCAACGGTGCGCGTCGATTCAGTGGTCGGATCGGGGTCGTTGCTCCAGTCCCACACCTTGCCGCGCACCCGGTCGTAATTGACTTCGGGATCATACAGAACGCCGCCGTCGAGGCCGAGATCACGGGCTTCGGCCCGGCCCATCGCGGCCAGCAGATTGAAGCCCGCGACATAGGCGTTGCGCCGCGCGGTTTCGAGCTGCACCTGCGCCGAGAGCAGTTCCTGTTCGGCGTTGAGGATGTCGAGGATGGTGCGGTTGCCGACCGTATTCTCGGCGCGCACCCCTTCGAGGCTGAGCGTTGCCGCATCGACCGCGGTCTGCGACGAGGTGATCAGCGAAAGCGAGGCCTGCCACTGCGCATAGGCCGAACGGACATTGGCCACGACCGCGCGTTCGATCCCGATCTGCTGTTCCATCGTCGCGTCCTGGCGCGCCTGCGCGGCGCGGCGCTGTGCGCCCGGGGCCCCGCCCTGGTACAGCGGGATCGTGGCCCGCACACCGGCCTGCGAGGAGGTGCCGCTCTGGTCCAGCAGTGGGGCGTTGGCGCCGCCGAAGGTGCCGAAATAGTCCGAATAGTTGCCGCCCGCAAAAATGCTCACCCGCGGCATCCGCGCGGCCCCGGCCACGCGCACGTCATAGCCCGCCGCCTTTGAGCGTTCGCGCGCGGCGAGCAGATCGGGGTTATGATCAAGCGCATAGGCCACGGCCACTTCCGCCGTTTCGGGCAAGCCCATCAGCGGCGGCGGCGCTTTGAGGTCGACCGGCTCCTTACCGACCACCTGGATATAGCGTTCGCGCGCCGCGATCAGGTTTGCTTCGGCGCTGCGCAGCTGGCCTTTGGCGAGCGCGAGACGCGAATCCGATTGCGCCACATCGGTCCGGGTCAGATCGCCGATTTCGAACCGGTCGCGCGTGGCCTGGAGATTGACGTCGAGACGTTCGACATTGCCGCGGTTGAGGCGCACCACTTCCTGCGCCAGCAGCACGTCCATATAGGCCGCGACGACCTGGACAAAGATATCGCTTTCGGTACCGCGCAGGTCTGCCTGACCGGCACCAACCCGGGTTTCAGCCGCCCGCACCGAATTCTTCACCGAACCACCGGTGTAGATCGGCACATTGAACTGCACGCCAACATCGAAATTGCGCGCCGGAGCGGTGGTGCTGGCCGAACTGCCGGTGCGCGTGGTGAATTCGGTATAGGTGGCGGTGCCGGTGGCGGCTGGCATGCCGTTAGACCGGGCGATCGGCACACCTTCGTCGGTGGCGCGTTGCTGCGCGCGCGCAGCCTGCAGCGTCGGGTTGGTGTTGTAAGCCATGACCAGCGCCTCGCGCAGGTCATCGGCAAAGGCCGGCGAAGCCAGCAGCGACGCGCAACCCGCGAACAGCGACCATCGTGCCGCGCGCGAAACCCGGGGTTTCACCATGCCCTCAAAAACTCCAGCTCTTGGCTGCGGCAAATTCGCGCAGCACCGGTATTCCCATCTCGGCGCGGGTTGTCAGCGCTGCCTTGCCCCCCGCCTTGCGGCCAGTTGCAAGGCTGGTGACGGCACCCCTGACGAGGCCCGTCACCACGCGTCCGCCGTCGCGCAGGACGGCAACCAGCGGATCGGGCAGCGCTTCCACTGCACCGTCGATCAGCAGCAGGTCGAACCCGCCGGATCTGGCCTTACCGGCCACGGCATCAGCCGCGTCGATCACTTCGACCGATGCACCCATCGCTTCGACCAACGCCGCGAGATAGCCGCTGCCGGCACTGACCACCAGCGCACGCTCACCCGGCTGGGGCAGAGCCTGCGCCAGCATTGCGGCCTGCACCAGCGGCGCAGGCAAAGCGCGGCCGCCCTCCAGCGGGATCGCCCGGTCGATATAGGCGTGACCGCGCGCGGCTGCCGGGACATGATCCTCGCGCGGCACGGCGGCCATCGCGGCAAGCACGGCGCTCTGGTTGATTCCGCTGGTCCGAAGCTGGCTGTCGATCATCGCCCGGCGAGCGGCAGCAGCAGGATCGATGGCGGCGGTTACGGTCATGGTTCTTCGGCCCTTTTCGCGCACTGTGTTACAAAGGCAAAACAGTTATGGCAACCGTGCAAGCTTGCGTCTGCTTTGACGACACGGCCAAGCTGCGCCTATGGGGGCGCGAGGACGAGTTCAAGAGGGAAATCGGGCGATGACCGACATGGTGACCATCCGCGAGGCCGACCTGATCGATAGTGTGGCCGATGCGCTGCAGTATATCAGCTATTACCACCCGATGGATTACATCCGCGCGCTGGGCGTCGCTTACGAGGCCGAACAAGGCCCCGCCGCCAAGGATGCAATCGCCCAGATCCTTACCAACAGCCGGATGTGCGCCGAAGGCCACCGCCCGATCTGCCAGGATACCGGCATCGTCAATGTGTTCATCGCCTGGGGCCAGAACTGCCGGCTCGAATCGAAGCTGTCCTTGCAGGAGGTGGTCGATGAAGGGGTGCGCCGCGCCTATCTCAACCCCGAAAACAAGCTGCGCGCTTCGATCCTGGCTGATCCCGCGTTCACGCGCCGCAACACGCGCGATAACACCCCAAGCGTGCTGCATGTTGATATGGTGCCGGGCAGCACTGTTTCGATCGATGTGGCGGCCAAGGGCGGCGGGAGCGAGAACAAGAGCAAGTTCAAGATGATGAACCCCAGCGATAACCTGGTCGACTGGGTGCTTGAAATGCTGCCGCAGATGGGGGCCGGCTGGTGCCCGCCGGGGATGCTGGGGATCGGCATCGGCGGCACTGCGGAACACTGCATGCTGCTCGCCAAGCAATCGCTGATGGAACCGATCGACATGGCCCAGCTCAAGCAGCGCGGCGCGCAAAACGATATCGAAGCGCTGCGCATCGAGATTTTCGACAAGGTCAATGCGCTGGGCATCGGTGCGCAGGGGCTGGGCGGGCTCTCGACCATCCTTGATGTCAAGATCATCGACTGGCCGTGCCACGCCGCGGGCAAGCCGGTGGCGATGATCCCCAACTGCGCCGCCACCCGCCACGCGCATTTCACACTCGATGGATCAGGGCCGACCTACCTTGAAACCCCCAAGCTGGATCAATGGCCCGACGTTCACTGGGCACCCGACAAAGCCGCGATCCGGGTCGATCTCGATGCACTGACGCCCGCAGTGGTGCAAAGCTGGAAGCAAGGCGACCGGCTGCTGCTCAACGGCAAGATGCTGACCGGGCGCGATGCGGCGCACAAGCGGATCCAGGATATGCTGGCCAAGGGCGAGGCGCTGCCAGTCGATTTCAAGGACCGCGCAATCTATTACGTCGGCCCGGTCGATCCGGTCTTTGGCGAAGTGATGGGCCCGGCCGGACCAACAACTGCTACCCGGATGGACAAATTTACCGACATGATGCTCGAACTGGGCCTGCTGGCGATGATCGGCAAGGCCGAACGCGGGCAGGGCGCGGTCCAGGAGATTGCGCGCCACAAGGTGGCCTACCTGATGGCGGTGGGCGGCGCGGCCTATCTGGTCAGCCGCGCCATCCGCGAAGCCAAGGTCGTGGCGTTCGAGGATCTGGGCATGGAAGCGATCTACGAATTTACGGTCGAGGACATGCCGGTGACCGTGGCGGTCGATTCTGAGGGCAACAACGTCCACCAGCTCGCGCCGCTGGTGTGGCGCGACAAGATTGCCCGGGAACACCTGCTGGGGTGATCGGCGCTTCGATGAACCCTGCTTGCGGTTCGACCAACCCGCTGGCCATGGGCCATGATTCCCCGCTATCGCTGTGCGCCTGATGGATGAGACTGCAACCTCTCCCGCCCGCGTGCCCGCGCGCACCGTGCTGCTCTCGATCGCGGGGCTGTGGCTGTGCTATCTGGCGCTTATCTCGCTGCGTTCGGCGCTGATCGACCAGACCTATTTCTGGGAAATGCTGGGCCTGCGCGCGCTGGTGACTTTGGCCGGAATTGCCGTCACCGCGATGGCCTGGTCGATCCTGCGGTTGTTCGATCACAAGCGCGTCGGTCTGCGCATGACGATTGCGGCGGTGGTGATGCTGCCGGCCTCGCTGGCCTTGGCGCTGATCAACACCCAGGTCTTTGCCGGGATCGATCAGCGCAATTTCAAGCAGCAGCGCAACCCCAGCGATGTCCAGTTGCGTCACGATACCGCGGGCAATGTGCTGGTCGATATTCCCGATCCGCCGCAGCTTACCCCGCAGCAGCTGGCTGCGCTTCAGGCGCAGTTCGCCAAGCAGGGGCTGTGGCGCCAGCTGACCGATATCGCGATCGGCCGTTATTTCCTGCTGCTGGCCTGGGCCGCGCTCTATTTCGCGATGGTCAACGCCGAACAGGCCCGCCTGGCCGAACGGCGCGAGGGTGAATACAAGCGCGCCGCGAAGGCGGCCGAGCTCAGGTCGCTGCGCTATCAGGTCAACCCGCACTTTCTGTTCAACACGCTCAATTCGCTGTCGGCGCTGGTGATGACCGGCAAGCCGGCCAAGGCCGAGCAGATGATCCAGTCGCTTTCCGCGTTCTATCGCCGTAGCCTGGCCGAGGATCCGACCGGCTATGTTTCGCTCGAACAGGAGCTGGCCCTGCAGCGTGCCTATCTCGAGATCGAGGCGGTGCGCTTTCCCGAACGGCTGCTGACCCGGTTCGATGTGCCTGCTGAGCTTGAAGACATCATCGTGCCCGGGATGATCCTGCAGCCGCTGGTCGAAAATGCGGTGCGCTATGCGGTGACCCCGGTCAGCCGCGCGGTCACAGTTGCGATCACCGCGCGCGACGAGCAAGGGCGCCTGGTGATCGAAGTCAGCGATGACGGACCGGGCGAAAGCGCAAACGGCCGGGCCGGGTTCGGGATCGGGCTCGCCAATGTCCGCGACCGGCTGGCCGCGCGCTATGGCGATGCGGCCAGTCTGACGGCCGGCCCGCGCGCTGACGGGGGGTGGCACTCGGTGATCCGGTTGCCGCTGGAACGGCATGGCTGACGAAACCCTGGCCACGCTGATCGTCGATGACGAGCCGCTTGCGCTCGAACGGATGGAGCACATCTGCGCGGCCTTGCCCGCGCTCAGGGTCGTCGGCACCGCGCGCGATGGCAAGGCTGCGCTTGAAGCGATCGAAGCGCTTTCGCCCGATCTCGTCCTGCTCGACATGACCATGCCCGAGCTTGACGGGATCGCGGTGGCCCGCGCGCTGATGAAGCGAGACGATGCCCCGGCGGTGGTGTTCGTCACGGCGCACGACAATTTCGCGGTCGAGGCCTTCGATCTCGAAGCGGTCGACTATGTGCTGAAACCGGTAACCCCCGAACGGCTCGAACGCGCGGTGGCGCGCGCCGCAGCGCGCCGCAGCACGCGCGCGCGCGGTTTGCGCGATTGGCTCGGCGAATTCTGGGTGCCCTATCGCAGCGAGCTGCTGCGCATCGCGGTCACCGATGTCGACCGGATCGATGCCGAGCGTGATTATGTCCGGCTCCACGTCGGGCAGAAAGACGGCACCAGCCGCAGTTACCTGCTGCTGCAAACCGTGTCAGGGCTCGAAGCGCGGCTTGATCCGGCGCTGTTCATCCGCCTGCACCGCTCAACCATCCTGCGCCGAGACCGGATCACCGGCTTGCGCCACGACGGGCTGGGGGTCTGGTCGGCCGAACTCGAGGATGGCAGCCAGGTGCGAATCGGGCGAACCTATCTTTCCCGTGCAAAGGCCATGGCCGGGCGCTAGGATGGTCCTGCGATGGGACTTCTGCTGATCTTTCTCCTGGGCATTGGCAATTTCGCCGTGCACCAGGCCGTGCGGCAAAGCCGGCATCCGCTGCTCGGCCAGGTGCCGTTCTATTTCCACCTGCTGGGGGGCAAGTTCAGCCTGGCGGTAGAATTCCTCATGCTGCTGGGTGCGATGCTGATGGTGGCGCAGGGATCCTGGGGCTGGGCGCTGTTCTATGGCGCTTACACTGCGGTTAATGCACTGGCAGCGTGGTTGATCCTGTCCAGACGGGTGTAGCGGGAACTTTGCCGCCGTTCACCGGTTGCGCAGGCATGACCAGCAACACCCTCCTCTGGCTCGTCGTCAATCCGGCGAGCGGCAGCAACGACGAAAGCGCGCAGCAGGCGCTGGTCGATAGCCTGACTCAGGCCGGCTTTGCGCCGGACAGGCTGGTCGATATCACCAAGGACCCCGATATCGCCCCGGCAGCGCTTGATGCAGCAGGCGTGGCCACGCTGGCGGTGTTCACCGGCGATGGCACCTTAAGCTCGGTCATTGCCGGGCTTGGCGGGTGGCGAGGCAATGTGCTGGTGCTACCCGGCGGCACGACCAACCTGCTGGCCAACGCGCTGCATGGCGAGGATGTGACGCTGGAAAACGCGGTTGAGGCTTTTGCCAGGGGCGCGCTGGCACCGGTGCAGCGCAGCGGCATCGCCTGGAGTGGCGGGCTGGCGGTGTGCGAACTGCTGGCCGGGCCTGGCGCCACATGGAGCGATGTGCGCGAGGAACTGCGCGAAGGCAATCTTGTCGCCATGGCGCAGACCGCGGTCGATGCCGCGCGGCAAAGCGGCAATGGCGCGCTGGTCCGGCTGTGCGAACCCGATATCGGCAAGGCCGAGGGTTATGGCGGGGTGCGGCTGGTGCCTGAAGCGGCGGGGCTGGTGGTCGATGGCTACGGCGCGGAAAGCGTGGCCGATTACCTCAAGCAAGGTCTGGCCCTGTTGCGCCGCAATTTCCGCGAAGGGCCGCACGATCAACTGGGCGCTCATCTCCGGGTTCACTGCCAAACCGCCAATGGCGCCGCGATGGACCTGATGGTCGATGGTGAACGCATGACCGGCAAGCCCGAAGAGACGTTTTCGCTTGCGCCCTTGCCGGTCAATCTGCTTGCACCGGTGGGATGACCGCGCCCACACTCACGCTCTATCACATCAGCGACCTCCATTTCGGGCTTGAGGACCAGCGCGCGCTTGGCTTCTTCAAGGCCGAACTGGCGCGCGAACGCCCGGCAGCGGTGCTGATCACCGGCGATCTGACGATGCGCGCGCGGCACCGCGAATTCGCGGCCGCCAGCGCCTGGATTGCGGCGCTCGATGTTCCGGTAACGGTCGAGATAGGCAACCACGACATGCCCTATTTCAACCTGATCGAACGCTTCACCGATCCCTATCGCCGCTTCCGCAAGATCGAAACGCTGCTCGAACGCGAACTGCTGCTGCCCGGGCTGGCGGTGGTCCCGCTCAAGACCGCAACGCGCGCACAGTGGCGCTTTCCCTGGTCGAACGGCTGGGTCACCGACCGGGCGCTGGCCGAATGTTGCGATATGCTCGACGCGTTACCCAGCGGCACCCGCGCGATCGTCACTGCGCACCATCCGCTGACCGAACGCAATGCCCGCGGCAAACGCCTGACTATCGGTGGCACCCGGGCGATGGAGGCGCTGGCGGCGCGCGGGGTTAGCGCTGTGCTCAGCGGGCATGTTCATGATCCTTTCGATCTCGAACAGCATACCACTTCAGGGCCGCTCAGAATGATCGGCGCGGGCACCCTCTCGCAGCGGATCCGTTCGACCCCGCCCAGCTTTAACGTGCTGCGCGTGACGGCGGGCGGGATCGCGGTTGAAGTGCGCAATCTCGAACACGTGCCAACCGATGACATGCAGATCGACGCAGTGCCCGAAAACGCCCTCCCGCCGCGCGAAGCGGGCGAACCGGTTGCCCCGGTAGGTCATGTCCCCGCAGTCGATCCGCCGGTGCATTAGAGTCTGTTTCAGTGAAGCTGAAACAGGCAACACCGGCCCGCTCCCCCTCCTGGCCACCCACGAGAGTACCCTGAATGGGTGGCCGGGAGGGGGAGC
>NZ_JANOWI010000046.1:0-37256 GCF_031417815.1 Novosphingobium sp. | reverse complement strand
CGTTAAGTCTGGTGCGCTCTTCCGGTGAAAACCGCACGCCTTCAAGTTCATAGCCGACCACATCCCTGCCGGCCGAAACGGCGGGAGCAGTTGTCAACGCAAGCAGCGCCAGTTGCAGCCAAACTACCGTTAACAAGCCGGATTTCCCGATAAAAATCTTTGCCATACTTCGCCTCTTCGCCCGTGAAACGCCTGACCTTTTTCAAACAGTAACAGGACATGATTTCTTCGCGAGACATTTTTCGGGGTGGATCAGGTAGCAGTGAAACTTGACTTGGGCGGTTCGAGCGACAAGTCAGCGCGGCTATGCACCCGATCCGCAAGAACGCCCGTGTCCTCACTGCCTCACTGACCGGCACGGCGGTGGAATTCTATGATTTCTATGTCTTCGCGACCGCCACCGCGCTGGTTTTCGGCGGGCTGTTCTTTCCGCAGAGCAGCCCCGAGGCGCAAGGCCTGCAGGCCTTCATGGTCTTTGGCCTCGCGTTCATTGCCCGGCCGATCGGCGCGATCGCCTTTGGCCATTTCGGCGACCGGGTGGGGCGCAAGGCCACGCTGGTTGCCTCGCTGCTGCTGATGGGCGGATCGACACTGCTGGTGGCGTTCCTGCCGGGCTATGCCAGCGCCGGGTTCCTTGCCCCGCTGCTGCTGTGCCTGCTGCGCTTTGGCCAGGGCTTTGGCCTTGGCGGCGAATGGGGCGGGGCGGCGCTGCTGGCGGTGGAGAATGCGCCCAAGGGATGGGAAGCGCGCTTTGGCGCGGCGCCGCAGCTGGGCGCTCCGCTGGGGTTTCTGGCTGCCAATGGGCTGTTCCTGATGCTGGGGATGAGCCTGAGCGAGGCCGATTTTCTGGCCTGGGGCTGGCGTGTGCCGTTTCTGGCCAGCGTGGTGCTGGTTGGCATCGGCCTGTGGGTGCGGCTCAACCTGTCCGAAACGCCGGCGTTCCGTGAGGCGCTTCGCCACGCTGCGCCGCCTGCAGTACCGCTGGGTACTTTGCTGCGCCATCACTGGGGCGCGGTGCTGGCGGGCAGTGCCGGGGTGGTGGCGTGTTTTGCGCTGTTCTATCTATCCACGGCCTTCGCGCTTGATCTGGCGACGAAGAAACTGGGCTGGCCGCGCGAACAGTTCCTGATGCTGCAACTGGGGGCCAACACGTTTCTGGCCTTGGGTATCGTGTTGGCGGCGTGGTGGGCCGACCGGATCGGCGCGCGCAGGGTTCTGCTGATCGGCGCTGCTGCAACCGTGCTGGTCGGGCTGGTCTTCGCCGCCGGGTTGCAATCGGGATCGGGGCTGGCGGTCTTCGCCACGCTCGCCACCGCGCTGTTCACGATGGGCTTTGTCTATGGCCCGCTGGGCGGTTGGCTGACTTCGCTTTACCCGGTGGGGGTCCGCTATACCGGCGTATCGGTGGCCTTCAATGTGGGCGGCATCCTGGGCGGCGCGGTGACCCCGCTGCTGGCCAAGCAGATGAGCAATATGGGGTACGGCGGATCGATCGGGCTGCTGCTGGTCGCCGCCGGCGCGCTGACCGTGGTGGGGGTCAGCCTGGCGCGCCCTGCGCACGAGGCCTGATCGGCCCCGTGCGTGCGTCGCGATCAAGCCGGTGGAACGACTGCTGCAGGGGCGGGAGTGTCTGATACCACGCCCCAGGCTTCTTTCATTTGTCCGTCGGCACCGCGCTTCCAGCCGACCACCCAATTGCCCACTTCGGTCCTGGCCTTCTTGGTCGTGGGATCGGTGTAAGTGTAATTGTAGGTGGCGCGCCACACCGCAAGATCGCCCGATGCGGCAACATCGACCACGGCATCGCTGACCGAGAGTTTCATCGCTGGATCGGCGACCTGCTCCTTTGTCAAGGCGCGATCGGCTTCCTGACCGACCACGTTTGGTGTGCCGTGGTACATCCCGACAAAATCGGGCGCGTCCCACGAGACCGCCTTGTCGGCATCGCGCGCGGCAAAGGCGGCGACCATTTCGGTCATGCTTGTCTTGACCTCGTCACCGACCTTGGCGCTGTCGATGGTTGGTGCTTTCGCGCAGCCTGCGACAAGCGCTAGCGCGGCAGTGGCTGACAAGAAGCGGAGCAGTTTTGATCTTGGCACGGCGGTCTCTCCTGTTGAAGCGACCCGGAGCAATGGCTGCGCCCGAAAACCCGCCCGGTCAAGAGTCGGCCTGCATCCGCAACAAGCTGATCCGCGCCGTGCCGACCTTGCGATCGGCGATCATGTCGAGGCCTTTGACAGTGGGCATCTCGTTATACGCGGTTTCAAGGCTGACCCAGGTAGCGGGGCCGATCCAACCGAGCCGCTGCAATTTGCCGAGCGCCACTTCGCCCGCACCGGTCTGGTAGGGCGGATCGAGCAGAACCAGATCGAGTGGCGCCCTCGCCGGACCAAGCGAAAGCACCGAAGCGGCGCGCACATCGCATTGCGGCGCGGCCTGGAGATTGGCGATATTACTGCGCAGCGTCCGGATCGCGGCGGCATCCTGTTCCACGAAAATGCAGCTAGCCGCCCCGCGGGACAAGGCTTCGAGGCCGAGCGCGCCCGATCCGGCGAACAGATCCGCCACGCTCAATCCTTCAAAACTGCCGAGGCGGCTGACCAGCATCGAAAAAAGGGTTTCGCGGGTCCGATCCGCCGTGGGACGGGTGGTTTCGCCCGCCGGAACCTGTAATTTGCGCGCGCGCCACTGGCCGGCAATAATCCTGATGCTCATTTGCGCGGGCCGGGCTTGCGCTGAGCGGGCTTGCGATTGGCGGGCTTACCTGGGCCAGACCCGCGTGGAGCGGGCTTGCCCGTGCCAGTTCCGCGAGGAGGGGGTGTTCCGGGTCCAGACCCACGCGGACCAGACCCGCGCGGAGCGGGCTTGCCCGAGCCAGACCCGCGTGAAGGGGGCTTACCCGGAATAGACCCGCGTGGAGCGGGCTTGCCGGCACGCGCAGCCGGGGCTGGTCCAACCGGAGCCTTGCGCGGGCTGGACCGGGAAATCCGTGCGCGGGCCTGCTCTGGTGCGGAAAGCGGCGCATCCGAAGCCGATCCGCCCAGCAGGCCCCGCCGGAACTTCTCGACATCAAGCTGCCTGATTTCGACCGCCTGCCCGCGCCCCAGATCGAGCAGTTCGAACGGGCCATATGAGGTCCGCATCAGCCGGCTGACTTCCAGGCCGAAAAATTCCAGCACCCGGCGTACTTCGCGGTTCTTGCCTTCGCGGATGGTCAGTTCGATCCACTGGTTGCGCCCGGTGCGGCGCTCCATGTTGGCATCGATCCGGCCATAACGCATGCCGTCGATCTCGATCCCTTCGGCCAGGCTTTCAAGCTGTTCCTGCGTGATTTCGCCATAAGTGCGTGCGCGGTAAGTGCGCGGCAGGCCGCTGGAAGGTAGCTCCATCGCCCGCTTCAATTCGCCGTCGTTGGTCAGGATCAACAGACCTTCGGTGTTGTAGTCAAGCCGCCCGACCGGCATCACCCGCCCGGCATCCTCAGGCAAGGCATTGCGCAGTGCGGTGTAGATAGTGGGCCGCCCGGCCGGATCGTTTTCTGCGGTGAGCAGGCCGGCCGGCTTGTGGAACAGGAACAGCCGGGCCGCCTCAGCCGCCTTGACCGGCTTGTCATCCACCGTCACGCCCTTCAGCGACTTGAGCACGGTGGCCGGGGTGGTCAGCACTTCACCGTTCAGCTTGATCCGCCCATCGGTAATCATCCGTTCGATCTCGCGGCGGCTGGCAATCCCGGCGCGGGCAAGCAATTTGGCGATGCGGTCACCGTCACGGGGAGCGTTTTCAGGGGAGGTCATGTGCGGCCCATAGCGAGACTACCGCGCTACGTCATCTATCCTGTGATCCTCTCCATTTTTGGCGAATGCCACAAATGGGGAGGTGCAGTCGCGCCAGCGACTGACGAAGGGGTCTGGACGCTGGCGTCGATACCCCTCCGTCTCGCCTGCGGCGATCCACCTCCCCATTTGCACTGCGTGAAAATGGAGAGGATCTATTCAGCAGCGGCCATCTGCTCTGTGCAAATTTCGTAGAACAGGCGGATCCCGCCTTCGAGCGTACCGAGGGTCAAGTGGTCAATCGCGCCGCTTTCCAGCCCTTGCTGACCCAGTGCAGCGGCGCGAAAATCTTCGCCGCCGAACACCTTGCCATCGAGCAGCTGCCAGCTCCGTTCCCAGTGATCACGGGCCTTGTCGCTTTGCGGTTCTTCGGGGATCAGCATGAAATCTTCGACCAGCGTGCGGTTCACGCCCTGCGGCCACAGCGTCATGACGTTGATGTAATCGGGGCTGATCACCAGCACGGTGGCGGGGAACAGCTGATAGGCATAGGTGCCGACACGGCGCAGCACCGCCATGTCGTTCAGATCGGCGCCTTCAAGCTCGGCGGCGCGGGCAACGAAGCTGCGCTGGTGCGGGCCGACGGTGTCGCCGCTCGATACGCCGTCGCGGAAGAACGGACCGATCGTTTCGGAATGAAGCCGCGAGACGTGGTAGCTTTCGAGGAAGGCATCCATGATCAGCTTCCAGTTGGAAGCCACATCATGCGTGTTGCGGCGGAACAGGTGCAGCTTGGCCATGGCAAAGGCATCGAAATCGGCACCAAGCGTGCGGGCATCGGCAAAGTCCGCCGCGCCTTTTGGTGCGTACCAGATCAATCCGCCCGCTTCACAGCTTTCCAGTTCGATCAGGCCATGGTCCGCCTTTTCGAGCCCGGGGAAGGCATCGGGCCGGGGCAGGGCGAGCAGCCGCCCGTCGGTGGCATAGGTCCAGGCATGATAGGGGCAGGTAATCCGCTTCGAACACTGGACGTCGCTGCCTTCGACCAGCCGGGTGCCGCGGTGGCGACAGACGTTGAGGAAGACGTGCGCTTTGCCGTCCCCGTCACGGCTGATCAGCAACGGCCGTCCGGCGGCATCATGCGGCACCGCCATATTGGGCTGCGGGATCAGCGCCGATGGGCACAGCACCTGCGGCGCCCGGCCAAACAGCAGCGCCTGTTCGCGCGCGAAGTGTTCAGGATCGGTATAGACGGCGGTCGGCACCGTCTGGACCGCGTGGTTGGTGCGCGAGATGCCGTGCACGATCTGCTCGGCCAGGGCCAGTTGGCCGGCGGTCGGCAAAGTGCCGGGAAGCGTGGATGTCTTCTCCATGGGGCTGGTCATAGCGTATTTCTGCGCTAGGTTCCCGGCAAAATTCATTGAGGGGTTCGCGATGTCGGTCGATCTGGTTCGGTTCATCATTTTCGTTGGCGTTCTGGTCGGCCTCGCGTTGGTTGCAACCCGGGTCAAGGCATTCAAACCCTATCTGCGCAAGAACCCGGTCATCACTTTCCTGCTCGGCATTTCGAGCGGATTTCCGCTGACGCTGCTGGTCGCCACGATGACATTCTGGCTGGCCAAAGTGGGGATCGATACCGCCACGATCGGTTTTGCGGTGGCGTTGGGCACGCCCTATACGATCAAGTTTCTGTGGGCACCGCTGGTCGACAAGCTCCCGCTGCCGTTCCTGACCAAGACCTTTGGCCAGCGCCGCGGCTGGCTGTTTTTCGTGCAGGCGCTGTTGTTCGTTTCGATCTGGCAATTGGGTGCCAGCGATCCCGGCTCCGGACATATGGGGGCGTTCGTATTCTGGGCGATTGCGACGGCATTCCTTTCGGCGACGCAGGACATCGTGATCGACGCGTTCCGCATCGAAATCCTGGAAGAAGATGAATTCGCCCATGGCACCGCCACCAACCAGTTCGGCTATCGCACCGGCAACCTTATCGCGGGCGCGGGCACGGTCTATCTCGCGTCGGCCGAAGGTCTGGGGCTGGGCTGGGCGATTGCTTACGGTTTGACCGCGCTGGCGATCATCCCGGCCATTGTCGGGGCGATCTGGGCCGGACCGGGCAAGTTCGTTGATCGCTATGCCGAAGCCGCGGGGATGACTGCGGGGCAATGGCTAAAAGAGACGATCTACAACCCGTTCCGCGAATTCCTGGGCCGCCATGGGGCCTTCCTGATCCTTGGCTTCGTGCTGGTCTACAAGGTTGGCGATGCGATGGGCCAGACCATGCTGGGGCCGATGATCGTCGATCTTGGTTTTGCCGATCTGGATTATGTTTCAGCCAACAAGCTGTGGGGCTTTGCCGCGTTGATTGTGGGCTCAGCGCTGGGTGCGCCGTTCATCCTGTGGCTGGGGATGGGCCGGGCGCTGCTGATCTCGGGCCTGCTGATGATGTTCTCGAACGTGATGTTCATGGTTCTGGCGGTGTCGGGCAACAATTACTGGGTGCTGGTTTCGGCGATCGTCACGGAAAACCTGACCAGCGGGATCGGGCTGACGGTCTTCACCACCTATCTCTCAGGGCTTTCCAGCCTGGCTTACACCGCGACGCAATTTGCGCTGCTGTCTTCATTTGCGGCATTCGGACGCACCTGGCTGGCCTCACCAGCGGGGGTGTTAGCCAAGGAATTGGGCTGGACCGCCTTCTGGGGCTTCACCATTATCGCCGCGATCCCGGGGATGCTGCTGCTGTGGCTGCTGTGGAACAAAGGTTATCTGGTTCAGTCGATCCGCCAGCCGAGCACCGAGGACGACGGGCATGAGGCTCAACCCGCCAAGACCTAGTCCGGGAACTCCCGGTTGAGTCGCAGCACTTCACCGGCGAGGTAAAGCGAACCGGCGATCAGCACGTCACCTTCGGGCGGCAGCGCGCGCAGGGCGGTCTCGACATCGGGGTAGGGCCAGACCGGCAGATCGGCATGGCGCGCGATCTCCTCAGGCGCGTGCGCTTCGTGCCCCGGCGCGGGGACCACCGACAGACTGAGCAGTTGTCCTTTGAGCGGCGCGACGATCGCCGCAGGGTCCTTGCTGGAGAGCATGCCGGTGATGAGGTGGAATTTGGCCGACTGGCCCACCCCCAACCCCTCCCGCAAGCGGGAGGGGAGCGAGACTTGCCGAGCGTCAGCGAGGTTAGTCGCAGCGGGGTGGGCATCGACGCCCTCCTCAAAGTACGCGGCAATCGCCAGCCCGGCATCGACATTGTGCCCGCCGTCCAGCCAGACCCTGCGGCCCGGGACCAGTGCAGTCAGCGGGCCTTCACCCAGCACTTGCAGCCGTGCCGGCCAGCGCGCGGTGCGGATGCCCCGGGCCATGGCTTCGGGCGAAACCTGCACTTGCGATTGGTGGCGCAGCATCGCCACGGCCAGCGCGGCATTGTCAGCCTGATGGCTTCCGACCAGCGCCGGCAGCGGCAAGGTGAGTTCGCCGAAGCGGTCGCGATAGGCTATGCTTTCGCCCACGTCGGCAAACCAGTCGAGCCCGCGTATGGCAGTCTTTGCGCCCGCCACCATCGCCTGATCGATCACGGCCTTGGTCACCGCGGGCGGATAGGTCTGGGTCACCAGCGGGACGCCGGGCCGGGCGATTCCGGCCTTCTCGAACGCGATCCGGCACAGCGGGTCTTGCGGCACGCCCTCTTCGGGCACCAGCAGGAAGGCCTCATGATCGATCCCCAAGGTGGCGATCCCGCAGGCAGCCTGGTGATCGAGCACATTGGTCGCATCGAAGCGCCCGCCAAGCCCAACCTCGATCACGCAGACATCGGCCGGAATGCGGTGAAAGGCGAGGAAGGTGGCGGCGGTGGTCACTTCGAAGAAGCTGGGGTTCAGGTCCTCGCCCTTGTCTAGCACTTCCTGCAACAGGTCGGCCAACAGGTCGTCCCCGATCAGCTTGCCGGCCACGCGGATGCGTTCGTTGTAGCGCACGAGGTGCGGCTTTGTCGCGGCGTGGACGGTGTAGCCTTCGGCCTCCAGCATGGCGCGCAGATAGGCGCAGGTGCTGCCCTTGCCGTTGGTCCCGGCAACGTGGAACACCGGCGGCAGGTCCTTGTGCGGATCGCCCAGCCGCGCCAGCAGCGCGTGGATCACCTCCAGCCCCAGCCGCCCGGTGGGCAGCGTCAGCGCGCCGAGGCGATCAAGCTGCGCCTGCACGCGCGGGTTATCGGAGGTGGCGAAGTCGCGCAGTTGCCCCTCCGTCAGCGCTTCGCGCTGCCACCTCCCCATCGCAAGTCGATGGGGAGAACGATCAGTTGCGGTTTCTCCCCATCGACTTGCGATGGGGAGGTGGCCGGAGCGCAGCGGAGGTCGGAGGGGTCACGCCGCTTTCGCCGCGCCCAGATAATCGAGCACGCTGGCCAGCGCCGCCTTCAGCTTGTGGCGGTGCACCACCATATCGACCATGCCGTGCTCATAAAGGTATTCGGCGCGCTGGAAGCCTTCGGGCAGTTTTTCGCGGATCGTGTCCTGGATCACGCGTTGCCCCGCAAAGCCGATCAGGCATTCGGGCTCGGCAATGTGGACATCGCCGAGCATGGCATAGCTGGCGGTTACCCCGCCGGTGGTGGGATCGGTCAGCACCACCACATAGGGCAGGCCAGCGCGCTTCAGCCGGCTGATCGCCACGGTTGCTTTGGGCATCTGCATCAGACTGAGGATGCCCTCCTGCATCCGCGCGCCGCCGGCCGCGGTGCAGATCACATAGGCGCACTTTTCCTTGATCGCCCGGTCCACGCCCGAAACGAACGCCGATCCAACCGCCATGCCCATCGATCCGCCCATGAAGGCGAAATCCTGCACGCCAAGCACGCATTTGTGGCCATCGACTGCACCCAGCGCATTGGTCAGCGCATCGGGATGCGGATTGGCGAGCCGCGCGGCCTTGAGCCGATCGGGATACTTCTTCTGGTCGCGGAATTTGAGCGGGTCTTCCTTGACCTTGGGGCTGTCGAGCACCGTGAAGCCATCATCCAGCAACTGTGCAAACCGCGCATCGGTGCCGATCCGGCCGTGATGATCGCAGCGCGGGCAGACGCTGAGGTTTTCCTCATATTCCTTGGCAAACAGCATTTCCTTGCACGAAGGGCAGCTGATCCACAGGTTGTCAGGGGTATCGCGCTTGTCCTGAAAAGGCAGCGCTTTGCGAACACGATCGATCCAGCTCATAGCGCAGCTTTAGCGCAGTGTTCGAGGGTTTGCGAGTGGGGATGGGAGGAAAAAGGAGTTCGCGCAGAGGCGCAGAGAAGAAAGGGAGGCGCAGAGGATCAGGTTTCCGCCGCAGGCGGACTGAGCCATTTTAAGGGTGCGTTTTGCTGAAGCCATCAGAACAAAGGCGGCTGTGCCGCATTCACAGCATCTCTGCGCCTCAACTTTCTTCTCCGCGCCTCTGCGTGAACTATTCCTGCCTAGCCGAATGCACAGCCTCGGCGAGCGCACGCGTCAATTCACGCACCGGCCCTGCGGCATTTGCGCCGTGCTGCGCGACCAGCTCGACCAGTGCCGAGCCAACTACGACGCCGTCCGCCACTTTGGCGATGGCTGCTGCCTGCTGCGGCGTGCGGACGCCAAAGCCGACCGCAACGGGGATCGTGGCCTTGGCTTTCAGCCGCGCCACGGCTTCTTCAATCGAGGTCTGCGCGGCTTGCTGCAGCCCGGTGATCCCGGCGACCGAGACGTAGTAGAGGAAGCCTGACGAGCCATCGAGCACCGCCGGCAGCCGCGCCGCATCGGTGGTGGGGGTGGCAAGCCGGATCAGGCTGACCCCGGCGCCGCGCAGAGCGGGGCCCAGTTCGGGGTCTTCCTCAGGCGGGATATCGACGCAGATCACCCCGTCGACCCCGGACTTGACGCATTCGGCGGCGAACCATTCAGAGCCGCGCGTCACCATCGGGTTGGCATAGCCCATCAGCACCAGCGGCACCTCAGGGTGACGCGCGCGGAATGCGGCGGCGATGGCGAAGATATCCGCCGTGGTCGTGCCCGCGCCAAGGCTGCGCAAATTGGCCTGCTGGATCACCGGGCCATCAGCCATCGGATCGGTGAACGGCATCCCCAACTCGATCACATCCGCGCCGCCTTCGACGAGCGCGTCGAGGATTGCGGCGGTCGGGCCATCGCCGCCGGTTACGAAAGTGACGAGGGCGGGGCCGCGCGAGAAGGCGTTGGACAAACGGGTCATGGCTTTGGCTTCCACCAGATGACAGCCAGACAAATTAGGCCCGCAACGAAGCAGCCGATTCCCGTCCAGCCGAAAAGAAAGGGAAGTTTTGGCGTGCAATAGTCGAAGCAATACTGTTCAGGCCCCTTTTCGGGAGCCTTAACGCCATAGAGGTGAACGAATGATTCCCAGTTGGGATCCAAAACTGATGAATGGATGTAATGCGAAACGATAATCGCCTGACAACCAAGTGCTACCATGGCGACGATCAGCAGGGTCAGAGGGATAAGCAGTCTGCGATCCCGCTTCACAACTCTACCCCCAGATGCTCCGCCACCGAGAAAATATCCTTGTCGCCGCGCCCGCATAGGTTGAGCAGGATGATCTGATCCTTGTCCATCGTCGGCGCAATCTTCTTCACTGCCGCAATCGCGTGAGCAGGTTCGAGTGCGGGGATGATGCCTTCGGTGCGGCATAACAGCTGAAAGCCGTCGAGCGCCTCCGTGTCGGTCACCGAAGTGTAATCCACCCGGCCGACATCGCGCAGCCAGGCGTGTTCCGGCCCGATCCCAGGATAGTCGAGCCCCGCGCTGATCGAGTGGCCTTCGGTGATCTGGCCGTCGGCGTCCTGCAACAGGTAGGTCTTGTTGCCGTGGAGAATGCCGGGGCGTCCGCCCGCAAGGCTGGCGGCGTGTTCCTTGTCGAGCCCGTGCCCGGCAGCTTCCACGCCCAGCATTTTCACTTCGGGATCATCGAGGAACGGATGAAATAGGCCGATCGAATTGCTGCCCCCGCCAATCGCCGCGACCAGCAGATCGGGCAGGCGGCCGGTGCGGCTGAGCATCTGCGCGCGGGCTTCCTTGCCGATCACGCTCTGAAAATCGCGGACCAGTTCGGGGTAGGGGTGCGGGCCAGCGGCGGTGCCGATGATGTAGAACGTGTCGTGGACATTGGCGACCCAATCGCGCAGCGCCTCGTTCATCGCGTCCTTCAGCGTCGCGGCGCCAGCAGTAACTGCGCGCACTTCGGCGCCGAGCAGCTTCATCCGGAACACGTTGGGCGCCTGGCGGGCAACGTCGGTCGCCCCCATGAACACCACGCACGGCAGGCCGAAGCGCGCGCAGACCGTGGCGGTGGCGACGCCGTGCTGGCCCGCGCCGGTCTCGGCGATGATCCGGGTTTTGCCCATGCGGATCGCCAGCAGGATCTGGCCGATGCAATTGTTGATCTTGTGCGCGCCGGTGTGGTTCAATTCGTCGCGCTTGAACCACACTTGCGCGCCGCCCAGCTCTTCAGTCAGCCGCGGGGCGAAATAGAGTGGGCTGGGGCGGCCGACATAATGTTCGAGCAGGTCGTCGAACTCGGCCTGAAACGCCGGATCGGCCTTTGCCTTGGTGTACTCAGCCTCAAGCTCGAGAATCAGCGGCATCAGCGTTTCGGCGACGTAGCGCCCGCCGAACTGGCCGAAATGTCCACGTTCGTCGGGCTGGGTGCGAAACGAATTATTTTTAGGTGCTGCGGTCATGACAGGTGCGCGATTGGCAGAGTGGCAGCGTTGAGTCCAGCCTGTCCGCCGGGACGGGTGCTTAACCGATTGGTAAGAAAGTTTGCTGCCAGATGAATAATATGTGGCAAATTGGAAACAGTAAGCCTTCAACCTGTAATTTAGTTCCGTTCGGTTCATTGCACTGCAAGGTTGTCAGTCCCATTTGAGCCGCACGCGCTTTGACCGGCGCTGAACAAGATGAGGAGTTCTCACATGCGTAAATTCATCCTGCCGCTGCTCGCCTCGCTGGCCGTAGCCACCCCAGCCCTTGCCGATACCCGCGCTGAAGTGCGCGGCGGTGCGATCTGGTCGAACGGCTCCAGTGAAGCCACCTACGGCGCCGCAATCGGTTTCGACGGTGATCTGGGTCCGGCGGCCTTCTATGGCCTCGAACTGTCGGGCGACAAGATCGATGCCACCGGAACGAAGGTGGCCTTTGGTCTGACCGGGCGTCTTGGCGTGAAGGCCGGGCCGACCACCCGCGTGTTCGGCGCGGCCGGTTACAGCACCGAACCGTGCGACCTGTGCGAATCGAGCTACCACGCCGGTGCCGGTGTGGAACAGAGCATCGGCGGTCCGCTGTATCTGAAGGCGGAATATCGCCACTACTTCACCGGCAATGCCGTTCCGGATTCGGACGCGGTGGTCGGCGGGGTCGGCTTCCGCTTCTAAAGCTTTATCCAGCCACCGAGCGAAGGGCGGTCCACTGGTGGGCCGCCCTTTTCGTTGGTTTAGGCGCCGCGTGCCGCTGCGCAGAAGGCGGCGATCAGGGCGGGGTCCTTGATGCCGGGCGCGCTTTCGATCCCCGAGGCAGTATCGACCAGCGGCGCCCGGGTGCTGCGCGCAGCTTCGGCGACGTTATCCGCTGTCAGCCCCCCGGCAAGCCCCCACGGCAGCGTGCCGCGATAGCCGGCCAGCAGCGACCAATCAAAGCGCAGACCCATTCCGCCGGGCAAGGTGCCCTTGGGGGTCTTGGCGTCAAACAGGATGAAATCGGCTGCACCTGCGTATGCATCGGCACGGGCGATGTCGGCTGGCGAAGCGACACTCAGCACTTTCCAGACCGGCAGGTTCAATGCGCCGCGCAGCCGGGCTGCATCGGCAGGGCTTTCGCCGCCGTGAAGCTGGATCGCGTCAAGATTGGCCGCAGCGGCGGCAGCGGCGATCGCGTCGCCACTGGCATTGACGAAAACGCCAACGCGGCTGATCCGCCCGGCTGCCTGTGCGCCCAGCGCGCTGGCTGCCGCAAGGTTCAGATAGCGCGGCGATGGCGGGAAGAAATTGAACCCCGCATAATCCGCGCGCGCCGCAATAGCCGCCTCGAGCGAGGCAGCGTCATTAAGACCGCAGAGTTTGATGGCAGGCGCGGGCATGGTGGCCCGCGCCCTAGCCAAGTTGGCCTTATGGTGCCAGTTCGAACTGCACCGTCACGCTGACTTGCGCTTCAACCTCGCCGGCCTGGATCGGGGTGGAGGCGGCATCAGCAGTGCGCGCTTCCATCATCGCATATTTGGGCTGCGGCGGGCTGTAGCCGCCCTCGCTGATCGAAACCACGCGGACCACGCGCAAGCCAGCCGCTTTGGCATAGAGATCGGCACGGCCGCGCGCGGCCTTGATCGCATCGACACGGGCTTCGTCCATCGCCGCCGTAGGATCGGCCATCTGGAAGCTCGGACCCGAAATCTGGTTGGCACCCGAAGCGACCAGCGCATCGAGCACCTTGCCGAAATTCTTGATGTCGCGCGCCTTGATGGAGACCATGTTCGTCGCCTGATAGCCGACGATCCGCGGTTCCTGCGCCACCTGACCATTGGGGCCCACCACCGGCTGGCCATAGACGGGATTGAGCTGGATCGAGCTGGTCTGGATGTCCTTTTCGGCGACGCCAGCCTTTTTCAGCGCGGCGATCACCCGGGTCATGGCGGCGGCATTGGCGCGCAGCGCTTCGCCCGCAGTCTGGCCTTGCGTGGTCACCCCGGCGCTGAACACGGCGAGATCGGGCACGCGGTTGCTGCGGCCATCGGCCGATACCGTCAGCAGCGCGGACGAGGCGGCGATTGCAGGCTGGTTATCGTGGGCCATGGCAACTCCGGGCAGGGAAAGGGCAAGCGCGAGCGGGGCCAGCGCAAATTTCAGCGATTTCATCAGTATACTCCTGCGTAAGAAGGCAAGTTCTGCTCTCCCGCCCTTAACGCCCGTCAACCTGAACGGTTGCAGTCCGGACAGTTACCATTCGCCATTCGGGGAGTTGAAATTGAAATAGTTCATGGTCCAAGTGCCGTTGTTCTTGGCAAAAGCGAAGTCCCATTTGATCAGGCATTTCTCGTGCTGGACCACCAGCGATTCGCGGACATAGCTTGATCCGAGCACCCGCGTTTCCACCCGCTCGGCCGATTTTGCCTTGCCGCACGCCGCGTCGATCTTGGCCAGCTGGCCGGCGGCATCGCCAGGCAACCCGGCGGCAGCCATGGCGGTGAAGGTCGGCACCGCGCCCATGGTATTGATTTGCGCCAGCACTGTGGCTTCGAGCGCCGAGATCGCGGCACGGTCTGCGGGCGACAGCTTGGCACTGCCGGCGATCGGCACAGTATCAGCTGCGCCGGTCAGCAGCGCGGCTGCAACCAGCAGGATTGGAATACGCATCTGCGGTCCCTTTACAGCGTTGATTCAATGGCCCGCGCGGCAGCAACCGGATCGTCAGCGCGGCTGATCGGGCGGCCGACCACCAGCACGCTGGCTCCGGCATCGCGCGCCGCACGCGGGGTGACAGCACGCTTCTGATCACCCAGCTTGCCATCGGCGGGGCGCAGACCGGGAACCACGAAGAACCCGTCCTTCCACTGCGCGTGGACCGCGCCAACCTCTTGCCCCGAACAGACGATTCCATCGAGCCCGGCCTTGTGCGCAAGCTCCGCCAGCCGCAGCACCTGATCGTGCGCGCTGCCGCCAATCCCGGTGGCGGTCATGTCGCCCTCATCCAGGCTGGTGAGCAGCGTGACCGCCACCACCTTGCAATGTTCGCCCGCCGCCGCCTTGGCATCTTCCATCATCGCCCGCCCGCCGCTGGCGTGGACGGTGACGATCGCCGGTTCGAGCACGTGGATCGATTGCATCGCGCCCGCCACCGTATTGGGAATGTCGTGCAGCTTGAGGTCGAGAAACAGCGGCAGCCCGATCTTGGCAATCTCGTGCACCCCGTGGTGGCCGTGGGCGCAGAAAAATTCGAGCCCCAGCTTGAGCCCGCCAACGTGCGCCTTGACCTTGCGGGCAACAGCTTCGGCGGTTTCGAGCCGCGGGAAATCGAGGGCAAGGTAGACGGGATTGGTCATAAGGGGTTCGCCGGCGGGTCCTTCTGGGATGCGTCTAGCTGGGTGGATGTGGGGAATGCGGGGGCCGGTTCGACCGTGTTGGCCTTCAGCGAATTTTCCAGCGTGCCAATCCGCCGCTTCAGCCGCCAGGCCGCGCCCTTGTGGATCAGCCACATCGGCAGCATGCCCAGGCAGAAAAAGAACAACGCGACAAAGCCGACCGGCCAATCGAATTTCAAATATTCGCCTTCACCCGCCGGCCAGAACCGCACCGGCACGACATCCCAGTTGATCGCGACGAAGGCGGTGAGCGCGATGGCGATGAGTAGCAACAGCAGCGTACGGATCATCTGCATGGCGAACCCTCTCTTCCAATCAAGGTTTTGACTGCGCGATGCTAGGCATGTTGCCGGGGCTTGGGAAGGGGCCAGACAAGAAAGCATCGAGATCGGCGGCAGAGCGGTCTGCCGCCTCTTCCATCGGGATATGGCCGATGCCGGGATAGACAATCCTGACCGAGCCGGGAATCCGCGCGGCGAACCAGTCAGCGCCCGAAACCGGGACCAGCTTGTCCTCTGCGCCCCACAGGATCAGCGTCGGAACCTTGATTTCGCCCATCCGGCCGACATCGCGCAGGCGCCCGGCATAGCTGGCAAAGCGCAGCCCGGTGGCGGCGCGGTTGCCGGGATAGCGATTAAGCTCCCAGTACCGGTCGATTGAAGCGGGTGTGACGATCGCCTGATTGGATACCGATTGGTGGATCGATCTTTCGAATAACGAGCGCGGCGTAATTACCAGCGCCAGCTTGTTGATCCCCGGGGTGCGGGCAATCCTGAAGCCGATCGGCAGCTTCTTGTTCGGATCCTCAGGCGGCCCGGCGGCATCGATCAGCACCAGATGGGTCAGCTTGTCGCCATGCGCCAGGGCATATTCCCAGGCGACGTAGCCCCCCATCGAATTGCCCGCGAGCGCAAACTTGCTCACCCCCATTTTGACCATCAAGGCATCGAGCGTGCCGACAAAGGCATCACCATCGTACTGATCGGTCGGGTTGGGTCCGGTAAGCCCGTGGCCGATCTGATCGAGGCTGATGATCCGGTACTTGGCCCCCAGCCGCGCCACCCACGGCTCCCAGGTGTGGAGCGAAGCGTTGGAGCCGTGCAGCAACACCAGCACCGGCCCGTCGCGCTTGCCCTCATCGCGGACATGCATGGTCAGTCCGCCGCCGACATCGATGAACTGCGACGATGCGCTGGCATATTTGGCCTTCATCGCGGCGGGATCGGTGTCGGGGGCGTAACCCCAGGCGAACAGGGCGATCAGGGCGATCAACAGGAGAGCAAGGGTGTATTTGAGCAGGCGCTTCATGTGCTTTCCATTCCGCAGGTGATGACCACCTAACCTATACGATCCTCTCCATTTTCACGAAGTGCAAATGGGGAGGTGGCGCGCCGAAGGCGTGACGGAGGGGCAAGGACGCTAGCCCAGAAGCCCCTCCGTCTGGGCCTTTCGGCCCATCCACCTCCCCATTTGTGGCAGTCGCCAAAAATGGAAAGGATCTGACGCAACTATTCCCCGAACACCCGCGCGAAGATCGTGTCGATCGCCTTGAAGTGATAGTCGAGGTTGAACTTCTCCGCGAGTTCCTGCGCGCTCATCACCGCGGCCACTTCGCTATCGGCCTTGAGCAGTTCGAGCAGGCTGAGCTGCCCGTCGCTTTCCCACACCTTCATCGCATTGCGCTGGACCAGCCGGTAGGCCGCATCGCGTTCCAGCCCGGCTTGCGTGAGCGCCAGCAGCACCCGCTGCGAGTGGACAAGCCCGCCCATCTTGTCGAGGTTGCGTTGCATCCGCTCGGGATAGACCAGCAATTTATCGATCACCGAGGTGAGGCGGCCCAGCGCGAAGTCCAGCGTGATCGTGGCATCGGGCCCGATGAACCGTTCAACCGAGCTGTGCGAAATATCGCGCTCATGCCACAAGGCCACGTTTTCCAGCGCCGGGGTGACTGCCGAACGGACCATCCGGGCCAGACCCGTCAAGTTCTCGGTCAGAATCGGGTTGCGCTTGTGCGGCATGGCGCTTGAGCCCTTCTGGCCCGGCGCGAAGTATTCCTCGGCCTCGAGCACTTCGGTGCGCTGCAAGTGGCGCACTTCGATCGCCAGACGCTCGACGCTGCTGGCGATCACCCCCAGCGTGGCGAAATACATCGCGTGGCGATCGCGCGGGATCACTTGCGTAGAGACTGGTTCAACGGCGAGGCCCAGCTTGTCGGCGACATATTCCTCAACTGCGGGATCAATATTGGCGAAAGTGCCGACCGCGCCGGAAATCGCGCAGGTCGCCACTTCGGCGCGCGCCGCCACCAGCCGTGCCTTGGCACGCGAGAATTCGGCATAGGCTTCGGCGAGCTTCTTGCCGAAGGTGGTCGGCTCGGCATGGATGCCGTGGCTGCGGCCGATGGTGGGGGTGTACTTGTGCTCCAGCGCCCGGCGCTTGATCGCGGCGAGCAGGTCGTCAAGATCGGCCAGCAACAGGTCTGATGCCTGCGCCAGCTGCACCGACAGCGTGGTATCCAGCACGTCGGAGCTGGTCATCCCCTGATGCATGAACCGCGCCTCGGGCCCGACCTGCTGCGCCACCCAATCAAGGAACGCGATCACATCATGCTTGGTAACCGCCTCGATCGCATCGATCGCGGCGACATCGATCTTGGGCTCGGTTGCCCACCAGTCCCACAGCGCCTTGGCCCCGCTTGGCGGAACCACCCCCAGCTCACCCAGCTTCTGCGTGGCATGCGCCTCAATCTCGAACCAGATCCGATAGCGCGCTTCGGGCTCCCAGATCGCAGTCATGGCGGGGCGGGAATAGCGGGGGACCATGTTCGACTCCTTGTGGGTATGCAGGTGCCGCTATGCGAGGGGGGCGGGGAAGGCAAGGGCGAGAGGTGCCCACAAGGTCCTCTCCATTTTTGGCGAAGGCCACAAATGGGGAGGTGTCAGCGGCTTCATGCCGCTGACGGAGGGGTAATGGCGCCAGCCCCGATACCCCTCCGTCACGCCTTCGGCGCGCCTCCTCCCCATTTGGCTTCGCAAAATGCGGAGGACCTTGCGGTTGCGCTAAGCCCCCACCGGCGGCTCGTTATAGCTGCCCTGCATCGTGATCGCCGCATCGGGCGCGGACAGGATCGCCTTCAGTGTCTCGACCGGATAGGCCATCTGCGGCTTGCTTGCGTCATAGGCGGGCTGGGCGACCGGGCCATCACCGAGGCACGGCGCGGGGTTGAGCATCGCCTGCGCTTCATCGCCCGATATCCCGCATTCCTCAAGCATCGCCGGATCAACCCAGTGCGCCGGATCGACTTCGCTCACCGCATAGCTCACTTCCAGCGTCAGCCCCTCGGGCCCGGCGAAGTAGATCGATTTGCAGAAGCCATGCCCGATCGGGCCAATCGCAGCGACGCCGTGACTGCGGATGCGATTTTGCATCGTGATCAGGCCGGCCTCGTCGGGTACGCGGAAGGCGATGTGCTGGGTGACTCCGGCCGCGCACTTGCCCGCGCCGGTGCCAGCGTGGGTGATGCCGATGGTGCAGGGGATGTCGGCGATTCCGTCCATTTCGACCACCGAGAAGAAGCTGTGGTCCGCCATCTTGAGGAAAGCATGCTTGGCGCCGGCAACGCCGTGCATTTCGAACAGGCCGACCAGCGGAAAGCCCATCACCGCTGTGAAAAAGGTCAGCTGCGCTTTCATGTCGGCCGACATGATCGCGATGTGATGGATGCCATCGGGCTGCTGGACGGTCATGATGCTCTCCTCTGGCCCAAGGCTAGCATCGCCGAACGGGTTGGCAAAGGCTTTGCCGCGCGCACCAATATCTCGACAATCCGGCCAAACCCGGCCACCACGGCAGCAGTGTCGTCACTCGCCCTACCCCGCCGTTCGTTCCTTGCTGCCGGAGCCGCCATGATGCTGGCCCCGTCGTTGCTGCGCGCCCAGGAGACCCGCATGTTCACCTCCAACCGCCCGCCCGCGTCCGCGCGCCGTTTCGTATCAAAGGCGGTGGAGGGGGAGATCACGCGGGTCAGCGGCCTGATCAAGGATCCGGAACTGGCCTGGATGTTCGGCAATTGCTTTCCCAATACGCTCGATACCACGGTCACGCTCGGCACCATGGACGGCAAGCCGGACGCCTTCGTCATCACCGGTGATATCGATGCGTTGTGGCTGCGCGATAGCGCGGCGCAGATGCGGCCCTATCTGCATCTGGCGAAAGACGACGCCCATCTGCGCGAGCTTTATCGCGGGCTGATCCGCCGCCATGCGCGCTGCGTGCTGCTTGATCCTTATGCCAATGCCTTCACCCGCGATCCCAAGTCCACCGATGGGCTGCATTGGTCAAAGCGCGACAAGACCGAGATGAAGCCGGGCGTTGCCGAGCGCAAATGGGAAGTCGATTCGCTGTGCTATGTGCTGCGGCTGGCGCACGATTACTGGCAGGCCAGCGGCGACACCGAACCATATGATGCCACTTTTGCGCAGGCTGCGCACACCATCATCGCCACCTTCAGGGAGCAGCAACGGGTGGCGGGGCCGGGGCCGTACCGGTTCCAGCGGATGACCGATCAGCCAACCGAAACCACCCTGGCCGGGATCGGCACGCCGACCCGCAAGACCGGGCTGATCCATTCGGCCTTCCGCCCCAGCGACGATGCCTGCACTTTCCCTTGCAACATCCCGGGCAATCTCTTCGCTGTCGCAACTTTGCGCGAGCTGGCGGTGCTGGCCAGCGCGGTGCTGAGCGACGAGGCACTTGCCGCCGATGCCCGCGCACTGGCCGACGAGGTTGAAAAGGCGGTCTTCGCGCACGGCATCATGCAATTGCCCGATGGCCGCCAGGTCTTCGCTTACGAAACCGATGGCTATGGCAATTACCTGTTCATGGACGATGCCAATGTTCCCTCGCTGCTCGGGCTGGCCTATCTGCGCTGCCTGCCGGCGGACTATCCGTTGTGGCAGAGCACCGCCGATGCAGTGTGGAGCGAGGCTAATCCGTGGTTTTTCAAGGGCGCGGCGGGCGAGGGGATCGGCGGGCCGCATATCGGCGAGGGGCAGGTCTGGCCGATGTCGATCATCGTCCGCGCGCTTTCAAGCGACGATGACGCGGTGATCGCGTGGAGCCTCAAGACTTTGCGCGCCACCCATGCCGGCACCGGGTTCATGCACGAAGCGTTCGACAAGGATAATCCGGCGAAGTTCACCCGCAAATGGTTCGCCTGGGTCAACGGGCTGTTCGGCGAACTGGTGGTGAAAGTAGCGCGCGAGCGGCCGCAGTTGCTGACGGCAGATTATGCGTCCTAGGCTGGCCAGTCGAAAGCCAGCGTAACTTCACCCGTAACCGCGCCATCCGGATCGAAACTGCGCTCAACGATCCGGCCCTGGCCCGCGGCGTCCACCAGCACCACGGTTGAACAGCGCGTTCCATAGCGTGGGTTTTGGATGAACACCGATGAAAACGCATCCTCGGGATCGGCGGTTTCGGGCGCTTCATCGCGCAGCGCGGCGAACAGCGCGTCATCGCCGTCAGTGCTGTCCAGCCACGCGCCCAGCGCCGCCTCCAGCCGGGCGGTCTTGAACCAGCGGTCGCGGTGCGCGCCGTTCGACAGGCCATGGATGCCGGGTTCGAGGGTCAGCGCTTCCCACGCCGGTTGGTTGGTTAGCACGCGCAGAGTTTGCCCGTCCGCCAGCCACAGGTTGAACGGGTTCATCGCCGGTTCGGGCGCGGGCGCATTGCCGTGCAGCCAATCGGTCACCAGCGCTCCGCGCGATGCCAGCTCGGCCTTGGGATAGCCCGGCGTGCGCAGATTGGTGACCAGGCCAAAGCGCCCCTCGCTCACCCCCAGCCAGGTTCCGCCCGCTTCAAGATCGCGCCCGGCGATCACCCGGCCATCGGCCCAGTGCGCGAGCGGTGCAGCGGGTCGGCCGTGGAATTCATCGCGGTTGCCGGCGGCCACCAAACGCCAGCGCGGATGCGCCGCCCAGGCGATCGCGGCTACGCACATGGCACTGGCCGTTGCAGCATTGCGGGCAATCCGTGATACATCAAGTGCGGCGACTCCGGGGGGCTGGGGACGAGCGGGCCTTGCATCGGCCAGCACGGTGCCAAGGGCAAGGGGGCAGCAATGGACGTCGAAAAGGTTATCGCCGCGCTGGAGAAATACCTGCGCGAATTCATTGTCTATCTGGTCACCTTCTTCCGCCCGACCGTGACCGAGGAAATCTACGACGATCACGAGAACTACAACAAGAGCGTGATATTCGCGATTTTTTCGACCGCGATGGGCGCGTTCATGTGGAGCCGCTACATCCTCCACGAGCCCAACAGCGCCAAAGACATCTTCGGCCTGATGGTCGACAACCTCCTCAAATGGGTTTCGTTCGGCATCCTTCTGTTCGTGATCGTGCGGTTGTTCCGGCGCAGCATTCCGATCGTCCGCACGGTGATCGCGGTGGTGAAGGTGTTTTCAGTCGCGCACGTGATCGCGATCTACCTCGCCTATCTGGCAATCAATTTCTTCTGGCTGTGGTCAGAGCCGGCCTGCCGCGAAGTGGCGGAAGTTTCGGTGGGTACGATCACCACCTATCTGATCGAAATGCTGTTCATCTGGATCTACCTGCCGCGTGAAGTGGTGGTCCTTGCCGGGGCGACTGCCGGCCGAACCAACAGGATCGCGATCAATGCGATGTTCCTGGGGATTTTGTCGCTGGTGATCGTGGTGCTCTGCGCGGTTTCGATGCGCGGCTATTACGACAAACAGATTGCGGCGAACATACATTGCCAAATCAAGGTGTAGTGCTAGGATTGTCTTGGTTGCGCGACAGAGGTGTGGATATGAGTCGCTCATTGGCACTGCGGTGCATTTCAGCAATCTGTGTGGTGGTCGCGGTCTGCGCGCCGGCTGCGGCGCAGCCACTCGCCGCGTCGTCAGGAAGCCAGGCCAGAAAATGCACACCGATGCAGGAAGGCAAGGAGATGGTGCGCGAAATCCTCGGCTTCCGGAACCGTTGCACGCAAGCGGTATCGACCTTCGGCGGCAAAAGCGGGGGCGGCAACGCCGTGAAGCGCGGCGACAGCGGCAATGCCGAGAAACGCAAGCCGTCGTAAGCGGCGCGCTGCAAGCGGACTTTCCGCCCGTGCTAGATCAGCCCGCGCGATTTAAGGCTGACGTGGCCTTCCTTGCCGATGATCACGTGATCGAGCACCGCGATCCCAAGGAGCCGCCCAGCTTCCGCGATCCGATTGGTAATCTGCACATCAGCGCGGCTGGGTTCGGGCGAACCGGATGGATGGTTGTGGACCAGGATCAGCCCCGCCGCGCCCAGATCGAGCGCCTGCTTGACCACGGTGCGCGGATGGATGGCGGCTTCATCCAGCGTGCCTTCGCTGACCAGTTCATCGCTGACCAGGCGGTTTTTGGTATCGAGGTAGAGTACCCGCACCCGTTCGTGTTTGAGGTGCGCCATGTCGATCGTCAGGTAATCGAGCAGCGCCTGCCAGCTTGATAGCACCGGCGTTTCCTGCACCCCGGCGCGGGCCATGCGGCGCGCGGCCAGCGCGACGATCTTGAACGCCGCGGCGCTGGTTTCACCCATCCCGGGATGCTTGGCCAATGCGGCGGAATCGGCGTTGAACAGCCCCGCCAGCCCGCCGAACCGGGCGATCAGGCTTTTTGCCAGCGGCTTGACGTCGCGGCGCGGGATCGCGGTCATCAGCAGGTATTCGACCACCTCGTGATCGCCCAGCGCTTCGGCCCCGCCTGACAGCAGGCGGGTGCGCAGCCGCGCGCGGTGGCCACTGCCGTGGTGCGCATCTTCGCCGCTATTGGCCATCCGCCTGTTCTCCTTGCGGCACTTTCTTGCCTTTCATGCGTTGAGCGCGCAAGGGTGGTGCAATGTCCGAGGACGATCCTCAAGCATTTGATGAACTGGCTGAAGTCCCCGCGCCTGCCCGGCGGCGGCGGTTGCGTGTGCTTGTCGGCCTGCTGATTGTGCTCGCGCTGGCGCTGGCCGGAACTTGGCTGGCGCGTGAGCGGATCGCCAACCGGATCGTTGCCGGTCAGCTTGAAGAACTGGGTCTTCCAGCGACCTACGAGATCGAAAAGATCGGCACCAACCGCCAGATTCTGACCAATGTCGTGGTCGGCGATCCGGCGCGGCCCGATTTCACCGCCGAACGGGTCGAGGTCGAAACCCGCCTGACCTTAGGCACGCCGACAATCGGCGAAGTGATGCTGGTGCGCCCGCGGCTCTATGGCCAGGTCATGGATGGCAAGGTCAGCTTCGGCGCGCTCGACAAAGTGATCTACACCAATCGCGCCGGGCCCAAGGGACTGCCCGATCTCGATCTCAAACTGGTTGACGGGCGCGCGCGGATCGAAAGCGAGTGGGGTGTACTGGGCGTCAAGGCCGAAGGGCGGGGCAACCTGCGCAACAGCTTTGTAGGCACACTGGCAGCAGTGGCACCGAAGCTGGAACTTGGCGGTTGCCGGATGCAGGGGCTCAGCGCTTACGGGAAGGTGACCAGCAGCGCCGCCGCACCCACATTCGTCGGCCCGGTGCGGCTGGCCGCGCTCGATTGCCCGGCCGGGCCAAGCCTGCGCAAGGCTAACCTGGCGCTGGTGGCCAAAATTGGCCCGCTGTTTGACAAGGTGGCGGGCAGCTATGCAATCGACAGCCAGCGCGCAGCATTTCAGGGCAGCCAGCTGGCGACCGTTCAGGGCAAGGGTGAATACAGCTATGGGGCCGGGCAACTGGTCGCCAGCTATGCCCTCAATGGCACGCGGCTGCAGGCGGCGGGCGTGCAGATGGCGCGGGTCAAGCTGGACGGCGATCTTCACGGCCGCGATGGCCTGACCAGCTGGGATGCTTCGGGTGCGCTGAACGGGCAAGGGGTGACGCCGGGGCGCGGCTTCGATGGCGCTTTGGCCAACATGGCCGGGGCGGGGCAAGGCACCTTGCTCGAACCGCTGGCAAAGCAACTGCGTGCCGCGCTGCTGCGCGAGGCACCGGGCAGTTCGCTCAGCGCGACTTATCAATTGCGCCAGAGCGGGACGATTACCAACCTGGTGGTTCCCGGCGCGCTGTGGCGCGGCACGGGCGGGGCGCGGCTGGCGCAGCTTTCGCGGGTAACGCTGGTGCTGGGTCAGCGCGGCGGACCGCGCATTGCCGGGAACATCATCACCGAAGGCGCCGGCCTGCCGCGGATCGAAGGGCGGTTCGAACAGCGCGGTAGCGGCGCTGGTGTCGCCCAGCTCAGCCTTGCCGAATACCGCGCCGGGGACAGCCGCGTGGCCTTGCCCCTGCTCAAGGTGGTGCAGTTGCCCGGCGGGGCAATCGGCTTTGCCGGTGAGGCACGGGTCAGCGGCCCGTTGCCCGGCGGGCGGATCGATAACCTGCGCCTGCCGGTGGAAGGCAACTGGTCAAGCCGCGCGGGCCTTGCCATGTTGCGCACCTGCACGCCGGTAGCGTTTGACCGCTTCAAGGTGGCCAACCTGTCGCTCAATGCGCAGGCCATGACGATATGCCCGGGCAAGGAAGGCGCGATCGTGAAGTTCGATGGCCGCGGTTTCCGCGCCTCTGCAGGTGCCTCGGCGCTGTCGTTCACCGGCACCTTGGGCACGACCGCGATCCGGCTTAGAAGCGGAGCGATCGGCATGGCCTGGCCCGGTGCACTCGCGGCGCGCAGCATCGACGTTTCACTGGGGCCAATCGATCGGCCCAACACCATGCAGATCGCCGATCTGAGGGCGCAGCTGGGCAAAGTGGTGACCGGGACCTTTGCCGGGACCGCGCTCAAGCTCGATGCGGTGCCGCTCGATATGTATGACGGGGCGGGTAACTGGCGCTTCGCCGGAGGAGACCTGGCGGTGACCGGGGCCAGCCTGTGGGTCAAGGACCGCGAAAAGGTGGCGCGGTTCTATCCGCTGCTGGCGCGCGATGCCGCCTTGCAGCTCCATTCCACCACCTTCACGGCGCAGGCGCTGCTGCGCGAAGCCAAGACCGACCGGGTGATCGTCGATACCCGCATCAGCCACGATCTCGATACTGCGCTGGGCCATGCCGAGCTGCTGGTCCCAGGGATCACTTTCGACAAGCAGCTCCAGCCCGAAATGCTGACCTATTATACCCAAGGCGTGGTGGCCGACGTGTTCGGCACGGTGACCGGGCGCGGCGATATCGACTGGAACCGTGACGGGGTCACTTCGACTGGCGATTTCAACACCCGGAATGCCGATTTCGCTGCGCTGTTCGGGCCGGTCAAGGGCGTGTCAGGCACCGTCCATTTCAGCGATCTCCTCAAGCTGGAAACCCCGCCGCGCCAGCATCTTACGGTCAAGTCGATCAACCCCGGGATCGAGGTCAACGACGGCGATGTCTGGTTCCAGCTTGCGCCGGATAAGGTGCTGCTGGTCGAAGGCGGCGAATGGCCGTTCATCGATGGCACAATGAAGCTGCTGCCGACGCGCATGGTGATCGGATCGTCCGAAGTGCGGCGCTTCACGTTGATGGTCGAAGGGATCAATTCCGCCAAATTCGTCCAGCGGCTCGAACTTGCCAACATTTCCGCGACCGGGATCTTCGATGGCAGCCTGCCGCTGGTGTTCGACGAGAACGGCGGACGGATCGAGGGCGGTTTGCTGGTCTCGCGCCCGCCCGGCGGCAACATCTCCTATGTCGGTGAGCTGACTTACAAGGACCTTTCGCCGATGGGCAACTTTGCCTTCGATGCGCTCAAAAGCCTTGATTTCAGCCGGATGGAGATCACCCTGCAGGGCAATATCGATGGTGAAATCGTCACCCAGATGCACATCGACGGAGTCAAGCAAGGCAAAGGGGCCAAGCGCAATTTCCTGACACGGCGGTTCGAAGGCCTGCCGGTGGTGTTCAACATCAATATCCGCGCGCCGTTCTATCAGTTGATCGGCTCGTTCAAATCGCTTTACGATCCCAGCCGGATCCGTGATCCGCGCGAGCTGGGGCTGGTTGGCAAGCAAGCCAAGCCGGCCGCGCCCGCCCCCGTCATTCCGCCGCAGCCCGTTCCTTCGCCGCCTGCCGCCTTGCCGCCCGCGGTCCAACCCACACAAAAGCCAGACGATATTCAGGCTCCAGACAGCAGGAATAGCCCATGAACGCTATCGAATTGACCTTGCGCGCCCGAATTGCGAAGAGCTTGCCGATGCAGGGATCGCAAACAGGGAAACGAAGGTCGGCAGCCAGCCAGGCAATTGTGCTGGCGATGTTGCTGGGCGGCGCGGTGTCGCTTTCGGGTTGTGTATCGGTCAATGCACCGGACAAGCCGATCGTGATCGAGCTCAACATCAACATCAAACAGGAGGTCGTCTATCGCCTCTCGGCCGACGCCGCGAGCACGATCGAAGACAATCCTGACATTTTCTGATTGGAGTGATTGACGTGATGAACAGAGCAACTCTTGGCCGCCTGACTTTGGGGCTGGGCGCTGTCATTGTCGGAGCAATGCTGGTCACCAGCCCGCTTGCCGCGCAGTCCGTCGCCAATCCTGCGCTCGAAGCAGCGCGTGCCACCGGGCAGGTGGGCGAACAGACCGATGGCTACCTGGGCTTTCCCACCCCGCCTTCGGATGAGGTGCGGCGCGTGGCCGATAGCGTCAACATCAAGCGCCGCAAGGTTTATGTCGAGCGCGCCCAGGCGCGAAGCTCGACGGTGGAAGACTATGCGTTCACCACCGCGTGCCAGCTGATCGCCAAGACCAGGCCAGGCGAAAAGTATCAGGCCCCCGATGGTTCGTGGCGCACCCGCACGGCGGAACCGGCGCTGCGTGACAATCGCTGCCCTCCGGTGGGATCGCCGCTGCCGGCGGGCTGAACAAACAACCTCCCAAAAGCGGGGCGTCGGTGGCACACACCGGCGCCCCTTTTTGCATCGACCGGGCGGGCCGGTTGACTCGGCCCATGTCCCTTCCTAAAGGGGCCGCGTTCAGGGTCCCCCGTATCTGCGGGCCGGGTTCGAACACGCTCAATTTTCCGGCTGGTTTGGCCCTTGTGGCGCCGCTGCAGACAGGACCTTTCGTGTGACCGATTCGAGCGAGAACAACGGCGGGGACACCCTCGACCGGCGTATTGCCGAAGCGCAGGCCAAGCACGATCGCGGGATCTCCCGGGCCGAAGGACGTGCGGAATCGCGCGGCTGGGCCGTGGGGATCGAATTTGTCGGCGCGGTGCTGGTGCTGGGGTTTGCCGGTTGGGCATTGGATAACTGGAGCGGCGCGGGAACCCGCCCGTGGGGCATGATCGTCGGCCTGGTGCTAGGCTTTGCCGCCGGCACCCGCCGCGCCATGCAAACCGCGCGGCAGTTCGATACCGATCCCGGCAACGACGTTTAAGGACTCAGGGACTTTCGATGGCCAACCCGATGGAACAGTTCACGGTCGAAACGATCAAGCCGCTGGTTGTGGCGGGATACGATGTTTCGTTCACGAACTCCTCGCTGTGGATGGTGATCGCGCTGGCCGCAGTTTCGGTTTTTCTCTTTGTCGGCACCGCCAAACCGCAGCTGGTTCCAGGCCGTGTGCAGGCAGCTACCGAATATCTCTATGATTTCGTGCGAAAAATGCTGGATGAAAACGTCGGTCCCGGAGGCCGGCGTTATGCCCCGCTGATTTTTTCGATCTTTATTTTCGTGCTGGCCTGCAACCTGCTGGGCCTGATCCCGTGGATTGGTGCATTCACGCCGACCAGCCACGTCACGGTCACTTTTGGCCTCGCCATGATCGTTTTCGTGACCGTCTGCGTGATCGGTGTCTGGCGGCACGGCTTCCATTTTCTGGCGCTGTTTTGGCCCAAGGATGCCAATATCGCGCTGGGCGCGTTCGTCTTCATTATCGAATTCCTCAGCTTCCTGACCCGCCCGTTCACGCTGGCGATCCGGCTGTTCGCCAACATGACTGCGGGCCACGTACTGCTCAAGGTGTTCGGCACTTTTGTGGTAACACTGGGATCGTTCGGCGCGCTGCCCTATGTGCTGGGGGCGCTGCCGCTGGTGGTGATCGTCGCGCTGACCGCGCTCGAAGTGCTGATCGCGGTTGTTCAGGCCTATGTTTTCGCGCTTCTGGCTTCGCTCTATCTCAACGACGCCATCAACCTCCACTAAGTTCTTTTTTCAACCTCTTCTAACGCAAGGAATTTATCATGGATCCAGCATCTGCAAAACTCATCGGCGCCGGTCTGGCTGCGATCGGTGCGGGCCTTGCCGCTATTGGCGTGGGTTCGATCTTCGGTCAGTACCTCAATGGTGCGGTGCGCAATCCCGAAGCCGACGCCAAGATGGGCGGCCGTCTGATTTTCGGCTTCGCCGTGACCGAAGCGCTTGGCCTGATCGCGGCCGTCGTCGCGCTCGCTCTGGCATTCGGCTGAGCCCATATCCGGCCTGTGCCGCGCGGGGGCTAGCCTCGCGCGCGCCGGGCTGTTTCAATTTTGCAGGCAGGGAACGCAATGCCTCAGTTTGATTTCGGACATGTCTTCTGGCCGCAAATTGCGTGGCTTGCAGTCATCTTCATGGTTCTCTATTTCGGCGTTGTCCGCCTGACCCTGCCCAAGCTGGGCGCAGTGATGGACGCGCGCGAAGCATCGATCGCCGGTGATCTGGCCGCCGCCAAGGCCGCAAAGGACGGTGCGGATGCGGTCGATGAAAGCTATCATGCCGAAATGAACGCTTCGCGCGAAGCCGCGCGCAGCACCATTGCCGAAGCCAAGACGGCTGCTGCCAAGGCCACCGAGGCCCAGCTTGCCAAGGCCGGGGCCAAATCTGACACTGCGCTGGCCGCTGCCGAAGCCCGCATCGCCAAGGCGGTGACCAAGGCCGAAAGCGAAATTGCCGCTGCTGCGGCGACAAGCGCCCAGGCCATTGTCACCAAGCTGACCGGCGTTACGCCGGGGATCGACGCCGCCAAGGCCTCGGTCGCAGCGCGGATCTGAGGGGACAAGCGATGACCAATCTCATGTTTCTGCTGGCCGAAGCGGCTGGTGAAGCGGCCGAACACGGCGGCGCAGAACACGGCCCTGCGCTGCTCGGCCTCGATGCCGAAGGTTGGGTCTACGCCGGGGTCTCGATCTTTATTCTGGTCGCGATTTTCGGGGCCAAGGCGCACCGCAAGGTGATTGGCGCACTCGATGCGCAGATCGCCGAAACCCGCAGGTCACTCGATGAAGCCAAGGCCGTTCGCGCCGAGGCCGAAGCGCTGCTGGCCAGTGCCAAGGTGCAGCAGGCTGCCGCCACCGAAGAAGCCAAGGGCATTGTCGCTCATGCTGCCCACGAAGCCGAGGCGATCATCGCAAAAGCAACCAGCGATGCTGCTGAACTGGTTTTGCGCCGCGAAAAGATGGCGCAGGACAAGATTTTCGCTGCCGAACGCAGCGCGGTCGAAAGCCTGCGCGCCAAGGCTGCCCAGGCCGCCGCCGGTGCCGCGCGCGACCTAATCGCTGCGGGCCACACCGCCAAGGCCGACAAGGCGCTGGTCGACGAGGCGGTTGCCGGGCTGTAACAGTTTTGAAGATCTTGGAGAGGGGAAGGGCGGCTCACGGGCCGCCCTTTTCCGTTCCCCCCCGTGCCGGGGAGGAATTATGGTTCGATCACCACTTTGCCCACCACTTCGCGCCGCGCCATCGCTTCATAGGCTTCGCGCCAGCACGCCAGCGGCAGCACCCGGTCGATATGGGGGGTGAGGGCGCCATCGGCGGCCAGCGTCGCCACGGCTTCGCGGATCGCCTTGCCGCGTGCGGGGAAGCGCCGCGCATATTCACCGGCCCGCACGCCCACGACCGAGAAACCCTTTATCAGCGGGATATTGGTCGAGACATCGGCAATCCGGCCACCGGCAAAACCGATGACCAACAGCTTGCCGCCAAAGGCGACGCAGCGGGTGCTTTCATCGAACACATCACCGCCGACCGGATCATAGACCAGATCGCACAGCTTGCCGCCGGTCATCTCCGCCACTACCTCGCGAAAGCGGCCCTCTGCGATGATCACGGCATCGGCAGCGCAGGCGCCCCGCAATGCTTCGACCTTGGCCGGCGATCCGGTGGTGGCGATCACATGCGCGCCCAGCCGTTTGGCCAGTTCCACCGCGGCCAGGCCGACCCCGCCGCTCGCTCCGTGGACCAGCACCCATTGCCCGGCCTGAAGCTGGCCAATCTCGACCAGCGCGGTATAGGCCGTGCCATAGGCCGCGCCCAGCGCGGCGGCGGCGGGAAAGCCGATCCCGTGCGGCATCACGCTCAGCGCGCGCGCCGGGACCACGGCGTATTCGGCAAAGCCCCCGGTCTTGTTGCCGCCATAGACCTTGTCCCCCGGCGCAAAGCCGCTCTCCGCATCAGCCTCAACAACTTCGCCGGCAAATTCGAGCCCGGCCACGAACGGGACCTCGGGTTTGAACTGGTATTCGCCGCGCGTCATCAGCAAGTCGGGAAAGTTGAGCGAGGCGGCGCGCACCCGCACCAGCACTTCGCCTGACCTGCGTTCAGGCATCGGCAGATCGGTAAGGGCAACCCCAGACAGGTCTGGCGAAAGACGATCGACAACAACGGCTTTCATGACGGTCAGAACGTGTCCTTTGCCGCCCTGAGTGCCGCGAACGTTGCTACCGCATCGCCGCCGCCCCAGCGCGCCTGCATCGCCGGATCATCGGCGCGCAGGAACGGGTTGGTGGCCAGTTCTCGGCTCAGCGTGGTCGGCACGGTCGGCTTGCCCGCCGCGCGGACTTTCCGGATATGTTCCGCATAGTCATGCAACTTGGCGTTTTCGGGATCGGCGTGGAGTGCAAAGCGCAGGTTGCTCTCGGTATATTCATGCGCACAGTAGAGCATGGTGCAGGGCGGCAGTGCCTTGATCCGGCGCAGACTGGCCCAGAACTGGTCCGACGTGCCTTCGAACATCCGTCCGCAGCCCAGCGCGAACACCGCATCGCCCACGAAAGCCAGCTCGGCCTTGGGGATGTGGAAAGCGATGTGCCCGTTGGTATGTCCGCCAACGTCAATCACCCGCACATCCCAATCGCCCAGCGTTAGCAGATCGCCGTGTTTGACCAGGCGGTCGGGCGCGGTGCCGAGCTTCTCCACTTCTGCGGGGCCGATCACCGCGCAACGCGTCGCCGCCTTGATCGCAGCATTTCCGCCGGCGTGATCGGGGTGCCAGTGGGTGTTCCAGATCTGGCTGATCTGCCAGTGCTTGTGCCGCGCCTCGCGCAAGTAGGCATCGGCATCGGGGGTATCGATGCAGACCGTCTCCTCGCTGACGGGATCGTGCAGCAGGAAGCCGTAATTGTCGGACAAACAGGCGAACTGGTGGACTTCAAGCATCGGACATCTCCAATCGCGATCATAGGCCCATCGCTGCCAAAGCAAAAGCCCGCCCGGATCGCTCCGGACGGGCCTTGCATTGGCTAGCCTGTGGGCTGGCGCTTAGTCCTTCTTGGCCTTCAGCGCGGCACCCAGGATGTCGCCCAGCGAAGCGCCGGCATCGGACGAACCGTACTGTTCCACCGCTTCCTTCTCTTCATGGAGTTGACGCGCCTTGACCGAGAAGTTGGGCTTCTTCGACCGATCAAACCCGGTGACCATGGCATCAAGCTTCTGGCCGACCTGGAACCGGTCGGGACGCTGTTCGTCGCGGTCACGGCCAAGGTCCGAACGCTTGATGAAGCCGGTGGCGCCATCGTCGCCAGCCTGAACTTCGAGGCCCCCGTCGCGCACTTCGAGCACGGTGACGGTGACGACTTCGTTCTTCTTGAGGCCACCGCCACCAGCCGAAGCTGCGGCACCAGCGGCTGAAGGCGCGCCCTTTTCAAGCTGCTTCATGCCAAGCGAGATGCGTTCCTTGTCGACATCGACGTCGAGCACGATCGCCTTGACCTCTTCACCCTTGCGGTGCAGCGCCAGTGCGTCTTCGCCCGAGATGCCCCAGGCGATATCCGACATGTGGACCATGCCGTCGACATCGCCATCGAGCCCGATGAACAGGCCGAATTCGGTGGCGTTCTTGACTTCGCCCTCGACGGTCGAACCAATCGGGTGCTTCTCGGCGAATGCTTCCCACGGATTCTGCTGGGCCTGCTTGAGGCCAAGCGAAATGCGGCGCTTGTCGCTATCGACTTCGAGCACCAGCACGTCGACTTCCTGCGAGGTCGAAACGATCTTGCCGGGATGGACGTTCTTCTTGGTCCAGGACATTTCCGAAACGTGGACCAGGCCTTCGATGCCCGATTCCAGTTCGACGAAGGCGCCGTATTCGGTGATGTTGGTGACCACGCCCTTGAGCTTGGCGCCGACCGGGTATTTGGCGGCAACGCCTTCCCACGGATCCGATTCCAGCTGCTTCATGCCCAGCGAGATGCGCTGGGTGTCCTGGTTGATGCGGATGATCTGTACCTTCACGGTATCACCGATATTGATGACTTCGTTGGGGTGGTTGACCCGCTTGTAGCTCATGTCGGTAACGTGGAGCAGGCCGTCGATGCCGCCCAGGTCCACAAACGCACCGTAATCGGTGATGTTCTTGACCACACCGTCGATGATCTGGCCTTCGGCGAGACCCGAAATGAGCCCGGTGCGCTGTTCGGCGCGGGTTTCTTCGAGCACGGCGCGGCGCGAGACCACGATGTTGCCGCGGCGGCGGTCCATCTTGAGGATCTGGAACGGCTGCGGGATATCCATCAGCGGCTGCACATCGCGGACCGGGCGGATATCGACCTGCGAACCGGGCAGGAAGGCCACGGCGCCATCAAGATCGACGGTGAAGCCGCCCTTGACCCGGCCAAAGATCACGCCGTCAACGCGCTTGCCTTCGCCGAATTCGCTTTCCAGCTTGTCCCAGGCGGCTTCGCGGCGGGCGCGATCGCGGCTGAGCATGGCTTCGCCTTCGGAGTTCTCGACGCGGTCGACGTAGACTTCCACTTCGTCGCCCACGGAAAGCCCGTGCGGCTGGCCCGGCATCGCGAATTCCTTCAGCGAAACGCGGCCTTCGCTCTTCAGGCCAACGTCGATGACGGCCTTGTCGTTTTCGATTGCGGTAATGGTGCCCTTGACCACGCGGCCTTCAAAGCCGCCGTCGGCTGCGCCGCCGAGTGATTCTTCAAGGAGAGCCGCGAAATCGTCGCGGGTGGGGTTGGCAGTCGATGCCATAGGGTTGAGTTTCCTCATATCAATGTTTCCGGCCAAGCGGTTGGTTCCGCTGGTCTTTTCTCCACCTTGGCGGGATTGCCGAGGTGGGCCAAAAGGGGCCGTCTTGCCGTGCGGGCCGAATACCCGTCACAGCGTCTTTCAAGCCGGGGCTATCGGGACTCGGCGCGGTTAGGCCCGGAACGGCCAAAACGCAAGGAAATTGGCGGCGCTAGTAAGTCAGGCACGCCGCAGGGCAGGTGGGGCATGGACCGCATGGACCACTCTCCAGGTTTAAAATTGCCTTACTGCGGTTGCTTCGATCAAAACCCCCGAAAAAGTTGGATAAAGACCGCATCATCGCCATTTGTCAGATTTGGCGAATGTAGGAAATCGATACCTTGGCCGTGGATCAATTTTGGCCGATAAAAAGCATCGCTACGTCGCAGCGGCCGTAAGCGCCGCCGTGGCGTTCCATCACCCCGGTATCATGGACGAAGCCGAGCTTTTCGTAGAGATGGATCGCCGCTGCGCACTTCTTGTTGGTCAGCAAATAGAGCTCTTCAACACCCATCTGCTGGGCCCGCTCGATCACCTTTTCGAGCAGGAATTCGCCCGCTTTCAGCCCGCGTGCCGCTTCACGCACGCCCATCTTGGTCAGTTCATGCGCGCCGGTGCCATCGGGCTTGAGCGCGCAGGTTCCGACAATCCCCAGCCCCGGTGCTTCGACAAACAGGATCGCCCCGCCGGGATCGACGATCGTTTCCTGAGGATTTTCCAGCACCAGCCGGTCGGCCTCTTCCAGTTCGAACATCGCTTCGATCCATTCGACATTTATGTCGTGAAAGTCGCGGGCAAGCGCCTCGTCCCATTCAACTATGTTCATACGCACAACTCAGCAATCCGGATCGCTTCGGCTATGGCTGCGGCGGGGCCAAGATCGGACGTATCGAGCAGCACGGCATCAGCAGCGGCAACCAATGGCGCATCGGTGCGGCCGCGATCGCGGGCATCGCGCGCTTCGAGGTCCGCTGCGATTTCGGCCAGGGTCACGGCGCGGCCCGTGGCCTGCATTTCGCGGAAGCGCCGCTCGGCGCGCGCCGGCACGCTGGCGACGACGAACAACTTCACCTCGGCCTCGGGCGCGATCACCGTGCCGATGTCGCGCCCATCCAGCACCGCGCCGCCGGGCTGGGTGGCGAACGCGCGCTGGCGGTCATACAGTGCACGGCGCACAGCGGGGTGGACCGACACCCGGCTGGCAAGGCCGCCGGCCGCTTCGCTACGCAATACGGGATCGGCCAGCAGGCTATCCCGAAAATCGCACGCGGCCAGCGCATCGCCGGGATCATCGGCATTGCCGTGGTTCAGTGCACACTGCCGCCCGACCGCGCGGTACAGCAGCCCGGTATCGAGATGCGGCAAGCCAAAATGCGCCGCCAGCGCCTTGGCAATGGTGCCTTTGCCCGAGGCGGTGGGGCCATCGACCGCGATGATCATGCCGTCGCCCCGTCCAGCAGCGCCTCGAACACCGGGAAGCTTGTCGCAATTGGGCGGGTATCGTCAACCTCGATCCCATCGCGGCTGGCCAGGCCTGCTACCGCCATCGCCATCGCGATGCGGTGATCGAGGTGGGTCTTGACCCGCGCGTTGGCGCTGCCGCGCAGCGGTTCGCCGCCGCTGCCTTCGATGATCAGGCCGTCCTCGACTTCCTGTACCCGTGCGCCGGCGGTGGTCAACGCGGCGGCCATGGCGGAGAGGCGGTCGCTTTCCTTGACCCGCAGTTCGTCGAGGCCGCTGGTGCGGGTCGTGCCCTGCGCCAGCGCCGCAGCGACGAATAGCACGGGGAATTCGTCGATCATGCTGGGAGCCACCGCCGGATCGACATCGATGCCCTGCAGTGCAGAGTGCTTGACCAGCAGGTCCGCCACCGGCTCACCGCCCACTTCACGCGCGTTCAGTTCCTCGATCGAGCCGCCCATCTGGCGCAGCACATGGACCAGCCCGGCGCGGGTCGGGTTGAGGCCAACGTTGCGGATCAGCAGTTCGCTGCCCGGCACGATCAGCGCGGCAACCATGAAGAACGCGGCGGAACTGGGATCGCCGGGCACTTCGATGACTTGCGGCTGAAGCTCGGCCTCGCCGCGAACGCGGATCACGCGTTCGCCGTTTAATTCCTCAACCGTCAGTTCCGCGCCGAACCCGCGCAGCATGCGTTCTGAATGGTCGCGGGTCGGCGCCGGCTCGATCACCGTGGTGATCCCCGGCGTGTTGAGCCCGGCCAGCAGCACCGCGCTTTTGACTTGCGCCGAGGCGACCGGCAGGCGGTATTCGATCGGCACCGCCGGGTTCGCACCGCGCACGGTGAGGGGAAGACGGCCGCCCTCACTGGCCTCGAAGGCCGCGCCCATCTGGCTCAGCGGATCGATCACCCGGCCCATCGGCCGGCCCGACAGGCTGGCGTCGCCAAAGAACCGCGTTTCGATCGCGTGGGTTGAAACCAGGCCCATGAGCAGCCGGGTAGAGGTGCCCGAATTGCCCATATCAAGCGGCATTGCGGGTTGGAGCAGCGCGCCCACGCCGACCCCGTGGACGCTCCACGCGCCTGCACCGATGCGCTCCACTTGCGCGCCCATTGCCCGCATCGCGGCGGCGGTAGCCAACACGTCCTCGCCTTCGAGCAGCCCAGTCACTTTGGTTTCGCCTACCGCCAGCGCGCCCAGCATGATCGAACGGTGGCTGATCGACTTGTCGCCCGGCACGCGGATCTCGCCGCGCAGCGGACCGCCAGGCATGAAACGTCGCGGGGTGGGTGCAGAGTTGGCGGGCGCGGACAAGGGCAGACTTTCAATGGAAACGACGGGAAATGCGCGCGGCTTTTGACAGCGGGCGCAGCCTATGGCAAGGCGCGCCCGCGCTGGGACAGGCGCCGCGCCCCCGCAAGGACACACGTAACGCCCTCCCAAACCGTATTTAGCAGTTTTTCGCGAACGCCCGGGACCCGGGACTTCGCCAGTGAGGAATTTTATGGTCAAGGCTGAATGGGGCACCAAGCAGGGCTGCCCGAAGTGCGGCACCCGCTTTTACGATCTGGGCAAGGACGATCCGGTCGCCTGCGTCGAATGCGGTTACGCTTGGATTCCCGATCCGGTGCTCAAGTCGAAGCAGCCGATTCCTTACGAGGAAATCCAGAAGGAAAAGGTTGAAGACGCGCCTGATGCCGATCTTGCGGCAGAGGATCTCGATATCGATGAAGATGGCGATTCGCCTGACAACGATGTCGATCTTGGCGGCGATGACGACCTTGGTGTCGGCGTCGACGGCGATGACAACGTCGACGACAATTAGGGTCTTGCCAAGCATGAGATGCGCCCCTAGTGGGGCGCCTCTCGCGCTTGCAGCGAGGGCGGCAGGCCTGACAAGGCTTGCCGGATGGATTGGTAAGGGGCCTTAGCTCAGCTGGGAGAGCGCCTGCATGGCATGCAGGAGGTCAGCGGTTCGATCCCGCTAGGCTCCACCATTCCAGAGCAATTGAGTGCTGATTGGCACGCTGGCTGACGAGGTTTCGTCCGCCGGCGTTTTGCGCGTTACGCGCGTTCGGAGTTGGTAAGGCCTATGTTCGACGCACTGTCAGATCGGCTCGGCACGGTATTTGACCGGCTGCGTGGCCGCGGTGCGCTGAACGAACAGGACGTCCGTGATGCGATGCGCGAAGTGCGCATTGCCCTGCTGGAGGCCGACGTTGCGCTGCCAGTGGTGCGCCGCTTCATCGATACGGTAACCGAAGCCGCGATCGGCCAGAACGTGTTGCGCTCGGTTACCCCGGGCCAGCAGGTCGTCAAGATCGTCAGTGACGAATTGACCGAGATGCTGGGCGGCGATGTGCCGGCCGAACTGGATCTCAATGCCGCACCGCCGGTGGTGATCATGATGGTCGGCCTGCAAGGTTCGGGCAAGACCACCACCACCGCCAAGCTGGCCAAGCTGTTGAAGGAAAAGCAGGGCAAGAAGGTGCTGATGGCGTCGCTCGACGTCAACCGCCCGGCCGCCCAGGAACAGCTGCGGGTGCTGGGCGAACAGGTTGCAGTCGCCACGCTGCCGATCATTGCCGGCCAGCAGCCGACCGAAATCGCCGCCCGCGCGGTGCAATCGGCTAAACTGCAGGCCGTTGACGTGCTGCTGCTCGATACCGCGGGCCGGCTCCACGTCGACAGCCAGCTGATGGACGAAATGCAGGC
>NZ_JANOWI010000045.1:0-25584 GCF_031417815.1 Novosphingobium sp. | reverse complement strand
CCGCCGAAGCCGGGCTGCCGCTCGGCAAATTCATCGTGCCCAATCCGTTCGGCCCGCTCGAGCAGCTCCGGTTTTGTACCTATCTGGTGAAATACTGGGCGCGAAACGAGAGACCTGAGGTTCGCACCCCCGACTACATCCGCGACAATATCCCGGTCGATCGCCTCGCCTGCGCCTATGCCGATTTTGTCGCGCTTGACCCTGCAGATGCAGCCGCCACGCGCTGCGGACCGAGCGGTTATGCGGAGAGCCAAGGCCAGTTCACCGCGCGCTTTGCCCGCGAACTCGGGCCACGGCTGGGGATCGCAACGCCGTTCACGCTGGCCCGCCAGACCGACTTCGCCGAACCCATGACCCGGATCGGCCTGGGCAGTGCAGAACCGGCCTGGGACGAGACGCGCTTTTGGGATGCGCTCGCGGCGGACTATGCCCGCCGCGTCATTCCAGCCGCGAAGTGAATTGACGCGCGGTCCTGCTCGGTTAAGGAATTTCCCGCTTTGCCAGATACTTTCCCGCCTTCCGCTATAGCGCTCGACGCGCCCGGCCCGATTGCCGGGGTGCGTCTGGCGACCAGCCGGGTGATCGGCGATGCCCGGGGCCAGTTTGCGCGGCTGTTTGATGCGCACCTGCTGGCTGAAATGCATGGCGCGCGGCCAATCGTCCAGATCAACCTCAGCCTGACCCGGCAGCCCGGCACGGTGCGCGGCCTGCATTACCAGACCGCCCCCGCGCTTGAGGCAAAATGGGTGCGCTGCCTGCGCGGCCGGGTGCTCGACGTGGCGGTCGATCTGCGCCAGGGATCGCCCACGTTCTTGCAGCATTTTGCGGTCGAACTCAGCCCCGATTCCGCGCAGGCGCTGTTCATTCCCGAAGGCTGCGCACACGGCTTTCAGGTGCTCGAGCCAGACAGCGAACTGCTCTATCTTCACACTGCGCCTTATGATCCGGCGCACGAAGGCGGACTGCGCTGCGATGATCCCGCGCTTGCCATCGCCTGGCCGCTGCCCATCACCGGTTTGTCACAGCGCGATGCCAATCACCCGCTGATCGATCCCGCATTTGAAGGTATCCCCTTATGAACTGCCGGCATTGCGGCGCTGCTCTGACCCAGCAGGTAATCGATCTGGGCCACCAGCCCGCCTCCAACGCCTATCTGACGGCGGCGCAGCTGGAGGGAACCGAAGGCTATGCGCCGCTCAAGGTCTATGTCTGCCACCAGTGCTGGCTGGTCCAGATCCCCTCGTTTCACGCCAGCCACGAGCTGTTTACCGCCGATTACGCCTATTTTTCATCGGTCTCGCAAAGCTGGCTCGATCACGCACAGGCCTATGTCGCAACAGTGACCGAGCGGTTCGGCCTGACCAGTGATGACTGGGTAGTCGAGGTGGCCTCAAACGATGGCTATCTGCTGCAATATGTCGCGGCACGCGGCATCACGTGCACCGGGATCGAACCCACCGCCTCCACCGCCGCAGCGGCGCGCGCCAGAGGAATCGAGAGCATCGAGCGGTTCTTCGGCGCGGATCTGGCGCAGGAACTGGTTGCCAGCCGCGGCCATGCCAGCCTGACAGCGGCGAACAATGTGCTGGCCCACGTGCCCGATATCAACGATTTCGTCGCCGGCTTCGCGGTGTTGCTGGCCCCCGAAGGCGCCGCGACTTTCGAATTCCCGCACCTCGTCAACCTGATCGATGGCTGCCAGTTCGATACGATCTATCACGAGCACTATTCGTACCTCTCGCTCACCACGGTCGAGAAAATCTTCGCCGCGCAGGGCCTGCGCGTGTTCGATGTCGAGGAAGTGCCGACCCATGGCGGATCGTTGCGGGTCTATGCCTGCCATGCCGATGCCGCCCACGAAGCGAATCCTGCGGTGGCCGCGATGCTGGCGCGGGAAGAAAAGGCCGGCGTTACGAATCCGGCCTGGTACGCCGGGCTGGCGGCAGAGGCAGAGCGGATCAAGCTCGACCTGCTGGACTTCCTGATCACCGCGCGGCGCGCGGGCAAGCGGGTCGCCGCCTATGGCGCGGCGGCCAAAGGCAACACGCTGCTCAACTATGCCGGGGTGCGCGCCGATCTGGTCGATTTCGTCTGCGACGCTGCGCCCAGCAAGCAGGGCCGTTTCCTGCCCGGCAGCCATGTGCCGATCCTGCCGCCGTCTGCCTTGGCGGAGCGCAAACCCGATTACGTGCTGATCCTGCCGTGGAACCTGACCGCCGAAATCACTGCGGCCCAGGCGCAGGTGCACGATTGGGGCGGCAAGTTCGTGGTCGCGGTGCCGGCCCTCACGTTTCTATAAGATCGGGGCCATCGGGGCCCCAGGCCAGCCGGTTAAGCAGCGCACGGCGCGTTTCGCTGGCGGATATGAACATCCGCGTCTGCTTGTCCGCCACCAGCAAGCCCTGCTGCTGCCCTGCCCAGAAGGTTTCGCTATCGGCCCAGTCGGGCACATCGTGGGCGCGCCCAGTACGATCGACCACCAGCACCTTGCCGCCCAGTTTCCAGATCTGGCGCGAGAGATTGCCCCAGCCGCTTTCGAAAATCGAGGTGTCGGGCTTGGTGCGGAACGGCGGCAGGTTCAGCCGCAGCACCGTATCGCGCGCGATCACGAAGCCGTTGGTGCGCAAATGCGGATTTGGAAACGGCGGATAGGTCAGCGCGACCTTCCAGAAGCCCAGCAATCCGCGCAGCTTTTGCAGCGCTTGCGGCACCCCGGGATAGTGCATCCGCCGCACTCCCGATGAAACACTGCGCCGCGATCCCGATGTGCCGGCCACCCCGCCGGGTGCCGCTTCAAGCGCGCAGACCAGCTTGTCCAGCCAGCCATCGACCAGAATTTCGGACAGCGAGTTGAGGAAGCAATAGCGCGCGTAAGGCTGGGCCCGGGCCACGGTGAAATAGGTGCCCAGATCGATCCCCTGATCGGGCATCAGCAGCAGGCGATAGGGCAGGCCATCAAGGTACCGCGCAAAGGGTGCGAAATCGGCCTCATCCGCAAACTGCTTGGCCACAATGATCAGATCGTGCGGCCGCCCGGCGGGGTGGCGGCGATAGCTCTCGACAAATCGGGCAAAAGCCGTCTCGCCATAGCTTTTGACGGCGAGGTGGACCAGCGCGAGATCGTGTGTCGGCGCAACCGTCACGTGGGCTTCTTCCAGGCAATCGCCGACAGTGATCGGCGCTCTTGATCGCTCGCGCACGCATATTTTCCGGTTTGATTGTCGCCAATCAACAGATCGGCCTGATCGTCTTGCCAGAATGTCCCGCTACGGTCCCATTCCCGTGCCAGATGCGTCTTGCCCATGGCATCGACCACGCCGACTTTTGCACCGTTTGCCTGCACTTGCCGGGTCAAGCTTCGCCGCCCGCTCTCAAAGCGCAGCGCATCGCGCTTGCCGGAGATATCGGGCACCGACAGTGCCATCATTGTGGCGCGCTGGATGAGGAAGGCATTGGTGCGCAAATGCGCATTGGGGAAGCCGGGATAATCGGCCCACCGCTGAGCGAATCCGACAAAAGCGCGTACGCGTTTCAACGGCCCGAACCACTTGCTGGTGCGCAGGAGATTGCGGTGATGCCCCGACGACACGCTTTGCCAGGATCCGGTTGCCCCGACAACACCACCGGGCAATTGATCGAGGGCCGCGCACAGGTATTCAAGCCAGTCATCGTGCAGAATGACAGTGCGCGAATTGCAGAAGAAATATCGCTCGAACTGCATCATGGCGGCAATGCGGGCATAGCTTCCGATATCCAGCCCCTGATCGGCAACCCGCACGAGTTCGAATGGAATGCCGCCAAGCCTTTCCGCCCATGGACCAAACGCGCGGTCGCTGCCGAACTGCTTGGCCGCCAGAATCAGTCTATGCGGACGACCGGCATGATGCCTGCGGTAGGACGCGATAAACGCGTCAAACGGCGCGAACCCGTAGTCCCGCACAACGAGGTGAACCACAGCGAGGTCATTCCCGAGATTTTGCGCGGTGACCAAACTTTTGTCCTAACTGCCTGGCGGTCGCTGGAATATCAAGGAATAGCCGGCACCATCGATCGCCCCGGCGACACGATGCTTCGCGCGTAGCCTTTGCCATCCGAGCCGGTACAGAACCGTTTTCAATCCGGGGATGTTGAACGCGCGACGGAAAATTTCCGAGCGCCAGCCATGTTCTTCCAGCATCAGTCCCAAGTGGTCATCACTGGTCGCCGCAACGAGAGCCAGTCCTTCGTTCTCACAAAGCTGTTTGACCAGCGCGATGGGCAGGAAATGAATATGCCGAGGCGCATCAAGGTGCACCCAGTGCTTGCCAAGAACCCTGAACTGCGCACTTTCAGGGTTCGGAGCAGCCACGACCAAAATGCCGCCCGGATTCAATCTGCGCGCCGACGCCCGGAGCACCTCCCATGGTCGCGGCAAATGCTCAATACTGTGCCACATACCGATCACATCAAAAGACTCGTCCAGGTTCTCAAGTGTCTCCGCCGGGTCGAACGATTGGATCGCCTTGATACCGCAGCGCCTCAGCAGATCGACGCAAGCTGAATCGCGCTCGATGGCACTCACGGCATAGCCTGCCTGCTTGGCGCTATAAGCGGTCAGTCCGATCCATGGCCCAATCTCAAGGAAGGTGCCAGTTGGCTGGAGTTTCTTGATGTGATCCAGCCGATACGCGTCACCCTTGGCGACTTTGGCCAGATCGGCTTCGCTTTCCGGAATTGGCTGATAACCTTCAGCATAATAGCGATCGAGGTCAGCGGGAACCGGATCGAGAAAAACGTGGCCATTCTCGCCGCGCCAATAGGCAAACTGTCCGGGCAGGCCGCGGTTATCTTTTGCCGCGAACAGGAATTCGGCTGGCCTTCCAGTAAGGGTTTCGATTGCAATATTTGGTTTCTGGCCAGCAGACATCTATGCAAACCTCTATTCGGAAACTTCTTAGCGAACGCGGGAGGTGTCGCGGAAGTTCCGCAATAATCCTTTAATTTCAGGAAGCAACAGCAAGCACGCCGCTTGCGCGAGCGCTCCGGCAAGGGCGATTGCGAAAAAGGCGGACCATGGCGTCAGCGAAGCCGGCAACAGCAATCGCGCAATCCCCAGGATCGACGCTGCTATCGCAAATGGCACCCCAAGATCCCGAAGATACCAGCGCGCTTTCTCTCCGCGCAGCAAGCGCGCATGCATAACGGGCACTTCAAAAAGCAGATAGCCCAGGGTCAGCGAGAGCCACGCCATCGCTGCACCCAGCGTGCCAAAGCGCGGCACAAGGTAGAGCAACAGGGGGACAAACAACGCCACGGCGATCACGTTTTTCCAGATCGAAAGGCTGGTCCAGCCATGCGCGAGCTGGAGCGAGAACGGGAGAAACATGATCGCAAGGCACATGTTCCCCAAAATGAGCCAAGGCAGCACCCGCCCGCTTTGGGCGATCGCCTCGGGGGTGCTGAGGTAGAGCCGCAGCAATTCGGGCGCGAACAGGGCAATGGTCAGCGCGGCCGGCATCACCAGCACGGCCAGCGTGCGCGACGCCTTGTGATAGACCGCGCTTTCCTGGTCCGCTTCGCCCCTTTGCACGGCTGCTGTCAACGCCGGGAAGCTTGCCGTTTCGACTGACGATCCGGCATTGAGCAGCAACTGTGCGATACCTGCAGCCACGGTGTAATAGCCGAATTCCCTGAGGCTTAGCAGGCGGGTCAGCAGCAGCTTGTCGAGCTGGGTGAGCACCAGCGACAACAGCGTGATGCCCATTATGCCCAGCGAGAAGCCGGCGGATTCGCGCAGCAGCGCGAAGCGCACGCGCGGCCGGTCACCATCAAGGTGCAAGGCGCGCCACACCGCGAAGCGCAGCGCGGCCACCTGCAGGGCAAAAATCACCAGCTGCCAGCCAACGAACAGATCGACCCGCGGCGCGCCCAGCCACAGCACCAGCACCGCCCCGCCCCCCGCCGCGGTTGCAGCAGCACTGGTGATCAGGTTCACGCTGACCTGCCGCTGCATCCCTTGCAGCGCGCCGACATAGAGCGAGACCGGCCAGCGCACCACGGCTACTAGCCCCATCAGCTGCACCCCGCGCCGCGCCTGATCGAGCGGGATGGTGTGCAAGGTGATCCAGTGGGTGACCACGAAATCCGCCATCAGCGCGATGGCCCCGCCGATCAGCAGCGCAATCACCCAGTAAATCGCTTCGAAGGTGCGCATCATCGCGCGCGCCTTGCTGCGCTCCTCTGCGTGGGCCCCGTAGCGGGCGATCTCGCGATTGGCGGTCAGCGACAGCCCGAAATCGAGCAGCGCGAACAGCGCAACCAGCGTGGTGTAGAGGCTGATGAAGCCGTATCCTTCAGCGCCGATGAAGGTCAGGTAGACCGGCACGAAAATGAACGACATCAATGCGTTCCAGCCGCGCGCCAGCAAGTTTGCGGCGATGTTGACATTGAGGCCGGTTCGCATAGGACCGCAGCTAGCCGTGCCTGCCCGCCCCGGCAAGGGCGCGCGGGGCAAATGCCCAACAATGGATCGCCAGAACCGCCGTGACCCAGCCGATCACCGTTGTCATCCCCACGCGTGAACGCGCCGACACGCTGCGGCACTGTCTGGAAACTGTGGTCGCGCAGAACTGCGACCGGCTAAAGATCCTCGTTTCGGACAATGCCTCAAGCCCGGCGACCCGCGCTGTGGTGGAAAGCTTTGGCGATGCCCGCATCCGCTATGCCAACACTGGCCAGCGCCTGTCGATGGCGCACAACTATGAATTCGCGCTCAGCCATGTCGATACCGGCTGGATCGTCATGCTGGGCGATGATGATGGGCTGGTGGCGGGCCGCCTGGAACCCACCGTCGCGCTGCTGGAGGACAGCGGGCTGAGAGCGTTGAGCAGCGAGACCTGCTTCTACAACTGGCCCAAGGTGGTTTCAGCGCGCGAACCGGCGTTGACGGTTCCGCTTGGCAGCGCCGTGGAAACCGTACGTAGCCAGGACGCGGTAGCAGATATCCTGCGCGTGGTGCGGCCCAAGGCGCGGCTGCCGCAAACCTACACCGGTGGGATCATTCATGCCGATGTGATCCGGGCGGCGCGGGCCAAGGACGGCAGCTTTTTCCGCTCGCAGATCCCCGACATCTATTCGAGCTTTGCAATCACCGCGACGGTCGAGCGCTTTGTTTACAGCACGGCCCCGTTCGCGATTGCCGGCCGGTCCTCGCACTCGATCGGGGCCGCACTGTTCAAGCTGGAGCCGAACGCGTTTCTGGAAGAGGAGCTGATCCCGTTCCACGTCGATTTTCCGCTGGGCGATCTGGCCACGCTGTCATTCTCGATGCCGGCGATCCAGTTTGAATGCCACACCCAGGCGGCATTTCTGCATCACGGCCAGACCGGGGTTTCGAAGCAGCGCATGCTCGAAGTGATCCTCGCCAACACCAAGACCGGGCGCGCTGAGATCATGGCCTGGGGGCGCACCTTTGCGGCGCTGCACGGACTGGATTACGATGCTGCGGTGCAACGGATTGCGGCGGTACGGCATGAAAGCCGGTTGCTCGATGGCTGGCGTTCGGCCCGCAATCTGATCGCCTGTGCCCGGCTTTACGAAGGCGATCCGATGCCGCTGGCCAATGTCCGCGAAGCGAGCGAGACAGCGGCGGCACTGCTCGCCGATCCGCCGAGCCGGATGCTATCGGTGCTCAAAACGCTGAAGCGGCGCTACGTCTGAGCGAAAGCGACGCCCAGCGCGACAGCATCGGCCAGATAGGCCTCAAGATCAGCAACGCAGGCATCGCGCGGCGATTGGCCGCGTTCAAGCACAGCCTGATACCAACCGGCGGTGCGTTCGATCGTCTGGCCAAACTGCCAAACCGGACGCCAGTCCAGTTCGCGAGCGGCCTTGTCGATCGACAGGCGCAACAGCCCGGCTTCGTGCAGCGCGGCAGGATCGTGACCATCATTCCAGCCGGGACGACCCCAGGCGGTCAGCATCGCATCGGCCAGATCACCCACGCTGCGCGCAGCATCGGGGTCTGGGCCAAAATTCCACCCTTCGGCAAAGCGCGCACCCTGCTCTGCGGCCAGCTTCGCGCCAAGCCAGAGATAGCCGCCGAGCGGTTCGAGCACGTGCTGCCACGGCCGCAGTGCCTGCGGATTGCGCAGTATCGGACGTGCGTTCGCCGCCAATGTCCGCGCCAGATCGGGAACGATCCGGTTCGCCGACCAATCGCCCCCGCCGATCACATTGCCGGCCCGCGCGCTGGCCATGGCGACCCCGTGTTCTGGCAGCTTGCCGGGCGCAAAGAAGCTGCTGCGCCACGAAGCCACCGCCACTTCCATCGCCGCCTTGCTGGCGCTGTAGGGATCATGCCCGCCCAGCGGATCGTCCTCACCGTAAGCCTGCCCGGTTTCGCGGTTGAGATAGACCTTGTCGGTGGTGACCATCACCACCGCCGCACGTGCGCCGGTTTGCCGGATCGCTTCCATCAGGTTGATCGAGCCGGTGACATTGGTGGCAAAGGTTTCCACCGGCCGGGCATAGCTTTCCAGCACCAGCGGCTGCGCGGCGAGATGGAAGACGAAGTGCGGATTGGCGGCCGCCAGCGCCACCTGCAGCGCCTGGGAATCGCGCACATCGCCGATTGTGTGCGAAATGCGCGAAGCGATGTCGGCTTGCTCGAACAGGCTGGGATCGGTGGGCGGGATCAGCGAATAGCCGAAAACTTCTGCCCCCAGCCGTTCCAGCCACAGGCACAGCCACGATCCCTTGAACCCGGTGTGCCCGGTTACGAAAACCCGCTTGCCCGCATAGGCCCCGCCGAACATCAGATCAGCGTTTCCACGGCGCCTGGCCGCTGTCCCACATCTCGTTCAGCATCTTCCATTCGCGGTAAGTATCCATCGGCTGCCAGAAGCCCGCATGTTCAAACAGCATCAGCTGGCCGTCTTCGGCCAGGCGGCGCAGCGGCTCCTGCTCAAAAACCAGGCCGGGATCGGAATTGAGGTATTCGAACACGCGTTTGTCGAACACGAAGAACCCGCCGTTGATCAGGCCCTCGCCGGTCTGCGGCTTTTCGCTGAAGGCGCTGACCCGTTCGCCATCGGCCGCCATCACCCCGAACCGGCCCGGCGGGCGCACGCCCGTAACTGTGCCGATCTTGCCGTGGCGACGATGAAATGCGACCACATCGGCGATGGCGATGTCGGCTACACCATCACCATAGGTGAAGCAGAACAGAGCCTCGCCATCCAGCCGATCGCGCACCCGCCACAACCGCGCCCCGGTCATCGCATTGACCCCGGTTTCGATCAGTTCGATCCGCCAGTCCTGTTCGGGGAAGTTGCCGGCTTCGAATTCGGCTTCGCCCGGTCGTCCCGGACAGACCGTGATATCGGCCACCTGGGCATGGAAATTGAGGAAGTATTCCTTGATCGACCACGATTTGTAGCCAAGGCACAGCACGAAATCCTTGACCTGGCTGGCCGCATAGATCTGCATGATGTGCCACAGGATCGGCCGGTCACCGATCCGGATCATCGGCTTGGGAATATCGTCGGCCACGTCGCGAATGCGCGTGCCCTGACCGCCGCAGAGGATAACTGCTTTCATCGCGCCCTAGCTATCGCGAACGGCTGGTTTGGCAAGCACTTACCGCGTGGGAACCGGGGCATCACCCGTATAATCATAGAAGCCGCGCCCGGTCTTGCGGCCCAGCCAGCCGGCCTCGACATATTTCATCAGCAGCGGCGCGGGGCGATACTTGCTGTCGCCGGTTGTGTTGTACAGCACGCGAACGATATCGAGGCAGGTATCCAGCCCGACGAAATCGGCCAGCTCCAGCGGGCCCATCGGATGATTGAGCCCCAGCCGGCAGCCCTTGTCGATATCGGCGATGCTGGCCGTGCCCTGCCCCAGCACGAACACCGCCTCATTGATCATCGGCAGCAGGATCCGGTTGACCACGAAGCACGGCTCATCCTCGGCCAGCACCACCTGCTTGCCCAGGCTTTCGGCAAACATGCGGGTGCGGGCTACGGTATCCTTGGCGGTGGCGAGGCCGGGGATCACTTCGATCAGCCCCATGATCGGCACCGGATTGAAGAAGTGCAACCCGATAAACCGCGCCGGATCGGGCGAGGAAGTGGCCATCCGGGTGATCGGGATCGAGCTGGTGTTCGACGCCAGGATCGCATCCGCGCGCAGCACCTTGCCTGCGGCTTCGAAGATCTTGCGCTTGATCTCTTCCTTCTCGGTCGCCGCCTCAATGATCAGATCGGCATCGGCCATCGGCGCATAGTCCGCCACCGGCGTGATCCGGCTAAGCGCAGCGGTCGCTTCCGCAGGCGTGATCTTGCCGCGACCGACCAGCTTGGTCAGCGCCTTTTCGATGCCCACCTTGGCCTTTTCCGCCAGCGCAATATCGACATCGGACAGCAGCACCTTGATGCCGTTCTGGGCGATCGTCTGGGAAATCCCCGAACCCATCTGCCCCGCGCCAATAACGCCAACTGTCCGCATTCGATCGTCCTTCGCAACTGCAGCAAGGCTGGCTGGGTAGCTGCGATTGGAGGGGAATGCTAGGGCGGGTGGTGAGATTTTGGCGGAGGCAGCTATGCGGCTTTTGTTGGCAAAAGCAGTCTTACCGGTCACGACAACGTTGCGGACATTCGCCCTACCCGTCTTCTGGCCAAGCTGCTTCGTCTTCGACTGGCTTCGGCAGTCGCCCCTCCAGCCAATCGGCAACCGTTCCCGGCCTCATTTCGGGATCGTCGCACTCGATCACCCAACTAAGGTAATCGCGCGGACCGCCATTGAGGTATGACGGCGGAGAAACCGGCTTGAAGACGGTCGGCAGGTGCTCCGAAAGCGATAGCTCGTTGAGAACGTATGCGATTTCTTGAACGGTATTCCATGCAAGATGATGGTCGACGTCCAGTGAGAACTTCACCCACCATCCGGCATCGCTCATTCCCGAACCAAAGCCGCCCCACGGCGTATCGTTGGTCTGAACAGCAGGTATCCTTGTCAAAAAGGTGAGTAACTTGTGAAAGCCACGATCATGCTTGGTCATGTCCATAGGCGGCCACCATAACTGAGGAACGAACGCTTTCCACCCCATTCCTGCCGTTCGGGTCACTTTCCGCGCCTCACGATAGCTTCCGCCCATTCAGGCCCGCCCCATCACGATTTACCGGTTCTGCCCCGGCACCCACAGCACATCACCGGCACCGTTATCGTTGATCGCGCGGGCCAGCACGAACAGCAGGTCGGACAGGCGGTTGAGATAGGTCAGCGCGGCCGGGTTGACCGGGTCTTGCTGCGCGAGCGCCACGGCCGATCGCTCTGCCCGGCGCACCGAGGCGCGAGCAATGTGGACGCGCGCGGCGGCTTCGCTGCCGCCGGGCAGGATGAAGCTGGTCAGCGGCGGCATCGCTTCGTTGAGGCGGTCAATCGCCGCCTCGATCCATTCGGACTGGCTGGCGACGATGCGCAAGGTCATTTCCGATGAGGCGAAATCATCGCCCGGGGTGGCAAGATCAGCGCCCAGATCGAACAGGTCATTCTGGATGCGGGTTATCATCGCGGCATGATCGCTTTGCGCCAGTTCAACCGCACAAAGCCCCAGCGCGGAATTGCTTTCATCCACTGCGCCGATCGCTTCCATGCGCGCGGCATGTTTGGGCAGGCGCGAGCCATCGACCAGCCCGGTCGTGCCATCGTCACCCGTGCGGGTGTAGATCTTGTTGAGCTTGACCAATTTACTTCTTGGCCGTGAGCATTACCAGAAACACGACGCCGATTGCCGCAGCCTGATAGATGATCCGCCGGAACATCAGGCTGTTCTGTTTCAATTGCATTGCAGTTGGGCCGCTGCCCTCAGGCCGGTCGATATCCTCACGCGTGGAATGAAGAAACGCGGCAGCGCCGCGCACCAGGGTGATAACCGTGAGCGCCATCAGCACCATCACGACCGGGACAAGAAGGTAAATCATGACGAGCTATCTACGCCTTCCAGAAGCGAAAGACCAGCGGGCAGCACCCTGTCTCTAAGGGCAGCGGCCAGTGCCAGACCGTCCGCCCCGGCGCGGCGCAGATCGCCCAGCGCAGGCGATCCGCGCCGTTTGGCCAGCTTGCGGCCATCGGCTTCGACCAGCAGGCCGTGGTGGTGCCAGACCGGGGCCGGCAGACCGAGCAGCGCCTGCAGCAGGCGGTGGACATGGCTGGCGGCGAACAGGTCCTGCCCGCGCGTCACCAGCGTGATATTTTGTGCCGCATCGTCCAGCGTTGCGGCAAGGTGATAGCTGGCGGGCGCTTCCTTGCGCAGCAGCACCACATCGCCGAACAGTTCTGGCCGGGCTTGCTGCTGGCCTGCCAGTTCATCGGTCCAGGTTAGCGGCCCGGCGCGTTCCATCGCCCGCGCCAGGTCGATCCGCCAGGCGGCACCTGCGGGATCGTCATCCCGGCCGCGGCAGGTGCCGGGGTAGAGCGGGCCATCGGGGCCGGCCTGCGTTGCAGCCCCTGCAATCTCGGCGCGCGTGCAAGTGCAGGGATAGAGCAAGCCCATCGCCTTGAGCCGCTCCCCCGCTGCGGCATAAGCACTGAGCCGGGATGACTGGAATGTTACCGACCCATCCCAGGCCAGCCCCAGCCATTCCAGATCGGCCAGCATTTCAAGCACCAGATCAGCGCGGCTGCGGGTGCCGTCGATATCCTCGATCCGCAGAACAAACTTACCGCCGCGCGCCCGCGCCAGATCGTGCGCGACGATCGCGGCATAGGCGTGGCCCAGATGCAGCGGGCCATTGGGGCTGGGGGCGAAACGTGTCCGATGTGTCACAAGCCGCTTGTCCTGTGGATTGCTTGCCGTGGCAAGGCTTGACGCATGGCCGCGCGCCATGTTCATTGCCGCTATGCGTTGTCACAAAGCCGCCACCGCCCGCAGTTACAGGGGGCCATGCTCAAGTCGGAACTGATTGAGCGCGCGGCCCGGTTCCGCAGCGCAGAGGGCGATCCCTCCCGGCATCTGTCCGATTGCCCGGCGCTGGTATTGAACGCGGATTATACCCCGCTCAGCTATTATCCGCTCAGCTTGTGGCCTTGGCAAACCGCGATCAAGGCAATATTTCTCGAACGCGTCGATGTCGTCGCCTCCTATGCCCGCGAAGTCCATTCGCCCAGCTGGACCATGCCGATCCCCAGCGTGATCGCACTGCGCCAATATGTGAAACCCAGCGAACATCCCGCCTTCACCCGCTTCAACCTGTTCCTGCGTGACCGGTTCGAATGCCAGTATTGCGGTAGCCCGCACCAGCTGACTTTCGATCATGTGATCCCGCGCCGCCTTGGCGGGCGAACCAGCTGGGAAAACGTCGCCACCGCCTGCGCCCCGTGCAATCTCAAGAAAGGCGGACGCACCCCGCAACAGGCCAGGATGCCGCTGCTGATGCATCCGATCCGCCCGACCAGCTGGCAATTGCAAGACCGCGGCCGTGCCTTCCCGCCGGGTTATCTCCACGAAACCTGGCGCGATTGGCTTTATTGGGATGTCGAGCTGGAGGCGTAATCGACGTGCGCGGCGGTGTGCTCTACCTCAAACTGCGCTGATCGGCTGCGCTGTGGCTTGATCCTTGCGGCCCAGCCTGATCACGATCCGGGCGGAGATCCACCATGCAGCCAAGGCCGTGGCAATGCCCGCAATCGCATCGATCAGGTAATGCGATCCGGTGATGATCACCGTGCAGATCATCAGAATATTGAGTGTCAACATCGGCCACTTCAGCCATTTGAATTGCCACGTCGCGGCGATGAACAGCACCCCGCCAATCGCGTGGAAGCTGGGGATCGAAACCAGCCCGCGCGCCGCTTCGCCGATATCGCGCATCGTGCCGTCGCGCAGCGCCTGGATCGCCGGGCCGGTCTTCCACGGAAAGAAGCGTTGCAGGCTGCCGAAGACGTCTTCCTGAACCCCGTGCAGCACATAGGGGCCGGCCGCCGGCGCAAAGGGAAAGATCGCCACCGCCGTAAACAGCGCCAGGTACCAGGCGGTGAGATAGGTCCACAGCCTCTCGTCCCGCCAACAGATGGCCAGCAGCATCGGCACCGCGATCGACTGAACGCCGAACGAGATATAGATCCGCTGCGACGCGACGGTCAGATCAGGGTTGTCGCGGTAGATTTGCAGCAAGGCTGGAAAGTCAAACCCCAGCGCGCGGTCGGCGGCATTGAGCGTTTCGTCGATAAACGGGAAGCTCTCGGCCGCAAGAAACGTGGTAGCGATCACCGCCAGCCCGCCGGCAATGCCGGGCAAGGCAAATGCCTCAAAAATCAGCGCCACCCGCGTGAAATGCCGCCGCCGCAGATAGAACGCGAACAGGATCGCTGCGCAGATCATCGTGTAGATTGACCCGATCGCATAGGCGCCGAGATAGAAATCGCTGAATGCGAAGTAGAGCACTTCAAGCACCACGATGACCACGAGCAGCGCGTAGATCACGCGCGAGCGGGGATCGAGGACCGGAGCCCGCGCCGGGTTGTCCAGGTTGGCCACGATCGCATTGTGCATTCTACGCAAGATATTCATGCCGCTTCCCCCTGCGGTGTTCAGTGCACCCCTGCGAGTGCTTTTTGTCGGCGTCGCTGCAGCGACGAACCAAGCCCGATCGCCTCGCGGTATTTGGCTACGGTGCGCCGCGCCAGATCAAAGCCCTTGGCCCCCAGCAGATCGACCAGCGTATCATCCGACAGGATTACCTTTGGATCCTCGGCATCAATCAGGGACACGATCACGCCCTCGATCGCTGAAGCCGAAACGCCGCATGCGCTCAGTCAGGCGATCCACCGTCCGTTTTCAAATCCGCCCGGTCTGCATCGCCGCGCGCCAGCAAGCGTTCGAGCGGGTGCGCGAACAGCATCAACATTACTGCGCCGGCGATTGGCAGGGTGGCGGTGAGTAGGAAGTATTTGGTCGGTCCCAGCGGTTCGTAAAAGCGCCCCAACCAGCCGAGCAGGAAGAACCCGAGCGCGCCTGACAGCGAATAGAGCGCAAACATCATGCCATTGACCGATCGCGGCGCGTAACGGGCTATCAGCGCGCGGGCTGGCGGATCGTTCCAGCCATAGGAGAGGTCGAGCACAAGATAGAACAGCAACCAGCCGTATACCGGGACTTGCGGCATCAGCGAGAAGCCGGCGATCAGCAAAAACGACGCGGCGGCAATAATGTTGGCGATGCCGATCTTGCGGATGTCGTGCGGCTCACGTCCTTTGTCCGCCATTTTCGCCCAGATGCGATTGGCAATGAACACCCCGACGATTGTCAGGATGCCATCGGCAGTCAGCGCCCAGGTTACCGGAATTTCGAACCCGCCAACCCTGCGGTCAACCGCAGTGTCCGCCCAAATTACCATAATGCCGTAAGCCTGCTGGACCGCTGCAAAGAAGAACAATTTGGGGAGATAGAGCAGAATCAGTCCCCCGACCGACTGCCATTGCCGCCGGGTCAGCGGTTCGGCTTTGCCGCCTTGGGCGATAACATCGGGCGGAAGGTGGCGGCGCCCTGCCAAGTAAGTGCCAAGGCCGATAAGCATTCCGATCCCTGCCGCGCCAAAGCCCCAGTGCCACCCAACCCGCTCGCCCAACGTGCCCGAGATCAAGGGTGCTACCAGCGCACCAGCATTCACTGCCATCAGGTAGATGCCGAAAGCGCGAGTGCGGCGGGTATCGTCCGGTGAGTAGAGCCCGCCGATCTGTGCGGCGAGATTGCTGATGAACAGCCCGCCGCCGATAATCAGCAGCAGCAACGCCAGCAGAAATGCCTGCTCGACCGCCATCGTCAGGTGCCCGGCGCTCATCAACAGCGCGCCGATAGTCACGGTCTTGGTTCGCCCCAGGACCCGGTCACCCAGCCAGGCTCCGACCAGCGGCGTGACCAGGATGAACCCAGAATAAAGCCCGAAGGTCTGCGCCGCGAGTGCCAGATCGGTCATCGGCCCGAATATCCGCTCAAGGACGCTGCGATAGACGCCAAGCCCCGCCACCTTGCCAGAATTTTCCGGCAACAGCAGATACTTGGTCATGTAGAGCATCAGCAGCGATTGCATCGAGTAGAAGCTGAACCGCTCCCACAATTCGGTTCCGGCGAGGAAACCAAGCCCGCGCGGATGGCCAAAAAATGCGTGGTCAGTTGTGGCACCCGCTGCGGTTGGATCCGGAATAGTCTCGCCGTGCACGCCTGCTGCCGCGTCCTTCGTCGTCATCCTGCGAAAACCCCACCATACTGCACAATGCCCGACCGTGTTTCAGGCTAGCAGCAAATGGGTGTCCGACAACAGTTTTCAGCGCACCCCTGCAAGTGCTTTTTGCCGGCGTCGTTGCACCGATGAACCAAGCCCGATCGCCTCGCGGTATTTGGCCACGGTGCGCCGCGCCAGATCGAAGCCCTTGGCCTTTAGCAGATCGACCAGCGTATCGTCCGACAGGATTGCCTTTGGATCCTCGGCATCGATCAGCGTCTTGATCGCCGCCTTGACCGATGCCGCCGATGCCCCGCCCTCGCCGTCAACCGCGCCGACCCCCGAGGTGAAGAAGTACTTGAGTTCGAACGTCCCGCGTTCGCAGGCCAGATACTTGTTCGAGGTGACGCGGCTGACGGTCGATTCGTGCATCGAAATTGCTTCGGCCACTGTGCGCAATGTCAGCGGTTTGAGCTGCGAGACGCCGCGGCGGAAGAACCCGTCCTGCTGGCGCGCAATCTCGCTTGCCACTTTAAGGATGGTCTTGGCCCGCTGATCGAGCGCCTTGATCAGCCAATTGGCATCGGCCAGCTTTTCCGAAAGCCAGCCGCGTGCCGCCTTGTCGTCTACAGCGCCGCGCATTTCGACATAGTAGCTGCGGTTGACGATCAGGCGCGGCAGCGTGGCCTGGTTCAATTGCACGTCCCAGCCGCCATCGGCGCGCGGGCCGATCAGGATGTCGGGGGTTACCGGCTCGCCCCCGCCGCTGGCAAAGCGCAGGCCGGGCTTGGGATCATAGCCGCGCAATTCGGCCATCATCTCGGCGAAATCCTCGTCATCGATCCCGCACATCCGTTTGAGCCGGGCCAGTTCGCCGCGCGCCAGCAGATCAAGATTTTCGAGCAGCCGCGCCATGCAGGGATCGTGGCGATCGGCTTCCCTGGCCTGCAGCGCCAGACATTCACCCAGTGATCGTGCGCCGACCCCGGTGGGATCGAGTGACTGGACAAGTTCCAGCCCCCGCTCGGCTTCATCCAGCCCCACGCCGAGTTCGGCAGCCACTTCGCGCAGCGAAACCGTCAGGTAGCCCGCCTCGTCAAGCTGGTCGGCCAGGTGCCGCGCCACGAAGGCCAGCTGCGCATCGCGGCACATCGCGCCAATCTGGGCATGGAGGTGCTGCGCCAGCGAAACCGCGGTATCGGGCCGTTCGTCGATTCCCGGTCCGTCCTCGCCTGCCGCAAAGCGCAGCTCGGCACCCCACTCACCATCGCCGGTATCGCGGTCGCTATCGAGCGCGCCGCGATCAAGATCGAGCGGTTTGTCGTCTTCGGCCCGGCCTTCGCCGATCAGCTGGTCAACCGGCGAGCTTTCGAGCGTGGTGCGGCGCACATCAAGGTCTTCAGGCAAGGCCGCTTCGGCTGGTGCCGCCTCGCCCAGTTCGAGCAGCGGGTTTGCATCAAGTGCATCGCCAATAAAAGTCTCGATCTCAAGGTTCGACAGCGCCAGCAGCTTGATCGCCTGCTGCAATTGCGGCGTCATCACCAGCGATTGGCTTTGCCTTAGATCGAGGCGGGGCCCCAGTGCCATGGCTTGGTCCGCTATACCCCGAAGTGCATTACATGTAGTCCGAGCCGAGGTAGAGCGTGACCACGTTGTGATCCTTGACCATATCCTCCGGCGTGCCCGCAAACAGCACCTGCCCACCATAGATCACGCAAGTACTGTCCACGATGTCGAGCGTTTCGCGCACATTGTGATCGGTGATCAGCACCCCGATCCCGCGCGCCTTCAGGTCCAGCACCAGATCGCGGATATCGCTGATCGACAGCGGATCAATCCCGGCAAAAGGTTCATCGAGCAGCATGATCGAAGGCTTGGCCGCCAGCGCGCGGGCAATTTCGCAGCGCCGTCGTTCCCCGCCCGAAAGCGCCATGGCCGGGCTGGTGCGCAGCCGGGTAAGGCCAAACTCGCGCAGCAGCCGTTCGAGTTCCTCCGCCCGTGTCGCCCGGTCAGGCTCAACCAGTTCGAGCACCGCAGCGATGTTCTGTTCAACCGTGAGCCCGCGAAAGATCGACGTTTCCTGCGGCAGATAGCCCAGCCCCAGGATCGCGCGGCGATACATCGGGAGCTGCGTAACATCGACCCCGTCCATCAGGATCCGGCCCGAATCCGGCTTTACCAGTCCCATGATCGAATAAAAGCAGGTGGTCTTGCCCGCGCCGTTGGGGCCCAGCAGCCCCAGCACTTCGCCCTTCGCCACCCGCAGCGAGATGTCGGACAGCACCGCGCGCTTGTCATAGCTTTTGGCGATCGAAATGACTTCGAGTCCGCTGAACGCAGGGGCATCGGACGGGGCGGCGGCAAGGGTCTGGGTCTGGCTCATCACGCTCCGACTTAGGCAGCAAAAGCACACGGGGCAAGCATGCTTGCGGCAAACTGGCAGGTTTCGTGCATGACCTGTTGCACACAATCCTTAACGGCCCTTGATCCTGCACCGCATCGGTGTTTTACTGCCATGCAAATACAACGGGCGGAGAGAGCCATGGCAAAAGCGTGGAACGGAGCTGCGGCGCGCGGCAAGCCGATCGACTGGCGCAAGCGGATGAGCGACCATATCGCTTATGCGCTGCTGGTTTATACCGGGCTGCAGATTTTCGTCACCATGGGCGCTTTGCACGGCCGCGGCGGATCGCTGCTCCCCTATTTTGCGCTGATCATTCTTGTTGCCGGCATCATTCCGGCCTGCCGCCGTTTTGAAAAGCGCTGGAGCAAGCTGAACGACAGTCAGGCTGCCGATCCGGCTCTTGTCCGTTACTTCCGCCGCGATGTTGCGCTGTTGTGGCTGCTGGCAATCGGCCTGCCATTTGCGATCACCGGGCTGTTCAAGCTGTTGTCCCTGCTGGTGCGCTGATTGCGCTTTTGATCGGCAGTACCTAGATCGGCGGCTCCCAGCGCCAAGGAGCCGCACCCCTTCATGCTTACCCCGACCCAAGCCCAGGACCGCGCCGCTGCGCTGATCGACCTGGCTCTGCGCGCTGGCGCCGATGCAGCCGATGCGATCTATGGCGGGCAGGAATCGGAATCGGTCCAGGTCCGGCTGGGCGCGCTGGAGGATGTCGAGCGCAGCGAAAGCGAGCACCTTGGCTTGCGGGTCTTTGTCGGCAGCCGTTCTGCATCGATCGGAACCAGCGATCTTTCGGACGATGCCTTGAACGAACTGGCGCAGCGATCGGTGGCGATGGCGCGGCTTGCGCCAGAAGATCGCTTTGCCGGGCTGGCCCCCGAAGACCGCCTGCTGAAGGACGGACTGCCCGATCTTGATCTGGCCGATACGGCACAACTTGATCCCGCCGCTTTGCGCGAAATGGCCATGGCTGTGGAAGCGGCCGCGCTGGCCGTTGCCGGTGTAACCAATTCCGAAGGCGGCGGCGCAGCATCCGGGGCGCGTTCGGTCGCGCTGGTCACCAGCCATGGCTTTGCCGGGGCCTATGGCGGCACCAGCCGGCAACTGAGCGCCACCGTTATCGCTGGCGAAGGCTCTGCTATGCAGCGCGATTATGGCTGGCGCAGCGCGCACCACCTGGCCGATCTGGCCTGCGCCGAAGAGATCGGCCGTCTGGCCGGCGAACGCGCCGTAAAGCGCCTCAACCCTGGCCGGATCAAGAGCGGCGCAATGCCCGTGGTGTTCGATCCGCGCGTCGGCGGCAGCCTGATCGGCCACCTGGCGGGCGCGATCAGCGGCAGCGCCATTGCCAGGCGTGCCAGCTTCCTGCTGGACAAGGCGGATGCACAGATCTTCGCCCCCGGCATCACCATCATCGACGATCCGCGCCGCCCGCGCGCGCTGGGGGCACGGCCGTTCGATGGCGAAGGCCTGCCCACCGCGCGCCGCGAACTGGTCAGCGATGGCCGCTTGACCGGCTGGCTGATGGATAGCGCCAGCGCGCGCCAGCTGGGCCAGGCCCCGACCGGCCATGCCGCACGCGGCGCGGGCGGCGCGCCGGGGGTCAGCACTTCGGCGCTGCATCTCGAACCCGGTGCGCTGAGCGTTGCCGAACTGATCGCCGACATCACGGACGGGGTGCTGGTGACCGAACTGATCGGCAGCGGCGTAAACGGCGTGACCGGCGATTACAGCCGCGGCGCATCGGGCTTTCGCATTGTGAACGGTGAGATCGCCGGGCCGGTGGCCGAATTCACCGTGGCCGGCAACCTGATCGATATGTTCGCCGCGCTGACCCCGGCCAATGACATCGAATGGTATCGCAGCGTCAATGTGCCGACGATCCGGATCGACGGGATGATGGTGGCAGGGGATTAGGTCTTGTCAGGTGCGCTATTCGCCTCCGCGAATAGCTTGCAACACCAGCCCGCTCCCCCGGCCCGACCACCCCAAGGGTACCATGTAACGGGTGGTCGGGCCGGGGGAGCGGGCTGGTGTTGCACGGGACAGGCGGACGCCTGTCCGCACCGCCGTCAGGCGGTCAAAGACGCCTGATACCGCGCGATGCATTCCAGCACCACGCGCTTGGCATCGTCGGCATCGCCCCACTTGCCGATCCGCACCCACTTTTCGGGCTCCAGATCTTTGTAGTGAGTGAAGAAGTGCTCGATCTGCTGCAGCACGATCGAGGGCAGGTCTTTTTGCTCGCCGATGTCCGAATAGTACGGGAAGGTCGAATCGACCGGCACGCAGATCAGCTTTTCATCGCCGCCGTGCTCGTCTTCCAGGTTCAGCACGCCGATCGGCCTGGCGCGCACCACGCAGCCCGGAATGAAGGGTGAGCGTGACACCACCAACGCATCGAGCGGATCGCCATCGTCTGACAGGGTGTGCGGGATAAAGCCATAATTGGCCGGATAGCGCATCGGCGTGTGCAGGATCCGATCGACGAACAGCGCCCCCGATTCCTTGTCGAATTCGTACTTCACCGGCTCGCCCCCAACCGGGACTTCGATGATGACGTTGAGGCTTTCGGGCGGATTATCGCCAACGGGGATTTTTTCGATACGCATGGGCGCGCCTTTAGCGCTGCGCATGCTGCGCTGCAACACGCTTGCGATGGGCTCTACTTCCCTCCAGCCAGCACGTTTATGCAAAAGGCCAGCGCGCCGATGTTGAAAGTGAAGGACAGCAAGCACTGCCAGACCAGCACCTTGCGCACCGCCTGGCTGGTGACGTTGACGTCGGACGCGGCAAAGCTCATTCCAGCGGTGAGCGAGAAGTAGAGGAAATCCCAGTAGTCGGGCTCCGCCGTGCCGGGAAAATCGAACCCGCCGCGGATCGTCTTGCCGGTCTTGTCTGGGATGTAATGCAGATGCGCATAGTGCAACGTGAAAACCACGTTGGTGAACAGCCATGACAGGCCCAGCGTCGCGATCAGCAATCCTTTGGCCAGGCTCTTGCCATCACGGGCAGCGGGCAATTCGGCGATCAGACTGACCAGTAACACCCCTGTGACCAGCGCGGTGATGGTCAGCACGGTCAGGCGGTTGGCGTCGTTGGCCTCGGCATGGCGGCGCATGTCGGCGGCGCAGCGATCGCGGCTGAGCGGCCACAGCGCGGCCAGGAAGGCCAGCACCGCGCCATCGAAGCCAAGCACCAGGGCATTGGCCCACGACCATTCAGCCCCAAAATGCAAGGCTGGGATCATCGCCGCCAGCACCGCCACGAACACCACGAAAGCGGGCGGCGCAAAGCGTTTGCCCAGCCAGCGGGCAAAATGCCCGGCGGTTCCGCCCGTGCTCATTTACCCTTCGATTTAGGCATCGGCCGTTTTGGGCTGAGCAGCAGATCAAGCCCGGTCGGCAGCTTGCCCGGTGCGGCGCGTTCCAGCCACGGCCAGCGCAGCCCGCCGCTGTAGTTCACCGTCACCGTCTGAAAGCGGGTGCCGCGCTGCACCAGCAGCTCGATCGGCCCGCCATTCTTCGCCGCAGTGATCGCGGCTTTCAGCTTGTCGGCGTCATAGGTTTCACCGTTCACCGCCACCAGCTTGGCCCCCGGCACGATCCCGGCGTTGAACGCCGGGCTGTCCCACAAGGTGGCCAGCACTTTGCCGTCCTTGTCGAGCGTGATCCCGATCGAGAAGCCCAGCGTCAGCTGCTTGGCATCGGCCATGCGGGCCTTTTCGAAGGCGTTGGGCTCGTCCTTCCAGACCAGCGTGTAGCCGCCCAGTTCGATCCCCGCCACCGGCGCGGGCTGGCCGGGGGTGTTGATCCGGGTCTCGATGAAGCTGGCCCAATCATAGGGCGCAACCTGGTTTAGCTTGGTGACGATCTCGTCGGCCTCAAACGTCAGCTGGCCGTAATCGCCGTGGTTCATTCCGAAGAACAGCTTGGCGAAATCATCGATGCTGCGCTTGCCGGCGGTCTTCTGGCGGATGATCTGATCGATCTCGAGCCAGACCAGCGCGCCTTCGGTGTAATAGTCCTCGCTGCGGGCGAGCGAGGGGAACGGCTTGGCCTTGCGCGCAGCGAACACCGGATCGTGCCCGGTATCTTCTACCGAGCGCCAACGCCGCCCGGCCTGGACCGAAAAGCCGCCGGCCCACTGCGCCAGCATCCCCAGCACCACGTCCTTGCCCTGCAAGCCCGACCGCGCCGCCAGCACGGTGCCCCAGAACTGGTCCTGGCCTTCATAGGTCCACAGCAGATCGTCCTGCATCGGCTGGCGATAATCCGGCGTCCACAACCGCGCCGGGCGGCGGTACTTGCCCGACCATGAGTGCGCATATTCGTGCGGCAGCAGGTTGCGGTCAAATTCGTACTTGGCCCATTCGGTGAAGGCGGCCGGTTCGAGCTGGTTCTCGCTCGACCGGTGATGCTCCAGCCCGATCCCGCCCATCCGGTCGGTCAGCGCGAGCAGCATTTCGTAATGATCGAAATGGTTCGCGCCGAACGCCAGCCGCGCTTCGGTGACGAGGTGCCGGTGCAATTCGATCTGTTCGGGCTTGGCGTTCAGCTGCTCGGGCGAATCGGCCACGACGTTAAGCGTGACGTTCTGCCCAAGGTCCCACTTGCGGAAATACTTGCCTGCGAAAATCGGCGAATCGACCAGCACTTCATAGCTGGTTTCGGCCCACGACAACGTATTGCCCTGAACGCGGGCGCCATCGAGCGCGGTCGCGGCGGTCCAGCCCTGCGGCAAGGTGACGCTGGGCACCACGCGGATTTGCCGCACATAGTGCCCGGCGGGATAGAGGCTCATCTTCTCCCACTGCAGGTTGAGCATTTCCTGCGTCATAGTTATCCGCCCTTCGCTTGATTGCAGCGGGCTGGTGTGGATGAATTTGGCCACCACAGTGGTCGCGCCGGCCGGCACATCGATGTGGAACGCGAACACTTCCACCGGATCGCGCTTCCAGCTGAGCTGCTGCTCGCCGGCGTAGAAGTGCAGATCAGCCAGTTCGGCCATGGTGCCGCGCGGGCCGTGGTTGCCGGGCAGCCACTGCGGCAACAGCAGCGTCAGCCTGGCGGTTCCCGGCGCAACCGGGATTGTCTGGGTGACGCGGTAAGCGCCGCGTGCAATGTCGGTCGCATCCACATCCAGCCGCATCGCCCCGCCCGGATAGCGGGCATCGACCGCATCGGGCACAGCGCGCGAAAGCGGCACCGCCACGGGCGCGGAGAGGTTAGTGGAAGCTGCCGGCGCGGCCAATGCCATCGCCAGGACAGCCAAGGCGATCCCTGTTTTTCTGTTCATGGCCACGGACTTTGGCGGCAGGGCAGCCAAGGCGCAAGATATGACATGCCCTTTTCGACGAAGGCCAAACAAGCTAGGGGCCAGCGCCATGAACACACCGCAAGCTATCCGTGGCACCCAGGACATTTTCGGCGCAGAGGCCGATGCTTTCGCGCATGTCGTCGAAACCTTCGAACGCGTGCGCAAGCTCTACCGGTTCCGCCGGGTGGAAATGCCGGTGTTCGAAAAGACCGAGGTGTTCTCCCGCAGCATCGGCGAGACCACCGATGTCGTTTCCAAGGAAATGTATTCGTTCCGCGATCGCGGCGACGAATCGCTCACCCTGCGGCCCGAATTTACCGCCGGGATCGCCCGCGCTTACCTGACCAACGGCTGGCAGCAGCACGCGCCGCTGAAGGTCGCCACCCACGGCCCGCTGTTCCGCTATGAGCGCCCGCAAAAGGGCCGTTACCGCCAGTTTCACCAGCTCGACGCCGAAATCATCGGCGCGGCCGAACCACAGGCCGATGTCGAGCTGCTGGTGTTGGCCGATCAGCTGCTCAAGGAACTGGGCATTGCCGATGGGGTGACGTTGCAGCTCAATACGCTGGGTGACGGTGCCAGCCGCGAGGCCTGGCGCGCGGCGTTGATCGAATACTTCGAAGCGCACCGCGCCGACCTGTCCGATGATAGCCAGAAGCGCCTGACCGCCAACCCGCTACGCATCCTCGACAGCAAGGACCCGCGCGATCAGGCGCTCGTAACCGATGCACCAAAGATCGATTTGTTCCTGAACGGTGAGGCGCAGGACTTCTTCGGCGCGGTCACTTCCGGCCTCGATGCCGCTGGCGTCGCCTGGACCCGCGCCCCGGCATTGGTCCGCGGGCTCGACTATTACCGCCACACCGCGTTCGAATTCGTCACCGACCGGCTCGGCGCGCAAGGCACCGTGCTCGGCGGCGGACGCTATGACGGGCTGATGGAGTCGCTGGGTGGGCCGCATACCCCGGCGGTGGGCTGGGCTGCGGGGATTGAGCGGTTGGCGATGCTGGTGGCGGCAGTTAACGAAGAAGTTGCTGAAATCGTTGTATTCACCGAACACAATGGGATGGATTCGCTCGCTCTCCAAGTTAGCGAAGCTGTCCGTCTTGGTCCCCGACCGCTTAAAACCGAATACCTGTACAGCGGCCCGCGAAAGAATCGCTATAAGAAGGCCAAGGCGTCCGGTGCATGGCGAGGCCTTTCAGTGGAACCGCATGAAAACGCACTAGGCGTGGTCCGCATGCGCGACCTCAATGTAACGTTCGAGAACCCGATGCGGAACAAGGTCAAGGAAGCCTTAGAAAGCCGCTTCATTTGCGAAGAAACGGAAATCGCGAACGCTCATTCGTGGATACTGACTGAGCGCAAAGTAGCGTGAGCGCCACTCCACTTCGTCACCCTGAACTTGTTTCAGGGTCCATGTCGCCCCGCAGGCCGAAGCTCTGTGGCGAAGCAGTGCCGCGCCGTTTTGCGCCTTCGATGACCTCCGGGCTAACCGCACGATGGACCCTGAAACGAGTTCAGGGTGACGGAATATGGTTTGGGTCTGACTCGCTTAGCCCCTCCCCACTGGGGAGGGGTTGGGGTGGGGGTTCCACGCTAGCGCCGACGCGCGGCTTTGCCGCGCTCCCCCACCCCCAGCCCCTCCCCGCTGGGGAG
>NZ_JANOWI010000044.1:0-152942 GCF_031417815.1 Novosphingobium sp. | reverse complement strand
TCGACCACCCGGCTGATCACTTCGGTCGGCAGGTAGGAGAACGGCACGATGGCATCAATCCGGTTGCGGAATTCCGGGGTGAACATCCGCTTGACCGCCTCGTCGCCGGCATCTTCCTTCGAGACATTGCCGAAGCCGATGCCCTGGCTTGCCATGTCGGCAGCGCCGGCATTGGTGGTCATGATCAGCACGACATTGCGGAAATCGACCGTTTTGCCGTGATGGTCGGTGAGCCGCCCGTTGTCCATCACCTGCAGCAGGATGTTGAACAGATCGGGGTGGGCCTTCTCGATCTCGTCGAGCAGCAGCACGCAGTGCGGTTGCTGATCGATTGCATCGGTGAGCAAGCCGCCCTGATCGTAGCCGACATAGCCCGGAGGCGCGCCGATCAGGCGGCTGACCGAGTGGCGTTCCATATATTCCGACATGTCGAAACGCTGGATCGGGATGCCCATTATGCTGGCCAATTGCTTGGCCACTTCGGTCTTGCCGACGCCGGTCGGCCCCGAAAACAGGAACGAGCCGATCGGCTTTTCCGGATCGCGGAGCCCTGCACGGCTGAGCTTCATCGCGCTCGATAGCACTTCGATCGCCTGGTCCTGCCCGAACACGACGCGCTTCAAGTCCTTGGCAAGGTGTTCGAGCGCCTGCCGGTCGTCGCTTGAGACCGACTTGGGCGGGATCCGCGCCATGGTCGCGATCACCATTTCGATTTCGCGCGCGGTGATGATCTTCTTGCGGCGGCTGGGCGGGACCAGCATCTGCATCGCGCCGACTTCGTCGATCACGTCGATCGCCTTGTCGGGTAGCTTGCGATCGTTGATGTAGCGCGCCGAAAGCTCGACCGCGGTTTTGATCGCATCGGCGGTGTACTTGACCTTGTGGTGGTCCTCGAAGGCGCTGCGCAGGCCCTTCAGGATCTTGATCGTGTCTTCGACCGTCGGTTCGTTGACGTCGATCTTCTGGAACCGGCGCAGCAGCGCGCGATCCTTTTCGAAGTGGTTGCGGAATTCCTTGTAGGTGGTCGAGCCGATGCAGCGGATCGATCCGCCCGACAGTGCGGGCTTGAGCAGGTTGGAGGCATCCATGGCCCCGCCGCTGGTCGCCCCGGCACCGATCACGGTGTGAATTTCATCGATGAACAGCACCGCATCGGGCATCTTCTCAAGCTCGTTCACGACCTGCTTGAGCCGTTCCTCGAAATCGCCGCGATAGCGCGTGCCGGCCAAGAGCGCGCCCATGTCGAGCGAATAGATCACCGCATCCTGCAGCACTTCGGGCACTTCGCCCTCAACGATCTTGCGCGCCAGGCCTTCGGCAATCGCGGTTTTGCCCACGCCCGGATCGCCCACGTAGAGCGGATTGTTCTTCGAACGGCGGCACAGGATCTGGATCGTGCGGTCAACCTCGGGCCCGCGCCCGATCAACGGATCGATCTTGCCGGCCTCGGCCTTTTCGTTGAGGTTGACGCAGAACTGGTCGAGCGCCGTTTCCTTCTTGCCATCCTTGGCCTGGGCCTTGTCTTCGGGCTGCGGCGGTTCGGGCGGCTCGCTGCCTTTGGGGCTGCGATCCTCGATCCGCTTGCCGCCTTTGCCGATCCCGTGGCTGATGAAGCTGACCGCATCGAGCCGGGTCATGTCCTGCTGCTGGAGGAAATAGACCGCATAGCTGTCGCGCTCGGAAAACAGCGCGACCAGCACGTTGGCACCGGTGACCGTGTCCTTGCCCGAGGACTGGACATGCAGGATCGCGCGCTGGATCACCCGCTGGAACCCTGCGGTGGGCGAGGGATCACCTTTGGCTTCGGTCTTGAGCGACTGGTATTCCTGATCGAGGTACTGCTTCACCACTTCGGCCAGCTCGGCCAGATCGACCCCGCAGGCCTGCATCACTTCGGCGGCATCGGCATCGTCGATCAGCGCCAGCAACAGGTGCTCGAGCGTCGCATATTCATGCGCGCGCTCGGCGGCGTTGGAGAGCGCCGCGTGCAGCGTCTTTTCAAGGCTCTGGGCGAAACTGGGCATCTTGGTGGTCTCTCAGGCTGGAGGTTTGTGCTGCGGACAGTTTCTTTCGACTTGACCGAGAGTATGAACGTCCGTGGTTAACCAAATCTATATGGGGCCTCCCGGGCGGTACGAAAAGAGCCCCTTGGTTCATCAATGCGTTCGCGGCTTGAACAAAGCGTCGGCAGCCGAGCGATGCGCTGAAACTTTGTCGCGGTGGGCCTTGATCCGCGCGATCTCCACCTCGAGCACCGCGATCCGTTCGGCCAGCTCGTCCTGCGAATACGGATCGAGGCTTTCTTTCGAAAGCAGGCCGGCAGCGTCGCCTTTGGGCCGGGGCAGATCTTCGTCCATCGTCGGGGGGAGAATCGGACCATGCGGCCTTGCTGTCAACTCCGCTGCAAGCTAGGGCTGGTGAACCGTAGCGGTGCGGCAACAGGGACCAGCCAAATGACTGATATGCTTCCTGAAACCATGATGGCGGCCGGTTTTGATGCACCGGGTGGGCCCGATGTCCTGCGACTGGAAAAATTGCCGGTGCCCCGCCCTGGCCCAGGCGAAGTGCTGATCAAGGTTGCCTATGCCGGGGTCAACCGGCCCGACGTGATCCAGCGCCAGGGCTTTTATCCGCCCCCACCGGGCGCTTCGCCGCTGCCGGGGCTTGAAGTTTCGGGCACGATTGCGGCGCTGGGCGAAGGGGTGACCGCGTGGCTACCCGGGCAAAAGGTCTGCGCGCTGACCCCGGGCGGCGGCTATGCCGAATATTGCCTGGCACCGGCCGGACACTGCCTGCCGGTGCCCGATGGTCTGGCGATGGATCAGGCTGCGGCACTGCCCGAAACGCTGTTTACCGTGTGGCACAACGTGTTCGAACGCGGCTATGCCCGTGAAGGCGAAACGCTGCTAGTCCACGGCGGCACCAGCGGGATCGGCACCATGGCGATCATGCTGGGCAAGCATTTCGGGCTGAGCGTGATCGTCACGTGCGGCGGGGCCGACAAATGCGCCGAGGCGCTGAAAGTGGGCGCCGATCATGCGATTGATTACAAGGCGCAGGATTTCGTCGCAGAAGTCGCGCGGATCACCGCGGGCAGCGGCGTGCACATCGTGCTCGATATGGTCGCCGGCGATTATGTGCCGCGCAACCTGCAATGTCTCGCCGATGATGGCCGCCACGTGACCATCGCGGTGCAGGGCGGCTTGCAAGCCACGATCCCGATGATCGAGGTAATGCGCCGCCGCCTGACGCTGACCGGATCGACGCTGCGGCCGCGCAGCAATGACTTCAAGACCATGCTCGCGCAGGAAATCCGCGATGTCGTCTGGCCGCTGGTCGAAGCCGGTCAGCTGCGTCCGATCATGGACCAGACCTTCGCGCTGGCCGATGCCGCCGCCGCGCACGCCCGGATGGAATCGGGCAGCCATATCGGGAAGATTGTCCTCAAGGCCGGATGAGAGTTGCCCTCGGGTCAGAATCGGCCTAGTGGCACAAGCGAACGGCCGCTCCGCAAGGGGCGGCCCTATCTATTTCTAACGGAGAAAAACCCGTGTCCCAGCCGAACCCGCTGATGCCGCATGCGACCGCTTCCTGGCTGGTCGACAACACCGCGCTGAGTTTCGAACAGATCGCCGAATTTTGCGGCCTGCATATTCTTGAAGTGAATGCGATGGCCGATGATCTGGCCAGCAGCAAATATACCGGGCGCGATCCGGTGCGTTCGGGCGAACTGAACATGGCTGAAATCGAAAAGGGTCAGGACGACCCGACCTATTCGCTGGTCATGCAAAAGGCCCCGGCGCAGGTCAGCCGCACCAAGGGCCCGCGCTATACGCCGGTTTCGAAACGCCAGGACAAGCCCGACGGGATCAATTGGATCATCAAGAACCACCCCGAAATTTCGGACGCGCAGATCGGCAAGCTGATCGGCACGACCCGCAACACGATCTCGGCGATTCGCGATCGCAGCCACTGGAACATCTCCAACATCCAGCCAAAGGATCCGGTTACGCTGGGACTGTGCAGCCAGCGCGAGCTGGATGCGATCGTTGCCAAGGCGGCCAAGAAGGCCGGCCTGCAGGACGAAGCGGGCGATGATGCACGGCTGGGTGATGACCGTGTCGCGCTGATCGAAGAACTGCGTGCCGAACGCGAAGCCCAGACCAAGGCCGCCGGCGCTGCCGCGCAGGAAGCCGAAGCCGCCGCGTGGCTCGAAGCCAAGCGCGCCGCTGAAGCTGCCGGCGAGGAATAGGCGCATTGCCGCAATCCGCCCGGTGGCGGATTGCTGGGGCTGCAGTGCCCCAACCAAAAACACGCTACCTTTCCCGCGCGAAAGCGGTAAGCTTTTGACATGACTGTCAATAGCCCTGCAGCCGCGCCCTGGCTCGATCACTATGCCCATGCGGGTCCGTGGGAGCAGCACTTCGCGCCGCTGTCGCTGCCCGAAATGTTCGAACAGACCGCGGTGGTGCACCCGGATCGGCCCTTGGTTGATTTCTTCGGCCGGCAATACAGCTACCGGGTGCTCCACGCCGAAGCGCGGGCCTTTGCCGCCTGGCTGCAGCGCAGCGGGGTCATGCCGGGGGACCGGGTCGGGCTGTTCCTGCCCAATGTGCCGATCTACGTTTCGGCCTATTACGGGGCATCGTTGGCAGGTGCGACACTGGTCAATTTCAGCCCGCTCTATACCGCGCAGGAACTGACCGCGCAGGTGCTCGATTCGGGCGCGCGGCTGCTCGTCACGCTCAATTCGGCGGCCTTGCTGCCCACCGCGCTTACGGTGCTCGATAGCTCACCGCTGGAACGGCTGGTGGTGGGGGCGCTGGGCGAGATGCTGCCGCTCAGCAAGCGCGTGCTGCTGGCGCTGCTTGGGCGCAAGGCGATCACCGCGGTCCCGCAGCGCCGCGATGTGTTGCCCTGGCGTCAGTGCCTTTCGGCCGAAGCCCCCCAAGCGGTACCGATCGATCCGCTGCATGATCTGGCCTTGCTGCAATATACCGGCGGCACCACCGGCACCCCCAAGGGGGCGATGCTGACGCACCAGAACCTGACCGCCAATGCCCGCCAGGTCGCAGCGATCGATCCGCACGCCGGGGATCGCGACATGATCCTTGGCGTGTTGCCGCTGTTCCACGTCTTTGCCAACACCTGTGTGCTCAACCGCACCGTGGCCAATGGCGGCTGCATCGCCATGTTGCCGCGCTTCGAAGCCGGACAGGCGCTCAAGACGCTGGCGCGGGTCAGGGCCACCGCGATGCCCGCCGTGCCGACCATGTTCCAGGCGCTGCTCGATCATCCGGCCATCGCCAAGACCGACTTTTCCAGCCTGCGGATCTGCATCTCGGGCGGGGCGCCGTTGTCGCTGCCGCTCAAGGCGCGGTTCGAAGCGGCTTCTGGCGCGCGCGTGGTCGAAGGGTACGGCCTGACCGAAAGCGCAGGCGTGGTTTCAACCAACCCCTACGAAGGCGAGGAGCGCGAGGGCACGATTGGCCAGCCGCTGCCAGCAACGCGCGTGCGCTTGCTGGACCGCGAGGATCCTTCGCAGGATGCCGCCGCGGGCGTACCTGGCGAACTGGCGGTGCAGGGCCCGCAGATCATGCAGGGCTACTGGCAGCGCCCCGAAGCTGCTGCCACGGCCTTTGCCGAACGGCCTGATGGGCGCTGGCTGCGCACCGGCGATGTCGCGACGATCGACGCTGGCGGCTACATCCGGATCGTCGACCGGATCAAGGACATGATTGCGGTGGGCGGTTTCAAGGTCTTTCCCAGCCAGGTTGAGGCGATGCTGCTGCAGCACCCGGCGGTCAAGGAAGCGCTGGTGATCGGCGTGCCCGAGGCGCGCCTTGGCGAAGTGCCGCGCGCTTACGCGACCTTGAACGCGGATGCCGAGGCGACGGGCGAAGAACTTCGCACCTGGCTCAACGCGCGGATCGGCAAGCATGAGCGCGTCGACAGCGTGGTGCTGCGCGAAAGCCTGCCCAAGACCATGGTTGGCAAGCTTGATCGCAAGGCCTTGCGCGAAGAGCTGGGGATTTAGCGGATCTAGCTCGCGGCGAGCGAAACGACCGTCGCGTCGGTTGCGCTGCGCGGTGCGAACCGGCCGTCAACCTGCGCGCCTTGCTCGATCGTCAGCGAATCGTAGTGCACGTCGCCGTGGATCCGCGCGCTTTTCAGCACGACCAGATCGCGCACTGCAATGGTGCCGCGCACGGTGCCCGAAAGCCGGGCGCTTTCGGCCTTGATCGCGCCGACAATCTCGCCGCTTTCGCCCTGCACCAGATTGGTGCACGAAACATCGCCTTCGACCCGTCCGTCGATGTGCAGATCGGCCGATGCATCGATATCGCCTTTGACCCTGAGGTCGGCGCCAAGCACCGAAAAGGTTGCCTTGGTCATCGCGTTACCTTGCGGATTGTGCGGCGTGTGCGCCGCGGGCTTCTTGGAGAACATCGGGGGCAGCCTCGAGGAAGGGACGCGGATTGACCGGGCGGTCATTGATTCGCACTTCGAAGTGAAGGTGCGGGCCGGTCGAACGGCCGGTCGAACCGATCAGCCCGATCACGTCGCCCGCGCCAACCCGGCTGCCCTGCACCGCGCGGAAACGCGACATGTGCGCATAGCGGGTGACGAGGCCGTTGCCGTGATCGATCTCGACGCAGTTGCCATAGCCCGAGCGGACCCCGACGAAGCTGACCGTGCCGGGTGCCGCAGCATAGATCGGCGCGCCATAGGGGCCTTTGAAATCAAGCCCGGGATGAAATTCGCCGCCGCCGCCGGTGAAGGGATTGGCGCGGAACCCGAAGCCTGACGAAATATATTCGAGGTTGGCGGGCAGCACCTGCGGCAAGCCGGCCACCGAACGCTCAAGTGCGTCCATCCGCGCCAGCGACAGGCCGAACCGCTGGAACCGCGGATCGATCGAACCATCGGCTGCGGTCGCCATCAAGATCAGCGGACCGCCCTGCGCGTCCTTGTCATCAAGTGCAGCGAGCGCAATCGCAGAGCTGATGCCCAGGCTGGCAAGCTTGGCCTCGGCTGCCGCCGACCGGCGATCGGCGATGCGGGTCAGTCCCTCGATGAAAGCCAGCTGGCGCGCTTCGATCCCAGCCAGTTCGGCAGCCTCGGGAACGGCGAGTGAAACCTTCTTGATCGTGGCGGCCGCTTCGCTGGCGCTGTCGCTGACGGTTTCCCCGGCCTGGGCGTCCTTGGGCAGATCGCCCATGTGGGCCTGCACGGTCTTCTCGATGAAGTCCTGGCGGCGGTTCATATCGCCAACCTGCCGACCAAGATCGCCGCGATAGGCGTTCACGCGGCTTTCCGCGGTGGTTACTTTCGCCTCGCGATCAAGCAGCGAGAGCCGGTCGCGCTGCGACAGGTAGCCAGAGATCGCCATGGCGGCCATGGTCAGCGCCCAGATCAGCACGAAGGCCGCAACGGCCCCCGCGGCGATCATCTGCGTGCGCGCAGAAATCTTGATGAAGCGGACCTGGCCTTCGGAGCGCATGAAAAATTCGCGATCCGGAAACCAACTCCGCAGGCGAGCCGAAACCCGGCCAACGGTTGCGTTTTTCAAGACGACCCCAAGTCCCTCTTTGTCTTTGTGCGGCGCGGCTAGCAGCTACGTTCGGGGGTGGCGAATCTTTGTTGTGACAGACTCGCCGAATCGATGATCTGGCGCGACGAAGTGTGGAACCGAACGCGTTCACAGGTTTAGCAGTGCCGCGACTCGCCCAATTGCGGTGACACGGCGCGGCGCAAATGTTAGGCGCCGCGCAATGACTACGGCGCTCCATTCCCCCCCCACCCCTGCGGCGCTGGTCGAGCGACTGGCGCTGGCGGCGCGCGCTGCGCAGCGTCAGCTGGCTCTGCTGGACAGCGCGGCAAAAAGCACGGCGCTGCATGCCGCCGCCGGATCACTGCGGGCCAGCGAGCCGGCAATTCTGGCTGCCAATGCCCTCGATATGGCGGCGGGCAAGGCGCGCGGCCTCAGCGCGGCGATGCTCGATCGGCTGCTGCTCGATTCGGCGCGGGTTGCCGCGATCGCCGCTGCGGTCGATGCGGTGGCCGATCTGCCCGATCCCACAGGCCAGGAAATCTCGCGCGATCTGCGCCCCAATGGCCTCGAAATGTCGCGGGTGCGGATCCCGATCGGGCTGATCGGGATCATTTATGAAAGCCGCCCTAATGTAACCGCCGATGCCGCCGCGCTGTGCCTGCGTTCGGGTAACGCGGTGCTGCTGCGCGGCGGCAGCGAAGCGGTGCATTCGAACCGGGCGATCCATGCTGCGCTGATCGAAGGCCTGGCCACGGCAGGTGCGCCGGTCGATGCGGTGCAACTGGTGCCCGATCAGGACCGCGCGGTGGTCGGCGCGATGCTGGCTGCGGCGGGTTTGATCGACATGATCGTGCCGCGCGGCGGGAAAAGCCTGGTCGCGCGGGTCCAGGCCGATGCCCGCGTTCCGGTGCTCGCTCACCTTGACGGGATCTGCCACACCTACCTGCACAGCGCGGCCGATCCGGCCAAGGCGCAGGCGATCGCGCTCAATGCCAAGCTGCGCCGCACCGGGATCTGCGGATCGATGGAAACCTTGCTGATCGATGCGCAGTTTCCCGCAGCGCAGTCTGTGGTTTCGGCGCTGCTCGATCAGGGCTGCGAACTGCGCGGCGATGCCCGTGCCTGCGCGCTCGATCCGCGCGTGGTGCCGGCCAGCGCCACCGACTGGGACACCGAATACCTCGACGCGATTCTTGCAGTCGCGGTGGTTGACGGGCTGGGTGTGGCGCTCGATCATATTGCCCGGCATTCCTCGAACCATACCGATGCGATCGTGTCCGAAGATGCTGCGGTCTGTGAACGGTTCCTCACCGTCGTCGATTCGGCCATCGTTATGGCCAATGCCAGCACGCAATTTGCCGATGGCGGCGAGTTTGGGCTGGGCGCGGAAATCGGCATTGCCACCGGGCGGCTGCACGCCCGCGGCCCGGTCGCGCTTGAAGGGCTTACCACCTACAAATGGCTGGTGCGCGGCACCGGACAGGTGCGGCCTTGATCCTTGCTACTTGCCAGGCCGGTCCGCTGCCCCGGCCCGGCCACCCGATCTGGCATCCTTTGGGTAGCCGGGCCGGAGCAGTGGACCGGCCTGGCTCAAGCCGCTTTTTGGGCCGCTTTCGATGAAACGAATCGGGTTGCTGGGCGGGTCCTTCAACCCCGCGCATGGTGGGCACCGCCGGATCAGCCTGTTCGCGCTGAAAACACTGGGCCTCGATGAAGTCTGGTGGCTGGTATCCCCCGGCAATCCGTTGAAACCTGCGGCGGGCATGGCTTCGCTCGCCGCGCGGCTGGCTTCGGCGATGCGGCAGGCCAAGGGCACGCGAATCGTGCCGAGCCAGATCGAGCGCGAACTGGGCACGCGCTACACCGCTGATACCCTGCGCGCCTTGCAGCGGCGCTATCCCAAACACCGCTTTGTCTGGCTGATGGGCAGCGACAATCTCGCCCAATTGCACCGCTGGCGCGATTGGCGCAGGATCGCGCGCACCATGCCGATTGCGGTAATCGCCCGTCCGGGCTATGACGGACCTGCCCGTGCGAGCCTCGCGGGGGCTTGGCTCGGCCGATACCGGCGGTCTGCGGCCAGTTTGAACAACCGGGCAGGATGGAGCGCACCCGCGCTGATCACTTTGCGTTTCGATCCCGATCCGCGTTCGGCGACAGCTATTCGCCGGGCCGATCCAGACTGGGCCCGCCGATATGCGGGGCACGCCCTGCGCGATCCCTTGACGCACCATCCCGTTGATTCCGACATCGCATGACTGTTTGCGAAGCCCTGTTAGAGGAGCCGTTTCCGCTTAAATGACGCCTGAACCCACCAATTTGGCCCAATCCAGTCCGGCCACCGCGCCCGGCACGCCTGCCCCGCTCCCCGCTTCGGAGCCGGGCTCGCTCCACGAACTCGTCCTGAAGTCGCTTGACGATGATCAGGCGCAGGAAATCGTCTCGATCCCGCTCGAAGGCAAAAGCTCGATTGCCGATCACATGGTGATCGCATCGGGCCGCTCGACCCGCCAGGTCGCGGCCATGGCACAAAAGCTGTCCGAACGCGTCAAGCACGGCGGCTTCGGCCATGTCAGGATCGAAGGCCTGCCCGCGGCTGACTGGGTGCTGATCGATGCCGGCGATGTGGTGGTCCACCTGTTCCGCCCCGAAGTGCGCACTTTCTACAATCTCGAACGGATGTGGGCATTTGGCGATTCGGGTTCGGCCTGAGATTTGGTTTTCACGCAAAGGCGCACAGGCACGAAGATGTTGCCGCTTGCCGCAGGCACTTCATTCCTCAACTGCAAAGCTGCAGGACCGGCCATCTTCAGTAATGGCGGCTGCGCCGTTAGCGAATGCCTCTTCGCGCCTTTGCGCCTTTGCGTGATGAAGATTCGATACTAGCCGCTATGGCACATCAATGCGTTTGCACCTGATCGCCCGAGGCAAGATTGGCCGTTCGCCTGAGGCTGAGCTTGTCGATCGCTACGTCAAACGGATTTCCTGGCCTGTCAGGCTGACCGAACTACCCGACACCGGCGGGTCGCTTCCTGAAGCGCCGCCACAATGCCGCACCGTGCTGCTCGATGAGCGCGGCAAGCAGCTCAGTTCCGAACAATTTGCCGCGATCCTCGGGCGCTGGCGTGATGACGGGGTGCGCGAATGCCGGTTCCTGATCGGCGCGGCCGACGGGCACGGCGATGCGGCGCGCCAGCAAGCCGATCTGCTGATCGCCTTCGGGGCAATGACCTGGCCGCACATGCTGGCCCGCGCGCTGCTGGCTGAACAATTGTGGCGGGCAACCAGCATTCTGGCTGGCCATCCCTATCATCGTTCGGGATAAGGGCGTCACGATGAAGCGTGCCTGGCTCATACCCCTTGTTTCCCTGCTGGCCGTGGCCGGCTGGCAGGGGCTTGACGCCCAAGGGGCGGTAGCGCCGATTGAAACCGCCGAAGACGCGCAGACCGCGCTGGTCCGCGCCCAGCGGCAAGGTGCCGAAGCGCGGACCCGCGCCGAAGCGCTTGAAGCCGATGCTTCCCGCGCCACGGCGGCTGCCGAAAAGACCCGCCAGGAAGAAGCGGCGCTGGCCGCGCGCGTTCAGGAAGCTGAAGCGCAGATCGCTGCCAATGCCGCGCAAATCCGCCTGATCGGCGTGCAGCAGGCTGACCTCGCGCGCGATATGGCGGCAAGACAGCGGCCCCTGATTGAATTGACGGCGGCCTTGCAGCGCCTTTCGCGCCGCCCGCCGCTGTTGTCGCTGCTGCGCCCCGGATCGCTGCAAGACACGGTTTACTTGCGCGCGGTGCTCGAAACGATCCTGCCAGAAGTGGCGCGGCGCACCGCAGGCCTGCGTGCTGCAATCGACAAATCGCGCGCGCTGCAAAAGAAGGCCGAGGATGCCAATGCGGCGCTGCGTGCCAACCAGGCCGAACTGGTGCGCCGCCGCGATCAACTGGCCCGGCTGGAGGCTGGCCAGCTGATCGTTTCGCGCGAAGCCAGCGGCGCCGCGCAACGCGAGGCTGATCGCGCCCTGGCGCTGCGCGAAGATGCCCGCGATCTGACTGCGCTGGTGGGTGAACTGGGCAAGGCCGGTTCGGTGCGCGAAGCACTGGCTGCGCTGCCGGGGCCGGTCTTGCGGCCGGCGCAACCGGGCCTGGCGCAGACGCCAACCGACCCGCCGCCCGCCGGGATAGCCACGCCGGGCGCGCCGCGCCGCTATATCCTGCCGGTGGCTGGCCGGTTGGTGGCCGGGTTCGGAGCAAGCCAGCCCGGCCGCGCGCAATCACGCGGGCTGACGCTGCTCGCCGGCAGCCAGGCGCAAGTCGTTGCGCCCGGATCCGGCCGGGTGGCCTTTGCCGGAACTTTTCAGGGATACGGCCAGGTGGTGATCATCGAACATGGCGGCGGCTGGGTTTCGCTGGTCACCGGACTTGTCGCGCTTGATTGCCGGGTCGGGCAGGAACTTGTCGCCGGTTCACCGCTGGGCCGGCTGGGCACCGGCAGCCCGGCTGTGACGCTTGAACTCAGGCGCGCCGGTGAACCGGTCAACCCGCTCGACTTTTTGCGCAATTGAGGCGCTGTAACACGTTCCCAATTCGCCATCTGGCATTAAGGCGCTTGGCGCTATAAACAGCGCAACAACGCATCCACCTAGGAAAGCACCAACGATGAAAACCCTTGCCTTGCTGCGCGCTGCCTTGCTGACCGGCGCGGTCGCGCTCTTGCCTGCAACCACGGCGGGCCTTGCCGCGGTCGACGGGCGTTCGTCGGGCGGGTTCGAACGGCTGGAAACGGTCTACCGGCTGGTCCGCCAGTTCTATGTCGAACCAACCGACGACACCAAACTGGAAGACGGCGCGATCGAAGGCATGCTGTCCTCGCTCGATCCGCATTCCTCGTACCTGTCGGGCGCCACGATGCAGCGGCTCAACACCATGATCGACGGCAACTATTCGGGGCTTGGGCTATCGGTGGTGATGGACGACGGCGCGGTCAAGGTGGTGGCACCGATGCGCGGCAGTCCAGCTGACGCCGCCGGGGTCAAGGCGGGTGACTACATCACGCATCTTGACGGCAAGCTGATCTATGGCGGCGAGCTTGACGATGCCGTCTCGCAGATGCGCGGCGAGGCGGGTACCAAGATCCGCCTGACCATCTTCCGCCCTGGCCGCGACCAGCCGTTCGACGTCACGGTGACGCGCGGCGTGATCAAGCTTGAAGCGGTAACCTGGGAACTGAAGGACAACGTCGGTGTGATCACCGTCAACGAGTTCAGCAACGAAATTGCCGCCGACGTGAAGAAGGGGATCGACGATCTCAAGAAGCAATCGGGCGGTAAGCTCGAAGGCTTGATCCTCGATCTGCGCCAGAACCCGGGCGGCGAACTGGGCGAAGCGGTGGCGTTGTCTGATCTGTTTCTCACCCAGGGCGATATCGTTTCGCAGCGCGGCCGCAACAAACGCGAAGACGAATACTACAAGGCCGAAAGCGTCTATCCAGGCGATGCCGCCAAGGGGCTGCCGGTGATCGTGCTGATCGATGCCGGTTCAGCCTCGGCCTCCGAAATCGTCGCCGGGGCGCTGCAGGACCAGCACCGCGCGCTGATCATGGGCGAACGCAGCTTCGGCAAGGGCTCGGTCCAATCGCTGTTCTTCCTTGATCGGGCGCGGACCAGCGCGGTCAAGATCACCACCGCGCGCTATTACACCCCGCTTGGCCGGTCGGTACAGGAAGGCGGGATCTTCCCCGATATCCGCGTGCCGCAGCTCTCCGATCCCGATGCGCGCCGGCGCAACGAACTGACCATGCGCGAAAGCGATTTGCGCGGCCATCTGGTCAACGAAGCCGGGCTCGACGACAAGAAGCTTGAAGCGGACCGTCAGGACGATCCGCGCTTCAAGATGTCAGCGGACGAGCTCAAGGCCAAGGGGATCAAGGACTATCAGATGTATTATGCGGTCCAGACCGTGCATCGCACCGCGGCCACGGGCAAGCGCCGCTGATGGCACTTCCGGCGCATGAAAACGCGGCCCGCGCCGCGCGGCTGCTGGCCTTTGCGGTCCCGGCGGCCCTGCTGGGCGGCGCTTACATCAGCGAATACGGCTTCGGGCTCTACCCGTGCGAAATGTGCTGGTGGCAGCGCTATGCCCATTTTGCCGCGCTGGCGCTGGCGGTGCCCGCCGTGCTTTTGCCAAAGGCGCGCGTGCTGACCGCGCTGGCCGGTATGGCGATCCTGTTTGCCGGTCTGATCGGGGGCTATCACGCCGGGGTCGAATATGGCTGGTGGGAAGGGCTGACCGCCTGCACCAGCCAGATCGACATGAGCGCCGATCCGCTTGAGGCAATCAGCGCCGGACCGCTGATCCGCTGCGATCAGGTCCAGTGGGCGCTGTTCGGCGTGTCGCTGGCCGGGTTCAATTTCCTGTTTTCAACCGCCGCCGCCATCGCGATCTTCGCGCTGCTGCGCCGGGCACAGCGGAGCTGACATGATGGACAAGGCTGCGCGTGACCGGATGGTGCGGGTCGATCAGGCCGGCGAATATGGTGCGATCCGGATTTATGCCGGCCAGCTGGCGGTGATGGGCGACCGCGCCCCGCATGCTGCCGAAGTGCGCCACATGGCCGAGCAGGAAGCCGAACACCGGGCCAAATTTGATGCGCTGCTGGCCGAACGCGGGGTGCGCCCCACAGCGCTGCAGCCGTTCTGGCATCTGGCCGGCTATGCCCTGGGCGCGGCAACCGCGCTGATCGGGCCCAAGGCGGCGATGGCCTGCACGGCGGCGGTCGAGCAAGAGATCGACAAGCACTATACGGACCAGCTCGAGGCGCTGGGGGACAGCGATCCCGAACTGTCCGGGCTGATCGAGGCGTTCCGTGAGGACGAGCGCGACCACCGCGCGACCGCGCTGGCGGCGGGCGCCGAACAAGCACCAGCCTATCCGCTGCTCGCGGGTGTAATCCGGCTGGGTTGCCGCGCCGCAATCCGGCTGGCCGAACGGATTTGATGACGCACCGGGAACACCGCGGTACCTTCATCTGTTATTCAGCGGCCGACGCGCCTATGTTGGCGCTGTAACCACGGAGTTTGATCATGCGTCCGCTTGTCCTTGCGCTCGCCTTCAGTGCCCTCGCGCCGTTCACGGCATCGCCGGCTTTCGCGCAGGTTGCAGATGAGGAGAAGGTCAACCTCGTGATCGTCTATGGCGAAGACCAGTGTCCCGAATCGACCGCAGACATGATCACCGTCTGCGCGCGCAAAAGCGAAGGAGAGCGTTATCGCATCCCCGAAACGCTGCGCGAAAGCATCAGCCCGCAAAACGAAGCCTGGACCAACCGGGTAAAGGCTTACGAAACCGTGACCGCCACCGGCACGATGAGCTGTTCGCCGGTCGGCGTTGGTGGCTGGACCGGCTGTTCGGGAAGACTGATCGATCAGGCCTATGCCGAAAAGCGCGCCGATCCGGGGATTCGCGCGGGCGAACTGATCGCCGCCGAACGCGAAAAGCGTCTGGCCAAGATCGATACCGAAGCGGCCGAAACGCAGGCCGATGTCGAACAGCAGGAAGAACAGATCCTGGCGCGCCGCAAGCTGGAGCAGCAGGCCAGCGGCAACCCGGTTACGTCCGGCGCTGACAGCGAACTGCCGCCGCCGCCCAAGCCGAACTGAGCGCCGCGCGGCTCAGCCCAGTGCAATATCGGGGGCGTCTTCCTGCTTCATCCCAACCACGTGATAGCCGGCATCGACATGGTGCACTTCGCCCGTGACGCCCGATGCCAGATCGGACAGGAAATAGAGCGCGGAACCGCCGACATCCTCGATCGTCACATTGCGGCGCAACGGCGAATTGAGCTCGTTCCATTTGAGGATGTAGCGGAAGTCGCCGATCCCGCTGGCGGCCAGGGTGCGGATCGGCCCGGCTGAAATCGCATTGACCCGTACGTTCTGCGGGCCAAGATCGTTGGCGAGGTATTTGACGCTGGTCTCCAGCGCGGCCTTGGCCACCCCCATGACATTGTAGTGCGGCACGACCTTTTCCGCGCCATAGTACGACAGCGTCAGGATCGATCCGCCCCCCGTTCCGTCTTCATTAAGCGGCATCATATCCTTGGCCCGCCGGGTTACCGCGACCAGCGAATAGGCCGAAATGTTCATCGTCATCAGGAAGTTGTCGAGGCTGGTATCATAATACCGCCCACGCAATTCGTTCTTGTCGGAAAAACCGATCGCATGGACCACGAAATCGATCGTCGGCCAGCGCGCCGCCAGTGCGGCAAAGGCATCGTCGAGCGCGGCCATGTCAGACACATCGCAATCGATCAGAAAATCGCTGCCCAGGCTCTCGGCGAGCGGGCGGACGCGCTTTTCCATCACTTCGCCCTGATAGGAAAAGGCCAGCTCTGCGCCGTGTTCGTGCAGCTTCTGCGCGATCCCCCAGGCCAGCGACTTGTCGTTGGCAAGGCCCATGATCAGCCCGCGTTTTCCCTGCATCAATCCGCTCATGTTTTCGTTTCCGTTGTTTGCGCGTCGTTCGGGACGCGGTTGTCGCCTTGGCCGATCATGTCACGCTCTTCCGGGCTTTCGGCCAGCGCGGCATTGAGTTCGGCCCCGACCACCAACCCTAGTCCGACCAGCCAGAAAAAGAAAAGCGCGATCATCACCCCGGCGAGGCTGCCATAAGTGAGATCGTATGTGAAAAACCGGTTGAGTACGCTGGGCAATGCGCGGCTCACCACCACCCACCACAAGGTCACCAGCAGTGCGCCAGGCCATTTGGGATAGCCGCGCTTGCGGTAGGCCGTCGGGGTAAGCGTAAAGAACAGCAGGTAGATCGCAAGGTAGATGATCAGCGGCAGGACGAAGCTCGACGTGGTCAGCGCATCGGCCAGCGTGGTCAGCCGCGGGAACCATGCCGCGACCATTTCCTGCACCGCGCCAACCAGTACCTGTGCGATCAGGGAAAACAGCAGCGCGATCACCGCAACGATGATCACGCCGCTCGAGATCAGCCGGTAACGCCAGAAGGTCAGCACTGCGCGGGTGCCATAAGCGCGCCGCAGGATATCCCGGATTGTCTCGATCAGACTGCCGACGGTCCACAACCCGACAAAGCCGCCGGCCCACAGCAGCCAGCCACTGCGCGCCACGATCACATCGCGCGCGACCGGTTCAAGCGCGCGGGCCACCACCGGCGGCAGCGCCATCAGGAACGCGTGAACCGATGCCTCGCGCTGCGCCTGTTCGCCGATCAGGCTGAACACTGCGCCCACGGTCACGAAAAACGGAAACAGTGCCAGGATCGCCATGTAGGCAAGGTTGCCTGCATGGATGAAGCCATCATGATAGGCCCCGGCCCAGACCCGCGCCAGCACCTTGAACACGCGCGAGTTCCAGAACCGGCCTTGCGGACCAATGTGTTCGTCGTAGTGATCGCGCAGATTGCGCCGGGCCCGCTGACGCCGCGCTTCGGGCGACAGGTCGGGGATGGTCAGCGGCGGAAGGTGTGCTTCATCGATTTCGCGCTCTTCCACGAATCACCCGCCAAGTCGGCCGCGCAGATCGCGCGGATCGTGCCAGCCTTCGAGCCGCGCGGCCAGATCGGCATCATGTTCGGGCACTTGCACTTCAAGCGTGATGAGCTGATCGCCGCGCGTCCCGTCCTTGCGTGAAAAGCCCTTGCCCTTGAGGCGCAGGGTCTTGCCCGAGCTGGAGCCGGGTGCCAGCGTCAACATCACCGCCCCCTCGGCCGTCGGCACCTTTACTTTCGCACCGTTGACCGCCTCGTCGATGCTGATCGGCAGGTCGAGCCGCAAATGATCGCCATCACGGCGAAAGAAAGTGTGCGGTTGCAGCTCGATCGTGACAATCGCATCACCGGCCCCGCCCGGCCCTGCCTCGCCCTTGCCGGCCAGCCGCATCTGCGTGCCGTCTTCGACCCCGGCCGGCAGCTTGAGGTCGATCGTCTTGCCATCGGCCAGCGTGATCCGCTGGGTGGCGCGCATTGCCGCATCACCAAGCGACACGCCAAGGCGGTAATGCACGTTGGCGCCGGTGGGCGCCGCGCGCTGACGTGCGCCGCCAAAGCCGCCGCCCATGCCCCCGCGCCCGCCGAACAGCCCGTCAAAGATATCACCCAGGTCGATGCCTTCTTCGCCGCCAAAGCCTTCAAACCCGTCTGCCCGGAAGCCGCGCTGTGCGCCGCCGCCGGGACCAGCCCCGCCGCCAAACCCGAAGCCCATCGTCGGGTTTCCGTCGATATCGATCTCGCCGCGATCGAACCGGGCGCGCTTGTCCTTGTCGGTCAGCAGGTCATAGGCGCGGGTAACTTCGGAAAAACGCTCCGACGCTTTGGGATTATCCTTGTTGCGATCGGGGTGAAGTTCCTTGGCCATCTTGCGATAGGCGGACTTGATGTCCTTCTCGTTTGCACCGCGCGCCACGCCGAGGATCGAATATGGGTCCATGAAGGCTAGCTAGGGTCAAGTACCCGTTAGGGCAAGGTTTAGACGCCAGTTGCGAAACGGTCGCGCTTCCCACGCCGCGCGGTGCAGGCTATGCGCCGCCCATCATGGACGAAACGCAGCTCATCGACGCGATCCCTTCCGAGGATCCTCTGGCCTTGTTCGGCGAATGGTTTGCGCTGGCGCGAAAAAGTGAGCCCAACGATCCCGAAGCCGTTGCGCTGGCTACCGCCACCCCTGAGGCAGCCCCGTCGGTGCGGATGGTACTGCTCAAAGACTGGGGGCCGGAAGGCTTCGTGATCTACACCAACGGCCACAGCCGCAAGGGCGGAGAACTGCACGCCAATCCGCAGGCGTCGATGCTGTTTCATTGGAAATCATTGCGCCGCCAGATCCGGATCGAAGGCCGGATCCACGAAGTGCCGGCCGCCATGGCCGATGCCTATTTCGCCAGCCGCGGCCGCGATTCGCAGATTGGCGCCCATGCTTCGGACCAGTCCGCGCCGCTCGGCTCGCGCGGGGAGTTTCTGGCGCGGATCGCCAAGACCGGCGCGCGCTATCTGGTCGGCTCGGTACCACGCCCGCCGCACTGGACCGGCTTTTGCCTGGTCCCCCACGCGATCGAATTCTGGATGGACCGCCCGTTTCGCTTGCACGAACGCCGCCGTTTCGTGCGCAGCGAAACGCAAAGCTGGACCAGCACGTTGCTCTATCCATGACCGAGGCCGGCAAACTCAACCGCAGTGCAGCTTATGCCTCGATCCTCGTGGCATCGCTGCTGCTGACATTGAAGGCCTGGGCGGTCTGGTCAACCGGGTCGACCGCGATGCTGGGCAGCCTTGCCGATACCACGCTCGATCTGGTCGCCAGCCTTGCCACCTTGCTCGGGGTGTGGGTCGCGGCCCAGCCCGATGATGACAATCACCGCTTCGGCCACGACAAGGCCGAAGCACTGGCGGCGATGTTCCAGGTGGTGTTGATCTCGATCTCGGCGCTCAGTCTTGCCCTCCGGGCGGCCGGCCAGATTTTTGCCGGCGCGCGGCCGCAAGGGGCTGGCGACGGGATCATGGTTTCGGCCATCGCCATGCTGGCGACGCTGGCGCTGCTGGCCTGGCAGCGCCGGGTGATTGCCCAAACGCGCTCGATCGCGATTTCGACCGATCATCTGCATTACAAGTCGGACCTGGCGCTCAATCTTGCCGTGATCGCGGCGCTTGCGCTGGATCAGTACGCGGGGATCGGCGGGGCCGATGCGCTGTTCGGGCTGCTGATCGCGGTGTGGCTGGGGTGGGGCGCCTGGAAGGCCTCGCAACAAGCCATCGAACAGCTGATGGATCAGGAATGGCCCGATGAGAAGAAGGCCCGCTTCCTTGAGGTGGTGGCGCGCCATCCCGAGCTCAAAGGGCTGCATGATCTGCGCACCCGCACGGCGGGTAATCGCGATTTCGTGCAGTTCCACGTCGCGGTCGATCCCGACATGACGGTGCGCGCGGCGCATGATGTGATGGACGAGATCGAGGACAAGCTGATGGCCGAATTCCCCGGTATCGAAATCCTGATCCATCCCGATCCCGAAGGCCTGGTCAACGAAACCGGGCTTGCCGCGCAAGACCTCTTGGCCGATGCCCAAAGTGCCCCTGCGCGCAGCGGGTAAGGGGCACAAGGTCGCACCATGCACATCCTGATTTCGGACTATTCGGGCCATCCGTTTCAGGTGCAGCTAAGCCGCGAACTGGCGCGGCGCGGCCACCGCGTCACGCACATGCATTTCGCTGGCTTTCAGACCCCCAAGGGCAACCTGACTGTGCGGCCTGGCGACCCGGACACCTTCGCGATCGAGGCGATAACACTCGATACGCCCTTTGCCAAAGCCACGTTCGTTGCGCGCTGGCGGCAGGAGAACGAAGTCGGCCGCCGCATCGCCGCGCGGATCGCTGCGCTGCGGCCCGATGTCGTGATTTCCAGCAATGCTCCGCTCGATACCCAGCGGCACATCCGCCGGGCAAGCCGCAAGGCCGACGCGAAGTTCGTGTTCTGGCTGCAGGACATCTACAGCCGCGCGATCACCGCGGTGGTGCCAAAAAAGTTACCCGTGATCGGCCATGCCATCGCCAGATGGTATGAGCATCTTGAGTTTGCGCTGCTGCGGGGCAGCGACCGGGTGGTGGCGATTACCGACGATTTCCGCCCGATCCTGATCGCGCACGGCGTGGCCGAGAGCCGGATCGCGGTGATCGAGAACTGGGCACCGCTTGACGAAATCCCGCTGATGCCGCGGGAAAACGCATGGGCTCAGGCCTATTATACAGGCGATGGCATGCGTTTTCTCTATTCGGGGACGCTGGGCTACAAGCACAATCCGCACTGGTTGCTGGCGCTGGCGCGGCGCTTTCCGGATGCACAGGTCTGCGTCACCTCGCAGGGTGAAGTGGCCGACAAGGTGGCGGCTGACGCCGCGGCCGAAGGGCTCGCCAACCTGACGGTGCGGCCGTGGGTGCCGTTTGCCGATCTGCCCGCGCTGCTTGGCGGAGCGGACGTGATGGTCGCTTTCATCGAGCCGGACGCCGGGGTCTTTTCGGTGCCATCGAAAGTCCTCAGTTATCTTGCTGCAGGCCGTCCGGTGCTGGGGGCGATGCCGCGCCAGAATCTTGCCGCGCGGCTGCTCGAACGCCAACAGGCCGGGCTGGTCAGTGATTGCGGCGACACCGCTGATTTCCTCGCCAAGGCCGCCCGGCTGGCTGGCGATGCGGCGCTGCGCGGCACCATGGGCGAAAATGCGAGGCGCTATGCCTTGCGTGCCTTTGATATTGAAAATATTGGCGCACGGTTCCAGGGCGTTATCGCCGATCAAGCCGCCCCAAAGGAGAAACGCGCGTGAAGACGGCTCTGGTTCTTGGCGCTGGCGGATTTATCGGCAGCCATCTGGTCAAGCGGCTCAAGGCCGAAGGCCTGTTCGTGCGCGGGGCCGACTTGAAGCATCCCGAATTCGGGGCCAGCGCGGCTGATGAATTCATTATCGGCGATCTGCGCGAACAGGATGTGGTCCGCTCGGTCTATGACCGCCGCTTCGACGAGGTTTACCAGCTGGCCGCCGATATGGGCGGGGCGGGCTATATCTTCACCGGTGAGCACGATGCCGACATCATGCACAATTCGGCCAGCATCAACCTGAATATTGCCGATGCGGCCAACAAGCTGGGCGTCGGCGCGCTGTTCTATTCCTCATCGGCCTGCATGTATCCGGCGTACAACCAGCTTGATCCGGGCAACCCCAATTGCGAGGAATCGAGCGCCTATCCGGCTGAACCTGACAGCGAATACGGCTGGGAAAAGCTGTTCTCCGAACGGCTCTACCTGTCTTATGCGCGCAATTACGGAATGAAGGTCCACATTGCGCGCTATCACAACATCTTCGGCCCCGAAGGCACCTGGCAGGGCGGCAAGGAAAAGGCGCCGGCCGCAGTTTGCCGCAAGATTGCCATGACGCAGAGCGGCGGCGATGTCGAAGTGTGGGGCGATGGGCTGCAAACCCGATCGTTCCTCTACATTGACGAATGCGTTGAAGGCACGTTGCGGCTGACCCGTTCGGACAAGACCGGACCCTACAACATCGGTTCGGACGAGATGGTAACGATCTCGGGACTGGTCGACATGGTTTCGGATGTCGCCGCAAAGCCGGTCGGCAAGCGCTTTGTCCCGGGCCCCACCGGGGTGCGCGGGCGTAACAGCGACAACCGCTTGATCGAGGCCGAGCTGGGCTGGCGGCCGTCTGAACCGCTGCGCGATGGTCTCGCCAAGACCTATGCCTGGATCGAAGCGCAGGTGCTGGCGCAAGACAAGGTCTGATCCGCCGCGCTAATTCAGGGACACAATACGAATTAATGCGAAATTCATATTGTGTCCCCGAATTAACGATCGCTACCTGAAGAGTTGCACGATCCGCACGATCCCTTCGCGCACCGGCTGGTGCTGCCCATCGGGGGTCTTGCCAAGGCGCACCACCGTCACCCCGTTACTGCGCGAAACGACCACGAACTGGCCGACATGTCCGTTCAGCGAAAAGACTCCTGCCGGAAGGCCCGCCCACAGCGGGGCACCACCGGGCTGCGGGCGGTTGAGCCAGGTCTGCGCGCCATAGCCGGGATTGGCCGGGCTGGGCGCGGTCATGAAATCGATCCAGCTTGACGGGACCAGCTGTGCGCCCTGGATCGCGCCGCGATTGCGCATGAATTCGCCAAGCCGGGCCCAGTCGCGTGCGGTGCCGTGGATCAGGCTGCCACCGATCAGTGTGCCGGCCGCATCGAATTCGGGCACCATGCTTTTCATGCCGAGCGGATCAAACAGCCGGGTCTTGAGGTAATCGCTCACCATCCGGGTGCGTTCGGCCGGATCCTGGCTGGTGGCCAGCGACCGCGCCGCCAGATCGGCGAGGATCACCGTGGTCGACGAAGAATATTCGAACCGCTTGCCCGGTTCATCCTCGAGCGGCTGAGCCTCGGCATAGGCGGCCATGTTGTCGCGCCCGTCGAGGAACAGCATCCGCACGGTATCGGCATCATAAGGCGGATCGCTTTCCTCGACATGCTTGAGGCCTGAACGCATCTGCAGCAGCTGGCGCAAGGTAATCTCGCCGCGCGCATCGCCGGGCCGCTGCCACGCCGGGATCGGCACGCCCTCATCCAGCCGCAGCCGCCCATCGGCTACCAGCATGCCGATCATCACCGCAGTCACCGTCTTGGCCATCGACCAGGAAATGAAGCGGGTGTTCTCGTGATAGCCCGGGCCATAGCGCTGGGCGACAATCCGCCCATCCTTCAGCACCACCACGGCGCGGGTCTCGGCCATGTCATCGCGGGTAAACAGATCATCGACCGCGCGCGCCAGAGCCTCGCGGTTGGCCCCCGGCTTGTCGACCACCGCAGCCATGGCGGTTTCACTGAGCGGCGGGGGCGGCGGCGCCTTGCCCGATGAACCGCAGCCGATCAGGGCTGGCAGCATCAGCCAGGGCGCGATAAGGGACAGGCGGCGCACGGTCATCGCGCGCTTCACTCGCTTAAAGGCCCGCCCATGGCAACCGTTAACCTAAGGACGCATACCGGCTACCAGCGCCTTCGAGGTTTGAGTCAAAATGGCCCAGCACAAGGAGAGAGGACGACGCCATATGTCGATATTGCGAGGCCGATCGACGCCGGGATGGGCCATTTTGGCCAAATCCGCATGGGACGCCCAAATGGCTTCCATCTCGAACCGAAGTTCGCCTGCAGGGGCAACCAGCCCCTGCCGCGCTCGCTTCGGTCCGATCTGTTCGCCATTTGGGCGCCTCGAAGGTGCTGGTAGCCGGCATGCGTCCTGACACCCGATCGCCATTTCGCCGCCGCATGCTGATGCTGGGTCTGGCTTTGGTGGTGGGCCTGGCGGTGTGGTTCTGGGGTCCGCTCAATGCCTATGCCAAGACCGCGTCGGCCTATGGCGCGCGGGTGGCATGCTCATGCCGCTATATCGGCGGGCGCGCGCTGGGCGATTGCAAGAAGGACTTCGAAGCCGGGATGGAACTGGTCATGCTCAGCGAAGATGCTGCTGCCAGATCGGTCACCGCGCGCTTTCCGCTGCTGGCCAGTCAGACCGCAACCTATCGCCCGGGGCTGGGCTGCCAGCTGGAACCGTGGCAGGACTGATCCGTTAGTGCGGGCAAGGCCCGACCATTCCAGTTAGGCAATCATGACGATGAGTGAGACCCTGATTCACCCTGTTATCCTTTGTGGCGGCAGCGGTACGCGGCTGTGGCCGCGCAGCCGCGCAACCAAGCCCAAGCCGTTCCTGCCGTTGATCGGCCACACCACGCTGTTCGAGCAGAGCACCGGACGCTGCGCTGCCGAGGCGGGGTTTGCCCCGCCGGTAGTGGTCACCGGCACCGCGCATCTGGATCACGTCGAGGCCCAGCTTGGCGCCAATGCCGATGCTGAAGTGATCGTCGAGCCGAGCGCGCGCAACACCGCGGCCGCGATTGCGCTGGCCGCACTGCGCCTGCCTGAAAATGACGTGATGCTGGTCTGCCCGAGCGATCACCACATTGCCGATGTGGCTGCGTTCCAGGCCGCCGCGCGCGCCGCCGCGGCGCTGGCTGCCGATGATTGGCTGGTCTCGTTCGGGATCGAGGCGAAAAGCCCGGAGACCGGCTTCGGCTATTTGCAGCGCGGCGCGCCGATCGGCGATCTTGGCTTCAAAGTCGCGCGGTTCGTTGAAAAACCCGATCTTGAGCGCGCCAAGGCCTTTGTGGCGAGCGGTGATTATACCTGGAACGGCGGAATTTTCGCTTTCCGCGTCGGTGCCTTCCTGGCCGAACTTGCGGCGCATCGCCCGGCAATCGCAGCAGCGGCGCGCGGCGCGGTGGCGGCGGGCCGCGCCATCGGCCAGCGGTTCTACCCCGGAGCTGACGAATTTGCCCGGATCGACAGCGAATCGGTGGATTATGCGGTGATGGAAAACACCAGCCGCGCGGCGATGGTCCCCGCTGACATGGGCTGGTCGGACATCGGCAACTGGGACGCGCTGCTGGCTGCGCGCGCGCGCGATGCCGCCGGCAACAGCGTGACCGGCCGCGCCGAACTGGTCGATTGCCGCAATGTTCTGGTCGAAACCGATGGACCGCGGGTCTCGGCAATCGGGCTTGAAGACGTGGTGATCGTGGTCGATGGCGATGACGTGCTGGTCACCACCCGCGCCGGAACCCAGCTGGTCGGCCGATTGTCCGGAGCAGCCAACCAATGAGCGTCAAGCTCGCCACCACGCTGTCGCCGCGGCCGTGGGGGGTCGACACACTTCCCGCGCCGTTCGTTTCCCCGCCGGGCGAGCGGATCGGCGAAGTCTGGTTCACCCCGCCGCCCGCACTCGATACGCTGCTGGTCAAATACCTCTTCACCGGTGCGGCGCTGTCGGTTCAGGTCCACCCGGCGGATGCACAGGCTCCCGCCGGATCGCGCGGCAAGGAGGAGTGCTGGTACGTCACCGCAGCCGAGCCGGGCGCGAAGCTGGGCATCGGTTTCATCCGCGCGCTGGATGAAGCTCAATTGCGCGCCGCCGCACTGGACGGTTCAATCGAACAGTTGCTCGACTGGCATAAGGTGAAGGCCGGCGACTTCTTCTATATTCCCGCCGGCACCGTTCACGCGATCGGTGCTGGTGTCAGCCTGATCGAGGTGCAGCAGAACAGCGACATCACCTATCGCCTCTACGATTACGGCCGCCCACGCGAACTGCACCTCGACGCCGGGATCAAGGTGGCGCAAGGCGCGCCCTATCCCGGTGCGCTGCACCGCCACGTTGCAGCCAGCGGCAGCGAGACACTGGTCGAAGGTCCGCATTTCCGGCTCGACCGGCTGGACGGCGCGCCTGGTGCCGCCACTGCCGCGCGCTATCGCGGGCCGGTGCTGGTCCTCCCGCTCGATGTGCCGCTGGCGGTCAATGGCGAGACCGTTCTGCCGGGCGATTGTGCGCTGGCCGAATCGATCGGTGCGGCCGCTTTCGGGCCCGGCCTTTCGCTGATCACTCAGCCGCTCGGCTGAAGCCGCAGCGTTTCGGAAATCCAGCCGCCGCCGACAACGCGGTCACCCGCATAGATGACTGCGGCTTGCCCGGGGGCAACGCCGTATTCGGGGTTTTCGAAGCGGATCAGGCAGGCGCTGCCGTGCCCCACTTCGCCCTCGATCGTCACCGGAACCGGCTTGGCCAGCGAGCGGACCTTGGCGCTCAGCGGACCGGACTGCAGCGGCCCGATCCGGTTCGTTTCGACAATGTGTGCCGCCGAAACTGCCAGTAGCCGTTTTGGCCCGACCAGTACTGCGCGCTTTTCTGCATCAATCCCGGCCACATAGAGCGGTTCGGCCAGCCCGCCGATTTCCAGCCCGCGGCGCTGGCCGACGGTATAGTGGATGATCCCCTTGTGCTGGCCCAGCACTTCGCCGCTCGTCGCATGGATGATCGGACCGCCGTCGTCCGCTTCGGGGCGGAGTGACCGGACGATCTTGGCATAATCGCCATCGGGAACGAAACAGATGTCCTGACTGTCGGGCTTGGCCGCCACGCGCAGGCCTTCGGCTTCGGCGATCTGGCGAACCATGGTCTTGGGCAGGCCGCCCAGCGGAAAACGCAGGTAATCAAGCTGGGCTTCGGTGGTGGCGTAAAGGAAATAGCTTTGGTCGCGGGCTGGATCTAGCGCGCGATGCAGTTCCGGGCCGGCCGGACCGATCACGCGGCGCACGTAGTGCCCTGTGGCGAGGCAATCGGCGCCCAGTTCCCGCGCCATGGCGAACAGATCGGTGAATTTGGGTCCCATGTTGCAGCGGATGCAGGGGATCGGGGTGCGCCCGGCCATATATTCGTCGGCGAAATTCTCGACCACTTCCGCGCGGAACTGGCTTTCGTGATCGAACACATAGTGCGCGATGCCGAGCCGGTCGGCAACGGCCCGGGCATCGCGGATATCGTCACCGGCGCAGCATGCCCCCTTGCGGGCACTGGCCGCGCCGTAATCGTAAAGCTGCAGCGTCACGCCGATCACTTCGGCGCCGCTGCGCGCGGCCAGCGCGGCAACCACCGAACTGTCGACCCCGCCCGACATGGCAACGACAATGCGCCGGCCCGCCAGCGGGGCGGCCAGCTGGAACAGTTCGTCCATTGCAGGAAGTTCATAGGCGAGCGTGGTCATGGCGCAGCGGCCCTTACACTGCGCCGCGGGCGAGGCAAAGGGCTGCGGCAAAGGGGCGCGGCAATTCGGTAAGCATTCTCAACACTTGGTAAAGCCGGGCTTTACCCGATCTTGACCATGGGCCCCTATGGTCAGGCCTATGGAAGCTACTCATTCCTTCATGGCAGGCCTGCGCGGGCGCGTTCGCTCCAGCGAAATTGCGCTTGAATCCAGCGGGTTCGACTGGACCGGGCTGCATGCCCGGCTGAGCGCGGCGCACGCTGCGCGCAAGGAACTGGCCGCAGCCGATTCGCATCGGCGCGCGCCCGGGGGGGATTTTACGCAATGGGCCGGCACGGTTGATCCCGCTGCCAAACCCTCACGGCGCGTTAACCTAAACGATTCAACAGATGGCAAAGCCGCATGCCGCAATGCTGCTGCCGTCGCCGAACACTCCAAGGTCGGCGATTGAGGATTATGATGATCGAGAACCAGAAGATCCGACCTGCAATGGTGATTGGCCCGCTCGGCGAGCCGCTGACAGTTGATTCGCTGCCGCCGCCCAACACCACCCGCTGGGTGGTGCGGCGCAAGGCCGAAGTTGTCGCGGCGGTCAATGGCGGACTGCTGACGATCGACGAGGTGTGCGAGCGCTATACCCTGACGCTCGAAGAGTTCGCCTCGTGGCAGCGCGCGGTCGACCGTTCGGGGATGCAGGGCCTGCGCGTCACGCGGATCCAGCACTACCGCGATCTATACGAGCGCCAGCTCAAGTACTGAGCCGCATCGAAACCTGGCTTGACGGCCGGCGCAGCGTGATCGCTGCGCCGGCCGTTTGCATTCTGGCGACCCCGGTGTTGCCGCTGCGCACCGTCCGTCGGGCAATATCAGCCGTTCCCCGATGTACGCATTGCCCCGGGCGCGCCAAAGCGCCTAGGCCCGGCGCTTGTGGTACCTGCCCGGAATCCGGGTGCAACGAAGGCTTGCGGCAGGTGATTTAGGACTGTAATACAGTTCGGCGCAGGGCGTTCTCAGCTCGGGGCCGAACAAGCCAACCAAGCGATAAGGGCAGCACGACCGATGAACGTCGAAACGACCTATGTTTCACAAGGTGAGCATAACCCGCTGCTTGACGAGGAAGTGGATCGTTCAGCGCGGTGGCGCTGGATTTTCGGCGGCCTTGTTGCCCTGGCCGTGCTGATTGGCATCTGGTTCATCAATCACCGCGCCGAACCAGGCGCGGAAGCGAGCAGCAAGGATCAGGTGCCTGCCGTCACCGTGATCGCGCCGGGCCGCACGACGATTGAAGGCACGATCAACGCCACCGGAACGCTGGCGGCGCGGCGCGAATTGCCGGTGGGCATCGCGGGTGAAGGTGGTCAGGTTCTGGCCGTGCTGGTCGAACCGGGCCAGTGGGTCCGCGCCGGGCAGACCCTGGCGGTGATTGATCGTTCGGTTCAGGTCCAGCAGCAAAGCAGCCAGGCCGCGCAGATCCAGGTTGCCCGCGCCAATGCTGATCTGGCCGAGGCGAACTACCAGCGCGCGCTGCAACTGGTCGGCAAGGGCTTTATTTCCAAGGCCGAAGTGGATCGGCTGCGTGCCCAGCGCGATGCCGCCCTTGCCCAGGTGCGCGTCGCCAATGCCCAGCTTGGCGTGCTCAACGCCCAGTCGCGGCGGCTTAATGTCGTCGCGCCCGCCGCCGGGTTGGTGCTCGAACGCCGGATTGAACCCGGGCAGGTGGTCAGTGCCGGCTCTGGCGTGCTGTTCCGCATCGCCAAGGGCGGCGAAATGGAACTTGAAGCCAAGCTTGGCGAGCTAGACCTTGCCGGTCTCAGCGCAGGGGTAAGCGCGGAAGTCGTGCCGGTCGGCGGCCAGAAGACTTTTATCGGCCAGGTCTGGCAGATCGCACCGGTGATTGACCCGGTCAGCCGTCAGGGCACGGCCCGGATCGCGCTGGCCTATGCCCCGGAACTGCGCCCCGGCGGCTTTGCCTCGGTGCGGATCAAGTCTGGCACCATGGTGGCACCGCTGCTGCCTGAATCCGCCGTGCTTTCGGATACGACGGGCAGCTACGTCTATATCGTTGGCAAGGACAACAAGGTTGAGCGCCGCACAGTCAAGCAGGGCCAGATCACCCCGCAGGGGATCGTCATTGCCGAAGGCCTGAACGGCAGCGAGCGCGTGGTGCTGCGCGCCGGCGGCTTCCTCCAGCCGGGCGAGACGATCAAGCCCGTCGCGCCCAAGCCCTGATGCCGCACAGAGCAGGAGCGCGCAGATGAACTTTCAGAACATTTCTGCCTGGTGCATCCGCAACCCGGTTGTGCCGATCGTCCTGTTCATAGGGCTGATTTTGGGCGGAATGGTCACCTTTTCGCAAATGAAGGTGCAAAACGATCCGGATATCGAATTTCCGCTGGTGATTGTTTCGATCAGTCAACCCGGCGCCGCGCCGACCGAGATCGAAAACCAGATCACCCAGAAGATCGAAGCGTCGCTGCAATCGCTCCAGCACGTCAATAACATCAGCTCCACGGCGCGCGAAGGCAATAGCGAGACCTCGATCGAATTCGAAATCGGAACCGATGTCATCGAGGCGCTGAACGACGTCAAGACCGCCGTTGACCAGGCCCGGGGCGGCCTGCCCGACGGGATCCTTGAACCCGAAGTGTTCAAGGTCGAAATCTCCAGCGACGAGATCGGCTATTTCTCGGCCATGGCCGACGACATGACGCTCGAACAGCTGTCATGGTTCGTTGATGATACGGTGACCAAGAATCTGCTCAGCGTGCCCGGCCTTGCCCAGGTCAATCGCGGCGGCGGTGTGACCCGCGAAATTGCGGTCATTCTCGATCCCGGCAAGATGCAGGCCAACAGCGTCTCGGCCGGACAGATCAACCAGGTGTTGCGCCAGCTCAACATCAACGCGGCCGGCGGGCGCTCTGAAATTGGCGGTTCGCGGCAGTCCGTTCGCGTGCTCGGGAATGCGGCAACCGCCTATCAACTCTCGCAGACCGATATTCCGCTGGGCAGCGGCAGGACCATCAAACTTTCCGACATCGCCACCGTGACCGACAGCTACAGCGAAGTCACCTCGCTTGGCAAAACCAACGGAAAATCCGCCGTGACGTTCGGGATCGCCCGTGGTCGCGGCGAATCCGATGTTTCGGTCTATGATGCCGCCGTCGCCCGGCTCGACAAGATCGAGGCCGACAATCCGGGCGTGAAGTTCACCAAGCTGTTCACCACCGTCCCTTACGTCAAGGAACAGTACGAAAGTTCGATGGCGGCGATGATCGAAGGCGCCATTCTGGCGGTCATCGTGGTGTTCTTCTTCTTGCGCGATTGGCGCGCGACGATGATTTCGGCGATCGCGATCCCGCTTTCGGCAATCCCCGCCTTCTGGTTCATCGACATGTTGGGGATCACGCTCAACCAGATGTCGCTATTGGCGCTGGGGCTGGTCGCCGGGGTGCTGGTCGACGATGCGATCGTCGAGGTTGAGAATATCGTGCGGCATATGCGGATGGGCAAAAGCGCCTATCAGGCGGCGATCGACGCGGCCGACGAGATCGGCCTTGCGGTTGTCGCCACAACGTTCTCGATCGTTGCCGTGTTCCTGCCCGTTGGGTTGATGCCCGGGATCCCCGGTCAGTTCTTCTTCAATTTCGGGTGGACTGTGGTGGTTTCGGTACTGATCAGTCTGGCGGTAGCCCGGATGATCACGCCCATGATCGCCGCCTACTTCCTCAAGCCGGCCGGGCCGGCCGAGCATGGCGGCGGGATCTGGATGGACCGCTACGAGCAGTTGCTCCACTTCAGCCTTGATAACCGCAAGCACCGGGAACTGCGCTCGAAAGTCAAAATTGTGCGCGGTTCGCCGCTCTATCATCTCTTGCCGGGGCTGGCGGCGATCTTTGTTGCGCTGTCTCCATTCATCCTGCGCAGTGAACCCGTTGTCGGCGAAGTTGCCAAGGGTCCGGGCGTGGGCCTGGTCTTGGCTGCGCTGCTTCTGGGTGCTCCGATCGCGTATGGTTTGGTGTTTCTTGTTCAGACGGTATTGGTCGCGCTGGTCAACCTGGCGATCCGGCAACGCGATGCCGGGTTTTTCGCCTGGAACCGGTTCTGGGCCCTGCGCCTGGGCGCGCGGCTTCGCGATCACCGGGTCTGGATGCTCGGCGTTGCCTTCTTTGCGCTCGTGCTGTCCGGCGTCTTGTTTGCCATCCTTCCGCAAAAGCTGTTCCCCGAACAGAACAGCGATTTCAGCCGCATTACAATTGAAATGGTCCCGGGTACGACCCTCAAGCAGACCGAAGAGGTCTCGGCGCAGGTTGCCCAGCTGGTGACGTCCCAGCCCGAAGTGGATCGTGTCCAGGAACGCATCCGCGAAGGCGGCGGGTCAATTTTCATCACGCTGAAGGAAGATCGCAGCAAGAGCAGCCAGGAATTTGAACGCGGGCTGACCCCCAAGCTCCAGTTGATTCCCGATGCCCGGGTGAACTTCCAGGCCTTGTTCCAGGCAGGCCCTCCGGGGATTGGACGGCCGATCTCGGTTATGCTGACCGGAGCGGATTCGGTCGCACTTGAAGCGACGGCCACAAAACTGGCCGATGAGATGAAAGCGATTCCCGGCGTGGTGGCGCCCCGGGTTGCGGCCGACACGCGCCGACCTGAACTGGTCATCACGCCGCGGCAGGACCTCGCAGCGAGCCTCGGGGTTACAACCACAGCGCTCAGCCAGACGATCCGCATCGCCACGATCGGGGACATCGACCAGAACGCGGCCAAATTCTCGCTGTCGGATCGGCAGATCCCGATCCGGGTGCGGTTGTCTGAAGATTCGCGGCGCGATCTGTCGGTCATCAAGAACCTGCCAGTGCAAACCGCCACCGGCGGTTCGGTGCCGCTGGCAAGCGTTGCCGATATCAGCTTCGGTTCCGGACCGGTTTCCATTCGCCGCTTCAATCAGGAACGACGTGTTTTCGTCGGCGCCGATCTGGCGCCCGGTGCCAAGGAGGGCCCGATCAAGCAGGCGATCGAAAAGCTGCCGGTCATGCAGAATTTGCCAGTTGGGGTAAGCAAGAAGCCGTTCGGCTCCGATGAGATTTTTCAGCAGCTGATCACAAGTTTCCAGATTGCGCTGGGATCGGCGTTTTTGCTGGTATTGGCCGTTCTGGTGCTGCTCTATCACCGCTTCGTCTCGCCCCTCGTCAACATGGCATCGCTGTTCCTGGCGCCGCTTGGCGGGTTGATCGCGCTGTTCCTGGCCGGGCAGGAGGTGACACTGCCGGTGTTCATCGGGATCCTGATGCTGTTCGGGATCGTCGCCAAGAATTCGATCCTGCTGATTGATTTCGCGATCGAGGAAATGGCGAAAGGCGTGCCGAAATACGAGGCGATCCTGGACGCCGGCCACAAACGCGCACAGCCAATTGTCATGACCACCGTGGCGATGACGGCCGGGATGGTCCCGACCGCATTGTCGCTGGGCGGCGATTCGGCATGGCGCCAGCCAATGGGCACGATCGTGATCGGCGGACTGCTGCTTTCGACGCTGCTGACGCTGCTGATCGTGCCGGCCGGTTTCAGTCTGGCAGACGGGTTCGAGAAGCGGATCGGACCAAAACTGCGGCGGCTCTTCCTGACCTATACTCCAGGTGACGAGGATGCCGCTGCGACGCCGTTCGTGCATCCGGCGCCGGCCAGGGCTGCGCCTACGCCCTTGGCTACGCCAGCCAGCAGGCGCGGCGAAGGCCCTTTGCCGGCAGAGTGAGCGCATCGCTGCCTCGCGCGCGTTGGCGCCGCCCGGTCAGCGCCCCGCTGCCCGATCGGGCCCGCACCATGCGCCGGGTCGCGACCGGTCTGGTCGGGGCCATGGCCGCCCTGTTCCTGGGCGCACGCCAGTTCCAGGGCATGCATCCGGCCTGGGGCTATGTCCTGGCCTTCGCCGAGGCCGGGATGATCGGCGGCATGGCCGATTGGTTTGCGGTGACCGCGCTGTTCCGCCGTCCGCTCGGCCTGCCAATCCCGCACACCGCGATTGTGCCCGAAAACAAGGACCGCATCGCCGATACGATGGCGCAGTTTCTGCAGGATAATTTCCTGATCCCGCCGGTGGTGGCGCGGCGCCTCAGAGCGATGAACCTGGCCGGCGCGGCGGGCGATTGGCTGGCCGATCCGGGCAAGGGCGGTTCCACCCGGCTGCGCGACGGTGCGGCGGACCTCGCCGCGCAGGTGCTCGAATCGCTTGATCCCGAACGGCTCGGCAGCCAGGTCCGCGGGGGGCTGTTTCGTCAGCTCGACAAACTCGAAGTCTCGCCGCTGATCGGGCAGATGCTGGCCACCGCGATTGCCGACAAACGGCATATGCCGGTGATCGAATCGCTGGTGCGCTGGTCGGGCCTGACGATCGAGGACAACGAAGAGCTGATCCGCGAGATGATCCACCGCCGCACCAATGCCGTGCTGCGCTGGACCGGGCTGGATGAAACGCTGGCCAATTCGGTGCTCGACGGGGTTTACAAGCTGCTCGCCGAAGTGATTGTCGATCCCGATCATCCGCTGCGCGGCAAGGTTGAAGAAGGCCTCGCCAAGCTGGCCGATGATTTGCAGAACGATGCGGAGCTGCGCGCCAAGATTGAACGGCTGAAGGCCGAGCTGATCGCCAACCCGGCGGTCTCGGTGTGGTGGCAAAGCGTGTGGGAACGGCTGCGCAGCGCGATGCTGGAACGTTTGCGGCGTCCGGCCGGCGCGGGCAACGGGCAACTGGCCGAGGCGCTGACCGAGCTTGGCCGCCATTTGCGCGATGATCCGCGCCTGCAGCATCAGATCAACCGTTTCGCGCGGCGCACGCTGGTCGGCATATCGGTGCGCTATGGCAACCAGATCGTCCGGCTGGTCTCCGAAACGGTCAAGCGCTGGGATGCCGATACGATCACCACCCGGCTCGAAAGCGCGGTCGGCCGCGATCTCCAGTTCATCCGCCTCAACGGTACGCTGGTCGGCGGGTTTGTCGGGGTGGTGATCCATACCGTCGATGTGCTGCTGTGACGCCGCTGCTGACAACCGCGCGGCTTGAACTGTGGCAGCCGCAGCTGGGCGATCTGGCCGATCTGTTCGACCTGACTTTTGCGGAGGAGACCCGGGCGTTTCTGGGCAGTTTCGTGCCGTCCGAAATGGATGCTTTCAACCGCCTCCACCGCAATGCCGGTTCATGGGCGCTGCATGGCTACGGCACATTCATGGTCCGCCGCGCCGGCACGGCCAAAATCATCGGCAACTGCGGCGTGTTCCGCAGCCACCGCGGGTTTGGTGCGGACTTGGGCCTTGATGATGTACCCGAAGCCGGCTGGATCCTGCACCAGGCTGCCCAGGGTGCGGGGATCGCTCGTGAAGCGATGGAAGCAGCGCTCGCCTGGTTCGACGGTGCCCACGGCCCCCAGCGGATCGCCTGCATGATCGAGGAAGGCCATCTTGCGTCGGATGCGCTGGCAGGCAAGCTGGGCTTTGTGCGCTATGCCCACCACCAGATCGAGGGCGACAAGCCGCTGGTGCTGTATGAGCGCCTTACCAGTCCCCCGCTTGCCACTTGATCCGGCTCATGTAGTAGCTCTTCACCGGCTTACCGGCAGCGTCGAGCGCCGGGGTCATCCGCGCCCGTTGCATCAAAAGCTTGCAGGAATGATCGGCGAAGTCATCGGGATTGGTGCGGAACAGCACCCGGCAGCCGGTCACCGTGCCGTCCGGACCGACGTCGAGCCGGAAACGGACATACCCGTTATGGCCACGTGTCAGCGCTTTTTCAGGGAAGTCTTCGGATCGTATCCAGCTCCCCATGTTCCCGATCGGTACAGCCTGACGGGTTAGTCCGGCCTCGACCTTGGGGTCGTAACCCCAATGGACCAGCAGATCGTCGGTGCAGGCTCGCATCGCCGCCATCGGCGCGGCCAGCGAGCCCGTTTCAAGCCGGTAGCGTTTACCTCCCGGACGCTTAAGCGTGATTGAAGTGACTTCAGCTTCGGTCTGCGGTGCAAGAACGGGAACGACAACCGGGCCTTTCGGCTTTGCGGGGAAATCCCAGCCATCGAGCCGCAAACCCTCGACGATCACCCCGGGAAGCTTGTTCGTGCCGGTTGTAATCGCGACGCCGGTGCGCTTGAATGGGGTGGCCTGATTGCCGAATGCCACTTCAACCGGCATGGCGATCCCGTCGAACTTCAGCATCTCGCCAAAAACCGACATTTCCAGCCAATCGCTGGGTGATGTGCGCGTTAGTGCCAGCAGCGCCGCACTATCCCCGCTGCCGAAGCGCGCGAACAAGTGGCAAGAATCCTCGTCGTAGTTGATCTCCCACTTGCTCGCTTTGGCCAGCGAAATCGGTGCCTTGTCGGCGGCACTGGCAGGCATTTGCGCTAAGGCAAGAGCCAGACCAATCAAAGGAAGCATCGCACGCATCGTCCGTTCTTCTCCGAAGATCGTTTTCATACTAACCAGATGCAACAAAAAAGAAAAGGCCCCGCCGAAGCAGGGCCTTTGTCTTGATCGGCACAGTTCAGTTCAAAGTTTGCCAGTCAGCTCCGGCACCACGTTGAACAGATCGCCGACCAGGCCGATATCGGCGACTTGGAAGATCGGCGCGTCTTCGTCCTTGTTGATGGCGATGATGGTTTTGCTGTCCTTCATCCCTGCCAGGTGCTGGATCGCGCCCGAGATGCCGACCGCGATGTAGACTTGCGGCGCAACGATCTTTCCGGTCTGGCCGACCTGATAATCGTTGGGGACATAGCCTGCGTCCACCGCCGCGCGGCTGGCGCCGATCGCGGCGCCCAGCTTGTCCGCCAGCGGGAAGATCACGGCCTTGAAGGTCTCGGCATCCTTCAGCGCGCGGCCGCCCGAGACGATGATCTTGGCGCTGGTCAGTTCGGGGCGTTCGCTCTTGGCGATTTCCGAGCCGACGAACGTGCTGGTGCCCGAATCGCCCATGGCGGCAACCGCTTCGACCGTGCCCGAACCGCCGCTGGCTTCAGCCTTGGCGAAGGCGGTGCCGCGTACGGTGATCACCAGCTTGGCGTCACTCGATTCGACAGTCGCGATGGCATTGCCGGCATAGATCGGCCGGGTGAAGGTCTGGGGGCCTTCGACCGAAAGGATATCGCTGATTTGCATCACATCGAGCAGCGCGGCAACGCGCGGGGCGATGTTCTTGCCGGTGGTGGTGGCAGGTGCGAGGAACGCATCGTGGTGACCCATCAGAGCGGCCACCAGCGGCGCGACGTTTTCGGCCAGCGCATTGGCATAGGCGGCGTCGTCAGCCAGGTGGACTTTGCCCACCCCGGCGATCTTGGCAGCTTCATCGGCCACGGCCATGCAGCCTGATCCCGCGACCAGCAGGTGCACTTCGCCCAGCTGCGAAGCGGCGGTGACCACGGCCAGGGTAGCATCCTTGACCGAGGCGTTGTCGTGTTCGACCCAAACGAGCGTCTTCATCAGGCGACTCCCATTTCTTTAAGCTTGGCGACCAGCGCATCGACATCGGCGACCTTGATCCCGGCGCTGCGCACCGGCGGTTCGCTGACCTTGAGCGTCTTAAGGCGCGGCGCGATGTCCACGCCGTAGTCAGCCGGTGCCTTGGTGGCGAGCGGCTTGGACTTGGCCTTCATGATGTTGGGCAGCGAGGCATAGCGCGGCTCATTCAGGCGCAGGTCAGTGGTGACAATCGCGGGCAGTGCCAGCTTGACCGTTTCCAGCCCGCCATCGACTTCGCGCTTCACCACAACCGAATCGCCTTCAACCGATACTTCGTTGGCGAAGGTCCCTTGCGGGCGGCCCATCAAGGCGGCGACCATCTGGCCGACCTGGTTCGAATCGTCGTCGATCGCCTGCTTGCCGGTGATGATCAGGCTCGCGCCTTCTTCTTCGGCCACGCCCTTGACGATCTTGGCGACCGCCAGCGGTTCAACCTCAACCCCGTCATCAACCTGCACCAGCACCGCGCGGTCTGCGCCCATGGCGAGCGCGGTTCGCAGCGTTTCGGCGGCCTTGGCGGGGCCGACCGAAAGCGCAATAATCTCGGTCACCACGCCTTTTTCGCGCAGGCGAATAGCTTCCTCAACCGCAATTTCGTCGAACGGGTTCATGCTCATTTTGACGTTGGCAAGATCGACGCCGGTGCCGTCGGATTTGACCCGCGGCTTCACGTTATAGTCGATCACGCGTTTTACGCAGACCAGGGCTTTCATGTGATTCCAGCCTTTCACAGTTGAATGACGCCGCAGCGCCTAGTTTACGTTTACGGAAACGTCAACCTAACGATCCGTTATGCCGCTTTGCGCACTTCGGCGACGATCTTCTTGGCGGCATCGCCCAGATCGCTGGCCGAAACGATCGGCAGGCCCGAATTCTCGAGGATTTCCTTGCCCAGCTCCACGTTGGTGCCTTCAAGGCGCACCACCAGCGGCACCGAAAGGTTCACTTCCTTGGCCGCGGCGACGATGCCATCGGCGATGATGTCGCACTTCATGATCCCGCCGAAGATGTTGACCAGGATGCCCTTCACCGCCGGATCCTTGAGGATGATCTTGAACGCTGCGGTGACCTTTTCCTTGCTGGCGCCGCCGCCCACATCAAGGAAATTGGCGGGGAATTCGCCGTTCAGCTTGATGATGTCCATCGTCGCCATGGCCAGGCCCGCGCCGTTGACCATGCAGCCGATGTTCCCATCGAGCTTGATATAGGCGAGGTCGTATTCGCTCGCTTCAACCTCGGCCGGGTCTTCTTCGGTCACATCACGCAGCGCCACCACGTCGGGATGGCGGTAAAGCGCGTTCGAATCGAAGCTCATCTTGGTATCGAGCACCAGCAACTGGCCGCTGCATTCAGCCAGCGGGTTGATTTCGATCATTTCGCAATCAAGCGCGACGAACGCATCATAGAGCTGTTTGCCCAGCACCGCCGCCTGCTTGGCCAGATCGCCCTTGAGCTTGAGCCCGAAAGCCAGCGCGCGGCCATGGTGCGGCATGAAGCCCTGCGCCGGATCGATCGTGATCGTGGCGATCTTTTCAGGGCTGTCGTGCGCCACGTCCTCGATGCTCATCCCGCCTTCGGTCGATGCGATCATCGCGATCCGTCCGGTGGCGCGATCGACCAGCATCGAGAGGTAGTATTCCTTGCCGATGTCGACCCCGTCGGTGACGTAGAGCCGGTTGACCTGCTTGCCCGCATCACCGGTCTGGATCGTCACCAGGGTGTTGCCCAGCATGTCCTTGGCGTGGGCTTCGACTTCCGCAAGGCTCTTGGCCAGGCGCACGCCGCCCTTGGCATCGGGGCCCAGTTCCTTGAACTTGCCCTTGCCGCGCCCGCCGGCATGGATCTGGCTTTTCACGACATAAAGCGGGCCGGGCAGCACCTTCGCGGCGGCCACGGCTTCTTCCACGGTCATCGCCGCAATGCCCCTGGGAATCGCAATTCCAAACGTGGCGAGCAGTTCCTTGGCCTGATATTCGTGGATGTTCATGGGAAAGGTCACTCCAACTGGCTATGCAGGGGTTGCGCAATCGCGCATGCCGGGCCGCCTAAGCACAGCACCGGGTGGTTGAAAAGACCCTGAAAGGACTCCAAGGTCAGTTTTATGAACGCCAGTTGCGAACCGATCTCAATAAATGCCGGGCCGCAGGCTTGATTGATCGCGCGCGCCTGGAAGCGATCATCTGCGAAGCGGGCCGGATTGCCATGGCCGCCTGGCCAGGGCACGGCCACGCGCTGGAAACCTGGGACAAGAGCGACGCGAGCCCGGTAAGCGCTGCGGACATGGCGGTGGACCACTTCCTGAAGGAACAGCTCGCCGCGCTGCTCCCTTCGGCCGGATGGCTGAGCGAGGAAACCGTCGATGCACCCGAGCGGCTTGACGGCGGGCTAATCTGGCTGGTCGATCCGATCGATGGCACCCGCGATTTCATCCGCGGCCGCGCCGGCTGGGCGGTTTCGGTTGCGCTGATCAGCGGCGGCCGCCCGCTGATAGGTATCCTTCACGCCCCGGCGCGCGATGAAATGTGGCTGGCCGAAGCGGGCCGCGGGGCCTGGCGCAATGGTGCGCGGCTGGCAGCATCGCGCCGTCCGGGCCTGATCGGCGCGCGCGTTCCCGCCCATGCCCTGCCCAAGGCCGATCTCGACCTGGTTGCGGTGGAACAGCCCAATTCGATCGCGCTGCGCATTGCGATGGTGGCCGCCGACGAGGCCGACCTTGTTGCGTCGCTGCGCTGGGGCTTTGAATGGGACATCGGCGCGGCGTGCTTGATCGCGCGTGAGGCGGGGGCGACGGTCAGCGATGCTTTTGGCGGGCCATTGGCCTTCAACAAACCCGATCCGCGCGCGTTCGGTGTGCTGGTAACATCGCCGCTGATCCACCAGGCCGCGATTGACCGGCTGGCCGATCGCGCCCGGATTCTCTCGCAGATCGGGCCCGATCCGTTGTGACCATGCAAAAAGTGTGACCATGCAAAAAGGGCCCGCCGATCTGGCGGGCCCTTTAGCGTGGGTCACGGACCCGAAGCTTACTGACCGGTTTGGGCAGCGCGCACGTCGTCGGTGGTCACCGGCACGATCTTGATTTCGACACGCCGGTTCTTGGCGCGGCCATCGACGGTGGCGTTGCTGGCCACCGGCATGGTCTCGCCAAAGCCCTGGGCGCGCAGGCGCGCGGCAGGAACGCCCCTGGAGACGAGATAGTTCATCACCGTATTGGCGCGGTTCTGCGAAAGCGTCTGATTGAAGCTGTCGCTGCCGGTCGAATCGGTGTGACCATAAACGTCGATCAGGCTGTTGGGATACTGGATCAGGCTGGTGGCAACCTGATCAAGCGTGTTCCGGAACGCGGTCTTCAGCGTGTAGGAGCCAACATCAAAGGTCACGCCGTCGGGCAGGTTGACCAGGATAGCCTGGCCATTGTCGGTTTCGGTGACGTCGATCCCCGAACCGGCGGTGGTTTCCTTCAGTTCCTTGATCTGCTTGTCCATCTGATAGCCAACTGCAGCGCCGGCCACGCCGCCGATGCCGGCACCGACGATCCGGCCGGTCTTGCCGCCGATCAGGCCGCCCAGCAGGCCGCCAACAACCAGCCCGCCAACGCCGCCGATGGCAGTGCGCGAGACTTTCTTTTCACCCGTGTTGGGATCGGTAACGCAGGCCGAAGTGCCCATCAGGGCGGTGGCAGCGAGCAAGGCTACGAGCTTGCGGTTCTTGGTCATTCTCTTTTTCCCCTTCGTAAATCAGGATAAGTCAAAACCTTAAGGCGGCGAACCTGAATGGAACCCGACTGGTTGCAATGTCAACGCTTTAGCCCGGCCAAGGTTCCGCTCCAGCGGTCTTCGCCTTTGTCGCAAAACCTGCTACCGATCACCGCGTGACACCTTATCCCTGGTCCGACGTTTTCATCATCGCAGGTTTGATCCTGATAAACGGCCTGTTCTCGATGTCCGAGCTGGCGATCGTTTCGGCGCGCCCGGCGCGGCTCAGATTGCTGGCCGAACAGGGCAATGGCGGCGCGCGCACCGCACTGGCGCTGTCGGCCGATCCGGGCAAATTTCTTTCGGCGGTGCAGATCGGCATCACGCTGGTGGGCATTATTGCCGGTGCCTATTCGGGTGCCAGCCTGGGCGGACCGACCGGCGAGCGGCTCGCCGCGCTTGGCGTGCCAGATCGCTGGGCACCACAAGCCGGCTTTGCACTGGTGATCGTGCTGACCACCTATTTCAGCCTGGTAGTGGGTGAACTGGTGCCCAAGCAACTGGCGCTGCGCGCGGCGGAAAAGATCGCGGTGCTGGCCTCCATCCCGATTTCGGTGGTGGCTCGGATCACCGCGCCGTTCGTCTGGTTGCTCGACAAGTCGTCCGATGTGCTGCTGCGGCTCACCGGGGTGACGCACAAGGGCGAACATGCGCTGACCACCGAGGAATTGCAGCTGGTCTTCGCCGAGGCCACCCGTTCGGGCGTGATCGAGGAGGACGAGCGCGCGATCATGACCGGGATCATGCGGCTGGCCACGCGCCCGGTGCGCGAACTGATGACCCCGCGCACTGAACTTGATACAATCGACCGCAAGGCCGGCGAGGCTGAAATGCGCGCCGCGATCAAGGACAGCCCGCATTCGCTGCTGCCGGTCACCGATGCCAGCCCGGACAACATTGTCGGCGTGGTCAAGGTCAAGGACGTGCTGGCGGTGCTGCTGGCGGGCAAGAAGCCCAACCTGGCGCGGCTGCTCAAGAAGGCGGAAATCCTGCCCGATCAGCTTGATGCGATGGATGCGCTCAAGATCCTGCAGCAAAGCGGCGTCGCGATGGCGCTGGTCCATGATGAGTACGGCCACCTCGAAGGCGTGGTCACCCCGGCCGATCTGCTGTCGGCGATTGTCGGCAATTTTGCCAGCTATCTTGATGAAGGCGATGCCCCGCTGATGGTCACGCGCGAGGATGGTTCACTGCTGTTGTCGGGCTCGCTTCCGGTTGATGCGCTGATCGACCAGCTCGGGCTCGATTTCCCCGACGATCGCGATTTCGCCACCGCGGCGGGCTATGCCTTGTCGGTGTTCAAGAAGCTGCCGCGCGAAGGCGAGTACTTCCAAGATCAGGGCTGGCGCTTCGAAGTGATCGACATGGATGGCCGCAAGATCGACAAGCTGCTGGCCAGCCGGGTGGCGATGGCCTCCACCCAGGAATAGGATTCACGCAAAGGCGCGAAGGCGCAAAGTGGGCGGTTGCCGAGTTTCCGCGCGAAGCGCCCCGATTGATCGATGAATTTTCGATCCGCTTGTGCGAATTGCGAAAAGCATCTGCGAACGAAAACCTCTTCGCGCCTTTGCGCCTTTGCGAGAAACAAAAGGGGCCCGCCGAACGGCGAGCCCCTTTGAATTTCAAAAAACCAGTGGGCTCAGTTGCCGCCGGCCTTGGTCTGCGCTTCGCGGCCATCGCCTTCGGGCGCGGCGACGATATCGCGCACCACTTCGCCCTTGTCGACGGTGTTGGTCTGGCTGTCACCCACGGTCGAGCGGATCGCCGGGGCGGCCAGGCCGGCCTTGTTGCCGACCGTGCTTTCCACGCCCGAGCGCGGCTGCGGCGCACCGAACAGCGCGCTCTGCGCCTGCGCGGCGGCGCTGGTATCGTTGGGACGCGGCGCGCCCGGCGCGGGCGGAACCAGCGCGAAATCGGGCGGGATCACCAGCGGCGCCTGACGCTGCACGGCGAATTCATCGGGGCGCTGGCGGTTGAACAGCCCGCCGCCGCCGCAAGCCGAAAGCAGCAGCGATGAAGTGGTGACCAGGATCAGGCCAGTGGTCTTACGCATCTCTCAAATCTCCGTCGCGGGCGTGCCCGCAGTATCAAGGTTGGGCTTTTCGCGGATAAGCAGGCTGCGGGCAAGGATTATCACCACGCCCACGCTGATCAGCGCGTCGGCCAGGTTGAACACCAGAAACGGGCGCCATGTGCCAAAATGCAGGTCGGCATAATCGACCACGTGGCCATAGCGAATCCGGTCGACAATGTTGCCCAGCGCCCCGCCCAGAATCATCGCGAAGGGTAAAATATCGCCCAGTTTCTTCTCGCGCAGCAACCACACCCCGACGACCAGCGCGATGGCTCCGGTCAGCGCCACCAGCATCCAGCGCATCGCATCCGAATCGGCGGTCAGCAGCCCCAGCGACACGCCGTAGTTTGAGGTGCGGGTGAGGTTGAAGACGCTGGTCAGCACGATCTGGTCGCCATCGCTTTCCAGCCCCAGCGGGCCGTTGACCAGAGCCTTCAGCGCCTGATCGGCAACAAAGCCGGCGGCGGCCAGGCCAAGGCCGATCTTGCGGTTGCGGGTCAGCACGATTGCGATCCCCGAATCCGAAACCCTAACCCCAATTCGTCATGCTGAACTTGTTTCAGCATCCATCGCGCCGCGTATCCGAAGCTGGCGTATGAAAAGCCAACCGCGAGGTTTGCGCCCGCCCCACGGCTCTGGGCGAGCCGCGAAATGGACCCTGAAACAAGTTCAGGGTGACGGGAGTGAGACATGGTCATGCGTGCGCGTCCATGCCGCTCACAACCTGATCGCAACGTGAACAAAGCGCGCCGTCCTCGGTCACCTCGGGCAGGTGACGCCAGCAGCGGCCGCATTTGTGGTGGGAGGTGCGGGTGACTGCGACCAAATCGCCGGAGTCAGGAAACCGTCGGAAGGTTGCTTGGGGTAGGTCTTTCTGAGCTGTCTCTAGCGACAGCGCTTGAACCTTTGCACTTATGAACAGCTCTGAAAGATCAATACCGCGCATCAGCATCGCGAGGTTGTCATCTTCGATCAGCGTAACCTCGGCCTCAAGGCTTGAACCGAGCTGCTTGTCGCGACGCAACGGCTCAATCGTTTCCAATACCTCAGAGCGCAGTGCCCGAAGTGAAGCCCACCTTTCAACCAACTCGTCGCCCCGGACTTGATCCGGGGCTTGGCTCTCTTCCGCCAAGGTTGGCGAAGAAAAGCCTTGGCCCGTGTCAAGCACGGGCTGACGGGTTGTTTTGAGTGCAGGAAGCACCGGCCATTCGAGGAGGTGCACCGAATCGCCATCCGGATACCGCGTCCCCCACACCTCTTCGCTGGTGAACACCAGCACCGGTGCGGCCCAGCGGACCAGGGCGTGGAACAGCGTGTCGAGCACCGTGCGGTAGGCCATCCGCTTCGGGTCCGAAGCCGCGTCGCAATAGAGGCAGTCCTTGCGCACATCGAAGAAGAACGCGCTGAGGTCCTCGTTGCAGAAATCGGTCAGAGTGCGGACATAGGTGTTGAAATCGTAGCTATCGACCGCTTCACGAAGGCCCGCATCCATCCGCGCCAGCAACGCCAGCATATAGCGTTCCAGTTCGGGCATCGCCTCAACCGGCACCCGCTCAGCCTCGCTGAACCCTTCCAAGGCGCCCAGCAGATAGCGGAAGGTGTTGCGCAGCTTGCGGTACTGGTCGGACACGCCTTTGAGGATTTCATCGCCGATCCGGTGATCCTCGGTGAAATCGACGCTCAGCGCCCACAGCCGGATGATGTCCGCGCCGTAGACTTCCATGACCTTGTTGGGATCGATGGTGTTGCCCAGGCTCTTGGACATTTTCATGCCCTTGGAATCCATGGTGAACCCGTGGGTCAGGATCCGGTCATAGGGCGCGCGGCCGCGGGTGGCGCAGCTTTCGAGCAAGGACGACTGGAACCAGCCGCGATGCTGGTCGCTGCCTTCGACATAGATGTCCGCCGGCCAGCTCAGGTCGGGCCAGCGCCCCGAATCGAGCACATAGGCGTGGCTGGTGCCCGAATCGAACCACACGTCGAGAATGTCGGGCACCGCTTCCCACTCATCGTGGTCATAGCCATCGCCGAGGAAACTGTGCGCGGTCTCGGGCGTCCAGGCGTCGATGCCTTGTTGGCGCACGGCGGCAACGATGCGTTCGTTCACTTCTAGATCGACGAGGTATTCGCCGCTCTTCCTATGCACGAACAGCGTGATCGGCACCCCCCAGGCGCGCTGGCGGCTAAGCACCCAATCGGGCCGCCCGGCAACCATCGAACCGATGCGGTTGCGGCCCTTGTCGGGGGTGAACTGGACGCGCTCGATTTCGGCCATGGCGATCTGGCGGAGCGTTACCCCTCCGTCAGCCGCTCCGGCTGCCACCTCCCCATCGCAAGTCGATGGGGAGACACGCTGCGTTAGATTCTCCCCATCGACTTGCGATGGGGAGGTGGCGGCGAAGCCGCCGGAGGGGTCAATCGGCTTGTCCATCGGTACGAACCACTGCGGGGTGCAGCGGTAGATCACCTTGGCTTTCGAGCGCCACGAGTGCGGGTAGCTATGCTTGTAATCGGCCGAGGCCGCCAGCAGCCCGCCCGCTTCGCGCAAGTCCGCACAGATCGGCCCATCGGGCGCGTTGAACTTGGGGTTGATAACGCTGCCTTGCCCGCCCAGCCACGGCCAGTCCTCGCGGTACTTGCCATCGGCTTCGACCGCGAACTTGGGGCCGATGCCATGCGCCTTGCACAGCTCGAAATCGTCCTCGCCGTGATCGGGCGACATATGCACCAGTCCCGTGCCGCTGTCGGTGGTGACAAAGTCGCCCGGCAGCATGGGGCGGGGCTCGGCAAAGAACCCGCCTAGCGCATGCATCGGATGGCGAGCGATGGTTCCGGCGAGATCGGAGCCTTTGATGATCTGCATTGGGATCACACGGAAACCGGCTCGACCCGCAAACTGCTCTATAAGCCCAGACGAAATGACCACCGCACCTTCTGGCGAAGGTCGATCGTGGTCGCCCATCCGGTCTCCGAACCGACAAACAGCATATTCAAGCTCGGGTCCGTAAGCCAAAGCCTGATTGACTGGGATAGTCCAAGGTGTCGTCGTCCAGATGACGGCTTTGGCACCACGGACTGCCTGACACCGGCTCTCAGCAATCTCGAATGCCACATCGATCTGGGTCGAGACGATGTCCTCGTATTCAACCTCAGCCTCGGCCAGCGCGGTCTTCTCTACGGGCGACCACATCACCGGCTTGGCCCCGCGATAGAGCTGGCCCGAGGTGGCGAACTTGAGCAGCTCGGCAACAATCGTCGCTTCGCTCTCGGGCTGCATGGTGAGGTAGGGGTTGTCCCAGTCGGCCAGCACGCCAAGCCGCTTCAATTGCGCGCGCTGCACGTCGACCCAGTGCTGAGCATAGGCGCGGCATTCGGCGCGGAATTCGAGCAAGGGGACCTCGTCCTTGTCGAGTTTCTTCTTGCGGTACTGCTCCTCGACCTTCCATTCGATCGGCAGGCCGTGGCAATCCCAGCCCGGCACATAGGGCGCGTTCTTGCCCAGCAGGTTCTGGGTGCGGCAGACCATGTCCTTGATCGTGTGGTTCAGCGCATGGCCGATATGCATGTCGCCGTTCGCGTAAGGCGGGCCGTCATGGTACATGAAGGTCTCGCGGCCCCGGCGGGCATCGCGCAGCTGTTCGTACAGCTTCTCGGCTTCCCAGCGCGCGGCAATGATCGGCTCCTTGGCGGGGAGGCCGGCCTTCATGGGGAACTCGGTCTTCGGCAGGAAGACGGTGTCTCTATAATCGCGCTGTTCTGTCATGACCGGCGGGCCTTAGCGAGGTGGGCGGCGTTGCGCAATTTTTGGTTCGCGCAGAGGCCGCAGAGAAGAAGGAGAGGCGCAGAGATGCCGCGCTTTCGGCGAAGCCGCCTCGTCTGATCAGATGTTGCGGTTGGCGCAACGTCTTGACTGGTGAAGGGGCCTGCGGCCCAGCATAACCCCTCTGCGTGAACCCCCTTCTTCCTACCTATTCTCGCGCCGCTTCGCGACCAGCACTTCGGTTTCGGCCTTCTCACGCCCGTTGCGGCGATCGGCGGCGGGGTGGAGCGCGGGGCCGATCACCCATTGGTCGCTCACCCAGATAAAGCCGTTGAAGCTGGCGGGCACCTTGCCGATCTGTTCGGGCAGATCGAGCCCGCGCGGTTCGGCGCCATCGCTGGCCGGGCCGGTGACCACCACATGCGCGTCCACCGCCGCCATCCGCGCGATCAGGCGGTTCGGCCACCCGGCAAACAGCCACTGGCGGTTGATCGGCACCAGGATCGTGCCGCCCTTGCAGCTCGCCGGGCTCATGCCCAGCCAGCCTTGCAGCATGTAGTCGCCGGTGCATTGCCGCGCGGCTTCCATCGACAACGCCCAGGCTTTCGGGAAGCGGCGCCGGATCGGGGCGAGCACGGCCTCATCGCCCATGAAGGCATCGCCGAGCGTTTCCACTTCGCGCCCGGCAGCCAGCAGGCCATCGACCAGCCGGGCTGCCACGGCGACATCGCGGCCGGAAAGGTTGAACAGGATCGGTTCGCTGGGCAGCGCCACCAGGGCTTCGTCAAGCGTGGGAATATAGCCCACGCCAAGCCCGCGCAGCGGGAAGGTCTTGCCGCCATCGCCGCTGTAGCCGTGCCCGGCGTCGAGCGCTTTCAATTGCACCAGCGAAAGCGCGGCGACATCGCCGGTGCCGCTGGTGCGGCAATCGAGCGTCTTGTCGCGGAATAGCACAATCTTTCCGTCGGCGCTGGCGTTCACATCGACCAAGACCATCGCCGAACCCATTCCGCTGGCGCGTTGCAGCGCGGGCAGGGTGTTTTCGATGTAATCGTGGACCGGCGGTTCGATGCTTAACGCGGCGCATTGGCCGTCCGGCGCGTCCAGCTTGACCGGCTGCTGGGTGATCCCGCGTACCGAGAGCAGGTGCGGATAGCCCTTGGGCTTGTCGGCCAGCCAGCTGGCATTGACGAAAGTCATCACCAGAAATGCCAGTGCCAGAACAAAGGCAGCGCGCCGCAACCAGCTGTTCATCGTAAACTATCCCCCCAGAAGCTCCCGCGCCAACGCGCAATCGCGTTCCATCTGCGCAGTCAAGGCTTCCAGTGTCTCGAACTTTTCTTCGCCGCGCAAGTAGTGATGCAGGGCGATTTCAATCGTTTGCCCGTAAAGATCGCCGGAATAGTCGAAGAAATAGGCCTCGAGCAGCTCGATTGGGGGCTCAAAACTGGGCCGGATCCCCAGATTGGCCGCGCCGTGCAGCACCTGTCCGCCGGGCAGGGTGCCGGTCACCGCATAGATCCCGTAACGCGGCCTCAGATAGCTGCCCATTTCGAGGTTGGCGGTGGGATAGCCGATGCTGCGGCCCAGCTTGGCCCCGTGCCGTACTTCGCCACGCACCGCAAAGGGCCGGGTCAGGAGATGGGTGGCCGTCGCGCAGTCGCCCGCCTTTAGCGCGTCACGGATCCGGCTGGAGGAAACCACTTCGCCCGCGTCGCTGACCGGGCCGACTGCCCGCGCGGCCAGCCCGCAGGGCGCACCCAGCTGCTGCAGCACCGCGACATTACCCGCGCGGCCTTTGCCGAAGGTGAAGTCTTCGCCCGTCACCACGCCGGCCACGCCCAGACGATCGGCCAGCAAGTCCTTGACGAAAACCTCGGCACTGGTCGCGGCAAGGGCTGCACCGAATTCGAACACCAGCATCGCATCGGCCCCGGCCGCACCGAACAATTCTTCGCGCTGGTCCAGCGTGGTCAGCCGGAACGGCGGGCTGCCGGGCGCAAAAAACCGCACTGGGTGCGGATCGAAGGTGGCGACGATCGCCGGGCGCTGCTCAGCCCGGGCCCAGCCCAGCGCTTCGCCCACGACCGCTTGATGGCCAAGGTGGAACCCGTCAAAATTGCCTAGCGCGATCACCGCGCCGCGCAACGACGGCGGCACCGGTTCGCCTGCGTTCAATCTGACGATGTCCACGTTTGTCCGTCCTATCCGCGCCGGCGGCCCTTGGCCCATTCGGCGTAGGGCAAGAGGCCAGCATGGATCACGCGCAGCGCATTGCCGCCCATCACCGCGCGAATTTCCTCAGGGGTGAACCCCGCATCGAGCAGCGCCTGGGTCAGCTGGACCAGCTGGCTGGTATCGAAGCGCACCGTGGTGGCGCCGTCGTAGTCGCTGCCCAGCGCAACGTATTCGATGCCGACCAGATCGCGGACATATTTCATCGCCTTGACGATCGCCTGCGGGCTGGTGTCGCACACGGCAGCATCCCAGTATCCGATCCCGATCACCCCGCCGGTGCGCGCGATGCCGCGGATTTCTTCATCGGTCAGGTTGCGGTTGACCGGGCAGACGGCCTGGACCCCGCCGTGGCTCGAGACCACCGGGCGGCGCGCCATTTTCAGCACTTCAGCCACGCAGGTGTGGCTGCAATGGGCCACATCGACGATCATTCCGCGATCTTCCATCATGCCGACGATCTGGCGTCCGAACGGGGTCAGCCCGCCTTTGGCCAGGCCGTGCATCGATCCCGCCAGCTCGTTGTCGAAGAAGTGGGTCAGCCCGGCCATGCGGAACCCTGCGGCATAAAGATTGTCGAGGTTCTCCGCCTTGCCTTCCAGATTGTGCAGCCCTTCGACCGACAGCAACGCGCCAACCGGGCGTAGGGGCGTGCCGCGCGCAGCCAGCAGCTGATCGAGCCCATTCTGGTCGGTCACCTTGCGCAGCAGGCCTTGCGACTGCGACACCGCGACATCGAGCTTTTCGGCATGGAACAAGGAACGTTCGAGCAGCGAATCCCAGGTCCGCATCGGCTGGCGCTGGGCGATGACCAGCGCGGTGATGTTGTCGCTATCGGCGCCGTTGCTGTCGTAGTTCTGGCCTTTGGGGCTCTTGGTGGTGGAAGCGAACACCTGCAGCGCGACATTGCCCTTGATCAGCCGCGGCAGGTCTTCGTGGCCGCGGTTCGATGCCGCGGCCAGATCGCGGTCCCACATCAGGGTATCGGAATGCAGGTCGACAATGTTGAGCGTGCGGTGCAATGCTTCGGCCTGCGGCGATATTGCGAGCAGCGGCTTGCCGTCGATCCGGTTCATGTTCGATTCGATCAGCGCCGGGCCAAGCCGGAAGAAGGCAATCACGCCAATTGCGACCAATACCAACAGTGTCCAGAAAGCCTTGCGCATAGCGTCCCCTGACTGAAGCTAGGCTGCCGGTTTACGCAGCAGCGTCACGAAATCAAACCCCGGCGTGCGAGCTTGCGGGGGATGACTTTCGCGGAATGTCTCGATCCAGTCGCTCCGGTCGAATTGCGGAAAGCGTGTGTCACCTTCGGGTGAGAGGTGCACTACGGTCAATTCGATCCGGTCGGCCAGCGGCAAGGCTTCGGCAAAGACCTGCGCCCCGCCGAAAATCACGATATGCGGCGCATTGGCCAACTTGAGCGCCGCGCCGAGGGTGCGTGCCACTTCGGCCCCTTCGGCCTGCCAGGCGGGATCGCGGGTGATCACGATATGGCGCCGCCCCGGAAGGACGCCCGGCAGCGATTCGAACGTCTTGCGCCCCATCACCAGCGGCTTGCCCATGGTCAGCGCCTTGAGCCGGCGGAAGTCTTCGGAAATGTGCCAGGGAATTTCGCCGCTAACGCCAATCACGCCGTTGTCGGCCACCGCAGCGACCAGGAAAATCTCGCTGCGGTTCATCGGGTCAGCCGGGTCACGTGGCCCATCTTGCGGCCCGGGCGTGCTTCGCCCTTGCCGTAAAGATGCACGTGATTGGCGGGATCCGCCGCCAGCGCCGGGGCGGCTTGTGCGGCATCGCCGATCAGGTTGGTCATCATCACTTCGCGCGCGGCCAGCACCGTGTCGCCCAGCGGCAGGCCGCAGATCGCCCGGATGTGGTTTTCGAACTGGCTGGTCTTGGCCCCCTCGATCGTCCAGTGCCCCGAATTGTGGACCCTGGGGGCCATCTCGTTGAACACCGGCCCGGCGTCGGTCGCAAAGAATTCGAATGCCGCAACGCCGACATAATCCAGCGCATCGGCCACCTGCCGCGCCAGCGCGCGCGCGCCTTCGACCTGGCCTAGCGCGGCTGCGCCGGCCGGCACCCGCGACGTGGCAAGGATGCCGTGCTGGTGGACATTTTCGGCGCTGTCCCAGAATACCACCGCGCCATCCTGACCGCGCGCCAGGATCACGCTGAATTCGCAGGCAAAGCGCACCAGGCCTTCATAGATCATCGGCTGCCCGCCAAGCGCGATGCCGTCAGCCTCATGATCATAATTGATCCGCCACTGGCCCTTCCCGTCATAGCCTTCGCGCCGGGTCTTGAGGATCCCGGGCGAACCGATCCGGACAAGTGCCGCTTCGAGATCCTCGGCCGTATCGATCGCCATGTAGGGCGCGGTGCGGCCGCCAAGCTGGGCAACGAAGTCTTTTTCGTTCAGCCGGTCCTGCGCCACTTCCAGCGCGCGGACCGAGGGAAACAAACGCGCCGCACCGAGCCCCTTGAGCGCGGCAATCGGTACGTTTTCCCATTCGTAGGTGATCACTGCGCAGTGCGCGGCAAACGCGGCCAGCGCCCGGGCATCGTCCCAGTTTGCGCGGGTGTGCGCCTGGCTCACCTCGGCAGCGACCGAGTCGGCCTCGGGCGCATAGATATGGGCCTGATAGCCAAGCTTGCCCGCCGCCTGCGCCAGCATCCGGCCCAGCTGCCCGCCGCCAAGAATACCGATGGTTTCGCCCGGTGGGATCATCATAGCGGGATCATTGCCGCATCTCAGCTCGGCCGTTCGGCCACGCCGGCGCTTTGCGCCGCACGCCAGGCCTTGAGCCGCGCGCCAAGCGCCGGGTCTTCCAGCGCGAGGATCGATGCGGCCAGCAAGCCGGCATTGGTCGCGCCCGCTTCGCCGATGGCGAGCGTTCCGACCGGAACTCCGGCCGGCATCTGCACGATCGAGAGCAGGCTGTCCTGCCCGGACAGCGCCTTTGATTGCACCGGCACACCCAGCACCGGCAGATGCGTCATGCTGGCGACCATGCCCGGCAGGTGCGCCGCACCGCCGGCCCCGGCGATGATGACCTTGAAACCTTCGTCCGCCGCACCTTGCGCAAATTTGACCAGCCGCTGCGGCGTGCGGTGCGCCGATACGATCCGCGCGTCATAGGCCACGCCCAGTGCGTCGAGCGCATCGGCGGCGCGCTGCATGGTGGCCCAGTCAGACTGGCTGCCCATGACGATTGCAACGGGTGCGGCCATGCTCAGCGCTCCGCCAGGTAATAGCGCTCGGTCGCGGCGAGCGCCTCGTCGAGCTCGTACACGATCGGCTGTCCGGTCGGGATTTCCAGCCCGGTGATGTCGTGATCCGAAATGCCCGACAGGTGCTTGACCAGCGCGCGCAGCGAATTGCCGTGTGCAGAAACCAGCACCACATGGCCGGCCTTCAATTGCGGCACGATCGCGCTTTCATAATAGGGCAGCACGCGGGCGATGGTGTCCTTGAGGCTTTCGGTGCTGGGAATCGCAATCCCGGCGTAGCGCGGATCGGCCTTGAGATCGAACGCCGATCCGTCTTCTAGCACAGGCGGCGGAATATCGAAGCTGCGGCGCCAGATCTTGACCTGATCGTCGCCGTGCCTGGCCGCAGTCTCGGCCTTGTCGAGCCCGGTCAGCCCGCCGTAGTGCCGCTCGTTCAGCCGCCAGTCCTTGATCTCTGGCACCCACAGCCGCCCGGCAGCCTCAAGCGCGAAATGCAGCGTGCGGATCGCGCGGGTCTGCAGGCTGGTGAAGGCCATGGTCGGCAGCATGGCTTTGGCCAGCAGCAGTTCGCCCGCGGCGCGCGCTTCGGCCTCGCCCTTTTCGGTCAGGTCGACATCCCACCACCCGGTAAAGCGGTTTTCCAGGTTCCACTGGCTCTGGCCGTGGCGGACGAGGATCAAGCGGGGCAAGTCGGATCTCCGTATGTGGCGCGAAACCGGCCCCTAGCCGCTCGAATCGTCTTTGGGAAGCGAAGTTGCCCGGGCCGCCGCGTCGCTGCCGCCGCGCGCCTGCGCCTTTCTGCGGTGCAGGTTTTCGCGCAGCTTGGCAGCCAGACGTTGTTCACGGGTGGGGGCGGGCTTTTTTTCACGCATTGGCAATTGTTGCGCGCTATCAGGCGTTCAGCTTGACAAAGCAAGAGCCCGCAGCCAATAGCGCGCCCCTGCCCCACGGCCTTGGCCGCGCTGGGTCCTTCGGAATGGTGTGCTGCTGTAGCTCAGTGGTAGAGCGCATCCTTGGTAAGGCTGAGGTCGGGAGTTCAATCCTCCCCAGCAGCACCATTCCGCAGCGTGCCGGCTTGCTGGCGTGCGCTGCGGCAGCGGTCCGAACAGTATTTCACCGCGTCCCAATCGCGCGCCCATTTGCGCCGCCATGCAAATGGCCGGTTGCAGGCTGCGCAGACCTTGCTTGGCAAATCGCCCTTACGGCGCATTTTGGGCATTGTCGGCTGTTTCGCTTACCAGGCCAGCCGCGCGCCGTTCCAGGCGAACAACCCGCCGCTGTCCGCCGGGCCCAGCGCGGCGATGACATCGAACAGGTGCCCGGCGGCCTGATCCGGGCTGAACAGCGCAGCCGCCGCCACGCCGCGCTGGAACGGCGCGGACAGCCCGCTATCGACCGTGCCAGGATGCAGCGCGGCGACCACCGCCAAAGGGTGACTGCGCGCCAGTTCGATCGCGAAATTGCGGACCAGCATATTGAGTGCCGCCTTGCTGGCGCGGTAGGCGTGCCACCCGCCCAGCCGGTTGTCGCCGATCGAACCAACCTTGGCGGACAGCACGGCAAAGGTCGCCGGTCGATCCCGCGGCAAGCGCGGCAGGGCATGTTTGGCAATCAGCGCCGGACCGATCGCGTTGGCGGCGTAAACCGCTGCCATCGCCGCCGGATCAAGCGCGCGCCAACTCTTCTCCGGGGTAATCCCGGCTGCTGCATCGTGTAGCAGCCCGGTGGCGACGATCACCAGCGTTGGGGGTGCGGCCAAGGCATTCAGCGCGGCAGTTATGCTGGCTTCGTCGTCCAGCGCGAAACGGAACGGGACCGCGCCGTCCGGAGCAGTGTCTCCCGCGCGCGATCCGGCATGGACATGGGAATACGTGCCCTGTGCCAACAATCGCGTGGTCAAGGCGCCGCCAATCGCGCCGCTCGCGCCAAAAACGACTGCGCTGGATTGGATTGCGGTCTGGCTCATAAACTCGCACTTTGCCGCGCTGCCGACGGCGCGGATACCTGACGAAACGGGCAGCGGCTATCCGCGCGCGCCAAACCGCGCAATCAATTCGTGCGATCCTGGCGCGAAGTGCTGGGTTACCAGCGTCACCGGAGCGAGGCCGCGCCAGGTGCGGCGGCGAACGGTCAGGCAGGCGCTGCCGGGGGGGCAGGCGAGGGCCTTGGCGAGCGGGCGGTCGGCGGCCTCGGCGCTGATGCGGTGTTCGGCCTCGGTCCAGGGGGCGTGCGCGAGCAGCCAGGTGCCGGGGGCCTCGCGCGTCAGGTCGGCCTGCGCGATGGCGGGCACTTCGGCGAGATTGACCAGGCGCTGTTCGGCGGCGAAAGGCGCGCCGTCTGCCCAATGGACGCCTTCGATCTCGAGCAGCGGGGCCACGGGGCCGAGCGCCTCGGAGCGCAGCGCGCGGCGCCGGGTAAGCTGCCAGCGATAGGCCTCGCCCCGCGCGGCAACTTCGGCGGCGAGGTCGGTGATCTCGAGCACCATGGCCTGGCTGCGCGGGCGCGCGACGAAAGTCCCGGCGCGGCGGCGGCGCTCGACCAGGCCCGCGGCGGCCAGTGCCGACAGCGCCTTGTTGGCCGTCATCCGCGCGCAGCCATATTGCCCGGCCAGCTCGTCATCGCCCGGGACCCTGGTACCCGGGGCCCACTCGCCCGAGAGGATCCGCGCTTCGATCGTGCGGCGGATCTGTTCGCTGATACCGGGGGTCATGCCAGCAATCTTGCCAGTGTCTGCCGATAGCGTGCGGCTATCGCATCGCGGCCCGCGTGGCGGCCTTCGCGCACCACTTGCCGCCCGGCCCGCCAGACGCCGTCCACCGCCCCGCGCGGTGAAGCGAAAAGCCATTGGTCCAGCCAGCCATCGCCGCTGCAATCGGGGTGGTCAGACCGCAGCGTGATGAAATCAGCGGGAAGCCCCTCGGCAATCCCGGCGACAGTGCCCAGCGCCTGCGCGCCGCCCGCCAGCGCCCCGCCGAACAGCGCTGCGCCGGTGCTGGCATCGGGCCCGGCGGCGAAGACATTGCGCGACTGCAGGTTGAGCCGCTGACCATATTCGAGCCAGCGCAGTTCTTCGGCCGCATCGATCCGCACATTCGAATCGCTGCCCACACCGAAGTGCCCGCCCGCCGCAAGGTATTCGGCAGCGGGAAACAGCCCGTCACCCAGATTGGCCTCGGTGATCGGGCAGAGCCCCGCCACCGCGCCGCTTTGCGCGAGGTTGCGGCTTTCTGCCGGGGTCATGTGGGTGGCGTGAACCAGGCACCAGTTTGGCCCCACCGCCGCGTTATCCAGCAACCATTCGACCGGGCGCTGGCCTGACCATTTGAGGCAGGCTTCGACCTCGGCCACTTGTTCAGCGGCGTGGATGTGGATCGGGGCTGTACCCGCCAGCTCTTCCAGCGCCGCCAACTCCTCTGGCATCACCGCGCGCAGCGAATGCGGGGCGAGGCCGAGCACGACATCAGGCAGCGCCGCAATCGCCGCGCGGCTGGCATCGCGCAGGGCCGCGAACTGGTCGAGCGAGCAGATGAAGCGGCGCTGGGCGGGCGCAGGTTCCTGCCCGCCAAACCCCGCATGGGCATAGAACACCGGCAGCAGGGTCAGCGCGATTCCCGTTTCCGCGGCGGCCGCTGCAATCGCCTCTGCCATCGCGGCCCCGGCATAGGGCGCGCCGGCGGGATCGTGGTGCAGGTAGTGGAATTCGCCGACCCGGGTGAAGCCGCTTTCGAGCATCTCGGCATAGGCCATGGCCGCGATTGCCGCCATGTCGTCCGGCGTCACTGCATCGACAAAGCGGTACATGATCGCGCGCCAGGTCCAGAAACTGTCCGCGCTGGCCCCGCGCCGCTCGGCCAGCCCCGCCATGCCGCGCTGGAACGCGTGGGAGTGGAGATTGGCCAGGCCGGGCAGCGCGACAGCGTGGCGCGCATCGCCGGGCATTAGCCGGGTATCTGCGGCGATGCTGGCGAATCGCCCGGCTGCAATCGTGATCCGCACATCGCGCGCCCAGCCGGTGGGCAACAGCGCTTCGGCAAAATGCAGCGTCTGGTTCATGCGCGCCTCGGGTCCTAGCTCGGTACAAATCACTCTATACAAGCGAGCCAATATGTCTATACATATTCGCGACTCCGCAGGAGAGTGCGATGCAGGTCGATACCGTCTGGACCAATGCCCATCTGCTGACCATGGCCCCCGGCGCGGCGGCGATGCGCGGCGTTGTGGCTGCGCGGCAGGGGCGGATCGCCTATGCCGGACCGGCGGATCAAGCTCCTGCGTTCAAGGCCGCCGAGACGATTGATTGCCAGGGCCGCTGGATCACCCCGGCGCTGATCGATGCGCACACCCATCTGGTCCATATGGGCAACCGCGCCCGCGAGTTTGAACTGCGGCTCGAAGGTGCCAGCTATGAAGAGGTCGCGCGGGCCGGGGGCGGGATCGTCGCAACCATGCGCGCCACCCGCGCCGCCAATGTGGAGCAGATGGTGGCGGCGGCGCTGCCCCGGCTCGATCAGCTGCTCGGCGAGGGGCTCGGCACGATCGAGATCAAAAGCGGCTACGGGCTTTCGCTTGAGGCCGAACTCAACATGCTGCGCGCGGCGCGGGCTTTGGGCGCGGCGCGGCGGGTGCGGGTGCGGACCACGTTCCTTGGCGCGCACGCCGTGCCGCCCGAATTTGCCGGCGATCCCGATGGCTACATCGATCATGTCTGCGCGGACATGCTCCCCGCGGTCGCCGCCGAGGGGCTGGCCGATGCGGTTGACGGGTTCTGCGAGGGGATCGGGTTTACGTCCACCCAGATCGAGCGCGTCTTCGTGAAGGCGCGCGCACTGGGCCTGCCGGTCAAGCTTCATGCCGAGCAGCTTTCCAACCTCCACGGCGCGGCGCTGGCGGCAAAATATGGCGCGCTGTCCGCGGATCATCTTGAACATCTGGATCAGGCCGGGGTGGCAGCGATGGCCGCGGCGGGATCGGTCGCCCTGCTGCTGCCAGGTGCCTACTATTTCTGCCGCGAAACGCACCTGCCGCCGGTGGCAGCGCTGCGCGCGGCGGGCGTACCGATTGCGCTGGCGACCGATTGCAATCCCGGCACCAGCCCGCTCACCTCGCTGCTGCTGGCGATGAACATGGCCGCGACCTGCTTTCGTCTGACCGTGGCTGAGTGCCTGGCCGGGGTAACCGTTAACGCGGCCCGAGCGCTGGGTCTGCTGGACGAATGCGGCAGCCTTGCGCCGGGCAAAAGCTGCGATCTGGCGCTGTGGAATATCGAGGAGCCAGCCGAGCTGGTCTATCGCATGGGTGCAAATCCGCTCCATGCCCGGGTGTGGAGAGGTCAATGATTACGCTGCTTCCAGGCGAGGTCGGTTTCGGCCAGTGGCAGGCGATTTACGAGGGCGCCGGGGCCCGGCTCGATCCGGCCAGCGCACCGTGCGTCGCCGCCAGCGCTGCCGCAGTCGAGCGGATTCTCGCCAAGGGTGCGCCGGTTTACGGGATCAACACCGGGTTCGGAAAGCTCGCCTCGGTGCGGATAGCGGATGATGAACTGGCCTTGCTCCAGCGCAATATCGTGCTGAGCCATGCGGCGGGGACGGGCGCGCCTTCGCCGGTGCCGGTGGTGCGGCTGATGATGGCGCTCAAGCTCGCCAGCCTGGCCCAAGGGGCGAGCGGAGTGCGGCCCGCCACGGTGGCGCTGCTCGAAGAACTGCTGGTGCACGGCCTGACCCCGGTGGTGCCGTGCCAGGGTTCGGTCGGGGCGAGCGGCGATCTCGCGCCGCTCAGCCACATGACCGCGGCAATGATCGGGGTGGGTGAGATCTGGGTGGACGGCGCGCGCGTTCCCGCCGCCGATGCCCTGGCCAAGGCTGGCCTCGCCCCGCTGACGCTCGGCCCCAAGGAGGGGCTGGCGCTGCTCAACGGCACGCAGTTCTCCACCGCCAACGCGCTGGCCGCGCTGTTCGGGGCGCAGCGGCTGGTGCGTACCGCGCTGATCACCGGCGCGCTTTCAACCGAGGCGGCGAAAGGATCGGACACCCCGTTTGATCCGCGCATCCATGCGCTGCGCCGTCACAAGGGCCAGATCGAAGTCGCCGCAGCCTTGCGCAGTCTTATGGCCGGAAGCGCAATCCGGGCCAGCCATGCGATTGACGATCCGCGCGTGCAGGATCCCTATTGCCTGCGCTGCCAGCCGCAGGTGATGGGAGCCGTGCTCGATGTGCTGCGCCAGGCTGCCACTACGCTGCTGACCGAAGCCAATGGCGTGTCGGACAACCCGCTGATTTTTGCTGAAGATGACACGGCACTCTCGGGCGGCAATTTCCATGCCGAACCGGTCGCCTTTGCGGCCGACATGATCGCGCTGGCCTTGTGCGAGATCGGCAGCATTGCCGAACGCCGGATCGCCATGCTGGTCGATCCCGCGCTATCCGGCCTGCCCGCCTTCCTCACCCCCAGGCCGGGGCTCAATTCGGGCTTCATGATCCCGCAGGTTACCGCCGCCGCGCTGGTCAGCGAGAACAAGCAGATGGCCTATCCGGCCTCGGTCGATTCGATCCCGACTTCGGCCAATCAGGAAGACCACGTTTCGATGGCCGCCCACGGCGCGCGGCGGCTTGCACCGATGCTGGCCAATGCCGAGGCGGTGCTGGGGATCGAGCTGCTGGCGGCGGCGCAGGGCTGCGAATTCCACACCGGTCTCGCCTCATCGCCGGCGCTCGAAGCGGTGCGGGGGCTGCTCCGCGCACAGGTGCCCGCGCTAGACGAAGACCGCCATTTCCATCCCGATATGCAGGCCGCCGAAGCGCTGGTCCGCGCGGGTGCGGTGGCGGATGCAGCGGGGCAGGACCTGCCGGGGGTGGCATGAGCGACTGGCTGCACGTGCACCGCGGCGAAGCTCCGCTGGTGGTCGCCTTCCCGCACGGCGGCTCGGGGCTGGGCGGGGTCGAACCGCGGTTCGCTTCGCCCTGGCTGGCGCGGCGCGATGCCGATTGGTGGATTGCCGAGCTTTATGAATTCGTGCGCGAGCTGGGCGCGACGACGATCGCCACCGAGGTCAGCCGCGCGGTGATCGACGTCAACCGCGATCCCTCGGGCGCGTCGCTCTACCCCGGCATGGCCACCACTGAGCTATGCCCGACCACGACCTTTGACGGGACACGGCTCTATCGCGCGTTCGATCCCGAAGATGATGAGATCGCCTGGCGGCGCGGCACCTTTTTCGATCCCTATCACGCCGCGCTTGCGGCCGAAATCGCACGCTTGCGCGAAACCCACCCTCGCGTCGTGCTCTACGATGCCCATTCGATCCGCAGCCGGATCCCGCGGCTGTTCGAAGGCGCGCTGCCACAGTTCAACCTTGGCACGAACAACGGGGCGGCCTGCGATCCCTTGCTGGAGGCGGCGCTGAGCGAGGTCTGCGCCCAATCCGGCCAGCCGTGGGTCGCCAACGGGCGATTCAAGGGCGGCTGGACCACGCGGCACTATGGCGCACCGGCAAAGGGTGTCTACGCGGTGCAGATGGAGCTGGCGATGCGCGGTTATATGGATGAGCCCGCTGACCTGAGCGAAGCCAATTGGCCTGCGCCGCTGCACGAAAATCCGGCGATTCTCCCCACACTCAAGGTGCTGATCGCCGCCTGCCTGACTTTTGCCGAAGGAACGTCCGCATGACCCGTCTCGACAACAGCCGCGTGATCCGCCCCGCTACCGGGACCGAATTGACCGCGCAAAGCTGGCTCACCGAAGCGCCGCTGAGGATGCTGATGAACAACCTTCACCCCGATGTCGCTGAGCGGCCTGAGGAACTGGTGGTCTATGGCGGGATCGGGCGCGCCGCGCGCGACTGGGAAAGCTATGACAAGATCGTCGAAACGCTGCGCCGGCTAAAGGACGATGAGACGCTGCTGATCCAGTCGGGCAAGCCCGTCGGCGTGTTCAAGACCCATGCCGATGCCCCGCGGGTGTTGCTGGCCAATTCCAACCTCGTGCCCAAGTGGGCAACCTGGGAGCATTTCAGCGAGCTCGATAAAAAGGGCCTGGCGATGTACGGCCAGATGACCGCGGGCAGCTGGATCTACATCGGCAGCCAGGGCATCGTGCAGGGCACGTACGAGACCTTTGTCGAGATGGGCCGCCAGCATTTCGGCGGCAGTCTGACGGGCAAATGGCTGCTCACCGCCGGGCTTGGCGGGATGGGCGGGGCGCAGCCGCTGGCCGCGACCATGGCCGGGCTGAGCTGTCTGGCGATCGAATGCCAGCGCAGCCGGATCGAGATGCGACTGCGCACCGGCTATGTCGATCACATGGCGGAAACGCTGGACGAGGCGATGGCGCTTATCAATGCGGCCTGCGCTGGAAATCGCGCGATATCGGTCGGCCTGCTCGGCAATGCCGCCGAAGTGCTGCCAGAAATGCTGGCACGCGGGATTCTGCCCGACCTCCTCACCGATCAGACCAGCGCGCACGATCCGGTCAACGGCTACCTGCCCGCCGGGTGGAGCGTGGCCGAATGGACCGACAAGCGTGAGCGCGAGCCCGACGTGGTGGCCAAGGCCGCCAAGGCCTCGATGGCCCGCCATGTCGAAGCGATGCTGGAGTTTCAGAAGCGCGGCGTGCCCACCACTGACTATGGCAACAACATCCGCCAGGTCGCGTTTGACGAGGGCGTCGCCGATGCTTTCGCTTTCCCCGGCTTCGTCCCCGCCTATATCCGCCCGCTGTTCTGCCGCGGGGTCGGCCCGTTCCGGTGGGTGGCGCTGTCGGGCGATCCCGAGGATATCTACAAGACCGACGCCAAAGTGAAGGAACTGATCCCCGATGATCCGCACCTCCACCGCTGGCTCGACATGGCGCGCGAGCGGATCCAGTTTCAGGGCCTGCCGGCGCGGATCTGCTGGGTCGGGCTGGGCGATCGCCACCGGCTCGGCCTCGCCTTCAACGAAATGGTTGCCTCGGGCGAGCTCAAGGCCCCGGTGGTGATCGGGCGCGATCACCTCGATTCGGGCTCGGTCGCTTCGCCCAACCGCGAAACCGAGGCGATGCAGGACGGCTCGGATGCGGTCAGCGACTGGCCGCTGCTCAACGCGCTGCTCAACACTGCGAGCGGTGCGACCTGGGTCTCGCTCCACCACGGCGGCGGGGTGGGGATGGGCTATTCGCAGCATTCGGGCATGGTGATCGTCGCCGATGGCACGCCCGAGGCGGCCAAACGCCTCGAGCGCGTCCTCTGGAACGATCCCGCCACCGGCGTGATGCGCCACGCCGATGCGGGCTATGACATTGCGCAAGATTGCGCGCGCGAAAAGGGGCTGGACCTGCCGGGGATTTTGGGGTGAGCGCCTAAAGCGCCTTCCACTCCGGCGTGTGATTGGACATCAGCGCGCGCTTGAAGCTTTGGCCCTTGTCGCTGGTGTTCATCCAGAACAGGCCCACGGCCGCAAACGCGAAGGCATAGAAGACATAGCGCATGATGCGGCCCTCCCGCTGCGATTGTCGGTCTCTGCTCGCCAGTCTGCAGCGCCAAGGTAAAGCGCCGGTTGCGCGGCGCGGTTACCCGATCTTAGGCACGAAGCTTGGCCCAATCGGGGTGAAGCTTGAACTGCGCAGCAACATAAGAGCACTGCGGCACGATCTTGAAGCCCTGCTCGCGCGCATCGCTGATCAAAGCTTCGACCAGCTTGCCGGCCACGCCGCGTCCGCCGATTTCTGGGGGTACCAGCGTATGTTCGGCAACCCGCGCACCGTCACGGCTAACCCAGGTCAGGCGACCGATCGCTGTCTCGCCGGCAACGTGGGCATGGTATTCGCCAGACTGATCATTGCCATGACGGGTGATGGTAACTTCGCTCATTGCGCGCTCCTTGCTTGACGCGGAGGGTGCCGCCTTGCCATGCAAGATGGCGATGCAATTCCTTTCCGACAATGCCGCCTCTGTTCATCCCAAGCTGTGGGAGGCGATGCGCAGCGCCGACGGCCCGCAGCCGCCCTATGATGGTGACGCGCTCAGCCAGGCGCTGGACGAAGCCTTTTCGGCGCTGTTCGAGCGGCCTTGCACGGCTCTGTGGGTCGCTTCGGGTACGGCGGCCAATTGTCTTGCGCTGGCGGCGATGGTCCCGCCGCACGGCGGGGTGCTGTGCCACCGCGAGGCGCATATCGAGACTGACGAGTGCGGCGCGCCCGGGTTTTACACCCACGGGGCGAAGCTGATCCTGATCGATGGTGAAGGCGCGAAGCTTGAACCTGAGGCGATCGACGCGGCGATCGGCGCGATCCGCCAGGATATCCATCAGGTCCAGCCGCAGGCGCTGTCGATCACCCAGGCCAGCGAATATGGCCGCGCCTACCGCCCGGATGAAGTGGCGGCGATTTCGCACTGCGCGGCGCGCCACGGCCTTGCCTTGCATGTCGATGGCGCGCGGTTTGCCAACGCTGTGGCCTTTCTTGGCTGCAGCCCGTGGGAAGCCTGCCAAGGCGCAGCGGCGCTGTCGTTCGGCTGCGTCAAGAACGGCGGATTGAGCGCGGAGGCGATCGTCCTGTTCGATCAGCAGCTGGCCGAAACGGTCTGCCTGCGCCGCAAGCGCGCCGGGCACCTGCAATCGAAAGGCCGGTTCATGGCGGCACAGATCCTCGCCATGCTGGAAGGCGACCTGTGGCTGAGCAATGCCCGCGCCGCCAATGCTGCGGCAGCAGAACTGGCCGGGGCCGCAGGGAACCGGCTGCTGCACCCGGTTGAAGCGAACGAGGTGTTCCTCCGCCTCTCCGCAGCCGAGCGTGAGGCACTGCGCAGCGCCGGCTTTTCGTTTTACGATTGGGGGCCGGACTGCGCGCGGCTCATAGCTGCCTGGAACACCAATCCCGATCACGTTGCCGCGCTGGCCAAAGCCATTAGCGCGCTATGACCAATGCCGCACCGGCGCGCAGCGAGGCGCGCAACCTGGCCGGGTTCGTGCTGATCGCGCTGATCTGGGGATCAACCTGGCTGGTGATCAAGGACCAGATCAGCGTGGTCCCCGCGCCGTGGTCGGTTACCTGGCGCTTCTCGCTCGCGGCAATTGCGATGTTCGCGCTGGCGGCGGTGCGGCGCGAACCGCTGCTTTTGCCGGCCGATGGCCTGCGGCTGGCGGCGCTGTTCGGGCTGATGCAGTTCAACCTCAACTTCCAGTTCGTCTATGCCAGTGAGCATTACCTGACCTCGGGGCTGGTCGCGGTGTTCTTCGCGCTGATGCTGGTGCCCAATGCGGTAATGGCGCGGATTTTTCTGGGGGCGCGGTTTGGCGGACGGTTTGTGCTGGGCAGTGCGGTGGCCCTGGGGGGAATTGCCCTGCTGCTGCTGCACGAATACCACGATGCGCCGTCGGGGATGGAGGTGGGGACCGGCGCGGGCCTGGTGCTGTGCGCGGTGATGTGCGCCTCGCTGGGCAATGTGTTGCAGGGCACCGCTACGGCACGGCGCCAGCCGGTCATCACGCTGCTGGCCTGGGGGCTGGCTTTCGGCGCGCTGGGCGATGCAGCTTATGCCTGGGTCCTGCATGGCCCGCCGACGTTCGATCCGCGGCCGCAGTATCTGGCCGGCATCGCCTATCTGGCGATCATCGGCACGGTCGCCACTTTCCCGATCTACACCGCGCTGATCCGCGAATGGGGCCCGGGCAAGGCGGCCTACAACGGCGTTGCGGTGCCGGTGGTGGCCATGGCGCTGTCAACGCTGTTCGAGGGTTTTCGCTGGACCGGGCTCGCGGTGAGCGGGGCGGTGCTGGCGATGGCCGGGCTGCTGATTGCGCTATCTGGCCGCAAGACAGGCGGCTAATCCTTCAACATAGCTGGGATAGCGCGGCTGCCAGCCCAGCATGCGTTTGGCCCTGCCGTTCGCGACGCGGCGGTTCTCGGCATAGAAGGCGCGTGCCACCGGGCTGAGTTGCGCCGCATCAAGGCTTTGCAGTGGCGGCAGCGGTGCGCCAAGCAGGCGGCAGGCGTGTTCGATCACCGCGTTCTGGCTGCACGGCAAGTCGTCAGTCACGTTGTAGGCCCCGGCAGGTGCGGCAAAAGCCAGCAGCGCCGCCTCGACGATATCATCGACATGAACCCGGCTGAACACCTGCCCCGGCAGATCGATCCGCCGCGCCGCACCTTCGCCTACCCGCTCCAGCGCCGAGCGGCCCGGGCCATAGATCCCCGGCAGCCGCAACACCCGCGCCCCCCGTGCCAGCCAGGCGGCGTCAGCCTCGCTGCGCGCGGTGCGGCGGCCGGTGCCGGTGAGCGCGCTTTCATCGACCCAGCCCCCCCCGCAGTCACCATAGACCCCGGTTGAGGATAGATATGTGAGCCGCTTGCCGGTCAGCGCATCGCCGTAGTGCTCCAACACCGGATCGCCATCGCCGCTGGGTGGGACGGAGCTCAGCACCTGGGCGCTATCGGCCAAGGCCAGCCGGACCTGGCTTGCGTCATCGAACGACAGCGTTCCTGCGCGCCCGGTTGAGATCACATCCCAGCCTTGCGCCTCAGCCGCGGCGGCGATCCGCGCGGCGCTGTAGCCCAGCCCAAAAATGAACAGTCGTGGTTGCATCAGTAGTCCAAAATCTAGGCCCCTGCCTTGTTCCCGCTCAGCATGAGCGGGTACCGGGACTATTGCGGCGTGAGCTCCGCTTGCGGCATCGGCGACGGCACCACCATCTGCGCATTCGGAACATGATCCTTCTTCCACTGCATGCTCATCCGCACCCGGGTTGCGCCCGAGGGGTGATCGAAGAACAGCATTTCCTCGAGCGCGCTGGGTTCGATCTTGCGGTATTCGGAGAGCTTCATCGCCACCGAGGCAAAACCATCGGGTTCCTGCGCCACATCAAGACCGAAAGCGTCGGCCTGGCTCTCGTCGACGCGGATCATGGTGTTGGTCAGCGGGGTCGCGAGCATGAAGAACAGCGCGATCAGGATCCCTAGCACCGGCATCGAAGCGGGATCGGCGATGTCGCGGATGCCGCCCCAGCGCGCGCCGTACCTGGCAATCAGCGCAGGGCCGATGCGCGAGACGAGGAACATCGCCAATGCCGCAAGCGCGCTTAGGAATGCAAGGCTCCACCAGACGTGATTGAGGACGTAATGGCCCATCTCATGTCCCATCACCCCCGCAATCTCCTGCGGAGTGCTGCGGTTCAGCAAGTTGTCGTTGAGGCTGATCCGGATCGTTGGTCCGATCCCCGAGACATTGGCGGAAATTCGCTTGCTCTGCTTCGATGCGTCAAACAGGTAGATGTGCTCGGACGGAATATTTTTCGCTTTGGCCATGGCCACGACCCGGTCGCGGATCGGCCCGCCGGGCAGTTCGGTGTAAGTATTGAACAGCGGCGAAATGAACACCGGGCCGATCAGCATTCCGAACGCCAGGAACCCTGTGATCACTCCGGCCGCCATGACCCACCAGTTTTTCGGGAAGCGCCGGATCACGGCATAGACCGCCATCACGATCAGTGGCACGATGAGCAGATTGATGCCCACGTCCTTGCCCTGATCGATCAACCAGTCGCTCAGGCTCTGGTTCATCAGATCGTACTGCTTCTCGCGCACGAAGCCGGTGTAGATTGACCACGGCAGGGTCAGGATCGTGCCCGCCACCGTATAGCACAGCGCGGTGATCCAGGTGACCCCGGCCGGCCGCTTGAACAGCCGCTCGCCCAGGGCGCGAAAGCGCACCGACAGCCCGAAGCGCAGCAGCAGTCCGTCGGCCAGCACCGAAACCAGCGTGCCCCACAGCACCAGCCAGTAGCCGCCTTCGAAATAGGCATTGCTTTTGGCCCGCGCCGCTCCCTGCAAGGTATCGAGATAGGCCCGCGTCGCGGTCTCAACATCGAACGGCGCGGCGTGCGCGGTGCCTGGCAGCAGCGCCAGCATCAAGACGGCAACCGCCAGCAATTTGAGACGCATCGTGATCCCTCCAGTGTATTGTTTTGGTAAGACAGTGGGCGCAGCGACGCATTGCTGTCAAGCCAAGATTGCGCTTGGCCTTGGGGCCGTGGCGCTTCTATCAAGGCGGCCATGAACCTTTCCCTTGCCCTGCCGCCCGCCCCCACAGTCATCCACCGCGCAGACTATCAGCCGCCCGCCTGGCTGGTTCCCGAAGTCACACTCACCTTCAACCTTGGAGTCGAACAGACGCGCGTGGTCGCTGCGCTCAAGGTGCGGCGCAATGGCCAGAGCCAGACCCTGCGTCTGAACGGCGATGGGATCGCGGCCGAAGCGGTGCTGGTCGATGGTCAGCCCACCAACGATTGGCGGATGGACGGCGCGGACCTGCTGGTCGAACTGCCGGGCGAGAGCCACGAAGTTTCCATCACCACTGCGATCAGCCCCGTAGCCAACACCCAGCTGATGGGGTTATATGCCTCAAACGGCATGCTGTGCACCCAGTGTGAGGCGGAGGGGTTCCGGCGGATCACCTTCTTCCCCGATCGCCCCGATGTCCTGTCGGTCTACACCGTCCACATGCAGGGGTCCAAGGACTTGTTCCCGGTGCTGCTGTCGAACGGAAACTGCACCCAGCAGGGCGAGGGGCCCGGTGCGGGCATGCACAACGCCACCTGGCACGATCCCTGGCCCAAACCGAGCTACCTGTTCGCGTTGGTGGCGGGCGATCTGGTTGCCAACCAGGATACCTTCACCACCATGAGCGGGCGCAAGGTCGATCTGGGCATCTGGGTCCGCGAAGGCGATCAGGACCGCACGCACCACGCGATGCAGGCGCTGAAAGATTCGATGAAGTGGGACGAGGAGACGTTCGGGCGCGAATACGACCTTGATCTGTTCAACATTGTTGCCGTGTCCGATTTCAACATGGGGGCGATGGAGAACAAGGGGCTCAACGTCTTCAACACCCGCTACATCCTGGCCGACGCCGAAACCGCAACCGACCTGGACTATGACGGGATCGAGGGTGTGGTCGCGCACGAATACTTCCACAACTGGTCGGGCAACCGCATCACCTGCCGCGACTGGTTCCAGCTGAGCCTCAAGGAAGGCTTCACCGTGCTGCGCGACCAGCTGTTCAGTCAGGACATGGGGAGCGCGGCGGTCAAGCGGATCGAAGATGTGCGGGTGCTGCGCGCCGCCCAGTTCCCCGAGGATTCGGGCCCGCTGGCGCACCCGATCCGGCCCGATTCGTATCAGGAGATCTCGAACTTCTACACCGCCACGGTCTATAATAAGGGCGCCGAGGTGATCCGCATGATGCGCACGCTGGTCGGGCCGGAACGCTTCCGGGCGGGCACTGACTTATATTTTGATCGCCACGACGGCGAAGCGGCGACTTGCGAAGACTTCGTCAAGGCGATCGAGGATGGGGCCGGGATCGATCTTGGCCAGTTCCGCTTGTGGTACAGCCAGGCTGGCACGCCGCGGGTCACCGCACGGCTGGATCACGCTGATGGCGTCGCCACGCTGACCCTGGCGCAGTCCATTCCGCCGACACCGGGGCAGGGCGAAAAGCAGCCGATGGTGATCCCGCTCAGGATCGCGTTGTTCGATCCCGCCTCGGGCACGCACCAGGGCGAACAATTGATCGTGCTCGACCGCGCGGAAATGCAGTTCGCCTTCCCGGGATTCGCCAGGCGCCCGGTGCTCTCGCTGGGCCGCGGCTTTTCCGCTCCGGTGGCGATCGATGCCGAAATCTCGGACGAGGACCTGGTATTCCTCGCCGCGCACGATGACGATCCTTTTGCCCGGTACGAAGCGCTCCAGCAGCTGATCGTGAAGCATTTGCTGGCGGTGCTTGATGGCGCGCTGACGGACGCAGCGCTTGAAGCCGGGCGCGGCGCGATCGCGGCAGCCTTTGCCGCAGTGGTGGGCGATCGGGCGCTTGACGATCTGATGCGCGGCGAGCTGATGATCTTGCCGGGCGAGGGCTATCTGGCCGACCAGTTGCTGGTGGCCGATCCCGGCGCAATCCGCAAAGCGCGTGAAGGATTGAAAGCGTATCTGGGGCGCAGTCTCGAAGCCGGATTGTTGGCGCTGCATGACCGCGCCAGCGCGGTGCCCTATGCGCTGTCGGCCGAGGCGCGCGGCGCGCGCAAGGTCAAGACTCAGGCGCTTGCCCTGCTGGCGGCCGGCGTGCCGCAGCGCGCCGCAGACCTGGCGGCTGCGCAGTTCGATGCCGCCGACAACATGACCGACCGGCAAGGCGCGCTGATGGTGCTGGCCGGGCTCGAAACGCCGCTGCGGCAGGAAAAGCTTGCCGCGTTTCTTGCCCGCCATGCCGGCGATCCGCTGGTGATCGACAAGTGGTTCTCGCTGCAGGCGGGCTCGCTTCACCCCCAGGCGCTCGATCACGTCAAGGCGCTGGCCGGCCATCCCGATTTCACCATGACCAATCCCAACCGGGTGCGCGCGCTGTATATGGCGGCGGCGGTCAATCCCGGGGTGTTCCATGTCGCCTCGGGCGAGGGTTACCGGATGATCGGCGAACTGGTCCGCGCGCTTGATCCGATCAACCCGCAGACCGCGGCCCGGTTCATCGCCCCGCTGGGCCGCTGGCGGCGGATCGAGCCGCTGCGTGCGGCGCTGATGAAGGCCGAACTGGAGCGCATCGTTGCCCAGCCCGGCCTCTCGAAGGACACGTTCGAGCAGGCGAGCAAAAGCCTTGGTTGAAGCGCCTGAGGTGTACCGGGCTGCCGCGCTGGAAGACGTGGCGCACGGCTTCATGGGACGGCGCGGCGGTTATTCGGCCGGCCTGGTCGCCGGGCTCAACGCCGGGCTCGGCTCGCCGGGCGAACGGGAAGCCGTCCACCGCAACCGCGCGCTGGCGGTGCAAACGGTGGCACCCGGAACCCGGCTGGTTTCGGTCTACCAGATCCATTCGCCGCTGTGCGTGACCGTCGCCGAACCGTGGGGCGATGATGCACGCCCCGAGGCCGATGCGCTGGTGACAAACCGCCCTGGCCTCGCGCTGGGTATCGTAACTGCCGATTGCGCGCCGGTGCTGCTGGCCGACACTGCCGCTGGCGTAATCGGCGCGGCCCATGCCGGATGGAAAGGCGCTATGGCCGGCGTGACCGACCGCACGATCGAAGCGATGGAAGCGCTTGGCGCGCGGCGCGCCAGCATCGTTGCCGCAGTGGGGCCGTGCATCGCTCAGGTCAGCTACGAGGTCGATCGCAGCTTCGCCGACAGGTTTTGCGCCGATGACAACGCCAATGCCGCGTTCTTCGCGCCGGGCCGCGAAGGCCACCTGCAGTTCGATCTCGAAGGTTACGTTGCGCACCGGCTCGAATCGGCGGGCTGCGGCACGGTCGAACGGCTCGGGCTCGATACCTACAGGCCTGAAGACCGCTTCTATTCCTATCGCCGCGCCACCCATCGCAGCGAACCGGACTATGGCCGCCAATTGTCGCTGATTGCGCTGGCCTAGAGGCTGCGGGCCGATGTTGCTTCCACGTCTGTGGAATAGACATCGCCCCACTTGCGCTGCGATCAACAGCTATGCACATTTTGGCAGTTGGCAGCGCGGGGCTTCGCGGCTATCAGGCCCGCCAAATCGCAGGCCTATCCCCCACTTGCGGGGCGCTTGTGGTTGTCTTAGGGGGCTTCCTGAAAGACAGACTTTGAGGGGCCCCAAGCCGGACGCGCAGGCGTGCGGGACGGCCTTAGAAAACGGGATCGGTTCGACCATGGCAGAAAATGCGGCAATCGACACGGCGGGCGCTGAAAGCGGCGCCGGTGTGCGGCGGCGTGATTTCATCAACATTGCGGCGGTAAGCGCGGCCGGCGTCGGTGCCGTTGCGGTGGTCTATCCGCTGATCAGCCAGATGTCGGCTTCGGCCGACGTGCTGGCGGAAAGCACCACCGAAGTGGATATCGCCGCGGTTCAGCCCGGTCAGGCGATCAAGGCGGTGTTCCGCAAGCAGCCGGTGTTCATCCGCAATCTGACCCCGGCCGAAGTGGCCGCAGCCAATGCCGTTGACGTGACCACGCTGCGCGATCCGCAGACGTTGCAGGAACGGACGAAAGAAGGGCATGAAAACATGCTCATCACCATGGGTGTCTGCACCCACCTGGGCTGCGTTCCGCAAGGGGCTGGCGCGGGCGAGGTCAAGGGTGAATTCGGCGGCTACTTCTGCCCCTGTCACGGCTCGTCCTATGATACCGCCGCGCGCATCCGCAAGGGTCCGGCTCCCAAGAACCTGCAAGTGCCCGAATATGCATTCACCGGCACTGTCGTGAAGATCGGCTGAGGTAGACCATCATGAGCTTTCCCTGGTCCAAGGAATACACGCCCACCAGCCCGGCGATGGTGTGGATAGATCAACGGCTGCCGCTGCCGCGGCTGGTCTATGGCGCCGTTGGCGGCGGCTATGAAGTGCCGCGCAACCTCAACTATTTCTGGAACTTCGGGTTCCTGGCCGGTTTCTGCCTGATCATCCAGATCGTTACCGGCGTTGTGCTGGCGATGCATTACGGCGGTGATACCTCGGTCGCCTTCACGTCGACCGAGCACATCATGCGCGATGTCAACTGGGGCTGGATGCTGCGCTATGGCCACGCCAACGGTGCCGCAGCGTTCTTCGCGGTAATCTATATGCACATCTTCCGCGGCTTCTATTACGGGTCGTACAAGGCCCCGCGCGAGATGATCTGGCTGCTCGGCGTGGTCATATTCCTGCTGATGATGGCCACCGCCTTCATGGGCTATGTGCTGCCGTGGGGCCAGATGTCGTATTGGGCCGCGCAGGTCATCACCGGGCTGTTCGGTGCGATCCCGCTGATCGGCGAACCGCTCAAGGAATGGCTGCTGGGCGGGTTCGCCCCGGGCAATGCGACCTTGAACCGCTTCTTCTCGCTCCACTTCCTGCTGCCGTTCGTGATCTTGGGCGTGGTGATCCTGCACGTCTGGGCGCTGCATATTCCCGGCTCATCGAACCCGACCGGGGTCGAAGTGAAGAGCAACAGCGATACCGTGCCGTTCCACCCCTATTACACCGGCAAGGATGGCTGGACGGTCGGGCTGTTCCTGATCATCTATTCGCTGTTCGTGTTCTTCATGCCGAACGCGCTGGGCCACCCGGACAACTACATTCCGGCCAACCCGATGCAGACCCCGGCGCATATCGTGCCCGAATGGTATTTCTGGCCGTTCTACGCGATCCTGCGCAGCTTCACCCAGAACTTCCTGATTTTCGAAGCCAAGCTGCTGGGCGTGATGGCGATGTTCGCCGCGATCCTGGTGTGGTTCTTCCTGCCGTGGCTGGACAAGTCGCCGGTGCGCTCGGCCAGCTATCGTCCGCTTTACCGCAAATTCTTCTGGGTGCTGGTGATCGACGTGCTGATCCTGGGCTACCTTGGCGGGGCGCCGGCGGAACAGCCCTATGTACTGATCTCGCAGCTGGCGACGATGTATTACTTCCTGCATTTCCTGGTCATCGTGCCGATCGTATCGTCGGTCGAGCGGCCCGATCCGCTGCCGTTCTCGATCACCGAAAGCGTTCTGGGCAACGATGGCGCGGCCAAGCTGGAAGCTGCTCCCGCCACGCCGCCGGCCGCAGGCTGACCTTCAGGACAGAGACGAAAGAGACCATCATGATCCGCATCTTCTCCATCCTCGTCGGCCTGTTTTTTGCGGCAGCCGTTGCCTGGTCGCTGCTTTGGGACACGCTCCAGCTGGGCAAGGACGGCCTGCCGCGCACGGCCGCGCATGAATTCGGCAAGGTGCACGAGCTCAAGTCGCTCAAGCTGGCCAGCGACGGTCCGTTCGGCAAGTTCGATCAGGCCCAGTTGCAGCGCGGTTTTGCGGTCTATCAGGGCGTCTGCGCCTCGTGCCACTCGCTCGGCTTGGTTTCGTACCGCAGTTTGGCTGGGCTCGGCTACAACGAAGCTGAACTGAAGGCGATTGCCGCCAAGGCGACGATCAATGCCAAGGATCCGCTGACCGGCGAAATGAAGGACCGCCCCGGCATGGTGTCGGACAAGTTCCCGCACGTTGTCTATGGCGGCGTTGGCAATCCGCCCGATCTCTCGCTGATTACCAAGGCCCGTCATGGCGGCGCTCGCTATGTCTATTCGCTGCTCACCGGTTATGAAGCCCAGCAGCCGGCCGAGCTGGTCAAGAAGTTTCCCGATGCCAAGACCGGCGAGGGGATGTATTACAATCCTTATTTCGCGAACCTCAACATCGCGATGACCCCGCCGCTTGCCTCGGACGGCCTGGTGACCTATTCCGACGGTACCGAAGCGACCAAGGACCAGATGGCCAGGGACGTCTCGGCGTTCCTCGTCTGGACCGCCGAGCCCGAGCTCGACAAGCGCCACCAGACCGGGCTGTGGTGGATCCTGTTCCTGGTCTTCGCGACCACGCTGGGCTACATGGCCTACCGCAATATCTGGGCCGGCAAGAAGCATTGATCCGGTTTCGGCGCGGCTGAGCAGGGCAACATCAGCCCGCTCCCCGGCCAACAAAGCAAAAGGCCCCCGCAACCATAACTGGTTGCGGGGGCCTTAGCCTATGGTGCCGAAACGGGCGAAATCAGTCTTCGCAGATCAGGGTGCGATAGATCCAGCCGCCCAGCGCTCCGCCGAGCAAAGGTGCGATCCAGAAGAACGCCAGCTGGCCCAGCGCCCAGCCGCCCATCACCAGTGCCGGCCCGGTGCTGCGCGCGGGATTGACCGAGGTGTTGGTAAGCGGGATCGAGATCAGGTGGATCAAGGTCAAGGCCAGGCCGATCGCGATCGGCGCCGCACCTGTCGGTGCCAGCTTATGGGTTGAACCCATGATCACCAGCAGGAAGAAGCAGGTCAGCAGCACTTCGGCAAAGAACCCGGCGGCGGCTGAAAAGTGACCCGGCGAATGCTCGCCATAACCATTGGCGGCCAGCCAGTTGCCGCTCGCCGCCCAGCCATCCTGGCCTTGCAGGATAAACAGCAGGGCAAATGCGGCGAGCACCGCGCCGACCACTTGCGCGCCCACATAGGGCACGATGTCACGCGCCGCAAAGCGCCCACCGGCCCACAGGCCAACGGTGACGGCGGGATTGAAATGGCCGCCCGAAACATGGCCGACGGCATAGGCCATGGTCAGCACGGTCAGGCCAAAGGCCAGCGCTACCCCGGCAAAGCCGATCCCCAGCTCGGGAAAGGCGGCGGCAAAGACCGCGCTGCCGCAGCCTCCGAATACAAGCCAGAACGTGCCGAACGTTTCGGCCCACAGCTTCCTGATATTGGGCATAGTCCCCTCCGTTGTTGTTGTCGCACAGCCCACCCCCGGGGCTGCGTGCAAAGGCTGGGCCATGTGGGCAGGCGCGTAAAGCATCAAAAAATTGCAGGCTGTCCCAGAACGATTGACCCGGCGGCAGGGCTGCCGCATAGGGCGCGGGCACGCTGCCGTGCGCCGCGGGCGGGTATAGCTTAGTGGTAAAGCACCAGCCTTCCAAGCTGGCTATGCGGGTTCGATTCCCGCTACCCGCTCCACTTTTCCCCGCTCTTCAGATCAGCCGGCCGCGCCGCACTGCCCCTGCTGCGCGTCTGTGCCCAGCACTGCCAGAACCTGTTCGGCCAGATCCGTGCCGGACTGCCAGGCGCCGGAAATGTGCTGTCCGCCGCACCAATCGCCGCAGGCCCCCAGCCGCAGCTGCGGGTTCCACAGCGGTGCGGCGTGGTTGGCCGGAGCCAGCGCAAAGCGCCAGCGGTGAGCCTTGGCGAAAGTCGGTTGCGGTAATTGCCCAATGCCCGCCGCCGCGGCAAAGGCGCTCAACAAGGCCCCAGCCGCAGCCGCCGGATCCCACTCAAGGTGGCGCTTTGACCAGGCGGCGTCGGCCTGGATCACCCAGCATTCGCCCCCCGGCCGCCCCGGCTTCGAACTGTTGCGCGCGGCCCAGGCGATCGGCCCGGCCCCGCGCAGCAAATCGGGCACGCCCGCCAGTGGTGCGGCAAAAGCCAGCATCAGGCTCCAGCACGGCTGCGAACGGCTGGCCGCGGCCTCGCGGGCCAGATGCAGGTCATGAAGTGCCAGCAGCGGCGCGGCCTGTTCAGCGGGCAAGGCCAGGATCACCGCTTCGAACGGACCCTCGGTCAGCCCGCCACCCGCCAGAGACCAGCACCCGCCGCGGTGATCGATCCGCTGGACGTGGGCGCCAAAACGCACCTCGTGGCCCGCGCCCGCAGCCTCGGCCAGCGAGGCCATGGCGGGAACGCCCACCAGTGCCCCGGGCGGCCCGGCAGGCCATTCAGCCAGTACGCCAGCGCGCGTCCAGCGCTGCACTTGCGCGGCAAAAGGCCCTTCGCCGGCTTCGAGATACTGCGCGCCAAAATCCCACGCACCGGCATCGATCTGCAGCGTGGACAGCCGCCCACCGGGGCGTTTGCCCTTGTCGAACAGCACTGGTGCGATCCCGCCTTCGCTGAGGCGCGCGGCGCAGGCGAGACCGGCGATCCCCGCGCCGACAATTGCCACTTTCATGTTCGCGCTGCTTCCCTGCTCAGCCATGCCCCATCAGCGCCAACACTTCCTTGCGACTGCTGGGATCGTCGCGAAAGCACCCCAGCACCTTGCTGGTGATCATATCGACCCCGTGGGTGCGCACACCGCGCCCGGTCATGCAGCCGTGCTGCGCCTTGATCACCACGGCCACACCCAGCGGGTTGAGGTTGGTCCAGATACACTGCGCGATCTCGGCGGTCAGCCGTTCCTGGATCTGCAGGCGGCGGGCATAGCCGTGAAGCACACGGGCCAGCTTGGAAATGCCGACGACGCGGTCGGTCGGGAGATAGGCGATCGAAGCGGTGCCGACGATCGGGGCAAGATGGTGTTCGCAATGCGAATGAAACGGAATGTCGCGCAGCAGCACGACTTCATCGTATCCCGCCACTTCCTCGAAGGTGCGGGTCAGGTGCACCGCCGGGTCTTCGGAATATCCCGCGCAGTATTCGCGCCAGGCGCGGCCCACCCGGGCCGGGGTATCGCGCAGGCCTTCGCGCGCGGGATCTTCGCCGGCCCAGACCAGCAGGGTACGGATCGCGTCCTGCACCGCGTCGGGGACCGGCAATTTTGTATCGGCCGGTTCGGGCGCAATATGGCCATGCATGATGTTCATGAGGAAAAGTCCCGACGGAAGAAAGGGTCCGGCCGCTGGGGCTGGGGGGGTAGCAGTCAGCGACCGGTAACAACGGTCTATGCTTTCGCGCGTAGCTCTGCGATATGACCATTCGGGCAGGCAAACAGGACTCGTGGAAACCAATGACACCAGAAAGTCTGATTGCTGACAGCAAAGTGGCCGCGGTAGTCAGCGACCCGCGGCAGCAGGACAACCCGATCGTCGCCTGCAACCAGGCTTTCATGCAGTTGACCGGTTTTGACCGCGATGAAATCCTGGGCCGCAACTGCCGCTTCCTGCGTGGCAGCGATACCGAACCGGCGCAGACCGCGATGCTGCGCGAAGCCGTGGCCGAACGCCGCCCGGTGATGGTCGAACTGATCAATTACAAGAAGGATGGCACCCGGTTTCGCAATGCTGTGATGATTGCCCCGCTGTTCGACGAGCAGGGTGAACTGGCCTATTTCCTGGGTTCGCAGATGGAAATCGACGATACCGGGGCCAGCCGCCACGAGCGCGCGCACGCGCTGGTCGATGGGCTGAGCCGGCGCCAGCGCCAGATCCTTGAGGCGCTGGCCAAGGGCCGCCTCAACAAACAGATCGCCTACGAGCTTGGCCTGACCGAACGCACGATCAAGATGCACCGCGCCGCGATGCTGCGCGGGCTTGGTGTGCGCACCGTGGCCGAAGCGATCCGGATCGCGATCGAGGCCGGGCTTTAGGAGCTGTCTGCCTCGGCCGCGCCGGAGCAGGAAAGTTTCAATGCATCCGCTGGACGGCGAAGCGGGTCAGGTCGCGCAGCGGCCGCGCGCGCGCTCCAAACGGATCGAGCGCTTCGTTGCAGGCCAGTTCGAGCCGGCTGGCCTGGTCTGCCGCGCCTTCGAGGCCGAGCAGTGCGGTCGCGCTGTTGCGGCCGGCGCCAGCATCTTTGCCCACCGCTTTGCCAAGCTGCGCCGCGTTGCCAATCGCGTCGAGGATGTCGTCGCGGATCTGGAACACCAGCCCCAGGTTCTCGGCAAAGCGCAGCAGGCGCGCGCGTTCTTCGCCCGAACAGCGGCCCAGCAGCGCGCCCGCTTCAACCGCGAAACGGATCAGGGCGCCGGTTTTGCGCGATTCGCACTCGAACAGGTCTTGCGCGCTGGGCCTGGCAGGCGGGTAGAGGTCCATCATCTGCCCGCCGGCCAGCCCGTCCTGACCGACCGCACGGGCGAGCGCGAGCACCAGCTGCGCGCGCACCTGGGCATCGGGATGGGTCGCTTCATCGGCGAGGATCTCAAAGGCCAGCGCCAGCAGCGCATCGCCGGCCAGGACTGCTGTTGCTTCATCGAATTTGCGGTGCAGCGTCGGCCGGCCGCGGCGCAGATCATCGTTGTCCATGCAGGGCAAATCGTCGTGGATCAGTGATTGCGCGTGGACGCATTCGATCGCCGCGCCGACGCGCAGCGCCTGAGCGTGCGTGCCGCCCACCAGTTCGCTGACCGCCGCCACCAGCAAGGCGCGAAAGCGCTTGCCGCCGCCGATTGCGGCATAGCGCATCGCTTCCCACAAGCGCCGGTCACGCCCGCGCGCCGGGCCGATTGCAGATTCGAGCGCGGTATCGATGGCCCCGCGCAATTGCGCCAGCCGGTCGTCGAGCGAGCCCGATGGCGCAGGGCGGGTCAAGGCATCCAGATCGACCGGCTTGAAGCGCACCCGCTCCTTGCTGCCGGCGGTCTCGATCAAGGTGCAGCCCAGCGCGCGCAAAGTCAGGCAAACCTGCGCGATGGCGCTTTCGGGGGTTGATGCGGCGGCGGTAAGGCCAATCGTCGGCGCGGATAGTACTTTTGCCATCGGCAGCGCCGCGGCGCCAGCGATCAGCACGGCTTCGCGGCAACCCGCGGCCTTGGCCACTTCGACCAGCCGGCGGGCATTGGATGACATTTCATCGCCGACCACCAGCACCAGATCGCACTGCGCCGCGATGGCTTCGATCGCGGCCTGGCGGTTGGTGGTGGCATAGCAGATGTCGCTGGCGCGCGGACCGGCCACGTCGGCAAAGCGGGCTTCGATCGCGGCAATCAGGGTTTCAGCATCGCGCATCGCGAAGGTGGTCTGGACGGCATAGGAAACCGCACTGTTGGAAGGCAGATCCAGCCGGTCAAGATCTCCGGCCTGCGAGATCACCGAGATGGCGCCGGCCGGAACCTGGCCCAGCGTGCCGATCACTTCGGGGTGACCGGCATGGCCGATCAGGATCACATGCCGTCCGGCCCGGTACCAGGCCTCAACCTCGGCATGTACCTTGGCAACCAGCGGGCAGACCGCATCGACCACGCGCAATCCGCGTGAATCGGCGGCCTGACGCACGCCGCGCGCCGAACCATGCGCCGAAAGGATCGTCACACTGCCTTCGGGGATGGTATCGACATCCTGCACAAACACCGCGCCGAGGCTTTCGAGCCGTTCCACCACATCGCGGTTGTGGACGATCGCGCGGCGTACATAGACCGGCGCGCCGTGCCGTTCGAGCGCGCCCTCGACCGCTTCGATCGCACGGCGCACACCAGCGCAAAACCCGCGCGGATTGGCCAGCAGCACGCGCGCCGGGACCATCGGGCTAGCCGGTTGTGCTTCGGGCATGTTCATGCGGGCGGACATCCATCACCTTTCAGAACTGCACTGTGATGGTCCGGGCCAGTCAATGGTATCCGCACTTTGGGACAGGTTGCCTCGCGCCCCCCGCACAATAGGTGCAAGCACCATGACAAACCCCACCACTGCGATCGTGATCGGATCCGGCTTTGGCGGGCTTGCGCTTGCCATTCGCCTGCAAAGCGCCGGGATCGCCACCACCATCGTCGAAGCGCGCGATCGCCCGGGCGGGCGCGCCTATGTCTGGAAGAAGGGCGGCTATATCTTCGATGCCGGACCGACGGTGATCACCGATCCGGCCTGCCTGGAAGAATTGTGGGCGCTGTCGGGCAGCCGGCTGGCCGATGATGTGACGCTGCTGCCGGTTCATCCGTTCTACCGCCTGATCTGGAATGACGGCACCCAGTTCGACTATTCGAACGACGAAGCCCAGCTGAACGCCGAGATCGCCAAGCTCGATCCTGCCGATGTCGCGGGCTATGCGCGGTTCCTTGAATATTCGAAGGGCGTCTACGAAGAAGGCTACCTCAAACTGGGCGCGGTGCCGTTTCTCAACTTCGGCGCGATGCTCAAGGCCGCGCCGGCGCTGGCGAAATACCAGGCCTGGCGCTCGGTCTATTCGGTGGTTTCAGGCTACGTCGGCAACGACAAGCTGCGCCAGGCGCTGTCATTCCATTCGCTGCTGGTCGGCGGCAACCCGATGAAAACCAGCAGCATCTATGCGCTGATCCACCAGCTCGAAAAGCTGGGCGGGGTCTGGTTCGCCAAAGGCGGCACCCATGCACTGGTATCGGGCATGGTCGCGCTGTTCGAGCGGCTTGGCGGCAAGCTGCTGCTGGGTGAGAAAGTCAGCCGGATCACCCACGCGGGCAAGCGCGTAAGCGGGGTCGAAACCGCCAGCGGCAAGGTTCTTGCGGCTGATCTGGTCGCGACCAACGGCGATCTGGTGCACAGCTATGGCCTGATCGCCGGTTCGGACTATGCCGCACGAAAGGTCCGCTCGCTGACCCGCAAGCGCTTTTCGCCCAGCCTGTTCGTGGTCCATTTCGGGTTGAACGGAAGCTTTCCCGAAATCGCGCACCATTCGATCCTGTTCTCCGATCGCTATGGCCCGCTGCTCGACGACATCTACAAGCACGGCCGGCTGGCGGATGATCCCTCGATCTATCTCCACCACCCAAGCGCGACCGATCCGGGCATGGCGCCCACTGGCAAAGCGGCCTTTTATGCGCTCGCGCCGGTACCGCACATGGGCCGCGCGCCGGTTGATTGGGCAATCGAAGGGCCGCGCTACCGTGATGTGGTGCTGGGGCGGGTGCGCGATCTGCTGATCCCCGATCTCGATGAACGGATCGACACCTGCTTCCACTACACCCCGCAGGATTTCGCCGATGATCTTGGCGCGCACCTTGGCAGCGCGTTTAGCCTTGAACCGGTCCTGACGCAAAGCGCGTGGTTCCGCGGTCACAACCGCGACGATCACTTCGCCAACCTCTATTTCGTCGGGGCCGGAACGCACCCGGGTGCAGGCATTCCCGGCGTGGTCGGCAGTGCCAAGGCCACGGCCAGCCTGATCGTGTAGGGTGCAGCGATGCAGGCAGTGATTCTCGTAGCGATCTTTGTGGCCACGCTCGCCGCGATGGAACTGTTTGCTTATGCCACGCACCGCTGGGTGATGCATGGGCCGGGCTGGTTCCTCCACGCCAGCCACCACCGGGTGCGTGCGGGTGCGTTCGAATGGAACGACCTCTACGGCGTGATTTTCGCGGTTCCGTCGATTGTGCTGATCTGGCTGGGCATGCGCGGCGGCTGGGGCGACGCGGCGACCGCAGTGGGCGCAGGTATCGCCGGATACGGCGCGATCTATTTCGGCTTTCACGACTTGGTGGTCCACCGCCGTCTGCCGCACCGGATCGTGCCCAAAAGCGCATACTTCAAACGGATCGTTCAGGCGCACCGGCTTCACCACGTGACCGAGAGCAAGCACGGCGCGGTCAGCTTCGGATTTCTGCTGGCGCCGCCAATCGATGTGCTAGGCCAGCAGCTGCGCGATTCGGATCGCGCGCGGCTGCGTGCACCGCAGCGTCAGGGCTGACGCGGCCGGGTCCACAGCCCCTCGCGCGGGGCATTGCCGCCGCTGCTAAGGCTGCGCAGGCCAGCCCGGGCGGCAAGGCCCAGCTTTCCCGCACCACTGATCCGCACGCGCGCGTCCCAGGCGTGCGGGCCCAGTTCGGCCACCTTCTCGCCAATCGCGCCATAGATGCCATCGGCCGCCAGCACGGCAAGGCGCGAACGAAAGGACAGCCGCGCCGCGCCGACGCGCGCTGACCGGCGATAGCCCGCCGCCATGGCGACCAGCCGCTGCGCCATCCGCGATACCGCAGCGCGCTGCGCCGGATCGGCCAGCTGGGCTTCGTCCAGCCCTTCGCGCGCCAGCCAGTGTGCCGGTATATAGCAACGCCCGACCTGTGCATCGGGCACCACATCGCGTGCGATATTGGCCAGCTGAAAAGCCAGACCCAAGTCGCAGGCCCGGTCGAGCGTGTCTTGGTCCTGCGGCGAAACGCCCATCACCACCGCCATCATGCAGCCGACCGTGCCAGCTACATGATAGCAATAGCGCAGCAAGTCATTCTCATCCTGCGGCCGCCAGTCTGCCGCGTCGAGCGCGAAACCGGCCAGATGATCGTCGATGAAGCGGCGCGGCATGCCGGTTTCGCGGGCAACTTCGCGCAGCGCTGCGAAGGGCATGGGAACGGCGGCGCAGCCATCAAGTGCGGCGGCGGTCAGAGCCTCAAGCTGCGCCTGCACGTCGCGTGCTGCCCCGGTGGGCGCTGCGCCATGGCCTAGTTCCTGCCCGTCGGTCAGATCGTCCGCCGCGCGGCACCAGGCGTAAAGCAGCCAGGCCCGTTCGCGCGTGGCGGGGGCAAACAGCGTGCTTGCCGCGGCAAAGCTTTGCGAGCCTTTGGCGATCGTTTCGCGCGCGGCGGCAACCAGTTCGGTGCGCAGCGTCATCGGCGGATCAGTGCCTTGAGCGCCGCAGCGATGCCCACCGGCGGCTTGCCCGAAAGGATCCGCAATTTGTCGCCAAGCGTGGGTTCACCGGCATAGAAGCGGGCGATCCGATCTTCGCCAAGCCGGTAGAAATGGGCAAAAATGCGGTGGCGCTGATCTGGTGCGGCAGCGCGGAACAGCATGCGGTTGAGCATGCGGAAAAAGCCCATGTCATGCCAGTGCCACAGGAACCGCTGGCGGCTCCACGCGGCCAGCTGCGGGCCTTCCAGGCGGCCCGGCAGCGTGGACAGCTCCTCGGCCAGCAGCAATGCCAGCCGCAGCGAATAGCCAGTCGTTGCATGGAAAAATCCGCCGGCCAGCCCCAGCCGTGCCACCGGATCACCGGCCGGCCAGAAGGCCTGCGGATCGCCGCCGATCAGGATTGGCAGCACGCCCGATTCGCGGCGCAATTCGGCCCCGGCAATTCCTCGCTCGGCCGCCAGCGTCCGCACCCTTTCGCTCACGATCTCGACATCAAGTGCTGGCCCGTCGGCATAATAGGTGTCTTCCACCAATACCCGGTCAGCCGCCAGCGGCAGGACATAGACGAAGCGGTAGCCATCGATTTGCGGCATCGTTGCATCCATCACCATCGCGCGCTGCGGATCGGGCACAGAGGCGGCGAATTCGATCCCGACGAATTTTTGCCAGCCCAGTTCCAGCGCCGGAACCGCGCCTTGCGGCCCGCGCGCATCGATCACCGCACGCGCGGCGATGCGCTCACCCCCCGCAAGCACCACGCCGTCCGCTTCAAGCCGCTCCACCGGCGTATTGAAGCGCAACTGCTGCGGGGTGAGCGTGGCACGGACCAGGCGGTCTAGCGCTTCGGCCCGGAACGCATTGTAGGGCGCGTCAAAATCGCGCGCGAGTGCCTGAAAGCGAACCGAATGGCGCGGCCAGCGCACCGGGTTCAGCGCCGCGATCAGATCACGGGCCGGGGCAGGCACATCACTGTCGAAGAACGACCAGGTGTGGTTGCCGCCGATCGCCGCGCCTGCCTCGATCAGCAGCAGCGGCAGATCCGGGCGGCGCTGGGCCATGCGCACGGCAGCAAGGGCCCCGGCCAGCCCGCCGCCAACGATCACCACGGGCAACCTGTCGTTCATCACCTGCTGCTTAGGACAAAGCGATGCCGCGGCCCACCCCTCCCAAGGGGAAGTGGCGCAATGTCCGGCCTGGGGGTTTTGCGCGCGCCGCGCATTGCCTAAGGAGCACGCATGATCCGATCGACCATCCGTCTTGCCCTTGCCGCAACGCTCGTCGCCATTGGCGCATTTGCGCAGGTCCGGCCGGGCCTCGCGCAGGGCGGCCCGGCCTCGCTGCAGATCAGCGTGACGGGGATCACGTCGGCCAAAGGCCTGATCCGCGTCGCGGTGTGCCCGCCGCAGGCCGGGTTCCCCGATTGCAAGGCCAAGGTTGTGCGCACCGCTTCGCTACCGATTGCCAATGGCCAGGCCGCGGTCAGCTTCGATGGACTTGCCCCGGGCAGCTACGCGGTCAGCGTGTTTCACGATGCCAATGCCAACGGCAAGCTGGATCGGTTCGCCGGGATCCCCAAGGAAGGCTACGGCTTTTCGCGCAACCCCGGCTTCAAGCCCCGCGCGCCCAGGTTTGCCGAGGCCGAGCTGGTGCTGAGCGGGCAGCATCAAACCCAGATCAAGCTGCGTTACATCCTCTGATCGCCACCCTTTGCGTAGCTGCCTTGCGCTGGCGCACGCGGCGGGCTAGGGCGCTGCCCATTCCAGTGCATGCGGAGCGGTGGCCGAGTGGTCGAAGGCGCTCGCCTGGAAAGTGAGTATACGTCAAAAGCGTATCGAGGGTTCGAATCCCTCCCGCTCCGCCACGCAGTCCCAGCACTTGTCTCCGTCTTCAGGGCGCCGCGCGAATGCCCCGGCTTTGGCGGGGTTACAGGGTCCAATCCGTTTCCAGCTCGGCGATTTGCGCTGTCTCCAGCCTGCTTTCAGGCTAGGTGCGAGCCGCAGTCTCCGCACGGATCGTAATCGGTTCGGTCTCCCTGTTTTCAGCGATGACAGGGATAAATGCAAAAAAGCGGGCCTGAAACAGCTGTTTTGGGGTCATTCCGGGCAGGCTGGCCTGCAAGAACCCGCTGATTTCCGCGAGTTCGGAGCCCCAAAACCCCAATTCCCTGTTATTCGCCGGAACAGGACATTTAGTCGACCATAACAGGCCTGTTAATCGGCCGTAGCAGGTCATTTGATCGCATTAACAGGGATGGGCGCGGGGCGCCTGGAACCTGAGCATTTCGCGCTGCCTGGACCAGGCCAGCGGCAGTTCGCCGCGGATCATCTGCTCGAGATTGAGGCTGCGCGGCTGGCGCCCGGCGAGGATCGCCTGCTGGATGTCCGGGGCGAGGAAAGCGAGCCGCAGCAGGCGCCTCTCATAGGGCGATTTGGGCACGGTCAGGATTATCGGATGTCCCCGCTCATCTTGGCCTACCATCGCATGGGCCTTGCGGAGGGCGGCGATCAGCGTGGTGTCGTGATCCGCGCTATCGGGCTGACCGGCGGCGATCGAACGCCGTCCGCCCCTGAGTGGCAATGCAATCGGAATGGTCACCACGCACTTTCCGTCGCGCAGCGCGAGCTCTTCAAGCTGCCCGAGCCGCGCAGCAATGCCGCGCGACTGGCGGCACCGCTAGCGTCGACTATGTTAGCGCTTACCGCTCTACTAGGGCGCGAAGGAAGGCCGACAAAGATCCCCATACGAGGTTCGCCCTCCGCTAATCTAAGCTGCGAATTATGCTGAATGTTTTCACGACGGACATGCGGGCGGCTTTTGGACTGGCCCCGCGCATGATCATCTATCGCAGCTTGGCTGAGGCCTTCTAACGACGGGTAACGATCAACATCAGCTGATCGCTATCGCGGTCCTGCAGAAATTCAATCGCGCAGTTGGCTTGGTTTTTGCGGAAGCTGGTTGGGTCTTCACCCTGCCGCTTCCTGAAGGCCCGTGAAAAGTGACTACGGCTGGCGAACCCGACCGATGCGGCGATAGATTTGATCGGCAGGTCCGTTTGCGTCAGCAGGTTAGAGGCCTTATAAAGCCGGACGCCCTGAATATATTCCAGCAGGCTTTCGCCAAATACGCGCTCAAACTCCTGGGTCAGAGCGAACGGGGTCATGCCGACCATCCTGGCCAGATTGGGGATCGACAGTCGTTCCGCGTGGCTATCCTGAATCGTATTGATCACAAGTGCCAAGCTAGGATTCGCCACCGTCAGATAGAGTGGAGTGAAATTTTTGTGGCCCGCCAGAGTGCGTCGCAGCAAGACAATAAAGACCTGTTTCATCAAGGCTTCGACAATGCATTTGCTGCCGATTCCCGGATTTTCCAGTTCATTCAGGATACCGCCGAAAATCAGAGTCAGAAGCGAGTCATTCGCGTCTTCGACCAGCGGATGTTTGAGACTTTCAAAAAAACCGAGCCCATGACCTGCGCTGGCAGTGACAAGCGAAGAGACGATAACCAGCTTTCCAGCGTTGTCCGATGTGGTGCCATGGGATGGCGCGGCGGACACCGTTGCACCATCTTTCGCAGCATCACATTCGCCGTATCCCCTTAATATCGTTTGGGAATTGTTTGGGATAACAACGACCATTCCTTCGCCGAGCGCGATTTCCCCGCCGGTCCATTCCAGCACACCATCGCCTTTGATGACATACAGGACGATAACTTGATCGGCTGCCGAAAGACGCTGGACACACTCCGGCGTGATTTCACCTATGGAAGCCGATACAACGTCGACGCAGAGGCGACTGAGCAGCATCTCGGTATCGCGGTTCAACAGGGCTGAACCTGAAAAATACGCCGGGCCAAATACATGTGTGCCTGTTTGCATATTAGCATCCCGTTGCTCGCCATCCCTTGGAAGGTACGAGCCATGGGGTCTGATGGTTTCAGTGGGCTGACAAATTCTCGCGTTGGTTATTGCATATGATCGGGAGCGTAGCCCGGTGTCGGGGTGAGCGGTAAAAACGCCGCGAGCAGCGCGATCGCGATGAGCCAGCTCGTCACGACTTTCACGGCGATGCCCCGGCCGGTGCCGACCAGCCAACTGGCTGGCAAGATCACCAGCGCGGCGAGCGCTGCCACGGCCAGATCTGGCGCGTTTCCCGCCGCGGCAATGACCGCGCCAGCCGCAACTCCGCAGACGAGCGACAGGACCAACGCCGCCGGTTCTGGCAAACCGCCAGGCAGATGCACGCTTGCCGCAGCGACGATCACGCTGGCCCAGCATGCAAAGTAAATGAGCACAGCAGCAGAATCATCGAGTGGGATTTGCAGCAGCACGGCCGCCATGATCGCTGCCGCCAGCAGCGCAGGCGCGCGAACCCGGTGCGGCGCAAAAGACAAGGCAAAGCCAAGCGCAGCGAAAATCAGCGCAGCGGGCAAAGTGCTGCCGGTCATGCTGCCACCGCCTGAACCAGGAAGTACATTCCGCACAGCGAAATTATCGCGCCGCCGCCCCTGATGGCCAGCGTTCCTCCCTTAAGATGGCTGGCGAGGCCCAGCCCGATGCCCGTAACATGGAGCAAGCCGGTGGCGAACACGAAGCCGGTACTGAACGCCACCGGGTCTGCCAGCGAAGGGATTTCAGAGCCATGCGCAAAGCCGTGGAACAACCCGAACATTCCGGTCAGCGAGCCGGCCAGCCAGATCGGCGCGCGGTATGCGCAGGCAATCGCCGCTCCCAGGGCCAGCACCGACAGCGCGATCCCAAGCTCAATCGGTGGCTGGGGCATATTGAGGATCGCCAGCAGTGCGCCAAAGGCCATGACTGCGGGGAATATGACCGGCAGCGCCGCGATCATCGGGCGTCCCAGAAACGCGCCCCACAAGCCGACCGACACCATTGCCAGAAGATGATCCAGACCCAGGAACGGGTGCATGAACCCGGCCGCAAAGCCGCCCGCCAGGCCTTCAGCGGAGTGGGCCCAGGCCGGCGCTGCGCAGCACGACAACCCCGCCAGAAACGCGATCGCGCCAATCGCTGGCCGCGCGATCGGACCGTTTTTGCTGACCATTTCAGCGACCGGAACGGACATCCGGGAATCCGAAAGTAAGGCTTGAAAACGTCGTCAGAAAATCTGCGGCGGTATTGCTGGCGAGTGGTTGGCTCCACACAACGTTGTATTGCCATTGGCCTGCCCGGCGCGCCTTGAACGTGGCGCGTCCGCTGGCGTCCGTGCGGTGCATTTCGACCGGCTTGGCATCTGCCGCAAGGTTATTGAGCTTGACCAGTGCGCCCGGCAACGGTTGCCCGCGGTAAAGCACTTGCACGGTGAACTGCGGGGAATTTCCGGGCGCGTAGGGATTGCTAAGGGGCACGATCTCAAGTCCGAGACCCACCGGTCTGGTGACCTGGGGCTGCGGGGTTTTCCCCGGCGGGCCTACTTGCACAATGGCTTTGCCCCGGCGCGAATAGAGCTCGCGGCCCGGCTTGCGCATCGATCCATTGGCGGCGCGCCGCGCCAGCACCTGCGTAAGGCCTTCGGCACTGGCATATTCATTAAAGCGCAAAGCGGGCAAATTGCTAGAGATGTTGCTGGTCGAGAAAAATACCACGAATGTGCCTGGTGTGGCGAAAGACAAGGCCGCGTCGGCGGTGGAACCCAGCGTCATATCGCTGATCCGGTTGCGGACGCCGTTGGGCCCGGCGGAGCGAAACAGCACAAACCGGTCAGCCGGAATGGTCGAGCGTTGACGCGCCGCGCCGTGCCCGACCAGCAACAGCATCGGAATGGTGCCGCCAGGACTGGTCCAGTAGTTTCGGGGCTGCAGCCAGAAGTCGTGCGCTCCAAGCGGGCCTGCCGCCAAACCGACGGCGACGGTAAACGCCACGCTTCGTATGGATCGTTTTTGCATTTGAACTTTCCGCAAATTGGTTCTCGAAGCCGTTACGGCCAACTTCTGCGTTGTGCAAAACGCGCCGCACCCAAAGCACCATTGTCGGCAATTGCAGCACCATAATCTGTGCAACAATTTGTCAGCGCCGTGCCTAAAATCACAGCAGTCATGTTTGACGATTTAATTTTGATGGAGAGATCTATGCGCAAAAAGATGTTACTGGGCGCCGTAAGCGGACTGGTTATGGTCGCTTTGACATCGCCGGCCTTGTCCTCCAGTCACCGTGAAGCTCCTGCGATCACTGAGAGCCCCAAAGTTGACAATACTGACCTCTATGCGTTCCGCAGCTACGAGCCGGGCCGCGAAGCCTATGTCACCCTGATTGCCAATTTCCAGCCGGGCGAAAATCCCGGCGATGGTCCCAATTACTACACGATGGATCCTGACGCGATTTATGAAATCCACGTCGATAACACCGGCGACGGGGTTGAAGACCTTACGTACCAGTTCAAATTCACCAACACGCTGAAGGGCGATACCGGCAAGACCATCACGGTGGGCGGCAAAACGCTGCCGATCCCGCTGCGCCAGATCGGCCCCATCGCTGCCCCCAACGATGCCAACCTGGGCGAAGATGAGAGCTACACCGTCACCCAGATTACCAACAATCGCCGTACTGGGGGACGCGGTACGGTCACGAATGCCGCCGGTGGCAGTTTCCTCAAGCCGTTCGACAATGCCGGCAACAAAACCATTTCGAACTACCCGGGTTACGCCAGCCAGTTTGTCTACAACGCGGCCATTCCCGGATGCGCGAGTCAGGGCCGTGTTTTTGCAGGTCAGCGCGCCGAATACTTCGCGGTCAACCTTGGGCCAATTTTCGATCTGGTCAATTTCGTGCCGATCGAAGGCGATAATGATCCGGTCTATGGCAATGGCTCACCGTTTCCTGGTGGCATTACGCAGAGCCAGGACAACCAGGAGCTGATCGGCAAGAAGAATGTTACCTCGGTCGCGATCGAAGTGCCGATAGCCTGCCTGACCGGCACCGGTAACGGCGTCATCGGCGTCTGGTCCACCGCCAGCCTCCCGCAAGCGAAATTGAACAAACCGAACGCGAACTACAAATCGCCGGCGCTCTATGGCGGCGCTTACACGCAGGTGTCACGTCTTGGCATGCCGCTGGTGAACGAGGTGGTTATCGGCGTCCCGCAAAAGGATCAGTTCAACGCGTCCAAGCCCACGCAGGACGGTGCGCTGGCTGATTATGTTACAAACCCGACCTTCCCGGCACTGCTCGATGCGCTGTTCCGCGGCGCGGTCAACGCGACCTTGGGGACCAGCTTTACCAATCTGGCGCCCACCAACTTTCCGCGCAACGATCTGGTCGCAACTTTCCTGACCGGGATCGCGTCGCTTAACCAGCTCAAGACAGTGACTGCGTCCGAGATGTTGCGGTTGAACACGGGGGTCACCCCGACACCGCGCGGCTCGCAGCACCCGCTCGGTGTGGTCGGTAACGATCTGGCAGGCTTCCCCAACGGACGCCGGCCGGGTGATGATACGGTCGATATCGTTCTGCGCGTCGCGATGGGGCGGTTGTGCCATCCGGTGCCGATCGCCGGCAAGATGACCGACCTGGGGCTGTGCAAGCCTGCTGACGCGCCGACCGGGCTGGTGGCGTTCACCGATGGTGCGCCCAGCTCGGCATCCAACATCCTGAACGCATTTCCGTATCTCAACCCACCGCTCCGCGGCGCTCCGCGCCCGCAGACCCAACCGTGATCGGACCGAAAATGAAGCGCAACCCCAGCCTTGCCTTGCGCGGCGCGTGTCTGCTCGGCCTTGGCCTTGCCGTCGCGGCGTGCGGTTCCAGCTACCAGGCCCCGCCTCCCGGCGGCGGAGGAGTGATGGTGCGGCAAGAGGATTCATTCGGAATTGCCTTCGGCACCGCGTTTCGCGCCGATAACAATTCCGAGCCTTACAACGTTGCCGACGGAGACATCATTGCCGTTTCGCTCCTGACCGAACCGGTCGACATCAAATAACGCCTCGCATCGGTGCCGTGACCCTCCTCACGGTGCCGGTGCGAACCCTTTCCACTTGTCCAGAGGAGGTGCTGGAACGTGCGATCGAAAACACTACTACTTTTCGCCTTGCTGGTTTCACCGGGTATCGCGCAGGCAAATGTAATCGAGATATCCGACGATGGCGAAGCGCGAATTGTCGGCGCGCCAGCAGCGCCCACCAACCCGCGCGTTGCTGTGGCAGCTGCCAGCGAACAGGTATCGTCCGATGATCCATATGAATTAGCGGCCCGCCGGTATGGCATCGACCCCGATCTGTTACGCGCCGTTGCCTGGACCGAATCCAGGGGCAACAACAATGCTGTCAGCCCTAAAGGCGCGCGCGGCATAATGCAGTTGATGCCCGCAACGGCAGCTCAGCTGGGCGTTGATCCCAATGATCCAATCGCAAATATCAATGGCGGAGCAGCGTATCTTGCGCAGCTACTCGCGACTTTTCACAATGTTCCGCTGGCGCTCGCCGCTTACAACGCAGGTCCGGGTGCTGTCAGGCGCTATGGCGGTATCCCGCCGTTTCGCGAAACCCGCGTTTACGTCAGCACGATCATGAACCGCTGGTCGGGACCGGCCGGTCTGCCCCCGCCATACGGTACATCAGCCTTCACCGGCGTAACCCAAATTAACGCCGCGGCCCCGCAATCTGATCCTGCGCCGCTGCCAATCCTGCTGATCGAGGTGCCCAGTATATGAAACCACGTTCTTTCGCCGTGCTTCTGAGCTTGATCGCCAGCCCGGCCTACGCGCAATTGGCCGCTAGCGACCCGGCGGGCTCCGGCGCGATCGGCAATGCCGCTGAATGGCTTCAGGGCACCATGCTGGGCAATGTCGCCACCGCCATTGCCGTCATGGCGGTTGCCGCGGTCGGTTTCATGATGCTCACTGGCCGGATCAACTGGCGGTACGGCGCAACCGTTGTGCTGGGGCTGTTCGTTGTCTTCGGTGCAGCGTCGATCGTCTCGGGGATCCGATCTGCAGCGGGCGCTGGCTGAAGCATGGCTGACCCCCTCTTCAAAGCGTTGGCCCGGCCGCAAATTGTCGCGGGCGTAACTTACCCGTTTTTCGTGCTGAACGCGATTGTCGCCGCTGAATTGTTCCTGGTGTTCAAAACGCCGCTGGCGCTGCTGCCCTCGCTGCTGATCCACGCGGTGGGATACGCCGCACATCTGCGCGATCCGCACGTGATGGCGCTGTGGCTGACCCGGTTGCGGCGCACCCCGCGCGTCAGGAACTACAAGCTCAGGGGCGCCAATGTTTACTGCCCGTGATCAGGCCGCGCAGCGCGAAACGGCGGTGGGCACCCACCTGCCGTATCTGGCGCAGATCGACGATCATACCGTGCTGACCCGTGAGGGTCATCTGCTGCATGTCATTGCCCTGACTGGGCTGCCATTCGAAACAATCGGACGCGCCGAGCTGGAATCCCGGCTCGCGGTGCGCGACAACATGTTCCAGGCGATCGGCTCGGCGCGCTTCGCCCTTTACCACCATGTCGTGCGGCGCGAAGTTTCAGCCCGGATCGAAGGCGCGTTCGGGGACGATTTCAGCGCCGAACTGGATGAAAACTGGAACGCGCTGCTCGCCTCGCGGCGACTTTACGTGAATGACCTGTACCTCACGCTGATCGTCCGTCCGCTGAGCGGCAAGGCCGGGCTGGCAGAGCGGCTGATGGGTATGTTTACCGGCGCCCCCGGACCCGCCAGCGATGACCGTGCGGCCGACCGGCGCGTGCTGGTTCAGGCTAGCGAGCAACTGATGGCCGCGCTCGATGCCTATCACCCCCGGTTGCTGACCGCCTATGAAGCCAGCGTCGGCCTCGCGTCCGAGCAGCTGGCATTCTTTGGCGAGCTGTTCAATGCTGCCAAAAATCCGGCGCTGTTGCCGCTTGGTGATCTGGGCCACGCGGTTGCCCGGCGAACGGTCGCGTTCGGGGTCGATGCACTCGAACTGGGGCCGTGCGAGGGGCGGCCAGCCGAATTTGCCGCAATCCTCTCGGTCAAGGACTATCCCGCTGCCACGACGGCGGGGATGCTGGACGACATTTACCGCTTGCCGCTGCCGATGGTGGTTACCCAAAGCTTCGCCTTCGTCGATCGCGGGATAGCGCAGCAGCGGATGGACCTGGTGATCAGGCGGATGCGCGCCGCCGACGACGCGGCGGTGTCGCTGCGTTCAGAGCTGGTTGCGGCCAAGGATAATGTCGCGGCAGGCCGCGCTGCTTTTGGCGAGCACCACCTGACGATCATGGTCCGGGCCGAAAGTCTCGAGGCGCTTGATGAGGCGGCAGGCGAAATCCAGGCGGCCTTGTCTGAGGCGGGCTTTGCCGTGGTGCGCGAAGAGCTGGGGCTGGAAGCGGCGTTCTGGGCGCAGTTTCCTGGCAATTTTGGCTACATCGCGCGCAAGGCGCTGGTGTCGACAGCCAACTTTGCAGGGTTTGCCAGCGCGCACAATTTCCCGGTCGGGCGGGCCGAGGGCAATCACTGGGGTGATGCCGTGACGCTGTTCGAAACGACCGCCGCCGGGCCGTACTTCTTTAATTTCCATCGCGGCGATTTGGGCAATTTCACGGTGATCGGGCCGTCTGGTTCGGGCAAGACCGTGGTCCTGGCGTTCCTGCTGGCCCAGGCCCGGCGGTTCAATCCACGCATCGTGTTCTTTGACAAGGACCGCGGCGCAGAGATTTTTCTGCGCGCCATTGGCGGCAGCTACGATGCGCTGCGCCCTGGCGTGCCCACCGGAATGAACCCGCTGGCGCTACCCGACACGCCGGTCAATCGCCGGTTTCTGGGAGACTGGCTGGCGCGGCTGGCGCAAGGTGAGGGGCCGGCGCTCGACGTCGAGGAACTGTCGTGGATCACCGAAGCCGTTGCTGCGGCGATGACCGGGCGTCCCGAACTGCGCCGTCTGCGTCATGTTGCGGAACTGTTTCGCGGGCGCGGGCGAGCTTCGGCAGGAGACCTTTCGGCGCGTCTGGCTCCGTGGCATTCGGACGGCGAGTTCGCCTGGCTGTTCGACAACGCCGAAGACCGGCTTGACATCGATGCGGCATCGCTGGGTTTCGATATGACCGCGATCCTTGATCAGCCGGCGCTGCGCGCGCCGACGATGCTGTATCTGTTCCACCGGGTCGAGGAGCGGCTCGATGGCCAACCGACGATCATTGTGGTCGATGAAGGCTGGAAAGCGCTGGATGACGAAGTGTTCGTCTCACGGATCCGCGACTGGGAAAAAACCATCCGCAAACGCGGCGGTATTGTCGGTTTTGCCACCCAGTCGGCTTCCGACGCGCTTGAAAGCCGGATTGCCAGCGCAATCATCGAACAAGCCGGAACGCAGATATTCATGGCCAACGCGAGCGCGCAGGCAGCCGACTACATCGGCGGCTTCGGCTTGACCGAGGATGAGTTCGACATCATCCGCGAAATGCCGGAAACCGCGCGCGCGTTCCTGATCAAGCACGGCACCGACAGCGTTGTGGTGCGGCTCAATCTCGCATCCCAGCCCGAACTGCTCACCGTCTTGTCGGGGCGCGAGCGGACCGTGCGGATGCTCGATGCCCTGCGCGCGGAACTGGGCGATGCACCCCATGCGTGGCTGCCGCGATTGGTTGAAGCTGCGTGACCCCCGGAGCGTGCCCGCCACCCGATGCACCCGGCCTGGTTGCCGGGTTGCTGGCGGACACCGATTGCCAGGCGTTTGGACTGGTCGAGCGCGGTTATGCGGCACTGGCCTCGCCGCAAAGCGCGACCGGCACGACCTTGACGACTTTGATGGTCATCGCCGTGGCCTTTTTCGGGTACCAACTGATGCTCGGCCGGGGGTTGGTGCTGGCGGATCTGACCCGGCTCGCGGTCCGGATGGGGGTTGTGCTGCTGCTCGCCACTTCGTGGGCGATGGTCCAGAGTGTGGTTTATGATACCGTGGCCCGCGGGCCGACCCGGGTGGCCGAAGAACTTGTTACGGCAATCGACGCGTCACCGCCGCTCGCCGGGATCCAGAGCGCGCTCGACAAGATCGAACAGGCGAGCATCGGTTGGCGGCAACGCGCCGGGATCGCCTCACCGCTCGTGGGTGGCCCCCCGGCGACAGCGATGACGCTTAACGTTTCGGCCTTCCTGCTGACCATGACAACGCTGGGACTGCTGGTGGTTTCGCGGATCGTCCTGGCCCTGTTGCTGGCCCTGACCCCGGTTGTCGCGGGATTTCTGCTGTTCGATGCCACGCGCGGCCTGCTCGAAGGCTGGTTGCGCGCGCTGGTAGCGGCGGCGCTGGCCCCGATCGGGGTGCTGGTGCTGGCGGCAGTCGAACTGGCGATCGTCATTCCGATTCTCGATCGCAATCTGGCCCAGCAGGCGGCAGGGCAATTTCTCGAAAGTTCGGTCACGCCGCTCGGGCTTGTGACGATCGTGTTCAGTATTGCGCTGCTGGCCGCGCTGGGGGTGTTGCGATCGATCGCGGGCGGTATTCGTCTGGCTGGACGCGCGCCGGCTATCGGACAAAATCAGCCAGCGGCGACAACGTCATTCCACGCGACTGCTGAAAGCCGCGTATCCAATATCCTCGTCGGCGCCCGCGAGCCCAGCCATCCCGGTGTGGTCCGCGCGCTTGAGACGCTGCAGCGGCGCGACGCCCAGACGGTGCCCGATCGCGCAGCTCCCGTTTATGCGCGCGGTACCCCAGCTGCCACGGCAATGACAACTGGAATGCGTCGTCCGCTGACCGTGTCGTCACGCGCCGACAGTGCTTACTTTGCACCACCGCCGCTCAGGCGGCCTCTCAGAAATCGCGCATCACGCGCAGCCAAGCGCAGGGATTCATGACCGAAACCGATCAGTATTACGCTACCGCCCTCAGCTGGGTTGACGAGCGCGTTGCCGCCGAGCGGCGGATGCGCAAGATCGCCTGGGGCGTGGCTGCCGCAGCGGGGCTGCTGGCATTGGTGCTGGCGATCACCATGATGTTCATGATGCCATTGAAATCGGTTCAGCCGTATGTTGTCACGGTCGACCGGCAGACCGGTGCGGTCGAAGTTGCCACGACGCTGAAAGACGGCAAGCTGAGTGAAAACGACGCGGTGATTCAGGCCGAGCTGGCCAATTATGTGCGGACGCGCGAATCGTTTGATGCAACCGACCTGGCCGTCAATTATCGGCGCGTGCAACTGCGCTCGTCGGGCGATGTCCGCAGCGCGTATGTGGCGGTGATGGCTGCCGACAACGCTGCCAGCCCACTGCGTGCTTTATCACCGGGCGACACCGTCAAAGTCCGCATCAAAAGCGTCTCACTCGTGGGTCCGGGGGCAGGGCTGGTCAGGTACGATACTGAACGCAGCGCCGCCGGGGGCCGGATCATCGATACGCGGGCATACGTCAGCGCCGTATCGTTTGGTTTCAACGACCGCCCGTTGCGGCTTGAAGACCGGTTCGACAACCCGCTCGGCTTTGTTGTGACGCGCTATCGGCGCGATTCCGAAGGAGCGACCCAGTGAGGTCAATCGCACCGCTGGTCGCGGTAGCGCTGGCGTGCGCCTGCGCGGGGGTACAATCGCCCGCAATGGCATCGGACCCGCATATCCACACGGTGTTTTACCAGCCCGACACTGTGATCGAGATCAAGGGCGCAGTCGGCTGGCAAATCATGATCGAATTTGGTCCGGACGAGCGCATCGAAAATGTCTCGATCGGTGATGCAACCGCCTGGCAGGTCGTCCCCAACAAGCGTGCGCGGATGTTGTTTCTCAAGCCGTTAAGCGCCAAAGGCAGCACCAATATGACCGTGGTCACCACGGTGCGGCATTATACTTTCAGCCTGTCGGTTGCCCCCCGCGGGGCGGCAACACCGTGGGTTTTGCGGTTTGAATACCCCCCGGTGCCGGTTGCGATCATGGCCGAAGCGCCACCGCCACCACCACCGCCGCCGCCCGTCAACCTTGATTTCGGCTATGCGCTCGCGGGCGATACCGGACTGATGCCGACCCGGGTGTGGGACGATGGCCGCCAGACCTATTTCGAATTTGCCGAAGACGTAGCGATGCCGGCTATTTTTGCGGGCGGGCCCAAGAAAGACGAAAGCCTGGTCAATGTCACTGTGCGCGGCCGCGTCGCAGTCGTCCAGCAGCGCGCCCGGCGGTTCACTTTGCGCGCCGGCAAACGCTTTGCCACCGTCACCAAGCAACCATAGGAACCAGCCATGCCCAGCGATCCTCCTGTCCGGCGTCCGCGCGTTGCCCGCGCCGCAGCGCGCACCGCGGTCGCACCGTTGGCGATCGGGTTGCTGTTCGTAGGCAGTGCGGTCTTCGCCAAGATGGTGTCGGCCCGTTCCGATCAGGCGACTTCGGCCCTCGCGCTGCCCCCGCTCCAGCAAAGATCGATGGCCGCTCCCACGCTGATGTCAGAGCCAAAGCTGGTCACCGCCGCGCCGTTCGTGCCGCGCGCAGCCCCGGTATTGCTGACCGCATCGCCGCCTGCCGCAGCCTATACGGCCCGCTATCCGCCCCTACCCACAACCAGCTTGATCACGCGCCAGCCCGCGACGGATCGGTTTGGCGGGTCCGCACTGGTGATAGATCTGTACGCCAGCGGCGCGTCACGCACCGACGGCGCCGCGCTGAGACAGGACCAGGCCGGGCCCGAACGCGGTGATGGTGCCGCGATCGGACAAGATCAAGCCGCGCAGGATGCTGGCCCCCGCCTCGATCCGACCGGTGATGCAATTGCCGCAGCCAATGCCGCCAGCCCTCAAGCAGCCACAGGATCGGGTAACGAACAATTTTCCCAGCGGGTTGGCATGAAGCAGCCCGAAGCTTCCGAAGCGCGGCAATTGACGAACCTGAACCGTTTGATCCCGCAAGGCACGATTATCAGCGCGGTGATGGAAACCGCGCTCAATTCTGACTTGCCCGGCTATGCCCGCGCCGTTGTGACCAAGGATGTCCTGTCGTTCGATGGTTCGTCGGTACTCATCCCGGCTGGCAGCCGGGTCATCGGCGAATACAATTCAGGCGTTGCCCAAGGGGCCAGCCGCATCTTCATTGTCTGGAGCCGGTTGATCCGCCCCGATGGGGTGTCAATCACGCTTGGCTCGCCCGCCGTCGACGAGTTGGGCCGGGGCGGATTGAGCGGCAAGGTGAGCCGGCATTTTCTGAAGCGATTCGGCGGGGCTATCCTGCTTTCGGTCCTGACTGGCGGGATCGGTGCCTTGGCAAGCCGGATCGGCGGCGGTTCCACCATTATCGTCAATTCAGCCAACGATGCGAACGCGCTGGCTACGCAGGCCTCGCGCGGAAACGACATCCCGCCCACAATCAAAACCAATCAAGGCGCATTGGTCCAGATTTTCGTTGCGCGTGACCTTGATTTCACTGCAGTCGGACCGGCCCGCCGGTGAACGCCCAACCGCTGGAATATCTGGGCGCTTTCCTGGCCCCACTTGAAGACGCGCTGAATCGGCCCGACGTGACCGACATTTTTGTTAACCGTCCTGGCGAACTATGGCTCGAGACGAGTGACGGGATCGAGCAGCATGACAGTCCAAACCTTGACGATGCAGCGTTGTGGCGCCTGGCCCGCCAGATTGCCGCCGCTTCGGATCAGGGGATCAGCCGTGAGCACCCGCTCTTGGCCGCTACTTTGCCAAGCGGGGCGCGGGTTCAAATCTGCGCTCCGCCCGCAACCCGGGGGCATGTAACGGTCGCCATCCGCAAACACGTTGTGCCGGATCTGACGTTGGCAGATTATGTGGCGAGCGGGGCTTTTTCGAAAGTCGGCCACGCCGCGCTGGCGCAGCAGGCGATTGATCAGGATCTGCTGGCTCAACTTGGCGAAGGCGACATCGCAGGGTTTCTCGGCAATGCCGTGCGCGCGCGCAAATCGATCCTGATTTCGGGCGGGACCGCGACTGGGAAGACGACGCTGCTCAATGCCTTGCTGAAAGAAGCTCCGCTTGAGGAACGATTGGTTCTGATCGAGGACACGCCGGAAATTCAATTGATTCATCCCAATGCAGTCGGCCTGGTGGCGGTTCGCGGCAAGCTTGGCGAGGCCTCGGTCAGTTCGGCCGATTTGCTTGAAGCGGCGCTGCGGATGCGCCCGGACCGCATCATTATGGGCGAGATCCGCGGCGTTGAGGCGCTCAGCTATTTGCGTGCCGTTAACACGGGCCATCCTGGCTCGATCAGCACGATCCACGCCAGTTCACCCAGCGGTGCGATCGAACAGCTTGCGTTGATTGTCGGTCAGTCTGGCAGTGACTTGCGGCGCAGCGAGACGGTTACCTATATCCGATCGACGATTGATCTGATTGTGCAATTGGGCCGCAGTGATGGACAGCGTAACGTCACGGCGATTCAGTTCCCACTCAGTTTGAACGAATCAAGCCATCCATCGCCGGTTTGACCAGCTTCCGGATCGGTAACGGGCAATTCAATCAGGTCTGACCAACGCCACACCCCAGAACCGATCACCACCATTGTCGTGCGGCCCGGTTCGGGAATCGGGATCAGTTGCGGTCCTGCTGTTTCAACCCCTTGGCATTCTACCGGAAGCGCCAGAACCGTATTCGTGACCACGCGTTTCAACTCGGGGATTTGCGTTTGCGGTTGCGGCACCAGTTGCTGAGCTTCGGGTGCGATGCCCAGCCAAGACCCATTCCACAACATCACCGCATCGGCATCGGAACGGACTTCGGCGGGCAAGGCGGCAAGTTCTTCCATGGCACGTTCGTCGGCAATCAGCGCGGCGCCCACCGCGCTTGCTACGGAACAACCACTCCCGCTTCCGCTCCCCGATGCGGGCGGAGGCGCCGCTTCGACGGTCACTTTTGTGGGCAAAAGCGCTACCTTCCGCTTGTCTGGCACTGGCGGAACGACCGCCTTTTTGGCCGGGGCGTCGGGCTTTGGAACATCCACGGAAATGTCGATCGCCGTCAGGCTTTGCGGCTTGCGGACAGCCGCAAAGCTGCTCCCACCAAGCAAAATCCAAAGGGCCAAAACCAGATGACCTGCAATAATCACGACCATCAATGCGGCACGCCGCGCACGGGCCGCTGCGCTCATCGGCGCATTTAGGAATCCGGTCGGAATGCCATCATCGTGCGCTGCGGAGATTGATCCGATAATATTCAACACCATCACATCGTCCGCCTACCATCTTCCCTGAGGGCGTTCTCGTGCGGACGGCCCGGGAGCACCGGAAATGCAAAAAGGCGCACTGCTGAGAGACGTCGGTGAACTGGGCTTGTCAGAGCAACTGCAACGACTGGCGACATGGGTCCATGAAAGCTGGGGCCGAATCATGCCCCGCCCCCGCAAAACCGCCAGCCCGTTCCGCTATTTCAACTCCTCACCCGAGGTGATCCGCGACAGAGCCAACGCACCTGCAAAACTCGCCCGCGTCATGCGGCGACGTTCGCGGTTCAAGGTACTGCGCTGCGCTGGCAGTATTGCGAATCAACGTAGTTTCCTAGCCTGAGGCGCGTTAAAATCGGGGTCTTTCTTTGCCACCCAGTCAACAAATTTGCGGATCGCGGGGTTCGCCAACAGACCTTCGACATCCATGCCGAAACGCTGCAACTCTGAATTGGTGAAATTCGCGACCAGCGTCTGCTGGCAAATCGGGTGCATCGGCACGACATCGCGCCCGCCCCGGCTTTTGGGAACGGGATGATGCAAGACGGTGGTCTTGCCCATCGGCCGGCCGCAAAGCCAGCAGTGGGCAGCCACCGCAGGCACTTCGTCCTCGTCGCGATCGAGGTCGCGATAGGGATCATGTTTCGAATGTTTACGGGCCATGGGTCTGCCTGAAATGCCTAAGCTGCGCAGCCGCACTTATACCGATGCAGCCGGCAACACTACACTGCATGCGGTGGCTGGCTCGATGATCTGTAGGCCCGGTTTCCGGCCCGCTATCGCGGGTGCCGGGCGGCCAGCGCGATGCCAGCGAGATTTTGCGCGCGCTTGATCCAGCGGATCCGCACCGGATGCGCCTTGGCAGACAGGGCCAGAAACCTGGCGGCATGCCGGTGTTTGGCGCGGCCGGTTCGAAGCGCCGCGTTGGCCTGCTGGACCACCGCGATCGCATCGCCAATCAATACGATGTCGGCAAGGCCCTGCCTTTGGGCCAATTCAAGCGCGCAGATCAGCGCCAGCCATTCCGCATCGCTGCTCGTGCCGTGTCCCAAATCGTCAAACAGCTGGACATTGCCACGCACGACAACGGCCGCTTCGATCCGCCCGGGATTTGGGCGGCAACCGCCATCAAAGAATACTTTCAACCTTGCCAATTACGACCAGCCGTCCTGCGGTTCGATCCCGTTCATGCTGACGGCGACCTGGCTGACGTCGATCGGCTCTTCCTTGCCGTTCACCAGATCGTCGTAGCGGGCGATGTAGGTAGCGCCATCGACTGATATAGCGGAAGAAGGTGCCGAGCGGACCATTTTTGTTGAACGACAGCGAAAATGTGCAGGTCGCGCCGCCTTGATCTATCCTGGCAAGGTTCGCGCCACCGGGATCGGCTGGATAGGCACCTTCACTCACCCGCTGATCGAGGTCTTTGCGCTGTTTGTTGGCCCCAAGGTGATTGTGGCCTTCGCGGGTCGGGACATTGGCAAAGGCAAGATTGGCCAGCTGGGCCAGAAACAGAATGGGCGGGCTTGCCTAAGCAAACCCGCCCTGCCCCCGGCGATCGCAAGCGCGCTCAGCCTGACGGGACAGGTGCCACAAAGCTATTCAGGGTAATTGCATAAATCCGCCAAGCTTCAGAGCGGCAGGTTGTCGATCAGGCGGGTTGCGCCAATGCGGGCGGCGACCAGCAGGCGCGCCGGGGCCACACCGGGTTGGGCCAGCGGCACCAGTGTTTCGGCATCGCAGAGCTGCGCATAATCCACCGAGACAAAGCCGTTCGCGATCAATGCGCCGATCAGCGCGCCGAGCGCATCGGCAACCGGCTGGCCAGCGCGGATCGCGGCCAGCGCACGGCGCATTTCGCGCGGTAGGGCCGCGGCGTTGGCGCGGTCTTCGGCCGAAAGGTAGGCATTGCGTGACGACAGCGCGAGGCCATCGGCTTCGCGCACGGTTTCTACCCCCTCGATCGCAGCGACATGCGGCCTGGTGAGATCGAGGTCGCGCGCCATGCGGCGGATCACGGCCAGCTGTTGCCAGTCTTTTTCACCAAACAGCGCCAGATCGGGCCGGACCTGGTTGAACAGCTTGAGCACCACGGTTGCCACGCCGTCAAAATGGCCCGGCCGCGCCGCGCCGCACAGGCCTTCGCTGACCTCGGTGACCGAAACGGTGGTGGCATAGCCTTGGGGGTACATCGCTTCGGGTTCGGGTGCCCAGACCAGGCTGACACCTTCAGCCGCCAGCAGCGCGCAATCGACCTCAAGCCGGCGCGGATACCTGGCCAGGTCCTCGTTCGGCCCGAACTGGCGCGGATTGATGAAGATCGATACGGCGACATGCGCTGCCCGTTTGCGCGCCGCGCGCACCAGCGTCAAATGGCCCTCATGCAGCGCGCCCATAGTCGGCACCAAGGCGAGCGGTCCCTCGCGCCGCAGGGTATCGGTGACATTGCGCAGTGGATCAAGTTGCCGCACGATTTGCACGCCGGGTACCCCTTGGATAAAGCCCGCTGGAGAAAGCTGTCGAGACGCATTAGGTTGCGGTGCAGCAAAAGCAAACAGCCTAACGAAAGTTCACCCAGCCCCCGTGCCCACTTTGACCGCCCCACACCGCATCGTTTTCGCCAATGAAAAGGGCGGCACCGGCAAAAGCACCACCGCGGTCCATGTTGCCGTGGCCTTGGCCTATCAAGGCGCGCGGGTGGCGGCGATCGATCTCGATTCGCGCCAGCGGACGCTGCACCGCTATTTCGAAAACCGCAGCGAAACCGAAAAGCGCCGCGGGGTCACCCTGCCGACCCCGAATTTCGCGGTTTTCAGGGGCGAAACGATCGAAGAGCTTGATGCCATGACCGCTGAATTGGCCCAGGGTGCAGATTTTCTGGTCTTTGATACGCCCGGTCGCGATGATCCGTTCGCGCGCCATGTGGCAACCGAAGCCGATACACTGGTCACCCCGCTCAACGACAGTTTCGTCGATTTCGATCTGATCGGCCAGGTCGATGCTGAAACCTTCAAGGTCCGCAAGCTATCGTTCTATGCCGAACTGATCTGGGAGGCGCGCAAGAAGCGGGCCATGGCGACGCTTACCGACAAGCGCCGCGAAATGGACTGGGTGGTGGTGCGCAACCGCACCCAGCACACCGAAGCGCGCAACATGAAGCGGCTCGATTCGGCGCTGACCGAACTGTCCAAGCGGGTTGGCTTCCGGATTGCCGGGGGGCTGTCCGAACGGGTGATCTACCGCGAGCTGTTCCCTTCGGGGCTGACCCTGCTCGACAAGGGGCACCTTGGCGAACTGGGGACCAGCCACCTGGTCGCCCGCCAGGAGCTGCGCTCGCTGGTCAGCGCGCTCGGCCTGCCGCTGCCAAGTCGGCACGAGCCTGAGCTGGCGCTGAGCCAGCCCGGGTGATTCGCGGTGGGCAAGCTGATCACGCTCGCCCTGCTCGGATCACTGGCCTGCCGCATGTTGACTGGCCATTGGCCGTGGCAGTTCTGGCAAAAAAGTGAACGATCCCAGAAGGAAGCCCAAGCACGGGCCTTGCTAGGCGTGGCCCAAGCGGCTACGCGCGCCGAGATCGCCGATGCAACCCGGCGCCTCATCGTCCGCGTCCATCCAGACCGCGGGGGAAGCAACCAGGCGGTTCACGCCGCCACGGCCGCGCGCGATGTTTTGATCGCGCGGCTCGACAGGATTGAGGCAGACGCAAAATGAGCCACCAGTTCCACCCCACCGTGCTGCGCGAATACGATATCCGCGGGATCATCGATGAAACGCTGAGCGCCGCTGATGCCTATGCGATCGGCCGCGGTTTCGCGACCTTGCTCAAGAAGGGCAAAGGCAGGAAAGTGGCGGTTGGTTATGATGGCCGCACGTCATCGCCGATGCTCGAAGAAGCGGTGGTGCACGGGATCAACGATGCCGGGCTTGATGCCGTACGGGTGGGCATGGGGCCGACGCCGATGCTGTACTATGCCGAAGCCTCAATGGAAGATGTGCAGGGCGGCATTCAGATAACTGGCAGCCACAATCCCGCCAATTACAATGGCTTCAAGATGGTATTGGCCGGCCGTCCGTTCTTCGGCGCGGATATCCAGCTGCTGGGCAAACTGGCCGCCCGGGGGGGCTGGGCAAGCGGGACCGGAACCAGCGAAAGCCGCGATATCCTCGACCAATATGTCGACCGGCTGGTCAAAGGGCTCGACGGGATTGACCGTGCCGGGCTTGAAGGGCTGGCGATCGGCTGGGACGCCGGTAACGGCGCCGCCGGCCCCGCGCTCGAACGTCTGGTCCAGAAGCTTCCTGGCAAACACCATCTTCTCTTCACCCAAGTGGATGGGACGTTCCCGAACCATCATCCGGATCCCACTGAAGAAAAGAACCTTGCCGATCTGAAGGCGCTGGTCGCGGACAAGAACCTCGATTTCGGGGTGGCTTTCGATGGCGACGGCGACCGGATCGGGGCGATCGACGGCCAGGGCCGGGTAATCTGGGGCGACCAATTGCTCATGATCTACGCCGAAGACCTCCTCAGGATGGAGCCCGGAGCGACGATTATCGCCGATGTAAAGGCCAGCCGTGCTCTATTCGAGCGGGTCTCTCAGCTTGGTGGACGGCCGCTTATGTGGAAAACCGGACACAGCCTGATTAAATCCAAAATGAAGGAAACAGGTTCGCCGCTGGCCGGGGAAATGAGCGGTCACGTGTTCTTTGCGCACCAGTACTACGGGTTCGACGACGCCTTGTATGCTGCGGTCCGCCTGATCGCCGCATCATCACGGCTGGGCAAGAGCGTGACGCAGTTGCGCAGCGAAATGCCCGCCTTGGTCAACACGCCCGAGCTGCGCTTCCAGGTTGATGAGACCCGCAAATTCCACGTGATCGACGAGGTCAAGGAACGGCTCGCGGCAGCGGGGGCCGATGTCGACGCTACCGACGGGGTGCGCGTTTCGACCAGCGATGGCTGGTGGCTGCTGCGCGCCTCGAACACGCAGGATGTGCTGGTGGCGCGCGCGGAAAGCAACGATCAGGCCGGGCTCGACCGGCTGCTCGCGCAGATCGACGACCAGCTGGCGCTAAGCGGGCTGGCACGCGGCGAGCAAGCGGGGCACTAGCGCTCAGGCTTTCCAGCCCCAGAACAGCTTGCACGGCAGCACATTCAGCCATTCGAATCCGGCATCGATGCAGGTGAAGTGCCTGGCCATGAAAAGGCGGGCTTTGGCGCTGAACTGATAGACCAGGAACGCGCCGCCGGGGCGCAGCACGCGGTGGGTGGCGGCGGCGATTTGCGCGCCCACCCCATCGGGCAGGGTTGAAAAAGGCAAACCCGAAAGGACGTAATCGGCGTGGTCGTGCCCGTGCGCTTTGACGATCGCTTCCACGTCCGCAGCCGAACCAAGCACTGCGGCAAAACGGCTGTCAGGGATCGTGGCGTTCAGATAGTCGATATAAAGCGGGTTGGTATCGATCACGATCAACTGTCCGTCGCGGCGCAGGCGCTCAAGCACCGGACGGCAGAAAGTGCCGACCCCCGGGCCATATTCGACAAACAGCCGGCATTCGTCCCACTTCACCGGGGCCAGCATCTTTCGAATCGTGAAGCGTGATGACGGGATGATCGAGCCGACCATCACCGGGTGCTCGACAAAGCCTTGCAGGAACACGCCCCACGGGCCCATCGCGCGCTGAACCCTGTGCCGGATGCGCTGACCCAGGCTTTGGCAGGCAAAATCAGTTGCAGTCATGAAAGATATTAGTCCGGCTGTTTGAATGCAGGCCTGCCCATCACAAATTTGACCGGGCATTGCAAGGTGTCTGCGTCCGGCTTAGCGGTGAATCGATGAACCGCAGCGATATGCCACCAGACACTGCGCCCGCAGGGACCACCAGCAGCCTGCCGGGCTGGCGCGTTGCGCTGCTGTTCACCGTGATGCTGGTGACTGCAGCGGGCAACACCGCGATGCAATCGGTGATGCCCTCGATCGGGACGGCGCTGAAGGTCGAGGATTTCTGGATCAGCCTGGCCTACACCTGGTCGGCGCTGCTGTGGATGCTGTGCGCGCCGTGGTGGGCGCGGCGGTCGGACCAGCGCGGCCGCAAGGCGATGATGGCGATCGGGTTGATGGGCTTCATTTCCAGCTTTGGGCTTTGCGGTCTGGCGCTGTGGCTGGGGCTCAACGGCTGGCTGAGCGGCGTGGCGACTTTGCTGGTCTTCGCGCTGTGCCGCTCGCTTTATGGCGGGTTCGGCTCGGCCGCACCGCCCGCGGTCCAGGCCTATGTCGCCAGCCGCACCAGCCGCGAAGCGCGCACCCGCTCGCTCTCGCTGATCTCGTCCAGCTTTGGCCTTGGCACGGTGATCGGGCCGGCGCTGGCGCCGTACTTCATCTTGCCGGGGCTGGGGCTGGTCGGCCCGTTCATCGCTTTTACCCTGATCGCGGTGGTAACGCTGTTTGCGCTGCGCGTGTGGCTGCCCGATGATGCCCCGGCCTATGCCGCGCGCGGCGATGTGATGGCCGCGCCGTTCAGTGCCAATTCGGAATCGCGCGCGCCGATTGCCCCCGATGCCGAACCCGATGATGCCGCCGCCGACGATGCGCTTCCCGGCGATGTCGCGAAGCTGGCGTGGTTCGATGAACGGATGCGCCCGTGGCTGGTCGCCGGGCTGCTGGGCGGGCACGCGCAAGCCGCCGCCATGGGGATCGTCGGCTTTTTGATTCTTGACCGAATGGGCTTGCGCGCCAATCCCGGGGCGGGCGCCGGGCCGATCGGTATCGTGCTGATGGCGGGGGCAATGGCCACCTTGTTTGCGCAGTGGGGCGTAATCCCGACCATGCGGCTGGGTCCGCGCGCTTCGTGCCTGCTGGGTATGGTGATCGCTGCGGGCGGGACCGCGCTGCTGGCCGTGGCTTATGATCTTCACGCCATCACGATTGCGGTGGCGCTGATCTCGCTTGGCTTCGGCCTGTTCCGTCCCGGTTTCACCGCCGGGGCTTCGCTGGCCGTAAGCCGCGCGGAACAGGGGCAGTCGGCGGGGATCGTCGCTTCGGTCAATGGCGCGGGCTATATTGTTGCGCCGGCGGTCGGGGTCTGGCTCTATGGCCATAACCCGTGGGTTGGCTTCGCGGTGATCGAACTGCTGTGCGCGGCGGTGATCGTGCTGGGCCTGCGCAGCATGACTGGTGACGAGGAGCTGATGCAGCCGCGCCGTTAAAGAATTTCGTGCACCCGGTCCTGCGGACGGCACAGCCGCACGCCCTTGGCGGTTTCCACCAGCGGGCGTTCGATCAGGCGCGGCTCGGCCGCCATCGCGGCCAGCACTTCTGCATCACCGGCGTGCGGCAGGCCGCGATCCTCGGCGTCAGTGCCGCGCAGGCGCAGCCCCTGCTGCGGGGTCAGCCCGGCATCGCGGTATAGCTGGGCAAGCTTGGCTGCCGAGGGCGGATTCTCAAGGTAGAGCACCACTTCGGGTGCGACACCCGGGCTCTCTTCAAGGATCGCCAGCGTCTTGCGCGATGTGCCGCAAGCCGGGTTGTGCCAGATCGTTGCTTTCATTTCCGCCTCCGTTCGGCCGCTCCCTAACAAAAAGCGTCGCGGACGCAATTTGATCCTTGTCAATGCGAACGATTCGCATTAGCGGCACCAATGACTAATGAGAGTCGTTATCAATAAGGATCGTCATGTTGTTTCCCCGCCAGTTTGCCTGCCTGTCCACGTTCGCCCTTGCTGCCAGCCTTGGCGCACCGGCCTGGGCCGAGGAGGCGGCTGACGACGAAGCACCGATCGTGGTTACCGGTGAGCGCCCCAGCGTTGAAATTTCCGGGACCAAGACCGGCACTGCGGCCATCGACACCCCGCAAAGCGTGGTGACGCTGGGGCGCGAACGGCTCGACGATCAGGGCGTCGAATCGCTGGGCGAAGCGCTGCGGTTTGTGCCCGGCGTCACCATCGGTCAAGGCGAGGGCCACCGCGATCAGGTGATCCTGCGCGGCCAGGCCAGCACCGCCGATTTCTACCTCGATGGGCTGCGCGACGATGCGCAGTATTATCGCCCGCTCTATAATGTGCAGCAGATCGAGGTCCTGAAAGGCGCCAACGCGCTGCTGTTCGGACGCGGCGGCGGCGGCGGGGTGATCAACCGCACTTCAAAACAGGCGCAGCTTGGCCGCACCAGCCTGGGTGCCAGCGGCGCGATCGACAGCTTTGGCGGCTGGTCGCTGGCGGGCGATCTCAACCTGCCAGTGAGTGAGAATGCCGCGCTGCGGATCAACGGCACCTACGAAAACTTCGATAACGACCGCGATCTGTTCGGCGGGCACTTCATCGGCCTGGCCCCCACGCTGACGCTCGCGCCTGCCGATGGCACCCGCGTGGTGCTGGCTTATGAATATGCGGCTGATGATCGGGTGATCGATCGCGGCGTGCCTTCGCTTGGCGGGCGGCCGATCGGCGGATACGATCAGGCCTTCTTTGGCAGCGCAAGCGTCAACACCGGATCGGTTGACGCGCACATTGCCCGCATCCGCATCGATCAGGAACTAGGCGAAGGACTGACGCTTGACGTGACCGGGCAATACGCCTTCTACGACAAGCAGTACGCCAATCTGCTGCCGGGGGTGGCCACGGCCAGCACCGTCAGCTTCTCGGGCTACGAAGACACCAACACCCGCAGCAACTGGATTGGGCAGACCAATCTGGTGTGGAAGGGCCAGACCGGGGGCATCGGCCACACGTTGTTGGTGGGCGGCGAAATATCGGACCAGTCAACCGGTGCAACGCGCCGCAACGTGCTGTTCGCGGCGTCCGGCGGCGGCACCGCTGCTTCGGCAACGCTGCCGTTGGCGCAAAGCTTTAGCTTCCCGGCGATCAGCTGGACGGGCCTCGTCACCAACGGCCAGACCAAGGTGAAAAGCCGTTCGCTTTATATCCAGGACCAGATCGAACTGGCGCCGTGGCTGCAGGTGATCGGCGGGGTGCGGTATGACCGGTTCCAGATCAGCGCGGTTAACCTGCTCACCAGCGTTCCCAGCGCGCGCACCGACAACAAGTGGTCACCGCGCCTGGGTCTGGTGCTCAAGCCGCAGGAAAACCTCTCGCTCTATGCCAGCTATGCGCGCAGCTTCCTGCCGCAATCGGGCGACCAGTTCTCGTCGCTGAATCCCACCTTTCAATCGCTGGAACCCGAGGCGTTCCGTAATCTCGAAGCGGGCGCGAAGTGGGATGTGAAGCCGGGGCTCAGCCTTACCTTGGCTGCCTTCCAGCTCGATCGCAGCAACACCCGCGTGGCTGACCCGGCAAACCCCGGGTTCTGGCTGCTTACCGGCAGCAGTCGTGCGCACGGGATCGAAGCTGCGGTGGCTGGGCGGATCACCCCGCAGTGGCAGCTCAGCCTTGGCTATACCTGGCAGGAAGGCGAAATTCGCACGGCCACAACCGCGGCGCCGGCCGGGCGCCAGCTTGACAAACTGCCGCATCATCAGGCCTCGGCCTGGACCCGCTATGACCTGACCCCGCGCTTCGGGTTGGGGCTGGGGGTGCTGCACCAAGCGGGCCAATATGCCACGATCAGCAACGCGGTGCGGCTGCCGGCCTATACCCGGATCGATGCCGCAGCCTTCTTCGATGTGTCAGACAAATTCGCACTGCAACTCAATGTCGAGAACCTGACCGACGCGAACTATTACGCTAGCGCGCATACCGACAACAACATCCAACCGGGCGACCCGCTTAACGTCAAGCTGACCGCGCGGCTGAAGTTTTAGGGCCTCATCGCCGGGACTGCGCGGGCCGCATCTTCGGGTGCGATCCCGGGCGCTGGCGCCGCGCTGATCGTTTCGACTTGCCGCGCCACGCGGCCGGCGCGCTGGATCGCGCGGACCAGCCGCGGATAGACCCCGCAGCGGCACAGATTGGGCACCGCGGCGGCAATGTCTGCTGGGGTCGGATCGGCATTGCGCGCCAGCAGCGCAGCGGCAGCTATCGCGATCCCCGGGGTGCAGAACCCGCACTGGATCGCCTGTTCGGCCACCAGTGCCTGCTGCACCGGGTGCGACCGGTCGGCCGAAAGCCCTTCGATCGTGATCACCGCGCGGCCTTCGGCATCGGCAAGGGTGACCAGACAACTGCGCAGCGCCTGGCCTTCGACCAGGACCATGCAGGCCCCGCAATCGCCCTCGCCGCAGCCGTATTTGGTGCCGGTCAGGTTGGCGACGTCGCGCAGCGCCCACAGCAGCGGAGTAGCGGGATCAAGCTTGAATTCGACCGCGCGGCCGTTGACGGTCAGTCGCGCCACGAACGGTCGATCTTGTCGATCCTGCGGGTCCAGGCGTCGAAATCGGCTTGCCCTGGCAAAGTGCCCGGAACCCCGCCCTGGGCCAGATCGCGCAAATGCACCGCCACCACATCATCGGGCACGGTAAGCGGCTTGCCGGCGGCGAGCGTTGCCAGCATCACTTCGCAGGCACGCTGCAGCGACCAGTGGGTGATGAATACTTCGGGCAGAGATCTGCCAAGGATCACCGGGCCGTGGTTCTTCAGCATCAGGATCTTCTTGTCGCCCAGGTTCGCCAGCAGTCGCTCGCCTTCTTCGGAGCGTACGGTGATCCCTTCGAAATCGTGATAGGCGATTCGCCCGGCGAAATTGCAGGCGTAGAAGTTGACCGGCTGCAAGCCCCCTTCAAGGCTGCTGACCGCCATGGTCGCGGTGGTGTGGGTGTGGACGATCGCATGGGCCCACGGCACGCGGCGATGGAACAATCCGTGCTGCACAAACCCGGCTTTGTTGACCGGCCAGGGGCTGCCATCCAGCGTGTTGCCATCAATGTCGATCTTGACCAGGTTCGAGGCGCAAACCTCTGAATAAAGCAGGCCGAACGGATTGATCAGGAACGCGCCCTCTTCGTTCGGCACCTTGACCGAAATGTGGTTGTAGATCGATTCCGACCAGCCGAGGTGATCGAAGATCCGGTAGCACGCGGCCAGTTCCAGCCGCGCCTGCCATTCGGCTTCGCTGCATTCGATATTGCGGGCGTGGACGTTGAGCTGGGTGGCCATCGTTCTCTCTCCGGTTGCTATTCGCCGCCGAGCCTATGCCAATTAGCGGCCGAAGGAAATGCGCATTCCGGCCCACACGGTGCGCGGCGCACCAAGGTCGATTGATCCCGCCACATTGCGGGTGACGACCTGTACGTCGGTCAGGTTCTCGACCCGGAAGACCAGGCTGAACCGCGGGTCCAGCGGCACCAGCGCGAACAGATCGATCGTGGTCGCGGCGGGCAGGCGATCGGTTTGCAGATCGTCTTCGAACTGCATGCCGACATGACGCGCGCTGATCGCCAGCCGCCAGCCCGGCGCCGGGGTCCAGGCGAGGCTTGCGTTGGCAGCAATTTCAGGGGTCTGCGCCGGACGCAGCCCATTGAGCGCGGCCGACGTCCCGCTGGCTTCGACCCTGGCATCGGTCCAGGCAAGTGCGCCGTCAAAACGCACTGTTCCGGCCCTGGCCGAGAGGCCGAGTTCCACCCCGCGGGCGCGGATCGCATCGACATTGCGCCGTTCGCGCAGGTTGGTCCCGATGGTGACATTGGCCACGGCACCCGCGACCCGGTTGTCGAATGCGGTGACCGACAGGCTGAGCGCGGGGCTGGGGGTCCAGTCAATCCCGGCTTCGAACCCGAACAGGCGCTCGTTGATCAGGCTGGCATTGGCACGGGTGGTAACCGGGAAGACGGTGAAGGGGCGGTAGAGTTCGTTGAGCGTGGGCGCTCTGAGGCCCGAATAGACCGCGCCGCGCAGCGCCAGCCTCTGGTCCGCGCGCACCACCAGCCCGCCGCGGCCCGACCATTCCCAGCCTGCGCGATCGGCAAAGCTGTTGTTGATGGTCACCGCGCCGGCGGCGTTGGCTTCACGGAAAAATCCGCCCGTCACGCGCCAGCGATCACCGCGCATTCCCGCGGTGAGGGTAACCGGGCCCAGCGTCCAGTCATGTTCGGCGAACAGACCCAGATCGCTGTTCTGCCCGCCCGCGCTGCGCCGCGCGGTGACAAGGCCGGTGATGCCCGAATAGGCATTTTCGAACATCGCGCCCGATGTCACCCGCCAGTCGATCCCCAGCCGCAGCACGCGGCCATCACCCACCGGCGGGCGCAGTTCCAGCTTGCCGCCCCACCCGGTCGAGGGTGTGGCGCGCTGGTCAAGCGTCTTGCGCAAGCTGGTGGCGCTGATCACAATGTTGGAGAAATTGCGCGCCTGCAGATAGGCCAGCGCATCGAATTGCCAGTGGCCCGATCCGACCAGGCGCAAGCTGGCATCCTGCCCGCTGCTGGTCGAATCAGCACCGACAAAGCGCAGCGTGCGCGCGTCGGCATAGGCAAGGCCGCGCGCCTGCAGCTCAACATCCGGGGTAAGCGGTGCCACCCCGCGCAGCGCAAAGGACCAGCCATCATAGCGCGCGCGCGCCGAAGCGGGCACACGCTGGCGTTCCGGCGTGGTCCAGAAACCCTGGCCCCGATCCCAGCGCAGGCTAGCGACGGCAAAGCCCGCGCCAAGCTGCGGCGCGAGGCTGGCCGAAAGCGTAGTCTCGCCGCGATCATCTGCCAGCGCTTCACCCGAAAACAGGCCAAGTAGGCGCGGCCCGGCGCTGTCGAGTTCAATCGTGCCCGCCACCGCCCCGCTGCCAAATGCGCCCGAACCGCCGCCGCGCGTTACCCGCGCAGAGGCCAGCCGTTCGGGTGCGATTGCCGACAACGGAACGTAGCCGAAGAATGGATCGGCCATCGGCACGCCATCAAGCAGCACAAGACTGCGGCTGGTGGCATTGCCGCCCAGCGCGCGCAGCGTCACCCCTTGCGCCGAAGGATTGGCGCTGCGGCTGTCGCTGCGGCGAAACTGCTGAAAGCCTGCGACCGCTGCCAGCGCATCCTCGATCCGCCCCGATGCGGTGTTCGTCAGGCGTTCGGCGGTGATGGTCTGGCGATCATAGGCGGGCGCTCCGGGCGGTTCGGCAAGCCCCTGGCCGGTGACGACAAGGTCGGGATTATCCGCACCCGCTTCTTGCGCATGGGCCGCAGCCGGAAGCGACAGGCACAGGACGAAGACAAGGGGAACGGTGCGGGACATCGACGTTCGGTCGCTAGAGCCATCGCCGCGTGCTGGCAACAGCTGCCGCGCTATTCACTGACCAGCGCGTTGAGCAGGCTTTCGAAACTGGTGGTTGCCGCCACCAACGATCGTTGCAGGGGCAACCGGCGCACCATCACCCGTTCATCGCCAAGCGGCAGCATCTGATGCGCGTGCCAACCCGGCGGCACCGAATCGTAATCGGCCAGGATCGGCAGGCCGAGCTGGCGGACCAGATCATTGCCCCGGATTTCGCTTTCGGCCTGGGGCAGGGTGAGCGGGGAGAGATCGATCAGGCGATCGGCGTGATCGGCCGGGGCAAACCCGCTGCAGCCGGTCCGCGCGGTGCAGCGCGCATCCTGATCGGCGATCTCGAGCCAAAGTTGTACCGGATCGAGCAGCCACACCGCATCGTCGTGCCGGACGATGTCGCCATCGCGGACGATGTAATAGCCTTCCCAGCGGGCAACGACGCAACTTGTCGCAAGTTCGCGCGCAGCCGGGCAGAGCTGGCTCGCCACCACCGGCTCCAGCTGATCGCCGCCAACGGCACTGTCGCCGCACAGCAGCAGCACGCGCGATCCAGGCTCCTTCGCCAGAAGGTCCAGCGCCAGCAGGGCGGGCAGCATGCCCCAGCCGTGAATGGCGATGTCATGGCAATCGGAAGCGCGATCCATCGGGCCGTGGTCCCACATCGTCCCCGTCCCGGCAAGCGAATCGAGTCGCGCGGGCGATTCGTGTTGCCGATTGGCAACGGCACGGGAATTAACCTGTTGAATTAACCGTTTACGGAAAGCAAATGGACCTTTTGCAGCGATCGTAGCGGCGTTTTTTAATGGCTAGGATTCAGCCGTTTAAGGCCCGAAGATGTTAACCTTCTGCGGCTTGCGGTGGTTAACAGAAAGTCGGGGAGAAAATCTTCTTGGCTTTCCCCCCAGCAATGCGATTAACTGAAGTCAGAAACCGGAGTGTGATCGGCACAAGATCGCAGACTGGTTTCTGGGGCCGCACACTGACTGATTGAACGACCGCGTCTGCGCAGCGTGTGCAGAGTATAATCTAGTGTGGAGTGAACGTGTGATGCGTTTTGGGCGAGGCATTGATCGAGTGGCAGGACTGACCGCAGCCGTTTTGGCAGCAGGCACCCTTGCAAACCCGGCCCAGGCCCAGATCAGCCAGGAGCAATACGCTTACAACCGCAGCAGTGCGGTGCCCGTCGGCTATGTCTTTCCCGGCCCGCCGCAGGCCGTTCTGATTGTCAACGTCACGGCTTCGGTAGGCGGCACCTGCGGGTTCGCCACCGGGACCGAACCCAACGCAACCATCACCAAACCCAATATCGACACCACCGGGTGGAGCGCGCAGGTGCCGTTCACCGCGCAGTGCACCGCACCGTGGCGCATTGCGGTTTCGTCGCAGAACGGCGCGCTCAAGAACGCGGCAACGGTGCCCACCGGCTACCAGAACCGCGCACCATATGCGGTTACCGTCAACGTTCCCTACGATACCGGTTCGAGCACCGGCACGGTCACCTCCACCTGTCCGGTGGCTCAGATCGACCAGGCCCTGGGCAGCTCGCCGTGCAATTTCAAAGGCACCGCCACCACCACCAATGGTCTGCCGGTGCCGCGCAGTTTCAACCTGTCTGGTTCCTTTATCCAGGTCGCCGCACCCGCTTATGCGGGGCCCGATATCCTGGTTCAGGGAACATATACGGATGTCCTCACGGTCACGGTATCCCCCGCGATCTAAGAGGCTGAATGAATGCCCCGGGCTTTTTGGTCCGCTCCGGGGAGTGTGAAGATGAGCCGGCCAGACCGGCCTGTTAGAAGGAAGAAAAAGATGAAGAAGCTTGTTTCGATCGCACTCCTGGCCACTGCGGCCATTGCGACCCCCGCCATGGCGCAAAGCACTGGCACGATCACCATCAACGGCAGCGTTGAAGGCAAGTGCGCGGTTGTTACCGGCACCAACGCCCCCAACTGGGCGGCCACCGTCAACATGGGCGAACTGGCCAAGACCGACGGCACGCTGAAGACCAGCGCCGATCTCCAGACCGCGTTCAACACCGCGGCCGCCGGAACCCAGGACACCCGCGTTGTCTGCACCGTCGCCAACCCCAAGGTCAGCGTCAATGCCAACCCGCTGGTGGCCCAGACCAATTCGGCCGCACCGGGTTCGGGCTATGCCGATACCGTGCAGTTCCAGGCTGACGTCAAGGTCTACAAGGCGACCACCGCCGCTCAGGTCTACAGCAACGACAGCGCCGCCGCTGCCGGTTCGCTGACCGCGATCGGCGATCGTCTGGCCGCTACCGGCACCAACATCGAAGTCCGCACCAGCAACTGGCGCACTGCCAATGCAACCGACCTGATGGTGGCCGACAGCAGCTACCAGGGCAGCATCGTCGTCACGATCTCGCCGATCTGAAGCTGACTGACCAAGGAAGAGGTTAAACCCATGCGTAAGCTTCTCATTCTCGCCGCGCTGCCCGCCCTTGCGGTGGCCAGCCCGGCCCTGGCCCAGGTCGAAGGCCGGGTAGACATCGACGGTTCGGTTGCGACCCGTTGCCTGTTCACCCTGCCCAACGCCACCATCTCGCTGGGCGAACTGTCGCTGACCAGCAATGGCAAGCTTGATGCCGCCAAGGTCAACGGGCGCACCGCCACGCTGAGCGGCTGGTGCAACGGCGCGGCCTCGACCATGACTGTCACCACCACCCAGCTGACCACCGGCACGGCGGCGATGACCGGGTTCGATAACCGGGTCGATTACACCGCGCAGGCGACCGTCAACAGCGTTCCGGCCTCGGATTCGAGTCTGACTGCCGGTGCCGGTGCGGCTGCCACGGTTGGCTTGTTCAGCGGCGATATCACCGTGCTGCTCTCGGCGGCGGCGTCGCCGACGGGCGGGATCATGGTGGCTGGGGCCTACACGGGCAACGTGAAGGTCACGTTGACTCCGGCGCTCTAGAGCCAATGCACAGGATCGGGATCCACTCCATGAAGCAGACTTTATCCCTTTTTGCCCTCGCGATCGCAGCGGTGCCAAGCCTGGCATCGGCGCAGACCGTGGCTGAAGGCAATGTCGGGGTAGACGGGCGCGTTGCGCCGGTCTGCATCCTGGGCGATCCCGATCCGGCTACCGTCAATCTGGGCCAGCTTTCGGCGGCTTCGGGTCCGCGGACCGGGCGCGTGGCAACCATTGCCAACCGCACCGTGCTGCTTCCCGCAAGCCACTGCAACTTTGCCGGCTCGGTCCTGACGGTGCGGGCAACCGCGCTGATCGTGGGCGATCCGGCGGCGCCGCAGGCCGGCTTTACCCGCGCGGTCAACTACACCGCGACCGCCAGTGGCTGGTCGGGCGGGGCAAGCGCGGCCACCAGTGCCGCGCTGCGCGATGGCAGCAATGCCACGACCAGCGGGTCGGGCGCGATCCAGCCCTTGCCAAGCCGGGCCGATATTACCCTGACGCTTTCGAATTTCACCACCCCCGGCGACGGTTTCCTCGTTGCCGGCAACTACAGCGGGACCGTGGTTATCACGCTCGGTCCTGCCGCAGTGGCAAATTGAGGCCCGCTATGACACGCAGCCTGATCACCCTGATCGCTCTCGCCGCACTGGCCCTGCCGGTTTCGGCCCAGGCGCAATCGCGCGATACCGATACCAAGACGGTCAACATAGTCGGCACCGCGCCGGTGATGTGCTTTGCCGGCACGCTCAGCGGCACCGGCAGCTATGATCTTGGCGTGTTGATCGATACTACCAGCGGTCAGTTGCGCAGCGATCTGTCGGCGCCGGCGCAGGTGCTGGTCGGATCGTTCTGCACCGGACGCAGCACCATCACCGTTTCGGCGACCCCGCTTGAAGCGCAGAACTTCACCGCCACTCCGCCCAGCGGCTTTGCCCGCCGGGTCGATTATACCGCTACCGCGAGCGGCTGGACCGTTACTCCGGCCAGCTATCAAACCGCAGCGGCTAGCAATACCGCCGCCACCCAGTCCCGCCCGACCTCTTTTTCGGGTGATGTCACGGTGGCAATTTCGGGCTTTGCCACAACCGGCGGTCAGAACCTGCGTCTGGTTGCCGATGGCGACTATCGCGGGCTCGTCACCGTCACCATCGCGGCGGTAAATTGATCATGCGCGCACTCACACTCGTTGTTCTGGCCGGGGCGGCTTTTGCCAGCCCTGCCCTGGCGCAAAGCACCCCCAACGCGCAGAACCTGCCAGTTACCGGCCGGGTTCCGCAGCTCTGCTCGCTGCAGCAGGGAACGATCACCCCGGGCGGGCTCAACAATATCGCCGGGCTTGATGGCGATACGCTGCGGATCATCCAGTTCACCGACCCCTCGACGCTCAGCGTGCGCGCGGCCAGTGCGACGATCAGCTTCGATGCGGTTTGCAATTTCCCCCATTCGGTACGGATCGAATCGCAGAATAACGGGATGTGGCCGGTCGATGGCCGGGTCAGCGATCGCCCGCAAGGCTTCGCCTATGCCGTGCCCTATACCGCCGACATCAGCTGGGGACCGGTCAATACGCAGTTCTCCGCCGATGCCAAAGTGCGCAGCACCAGCCAGCAGGTGATCGTGATCAATGATCCGGTTGCCGGCGAATTCTCATTGCGGATCCGGATCGAGGATGGCGCCTCGAATGTCGAAACCCGCGCGCCCCTGGTGGCCGGCACCTATGTCGACACCGTGCGCATTTTTCTGGAGCCCCGCTGATGCGCGTACTGTCCCTGATGATCGTCGCCGCTGCTGCGGTGGCCGCGCCCGCCCAGGCGCAGGAGCTTAGCCGCGGGACCCAGCGGCTCGAGCTGGTCGGCGCTGCCCAGGTTGGCTGCGTCGCCGGGGCAGCGCGCCCGGGCCGCCAGGTCAACGCCACCTTTCAGGATGGCGGGCCCGCTGGCGGCACCGTGGTGATCCCCGTGCTGGTCGATCCCAATACAGCCGCCACGCTCGGCTCGTCGATCGAGCTTAGCCTGCCGGTGGTCTGCAACACCTCGCATTCGATCAGCGTGCGCAGCTACAACGGTGCGCTGACCCGCGACGGGGCCAATGGCCGCGCCGCAGGGGGCTTTGCCGAAAGCCAGGTCTACGGCGTGGCCGTCACCTGGCAGAACCAGACCGCGCGGATCGATGGCACCAGCCGCACTGCCGCCTTTGCCTGGCCGCAGCCGGCCAAAGGTGATGTGACGGTCGATATCGAAGTTCCCAGGGGCACCGCGCCGCTGGTTGCCGGGGCCTATCGCGACGCCGTTGTCGTGGAAATCCGGCCAGCCAATTAGAGGACCCGCTGGTGCGGGAGGAGACCCAAGTGAAAAGTCATTTCAAATATGCGTTAACCATGTTTTTCGCCGCGCTGGTTCCGGCCCAGGCGGCTGATGCCATGACGGTCCAGCCGGTCGTGATCGACCTGCAGACCGCGGGCCGCGACATGAGCCAGACGATCACGGTCGAAAACACTTTCGCCACGCCGCTGCCGGTCGAACTGACGGTGCAGGAGCTGGAGCTGGGCACTGACGGGGTCAGGCAGACCGGGGTTGACCCGGGCGATCTACTGGTCTTCCCGCCGCAAGCAATCATCGAGCCGGGCCAGACCCAGACCTTCCGCGTGCAATATGTCGGCGATCCGGCACTGGCCAAATCGAAGCACTATTACGTCACCGTGGCGCAGCTGCCGATCAAGCTGCCCGAAGGCCAGTCGGCGATCCAGATCCTTTACAACTTCCAGGTGCTGATCAGCGTCGCGCCGGGCGGAGTGAAGCCCAAGATCATGGTCCAGGGCGCCGAAATCGGCAAGTCGGCTGATGGCAAGCCGCTGGCCGTGCTGACCATTACCAATGAAAGCCCGGCGCATGGCTACCTGTCGAACGGCCGCATCCGGGTTGTCGAAAAGGACAAGTCGGGCGCGCAGGTGTTCAGCCGCACGCTGTCGGCGGCTGAAATCCAGCAGACCATGGGCTTTGGCCTGATCGGCGGCGGGCAAACCCGCCGGGTTACCGTGCCGCTGGAACTGCCCAGCGCCGAAGGAACCGTGGAGGCGAGCTTCTCGCTCGAGAACTAAGCCATGGCGACAGGGGGTAGACATATCGGGCTGATGATCGGTGCCAGCCTTGCCGGGCTGGTGGCGGCACCGGCCTATGCTGCAAGCGATGCGGCTGCGGCGGCCAGCAGCGATCAGCCTGATGCACCGGCGGCGCGGTCTGAACGGCTCAACCCGACCGGGCGGACCATCGTGCTGACCGTTCCGGCAAAGGACGGCGCCGCCTATCTTGGCGATATGCCGTTGACGATCGGCGCCGACGATTCGCTGAGCTTCCCGACCGATCGCGCGCTGCAGCTGCTCGAACAGATCCTCGCGCCCGATGTGCTGACCGGACTGACCAACGCCTTCGCGGGCAAGGCCGCAGTTTCGCCCGGCGATTTCGCGGTGGTCGGGATTACGGTCAGCTACGATCCGCGCACGCTTGAGCTGCGTTTTGACATTCCGGTCGAAAGGCGTGCCTCGCGCGCGGTTTCGGTCGCCGCGCTCGATCAGAAGTCGCTTGGCACCTATGTCCGCCCGGTTGATGTCAGCGCCTATCTCAACATTCGCGGCTCGGTCGATCTTTACGAAGACGGCCCGGTCGACGGGTTCCAGAACCCGGTGTTCCTGCTCAACAGCGCAGTGAACCTCAAGGGCGCGGTGATCGAGAATGATGCGATCTGGTCGCCCGGCAGCAGCGGGGCCGATTTTCAGCGGCTCGGAACGCGCTATGTCTATGACGATACCGATGCGCTGATCCGCTTCACGCTGGGCGATCTTGATACGCAGGGCCGCGGCTTCCAGTCGGCGCCCGACATTGCCGGGATTTCGATCTACCGGTCCTATTCGGTGCTCAGCCCGCAGCAGATCATCCGCCCGCGCGGTGATCGCAACTTCACGCTGGCCCGGCAATCGACCGTCGAAGTCTATGTCAACGGGCAACAAGTGCGCCGGATCCAGCTTGGCCCCGGCAGCTACAACTTGCGCGATTTTCCTTTTGCGCAGGGCGGCAATGACATCCGCCTCAACGTGCTGGATGATACCGGCCGCACCGAAGTGCTGCGTTTCAACCTGTTCCTCGACCAGACCCAGCTGGGCAAAGGCTTGAGCGAATTTGGCCTCTATGCCGGGGTCAAATCGCCGCTCGGGCTGCACGGACCGGTCTATTCGGACAACTGGATTACCTCGGGCTTCTACCGCCGCGGGATCAGCGACTCGTTTACCCTTGGCGCTAATTTCCAGGCCGACGATCAGGTTCAGATGGCCGGCGTCGAAGCGGTCTTCGGAACACCGATCGGCACGATCGGAACCCAGGCCGCGTTCAGCCACACCCAGGGTTACGGCGATGGCTATGCCTTGCAGGCGACCTTCCAGCGCTTGCTGCAGCACTCCGATGGCCAGGCCGACAGTTTCAACCTGTTTGCCGAAACCCGCAGCCGCAAGTTCGCCCCGGTCACCTTCTTCCTTGCAGACAACCAGTACGATTACGAACTGGGCGGCGGCTATACCCATGCGTTCAATTCGAACTATTATATGGGTGCCAACGCGCGGTTCTCGCGCGGGCGCGATGCCAACCCCGATGTGCACAATTACGCGGTGCTGGCCGGCTGGCGCATTTCCTCGAATGCCACGCTGACCGCCGAGGCACGCTATAGCGAAGACGCCAACGGCGACGAGGTCAGCGGCTTCCTGACGCTGACCGTGCGGCTGGGTCGCACCTCCAGCGTGCGCAGTGAATACGATACCCGCAGCAACCGCGCACGGGCGTCCTACCAAACACTGCATGGCAGCGGGGTGGGCAGCTACAACGTGACGGCTGATGTCGAACGGTCCGATTTCGGATCGAATATCGCCTTCAACGCCAACTATTTCTCCAACCGTGCTGAACTTGGCGTCAGTCACTTCGGCACCTTTGGCGGCGATTTTGGCGATAGCACCAGCCAGCGCACCAGCTTCCGCTTTGGCACCTCGATCGCCGTGGCAGGGGGCGAGGTCGCGATCGGGCGGCCGATCTATGACAGTTTCGCGATTGTCCGCCCGCATGCCAGCCTGCGCGGCACCAATGTCATCGTCGAGCCAAGCCCGTTTGGCGATGTCGCCGAAACCGGCAAGATGGGCCTGGCGACCATGCCCAGCCTGTCGTCCTATTCGGAACGGACGGTCACCGTCGATGTCGAGAACGCCCCTGCCGGGGTCGATATCGGGCAGGGTTCGTTCAAGCTGTTCCCGCGCTATCGCAGCGGCTATCTGCTTGAAGTCGGTTCGGATTACCATGTGACGGCGCTGGGCACGATGCTCGATGTCGATGGCCTGCCGGTGGCGCTGGTTTCGGGCAAGGCAACTGAACTGGCCCATCCCGAACGGCCGCCGGTGACGCTGTTCACCAACCGCCAAGGCCGTTTCGGCGCCGCCGGTCTCGCTCCGGGACAATGGCGGCTTGAAATGCTCGATTCCAAGAAATCGGTTTATGTTATTACCATTCCGGGTGAAACCCAAGGCGTCCTGCGCCTGGGGGACATCACGCCGGCGAAGGATCAGTGACGATGCTCAAAATTTCCACACTCAAAAGCGCCCTGCTTGGCCTCATGGCAATCATGCTCGGCTGGTCTTCGGCAGCACAGGCGCAGACCGCCTGCGGGCTCAGTGGGATCAGCGCGTCAGCCGCGCCACTGGTCTATGATCCGTTCAATCCAAACGGGTTCTCCAGCAACAATATCGTGATGAACATCTCGCGCATCAATCCGCAAGGCGGCGGGACCACGAGCGTGCTCAACTTCTTCCTCAAGCCCAACCTCGCGACCGGCGCCAATGCTGCCGGGATTCAGCTGATCCCGCTGTCGGTATCGGGTCAGGCGGCGCTAGATGGCGCCGGGCTCAACATCTTTTACCCGGCGGGCGGACAGGAACCCACCATGCTGCCGATCAACACGATGCCCAGCGCCGGGAACCGTTTCGCCAAGATCAGCTTCACCGGCAATAACGCCGGTTCGGATACCGTGGCCGTGACCTTCCAGGTCGTGCTGCCGCCGAACCTGCAGCTCAACGCGATGCAGAGCCTGGCCTTCGACGCTTCGTTTTCCTGCAACATCCAGGGCGGCCAGCTCAATGGCCAGACCCAGACCGGGAGCCGCGCCAATGCAGTGACCTTCCCGGTCACCGTGCTCAGCGCGCTGCGCACCTATTACGCCGGAACGGCGCTCGATTTTGGCGAGATCGGTAATGTCACCACCGGCTCGCTGGCGGGCACGCCCAAGCTGACCAGCCCCAGCAACTATGTCTTCGTGCAAAGTTCGGGGGCCTATTCGGTGACCCTGGCATCGCAGAACGGGTTCCAGCTATACAAGCCGGGCGCGGCAGTTCCGGGTGATAAGATTGCGTACCAGCTGCGGTTCCTGGGAGAGAACGTCAATTCGACGACCAATCCCGCGCCAACCAGCATCGCGATAACCAAGAGCTGCAAGCCCGCGACATTGGCAACGACCGGTAATGTCCTGCCGATCCGGGCTACTCTCCTCGAAGGGGGTTCGGGCAAAAATCCGTCCCCGACGTACAGCGATGTTCTGACCATTACGGTGACGCCGCTGATCTACAGTGACCCCGGGGTCAATCTCTGCGCATCGCTGTAAGGCTGCGATCGGCAAAAACGAAGCGGCCCGCCCCCGGCAAGGGAGCGGGCCGTTTGGCAGTTCGGAAAGGTGCGCCGGCGTGTTTAGCGCGGTTCGATCCGGAAACTGATATTGCCGACCTGGCCGTCTTGCGGCAGTTCGATCGCCAGCGTATGGTTGGCGATCGCGGCGTTTTCCGACTGCGAGATCACGGTCGAACCGCTCTCGCCCAGCGCCACCACCTGGCCATCGATGATCAGTTTGGCGGCGGCCAGGCCCGGCGAATAGTCGGCAATCACGCGGTAGCCCGACGGGCTGTTGCAGAATTCCTTGAGCATGCCGAGCGAAGTCACTCCGGCGACCGGGGCAACGGCGCTGGCATCGACATTGGCGCGGCAGATTACCGGCACATAGCCGACGATCCCGATCGCATATTGCGCCGAGCCGACATCGACCGATGGCGCGAAGGCCCCGGCAGGGGCGATGGTGGCAAAAAGCCCGGCGGCAACCAGGGCAGTCTTGGTGAGCGTCATTTCTTGGCCTCCCGAATATCGTCGAGATGCTCAATATGGTGCTAACCTCAATGCGCGGTGACCCGAGAGGGTTAACCGCAGCTTAGGAAAACTGCCGCGGTTCTGCCGCTTGCCAGGCAGGCTGTTGCCGCAAGGCCTGCGCTTTGCCTCAGTTATGCAGGGCCTCGAGCACGGGCTGCGCCTCGTCGAGAGCCCGTGAAATTATTCCTACCATTTCGTCGATCTGCGCCGGCGTGATGATCAGCGGCGGACACATCACGATGGTATCGCGGATCCCGCGCACCATCAACCCGTTCGCGATGCAGCGATCGCGCACTACCGGCCCGGCATTGCCTTCCTTGCCGCCCCAACGCTGGTTGGTGCCCTTGTTGGAGACCACTTCCACCGCGCCGAGCAGGCCGATCGAGCGCACTTCGCCGACCAGCGGATGATCGGCCAGCCGCTGCAGCGCCCCCGCAAGGTATGGTCCGGTTTCGCTGCGGACTTTCTCGATCAGTCCTTCGCGCTCCATGATCTCGATATTGCGCAGCGCCACGGCAGCGCAAACCGGGTGACCCGAATAGGTAAAGCCGTGGACGAAATCGCCGCCGGTCTTCATCACCGCGATGATCTCGGCCGAGACCGCGACGGCGGAGATCGGCAGGTATCCGCTCGACAGGCCCTTGGCCATGGCGATGATATCGGGCGAGACCCCAACGCTTTCATGGCCCCACATGTTGCCAGTGCGGCCGAATCCATTGATCACTTCGTCGCAGATCAGGAGGATGCCGTACTTGCGGCAGATGGCCTCGACCTGCGGCCAGTAATTGGCTGGCGGGATGATCACCCCGCCCGCGCCCTGGACCGGCTCGCCAATGAAGGCGGCGACGTTTTCGGGACCGACTTCAAGGATCCGCTCCTCGATCGCCGCGGCGCAGGCGCTGCCGAATTCGGCCGGATCCTCGCCAAAGCCTTCGCCGAACCAATAGGGCTGGCGGACATGTTCGACCCCCGGGATCGGCAGATCGCCGATCGGGTGCATCGCCTTCATGCCGCCGAGCGAAACCCCCGCCACGGTCGAGCCATGATAGGCATTCCAGCGGCTGATGAAGACCTTGCGGGCCGGCTCGCCCTTCAGCTTCCAGTACTGGCGGACCAGCCGGAAAATGGTGTCGTTGGCTTCGCTGCCCGAGGTGTTGAAGAACACGTGCGGCAGGCGGTTCTGCGTGAGGCTCGCGATCTTGTGCGCCAGCAGCACCGCGGGCGGCGTCGCGGTCTTGAAGAAGGTATTGTAATAGGGCAGCTCGCGCATCTGCTCGGCCGCCACTTCGACCAGCTCTTCGCGGCCGTAGCCGACATTGACACACCACAGCCCGGCCATCCCATCAAGGATGCGGTTGCCGTCGCCATCGTGGATATAGCAGCCTTCGGCGTGCGTCACGATGCGGCTGCCGCCGATGTTTTCAAGTTCTTGCCAATCGGCCTGGGCGGGCAAGTGGTGGGCCACATCAAGGCGGCGGAGTTCGGCGATATCGTAATTGCGGGGCATATCTGGTTCCTTGTTGAGCAGATTCACGCGATGGCGCGGAGACGCGGAATGGCAGGACAGATAGCGGAGCTTCTTACTCCTCTCCTCCGCCCCCCCGCGTGATTCAACAGGAGGTCAGGGCGAAAAGCCGATGCGCGCCTGATATCGGTTATAGCGGGTGATGCAGTTGTTCATGACTGACCCCGCATAGCACGGCCTAGTAATTGGAAGAAGGCAGCGCTATCCGCGTTGGTATCGGCGTCCCATTCGGGGTGCCATTGCACCGCCACCACCGGTGCGCCCTCGATCCGGGCGGAGTAGCCTTCGATCAGGCCGTCGGGGGCGGTCGCCTCGATTGTCAGTTGCGGTGCAAGCTGACCGACGCCTTGAAAGTGGACTGAATTGACCGTCAGATCGGCCTTACCGAATGTTTTTGCCAACACCCCGCCTTCGCTTAGCGCAACGGGATGGAGATGATCGAACATCTCTGCGAACCCGGCGTCATCGGGGGCATGATGCGCGATCAGGTCTGCACTGGCACTGGTATCGCGGCGCAGCGTCCCGCCCAACGCCACGTTGATTTCTTGCAAGCCCCGGCAGATCCCGAACACCGGGCGCTGCCGTCCGATCATCGCCTCAACCATGCCCAGCGCGATCTCATCACGGCCGGGATCGAACGGGCCTTCGCCGCTTTCATCGTTGTAGCGGCGGCCCTCAAGATTGGACGGGCTGCCGGTCAGCAGCACACCGTCGAGCCGCCCGGCGACTTCGGCGGCGCGCATCAGGTCGGGCAGCGAGGGGATCAGCAAGGCCGCAACATCGGCATGGCGCATCGCCGCGCGGACATAGCGCTCCATCACCGCTTGCGCCGGTTCGGTGCCAACGGTGCGCTGGCAGGCGATAATGCCAAGGACGGGGCGGGATGATGCGCTCATCGCCAACCCACCCAACCAGACCCGTCACCCTGAACTTGTTTCAGGGTCCATCCATCGTCTGGCCCGGCAGCCGCCGTGCCAAACCAAACCACGAGGGGTCGCTGCCTGACAGCACTTCGGGCCACTGGCACAATGGGCCCTGAAACAAGTTCAGGGTGACGGGAAGGTGAGTATAGGGCGTGGGTCATCGCTAGTGCTTCATCATCACGTGGCGCGTGGTCATGTAATGCTCAAGGCTATAGACCGACAGGTCCGAGCCATAGCCCGAGCTTTTCACCCCGCCGTGCGGCATTTCGGCGACGTTGACCGAATGGGTGTTGATCCAGGTGACCCCGTATTCGAGGCTGGCGGCAAACCGCGCGGCCTTGCCGACATCGCGGGTCCAGACTGACGAGGCGAGGCCGTATTCGCAATCATTGGCCCAGGCCAGCGCCTGCTCGTCCTCGGCAAAGCGGGTGACCGAAACCACAGGGCCGAACACTTCCTTCTGGACGATCTCGTCCAAGTGGCGCGCGCCGGCGATCAGGGTGGGGGCGTAATAGAACCCGGGGCCTTCGGGGGCATAGCCGCCGGTCACCACTTCGGCTGGGGTATCGGCCGCCGCGCGGGCGACGAAGCCGTCGACCCGGTCGCGCTGGCGCGCGGTGATCAGCGGACCCAGCTGCGTGCCGGGTGCGGCGGGATCGCCGATCCGGATCGCTTCCACCGCGCTCTGCAGATCGGCCACCAGCCGATCGTAGAGCGCGGCGTGGGCATAGACCCGGCAAGCCGCGGTACAATCCTGTCCGGCGTTGTAATAGCCGCCCTCGGCAATCGCTTCGACCGCGGCGGGCAGATCGGCATCGGCCAGCACGATCACCGGCGCCTTGCCGCCCAGTTCGAAATGGGTGCGCTTGATCGTCGGGGCCACGGCTTCAAGGATCTTGCGGCCGGTAGAGACATCGCCGGTCAGCGAAACCATCCGCACCTTGGGGTGCGCCACCAGCCTTGCGCCAACGCTCTGGCCGTTGCCGGTAACCACGTTGACCACCCCTTCGGGCAGGAATTCGGCGCAGACTTCGGCCAGCCGCAGCGCGCTGAGCGGAGTGTGCTCGCTGGGCTTCAAGACCACGGCATTGCCTGCGGCGATCACCGGGGCGATCTTCCAGCTGGCCATCATCAGCGGGTAATTCCACGGCGCAATTCCCACACAGACGCCCAACGGATCGCGCCGCAGCATCGAAGTGAAACCGCTGCGGTATTCGCCCGCCGGAATCCCCGGAATGGTGCGCGCAGCCCCGGCAAAGAAGCGGAACACATCCACCGTATTGCCGACATCAACCGCTTTGGCGGTGGCGATCGGTTTGCCGCAATTGAGCGATTCGAGCGCCGCGAATTCATCCGCCAGCTCTTCGATCCGCTGGGCGATTCGCAGCATCCGCAGTGCCCGTTCTTTAGGCGGCATGCGCGACCACTGCGCGAAGCCCGCATCGGCGGCGGCGACGGCAGCGTCGACCTGGGCGCGGCTGGCGCTGGCCACGTCGGCGATCTGCGCGCCGGTGGCGGGGTTGAACACCGCCTCCCCGGCCTCATCGCCCAGCAGTGCCTGTCCGGCAATAAATTGGCCCTTCGGCTGTCCCATGGCTGGCCGCTTTGTCCTTTTCAGCTCAGCAAGACTACCGGGCTATCAGCCCGCCAGTGCATGGAAACGCGGTCATCCCAGGTGAAATCCTCCTGATCGTGGCGCGACAGGTTGGGCCGCGAAACGCGCAGCATCGCGCCCGAATCGAGCTTGATTTCAAACAGGGTGATATCGCCCAGATAGCTCATCCCCTTGATCTGCCCGCGGGCGAAATTGTGCCCATCGGGCGCATCCTGCGCGGCGGCGCGCACCGCCTTGCCTTCGCCGGGAACGTGGAGGTAGATTTTCTCGGGCCGAACCGCGACCCACACATCGGCCCCGTGCGGCCCGGTGACGCCGTGGTTCAGATAGACCCGGCCCAGCCCCGGACAATCGATCGCGGCGCGGTCCGCCTCGTCGAGCGTCAGCTTGCCTTCGAACAGGTTCACCGACCCTACGAAATCGGCGACAAAGCGGTTGGCTGGATATTCATAGAGGTCGGACGGCGTGGCCAGCTGCGCCACCTCGCCCTTGTTCATCACCGCGATCCGGCCGGCCATCGACAGCGCTTCGTCCTGATCGTGGGTGACGGTGACGAAAGTGATCCCGACCTCGTCCTGCAGATCGCTGAGTTCGAACTGCATCTGCGCGCGTAATTTGGCGTCGAGTGCGGAGAGTGGTTCATCAAGCAGCAGCACCTTGGGACGCATGACCAGGCTGCGGGCGAGTGCGACACGCTGGCGCTGCCCGCCCGAAAGCTGATCGGGACGGCGCGCATCAAGCCCGTCGAGCTTCACCAGTTCAAGCGCTTCGGCCACGCGGCTCTTGATTTCATCGCCGCCAGTGCCTGCAATCCTGAGACCATAGCCGACATTCTGCGCCACGGTCATGTGCGGGAATACCGCATAGGACTGGAACACCATGTTCACCGGGCGTTTGTTGGGCGGCACCGCTACCATGTCCTGCCCGTCGATCAGGATATGGCCCGAAGTCGGCACTTCGAACCCGGCGATCATCCGCAGCAGCGTGGTCTTGCCGCAGCCCGATGGGCCCAGCAGCACGAAAAACTCGCCCGGCAGGATATCAAGGCTGACATTGTCGACCGCCGCCACCGGCGAGCCGGGGAACCGCTTGGTGACGTTGCGGATTGAAATGATGGGCTGCACGGGCTGGGTCATGTCAGTGGCTTTCGGAAATCGCTTTGATGCCCTGGAACTTGAGCGCGACGGCGGTCAGCACCACCGTCAGAAGGATCAGCACGGTCGAGGCCGCATTGACCACCGGGCTGACCGAGAAACGGACCATCGAATAGACCTTGACCGGGAAAGTGATCGTATCGGGCCCGGCGGTGAAAAAGGTGATCACAAAGTCATCAAGGCTGAGCGTGAAGGCGAGCAGCGCGCCGGCGATCAGGGCCGGGCGGATATGCGGCAGCAGCACATCGCGGAACGCCTGCCATTCGCTGGCGCCAAGGTCCTTCGCGGCCTCCTCCTGTTCGGTGTTGAAGCTGGCCAGGCGAGAGCGGACGACCATGGTGACAAACGGGAAGCTGAAGGTGATATGGGCGATCGTGATGGCCGAAAGGCTGAACGGCCAGGGCATTCCGGTGGGCCAGTCGGCCGCGGCGAAGAAGATCAGGAACCCGACGCCCAGACAGATTTCGGGGACGATGATCGGCAGGCTCATCACCCCGTCGACCGCGCTTTTCAGCGGAAAGCGGAACCGCCACAGCATGATCGCGGCCAAAGTGCCCAGCACCAGGCTGAACAGCGTCGACAGCGCGGCGATGGTCAGCGAATTGCCCAGCGCTTCGACCAGCGTGGAATCGTTCCAGGCCTTCTCGTAATACTTGGTGGTGAAGCCGCGCCACACCACGTTGCGCTTGCTGTCGTTGAAGCTGAAGATCATCAGCACCAGCAGCGGGGCATAGAGGAACACCATCACCGCGGTGACCCACGAACGCAGCCACCAGGTGCGGGTATAATCGAGCGGGGCGTGGTGCGTGCGGGCAAACAGCGCCATCAGTGCACCCCGACCTTCTTCTTGCGCAGACCCTGCAGCGCGATCAGCGCGAACATCGCATAGATAAGCATGAACGACAGCGCCGCACCGAACGGCCAGTCGTTGGCGCGCTTGAACTGGCGTTCGATCACATTGGCGATCATCTGGCTGTCGGTGCCGCCCATCAGATCGGGCGTCAGGTAAGCGCCCAGCGCGGGGATCAGCGTGATCATCACCCCGGCAATGATCCCCGGCATGGCCAGCGGCACCACGATCCGCATGATCGTGCGGAAATGGCCCGCGCCCAGATCAAGGCTGGCCTCGATCAGGCTGCGATCGAGCCGGTCCAGCGCCGAATAGAGCGGCAGGACCATGAACGGTAAGTGGACATAGACCAGCCCGAAGACCACCGCGAAATTGTTGAACAGCAGCTGCAGCGGCTCCCAGGTCGGCAGCGGTTCCAGTCCGACCAGCGTTTTCAGCCAGCTTGCCCCGCCCCACAACGCCCCCAGGCTCTTATTGGCATAGCCTTGCGTGCCGAGCAGCATCATCAGCGCATAGGTGCGGATCAGCAGGTTGGTCCAGAACGGCAGCATGATGCCCAGCAGCAGCCACGGCCGCCACTTGTCGCTGGCAAAGGTGATCGCCATCGCCACCGGGAACCCGATGATCAGGCAGATCACCGTGACCAGCGATGCCACCACCAGGCTTTTGGCGAAGATCGTCAGGTAGAGCCACTCGGTCGCGCGTTGGTAATTGTCGAGCGTGCCGACCAGATCGATCTCGGTCAGCCCGGCATTGCGGCCAAAGCTGTAGGCCCACACAATTCCCATCGGGACGATGAAAAACAGCAGCGTCCAGCCGACTGGCGCGAGCGACGCAGCCAGAAAGCCCTGCTTGTGCGTGCGCCAGTCCTGTTCAGCCATGACCCCGTTCGCTCCCGCTCAAGCGGCGTTAACGCGGGTCATCGCTTCTTCGTAGAGCGGCTGCAGTTCGGGATTGAAGGCCGCATATTCGCACTTGGCCAGAATGTCGGCCGGGGGGAAGATCACCGGGTTGTTCTTGTAGGCAGCGGGCATCAGCGCCTTCGCTGCGGCGTTTGGCGTGGGGTAAAGGATCGTTTCGGTGATCTTTTTACCCACCTCAGCATCGAGCAGGTTGTTGATGAAGGCATGCGCGTTGCCGGGATGCTTGGCGCCCGCCGGGATGCACAGGTTGTCCGAATTGAGTTGGCTGCCTTCCTTGGGGATGACGAAATCGATATCATCGTCTTCCTGCATCAGCTGCGCGATATCGCCGTTGTATTCCAGCACCAGATCGACATCGCCCTTGGCCAGCAGATCCTGCCCGTCATCGGAGTGGAACTTTTTGACGTGCGGCTTCTGCTTGATTAGCATCGCTTCGATGGTCTTGACGTCGGCTGGGGTCAGGGCGTTGACCGACTTGCCGAGATACTTGGCGTAAAGCCGGAACAGGTCGCCGGCTTCCGACAGCAGCGCAATCCGGCCCGAATATTCGGCACTGTCGAACAGCACTTTCCAGCTGTCGGGCCGGGCTTTCACCTTGCTCTTGCGATAGCCGATCCCAAGTGACAGCCAGGTATAGGGCATCGAATGCTTGCGCCCCTTGTCATAGGCAACATCGATGAAGGTTGGATCCACGTTCTTCAGGTTGGGGATCTGGGCATGGTCAAGCGGCATCAGCATGCCCGCCTTGGCCATCCGCTCGACAAAGTCGTTCGACGGCACGATCACATCGTAGCCGGGGTTGCCGGCCTTGAACTTGGCGAACAGCACATCGTTCGAATCGAACAGGTCCATCTTCACATCGACACCGCTGCTCGCCTTGAAATCGGCCAGCGTGGTTTCACCGATATAGGTGTCCCAGTTGTAGAAGTTGAGCTTGGGCTCTTCACCGGCCGCCGCCTTGCCGCCGCTCTCGCCCTTGCTGCAGGCAGCCAGCCCGCCGAAGCTGATCCCGATTGCAGCAACGCCCAGCGTTTGCAGCAACCCGCGCCGACCCAGTTTCATACCCTGCAGATTGTCGATACCGCTCATCTGACCACCCTTTGGCTTGGTTGTGAATGTCCCGAAGCGGCGATGCTAGCGCAGGCACCGGGAAAGCCAAGCATTGCCTGTTATGCAGCATGACCGCTCTTGCGCTGGGGACCAGTCGATTATACGAAGCGATAGGTATCGAAAAAACCGATGAACATTACATTCCGCCAGATCCGCTATTTTATCGCCGTGGCCGAGGCGCGCTCGGTTTCGGGCGGGTCAAGCGCGGTCGGCATTTCGCAAAGCGCGGTGACCGACGCGATCCGCACGCTTGAACTGGAAACCGGGGTCACGCTGTTCCACCGCCATGCCAAGGGGGTGACGCTGACGCGCGAAGGACACCAGTTCCTGCGCCACGCCCGCTCGATCATCGGCGCCATTGCCGATCTGGCCGGCGGGGTCGGGCGCGAGGGCGAGACGACCGAGGGGGCAGTGCGGATCGGCGTGACCCCGGTGGTGACCGGCTATTTCCTCACCGATCTGCTGTCGCGCTTCCGCAAGCTGTTCCCCAAGATCGAGATCACGCTGGTCGAGGACAAACGGAGTTATATCGAACACATGCTGGTCGGCGGCGAACTTGATCTGGCGCTGCTGATCGTCTCAAACCTTGAGGAACGGAGCGCGATCGATCACGAGGTGCTGCTGCGCAGCGAATGCCGGGCCTGGCTAGCCCCCAGCCATCCGCTGTCCGATGTCGACGGGCTGACGCTGGCCGATCTAGAGAACGAGCCGGTGGTTGCCTTGCAGCTCGATGAGCTGGAAGGGCTGATCGACGGGATCTGGAGCAAGTTCGATCACCCGCCGCGCGTGGCCTGGCGAACCAGCAGCATGGAAGGGGTGCGCAGCCTGGTCGGAACCGGGGCAGGGATCACCCTGCTGCCCGATCTGGTCTATCGCCCGTGGAGCCTGGATGGTGACCGGATCGTGGCCAAGCGCACGCGTGAGGACTTGCCCACGGTCGATATCGGCATGGCCTGGCGGCGGCTCAACCGGCACAGCGAAGCCGCCACCCTGTTTATGGAAACGGTCCACCAGCACCGGCGTTGATCGGCGGGCGCTTCAGATCCGCAGCATCTGCTCGAAATGCGGGGCGGTCTGGTACAGCACCGGGCCAAGTCGGACCTTCGAACCACCGTTCTTGTCGAGCACTTTGCGCACAAACGCTTTCGGGCCGGATACGGGGGCAATGGCCACCGCCACGAAGGTCTTGCCCGCGGTCAGTTTCCGTTCGATCTCGAACGGATCGCGGCCATCGACATCGATATCGCTGAGCATGACCGCGAGCGCCCCGCCGGTCGCGCCGATGATCCCGGCAATCGAACCGAACGCGGCGACCGCGCCGATCCCGGGAATGGTCAGCAGCACCATGCCAAGCAGCGCGCCGGCCAGCCCGCCGCCCGCAGTAGCCGAAGCAACGCGCAGACGGCTGTGTCCGCGGATCAGTTCGCCGGTGTCGCTGCGTGCCAGCGCGCTGATTGCGGCCGGGTCGATCCCGCCGGCAACGAGTTCGAGGATCGCGGCGTCTGCGGTATCCTTGGTGGCGAAAAAGGCGGCCTCGCGGTTGCCGTTGCTGATCGCTTCGTGGGCCACCGCGCTGGTAAAGGCCGTGGCGAAAGCGCTGCGATCGGTTTCGCTCGCAAAAGTCGCGCGCAGCCCCATTGCCTCATGCTGACGCAGGACGCTGTCCGAAGCGCCGGGGCTGTCGGCGGTGCGCAGCAGCATCCGCACAGTCGACGGTTTGAGCTTCTGGTCGGTGCCGCGGTTGATCCATTCCAGCGTTACCGGTTTGGGATGTGCGGGATTGAGAAACGGCAGCGCCGGCAGCTCTTCACCCTTGATCACATAACTCGGCCCGGCAGCCGTTCCATTTTGAGAACTTAAATCCAAAGGGCGCTCCAGCCAGGCATCAGGCCACAGCCGGACCAGCCGGTATGACGATGCGTTCCAGTGCGACCCGGTGCGATTCTGCCAGCCCAGACCTGGCTGCCAGCGGGTTGAAGCCTAATGCTTCCGGTCCGGCAGAATCCCGCCAGACCCAACCCGAGTGCAGTACCAGTGCAGGGATACTTTACCCTGCGATTGCGTTTTGTCGATTGGCGTTGTGGCGGAAGTTCAAATTTTTCGCGCGCCGGGCAGCTTCACGCGTTGCGCAAGTACCACGCATAGTCGAGCTCGGTCACCTCGGCCATGAAGCGCGCCATCTCTACCCCTTTGACGGTCGCGTAGTGCTGCACGAAGCGCACGCCGAGATAGTCCTGCATAAGCACGGATGTCTCAAACGCCTCGATCGCCGCCGCCCAGTGATTGGGCAAGCGGATATCCGCGCCTTCGGCTTCATAGCCGTTGCCGACCACCGGCGGGCCGGGATCGATCTGGTTCCTGATCCCGTGGAGCTGCGCGGCCAGCACTGCGGCCATGGCGAGATAGGGGTTGGCATCGGCCCCGCAGATGCGGTGCTCGACATGGCGCGAGGCGGGCGAGCCCGCCGGGATCCGCAAGCTGACGGTGCGGTTGTTGACCCCCCAGGTGGCTGCAACGGGCGCATAGGAATTGGCCTTGAAGCGGCGGAACGAATTGGCGTTGGGGGCAAAGATCGCCATCGATTCCGCGAGCATGGACTTCATGCCGCCGATCGCGTGGCGCAACAGCGGTGTGCCTTCGGGATTATCACTGGCAAAGGCGTTGTTGCCATCTTTGTCGTTCATCGAGATGTGCAGGTGCATGCCCGAACCGGCGGTTTCGGCAAACGGCTTGGCCATGAAGGTGGCTTCCATGCCGTGCTTCACCGCTACGCCCTTGACCAGCCGTTTGTACATGATGGCATCGTCTGTTGCGCGCAGCGCATCGGGCTTGTGGCGCAGGGTAAATTCGAACTGGCCCGGGGCATATTCCGAGATCCCGCTTTCCAGCGGAATGTCCTGCGCATCGCAAGCCTCGTACAGCTCGTCGAAGAACGGCTTGAGGTCTTCCATTTCGCGCAGGCCATAGACCTGGATGTCGGCCGAGCGGTGATCGGTCAGCTGGCCGCGGGCCGGCACCGGACGGCCGTCTTCCATATCGCACAGATAGAATTCAAGCTCGACCGCGACCACCGGGGTCAGGCCCTGTTCGGCCAGCCCATCGATCACCGCGCCCAGCACATGGCGCGGATCGAGATCGTTGGGGGTGCCGTCCAGTTCATAAAAGCTGGTCAGGAACTGCGCGGCATTGGGGCCCAGCCACGGTGCGGGCACCAGCGTGCCAGGGACCGGATAGACATACCGGTCCGCATCGCCGTCTTCCCAGACGAGCCCCGTCTCCTCGCAATCGCGCCCGGTGATATCGACCACCAGCACCGATCCGGGCAGGAACCGGCCGGACTGGTAGACCGCCTTGACCTCATGTGCACGCAGCCGCTTGCCGCGCGGCACGCCGCACATGTTGGTGAAGATGATATCGATCGCGTCCACATCGGGATTGGCGGCAAAGAAGTCTTCGGCTTCCTGCGCCAGCGCGCGCTTGTTGGAACTGATGGCAGGCATATGCGGCTATTCCCTCAGGGTCTTGAGACATTGGTCGAGCACTTCGGCCAATCGGTCAACCTGCGTTGCTGTTGTGGCAGGGCTGACCAGGGTCATGGTGTGGAACGGCGCGATCAGGACGCCGCGGTTGATCAGGAACAGGTGCAGCGCGTGTTCAAGCGCCCCGTGCATTTTCGCGCGGGCCTCGGTGCCGTTTTGTGCGGGGGCGGAAGCACAGATGAATTCGCCGCGCGCACCGATATGGGCGACGTGCCAATCGAGCCCATTGGCCGCGATCACCGCCCTGATCTTGGCCGCAAGACTTTCGGCCAGCGGCAGCATGTGGGCATAGGCGGCCGGGGTCATCACCTCGGTCAGGCAGGCGCGCATCGCGGCAAGCGCGAGGGCATTGGCCGAAAGCGTAGTGCCGATCCCCGAATGGCCTTTCTCGCCCACCGCCCGCAGCTGCTCCATCCGCGCGGCAACCTTGGCGCTGAAGCCATAGACCGCGCAGGGGATCCCGCCTGCCACCGGCTTGCCCAGCACGAACAGATCGCCCAGCGGACCAAAGGTGGCGCTATACCCGCCGTAACCGGAGCTTATCGTGTGCGTTTCGTCCCACACCAGCAGGCTGCCGTGACGGGTGCAAGCCTCGCGCAGTGCTTCCAGATAGCCCGGCTGGGGCAGGACCATGCCGGCATTGGTCATCGCCGGTTCGGCCAGAACGCAGGCGACATCGCCTTTGGCCAGCGCCGCTTCCAGCGCGGGCAGATCGTTGAATTCGATCACCACGGTATGTTCGCGCATGTCGTACACCTGGCCGATCAGGCTGCCGCGCAGTTCGGGCACGCCATCGCGCAGGTCGACGAACACATCATCGACCGCACCGTGATAACAGCCGTTGAAAACCAGCACTTTGTCGCGCCCGGTGATCCCGCGGCACCAGCGGATTACCGCGCGGTTGGCCTCGCTGGCGCTGGAGGTGACTTGCCAGAACGGCAGCTTGAAGCGCGCCGCCAGTTCGTCTGCCACCACCACCGCATCTTCGGTGGGGAGCATATAGGTCAGGCCGCGCGACGCCTGCCGGGTCAGCGCGGCAGCAACCGGCGGCGGCGAATGGCCGAACATCGATCCAGTATCGCCGAGGCAGAAATCGTCGTAGCGGTGCCCGTCAGCGTCCCACAATTCCGCCCCCTCGGCCCGGTCGGCGAACAGCGCGAAGGGCGTGCCCCAATCTAGCATCCAGTGGAACGGCACGCCGCCGTGCCAATGCCGCGCCGCCGCTTTGGCCAGCGCGGCCGAGCGGGGATTGGCGGCGCTGAACCGTTCGGTTTCGGCGGCGATCATCCGGGCTATGGCGGCGGCCGTGATCACAGCCGGTCCCGCAATGCATAGTAGAGCATGCCCGCCACATAGAGCGGCTGGCGCAGCAAGGTTCCGCCTGGAAAGGCCCGCCGCGGCAGCTGCGCAAACAGGTCAAACTGTTCGGCCGATCCGCGCATGGCCCGGGCGATAAGGTCGCCGGCCAAGGTGGTCAGCAGCACCCCGTGGCCCGACCAGCCGTGGGCATAGAAGCTGTTGCCGATCCGCCCGAACAGCGGCAGCCGGTTGAGCGTTACCCCCACCGTTCCGCCCCAGACATGGTCGATGGCCACACCCTTGAGCTGGGGGAAGACCTGCTCCAGATAGGGCCGCACAAAGCTGCCGATATCGGCGGGCGGGCGCGGCGAATACTTCTCGCCCCCGCCAAAAATCAGCCGGTTGTCAGCGCTGAGCCGATAGTAGTTGAGCACGAACCGGCTGTCGGCCACCGCTGCGCCGCTGGGCATCAGGCTGCGCGCCAGCGCTTTGTCCAGCGGCGCAGTGGCCACGTTGTAATTGATCACCGGCATGGTCATGGCGGCAAAGCGCGGCTCCAGATCGCCCATCCAGCTATCGGCCGCCAGCACCGCGTGGCGCGCGGTTACGCTGCCACTTTCCGTGCGGGCGCGCACCGGGGTGCCATGATCGACATCCGCGACCGCGCTGTCTTCGAATATCCGCACCCCGGCGGCGAGCGCCGCGTTCGCCAGGCCGAGCGCGTAGTTGAGCGGGTGCAGGTGCCCGCCGTTCATGTCGATCAGCCCGCCGTGATAGATGTCACTGCCGACGAAATCAGACTGATCGGCCCGGCTGACGATCGCGGCACAGGTGTAGCCGACCAGATCCTGCAGCAGCGCCAGCTCGCCGCGCATCGCGTCAAGGTGCTTGGGCTTTGCCGCGGCGGTAAAGTGTCCGCGGCGCAGATCGCAGGCGATGGCGTGGCGTTCGATCCGGCCGCGCACCATCGCGCCCGCGCTGTTGGCCAGCGTCACCAGTTCGGCGGCGCGGCTGCGACCCAGTTCGCGCACCAGATCTTTTACCCCCCAACGCAGCCCCGGGATCATCTGTCCGCCGCTGCGCCCCGATGCCCCCCAACCGATGCGTCTGGCTTCGAGCAGCACCACCGAATAGCCTGCCTCGGCCGCATGCAGCGCGGCCGACAGCCCGGTGAAGCCGCCGCCGACCACCACCACGTCGGCACTTTCCGCTCCTGCCAGACGGGGCTGGGCGGGGAACGGGTTGGCGCTGGCGGCGTAATAGGACGGGGCGTGCGGCTGCAAGACTAGACCTTGAGCAACAGGTGTTCGCGTTCCCACGAGGAGATGACCGACTGGTAGGCGTAAAGCTCGGCGTCCTTGATCGCCCAGAAAATCTCGAAGAAATCTTCACCCAGCAAGCTTTTGACCGGCTTGCACTGATAGAACCGGTCAAGCGAAGCTTCGAGCGTGCGCGGCAGGGTGCGGGCGCGGTTATAGGCGTTGCCTTCCAGCATCTTGGGCGGGACCATCCGCTCAACCATGCCGATGTAACCGCAGATCAGCGAAGCTGCGATCGCCAGATAAGGGTTGGCGTCTGCGCCCGCCAGGCGGTTTTCAACCCGGCGGTCCTTGGCATCGGAAACCGGCACGCGGAACCCGCAGCTGCGGTTGTCGTTGCCCCAATGGACATTGATCGGCGCGGCCGTATCGGGGCGCATCCGGCGGAACGAATTGACGTTGGGGGCCATCAGCGGGAGGATCTGCGGCATCAGCCGGACCAGCCCGGCCACATGGCTGCGGAACAGCGCGGTTTCCTTGCCATTGAGGGCCGAAAACACGTTCCGCCCGTTCTCGATGCCCAGCACCGATTGGTGAATGTGCATCGCGCTGCCGGGCTGATCGGCCATCGGCTTGGCCATGAAGGTGGCATAGACCCCGTGCTCCAGCGCCACTTGCCGCACGATCCGCTTGAACAGCAGCACCTGATCGGCCAGCGCCAGCGGATCGCCGTGGATGAAGTTGACTTCCAGCTGCGCCGCACCGGCTTCGTGGATCATCGTGTCGATGTTGAGCTCGGCCTTCTCGCACCAGTCATAGATCTGCTCGATGATGTCTTCGTATTCGCTCAGCGCCTCGAGCCCGAAGGCCTCGCTGGCGGTTTCGGCGCGGCCCGAACGGCCCGGCGGCGGGGTCAGCGGGAAATCGGCGTCAAGGTTCTTGGTGACGAGGTAGAATTCTGCCTCGGGCGCGATCACCGGTTGCCAGCCCTTGGCGGCATAGAGTGCCAGGACCTTCTTGAGGATTTCGCGCGGGGCGATCTCGATCGGCTTGCCCGCTGCGTTATAGGCATCGCAGATCACATAAGCAGTCGGCGTCTTGTATCCCGGGGCCTCGCGCAGGGTCGAAGGATCAGGGACCAGGAACACGTCGGGATCAAAATCGGGCACGATGTGCTGGACATCTTCCGGGTAGCCGCCGGTAACGGTAACGATGAACACACTGCCGGGGATGCGCAGGGTCCTGTCGGCCAGCGACTTGACGAATTTGGCCGCGGGCAGCACTTTGCCGCGCTGAATCCCGTTCATGTCGGGGACGATGCATTCCACCTCGCTGATCCCGCGCTCCTTGATCCAGCTGGCGATGTCGGTAGTCATTGGATGTCTCGTTTCACAGGCGGGGCGGGGCGCGAAATTGCACCCCGCTGGGCAACCCTACCCTAGAATCCGAACTTGAGCGATGCCACCACGGTCGGATCACCCGCCGTGGTCAGCGCGTGGGCGGTGTCGACGTAATCGACGCTCCCGGTCAGTCCGCTGCCAAGATCGACGCTGAGCCCTAATGCCCAGTCCTTCTTGCTATCACCAAAGGCGCCATCTTCGATCCCGAAGGTGCCGTGCAGCGATACCGGCCCATCGCCCAGCGGCACTTCACCCGCGACATAGATATAAGTGTTGTCCTCGCCGCCGATACTGTCTTGCACCGGGGCATAGGCAACCCCGACCTTTACTTCGGCCTGCCCGACCGCCGTGCCGACGGCGCCATAGAGTTCGAAGTAGTTGAGGTCCTTGCTGTCGAGGTAGGTGTAGTAGGTCCCCCCGACATCGAGATTGACCCGGCCAACGTCTTTCGAAAAGCCCACCGTCCAGTCAACCTCAAGGTCGTCGGCCTTTCCGCTACCCAGTTCCACATTCGAAGCCCAAGCCGAGCCATAGAGCCCCGACTGGTGCTCGATGCTCAGCGATGCGGTCGCCTCGGGGCTTTTGTCCGACAGCGACAGCCCGCGAAACCGGTAGTCGGTGAGCAGGCCAACCTCACCCGAAATATCGAAGGCCGGGGTGGCCTCGGCCTCGGCTTCGGCCTCGTCGGCCTGCGCCAGACCGGGCAGGGTCAGCGTTGCTGCAAGCATGGCGGCACAGCGAATGGTGATCGTCTTCATGGGCGCATCCTCATTTTGCGGCTGAGCAGATGGCGCTGCATTCGGGCCTGGTGCAACACTGCCGAGGCACACGATACCGCCATTTCTGGAGCTCAACCTCCTCCTGCACAGTCCATGACGGCAATCGTGCGGTATTACCAATGGGATTTATCGCAGCTATAGCTATCGGCTTTTCCGATAGGCTGACGGCTTGCGAACCGGGTGGCTCCCGCCATAGGCTGCGCTTAAGACCTGCGATGCCCTTTGGCCTGGAGACTTGCCGCGTGCCCGATCCCAATGATCTGTCTGCCTTCTGGATGCCGTTTACCGACAACCGCTACTTCAAGGCCAACCCGCGCATGTTCGTTGCCGCCAAGGGGATGCATTATACCGCCTCGGCCGGGCATCAGGTGCTCGATGGCACGGGCGGCCTGTGGTGCGTCAATGCCGGGCATGGCCGCAGCCGGATCGTCGAAGCGATCCGCAAGGCGGCGGGTGAGCTCGATTTCGCGCCGACCTTCCAGCTAGCTCACCCGCAGGCCTTTGAAACCGCCTCGCGGCTAGCGCTGCTGATGCCCGCCGGGCTGGACCGGATCTTTTTCACCAATTCGGGATCAGAAAGCGTCGACACCGCGCTCAAGATCGCGCTGGCCTATCAGCGCGCGCGGGGGCAGGGCACCCGGACCCGGTTGATCGGGCGCGAACGCGGCTATCACGGGGTCGGTTTCGGCGGGATCTCGGTGGGCGGGATCGTCGGCAATCGTCGCCAGTTCGGCACCTTGCTGACCGGCGTCGATCACATGCGCCACACGCATGATCCCGCGCGTAATGCTTTTTCGCGCGGAATTCCGCCGCATGGGGCCGAACTTGCCGAAGATCTGGAACGGCTCGTTGCCCTGCACGGCGCCGAGACGATCGCGGCGGTGATTGTCGAGCCGGTGGCGGGCTCAACCGGGGTGCTGGTGCCGCCGCAGGGCTATCTGCAGCGGCTGCGCGAAATCTGCGACACCCACGGCATCGTCCTGATTTTTGACGAAGTGATCACCGCCTTCGGCCGGCTGGGCAAGGCGACCGCCGCCGAACGCTTTGGGGTGACGCCCGATATCATCACCATGGCCAAGGGGCTGACCAATGCCGCCGTGCCGATGGGCGCGGTGGCGGTGCGGCGCGAATTGCACGATACCATCGCTGATAACGCTGCGCCGGGGATCGAACTGTTCCACGGCTATACCTATTCGGGCCACCCGCTCGCCTGCGCTGCGGCGCAAGCCACGCTCGACATCTACCGCGACGACAACCTGTTCGAAGCGGCAGCCGGGCTGGAAGACTATTGGGCCGATGCGATCCATTCGCTGAAAGCAGCCCGCCACGTGATCGATTGCCGCAATATCGGCCTGATCGGCGGGATTGAGCTTGAACCCCGCCCCGGCGCGCCGACCAAGCGGGCGATGGAGCTGTTCCACCGCTGCTTCGACGCCGGGCTGCTGATCCGGGTGACCGGCGATATCATCGCGCTGTCGCCGCCGCTGATCCTTGAACGCAGCCATATCGACGAAATCGTCGGCAGGATTGCCGAAATTCTGGCGGTTATTGACTAGACCATCGAGGCGATCAGATCGTCGATCCTGACCGTGGCAAAGCCCACGGCGCTGTCGGAAATGCCATAGGGCACCAGCAGCCGCCCGCCGACTTGCAGCGCGCCGCAGGTATAGACGACGTTGGGCACATAGCCCGAGCGGTCGGCGTCTTCGGCGGTCAGCACCGGCTCGCTGGTGCGGGCCAGCACTTTCGAAGGATCGTCGCGGTCAAGCAGCGCGCAGCCCAGCGCATATTTGCGCATCGCGCCCACTCCATGGGTAAACAGCAGCCAGCCGGCATCGGTCAGGATCGGCGAACCGCAATTGCCGATCTGGATGAATTCCCAAGGATATTTGGGCTCCATCAGCAAAACGCCCTCGTCGTCCCAGCAACCGAGCCGGTCCGAGCGGAGCAGGAACAGGTTCTTGCCGTCCTGCCGCCCAACCATGGTGTAGCGCCCGTCGATCTTCCTTGGGAACAGCGCCATGCCCTTGTTGCGGCCCGCCGCTCCATCGATTGGTTCAAGCTGGAAGCGCCGGAAATCGCGGGTGCGCAGCAGTTCGGAACGGATCGAACTGCCCGAATAGGCGGTATAGGTGCCGATCCATTCGCGGCTGCCATCGTCGTGTTCGAACTGCACCAGCCGCAGGTCTTCCAGCCCGCCGCGCTGCTGTTCGGTGATCGGGAAAATCACGGTGTTCGACAGGTTGCTTTCGGGATGGCGATGCACGGTGACCGCGCTGTCGCAGTCGTGCAGACTTTCGTCGTCAAGCTCGACCGAAGTGGCAAAGGCACTTTGCGGCCAGAGCTGGAACGTTCCATCGGCATCAGCAATTCCTTCGCGGAAGGCGATCGAGGAGATGTGCCCCTCGCCCACCGCACGCAGGCTCAGCACGAACCGGGTTGCGCCTTCGGCCATGCCTGACTGGTCAGGATGCGGCACGATCGACGGGTTCATCAGCGCCGCCGCCGCATAAGTGTATTCGTGGCAGAAATAGGCGCCGATCAGCCGCTTGCGCCGCTCGGTAAAGCGCGTGCCGTCAAGCGCGAGCATGGCTTCGACTTCGCGGTAGCGTTCGTCGAACATCTGCTCGGTTTGCCAGTGGCGGCCGGAAAAATCGCGGACCACGCGGGCATATTCCTCGTTGGCCCGCGCTTTGCTCAGCCCGGCCACGTCCTCGACTAGCCGCCTCGCCCGTTCGCCTGGCGCACTGGTCGATTGCCAACCAAGGTGAAACGGGCGCAGCACGACCCGCGACGGATCGGCATGCAGGCGCGTATCAAGGATGCGCAAGGGACTGGTTTCGAATGTCTCGGCTTTGTTCAACTTCGCCCCCAGCGTCCTTGGTCCGCGTCGCGTCGGCGGGTTGTTCGCCGTGGAGCATCTCTAGCACGGAATAATGGGCGAGTTGAAATGCCAGGATCGATTCAGCCCCGCAATTCTCGTTGCGGCCACGCGGATTGACCCCATCGCGGCAGCGGCCCGACGCGAGATCGGCCAAAACCGCGCCGCGGTCGTTCGCGCCGAAGAACCAGCGATAGGCGGCCTGCGCGTGATCGGCCCAGCGGCGATTGCCGGTGGCGGCAAAGGCTGTGGCGCAGGCCTCGATCGCGGCCTGGGCTTCGAGCGGTTGCTGATCGAACGGCTTCTGATCGTGCTGAAGCCCGAAGGTTTCCGAACCGACCGGGCGGAAATGCCCTTCGGCTGCCGTCTGGCGATCGGCGATCCAGTCCAGCGTTTCAAGCCCGGCCTGCACCCAATCGCCGCGATGCAGGATCCGGCCCGCCTCGATCAGGGCCTGGGGCAGGCGGGGGTTGTCATAGGCCAGTACCGCCTCGAACCAGGCCCAGTCGGGGCGGCGGCTCGTATCGAGCAGGTAGGCCAGCTTCGCCCCGCTGCGTTCGGCCAGCGCCCAGGCCTGTTCGTGGTGCTCGCCGGTGCGCAGCAGCGCGCAGGCCCCCAGGGTGCCAAAGGCCATGGCACGCGGCGAATCGACCCGCGCGAAATGCGGGATCGCGGTATCGAACCAGCGCCGGGCCCAGAATGCGATGTCAGGATCGGGCGCATTGGCCGCGGTGTGGCCCAGCGCCCAGACGGCGCGGCCGAACGAATCATCCGAACCCGCTTCTTCGCACCAGGTGCGTTCAAAGCGCATGAAATTGCGGAACGTGCTGCGATCCGGGTTCCAGGCATGCTGGATGAAGCTGGCATAGGTCGAAGACCAGCCCAGCCGCTCGGCGGGTGAAAGCCCCTGCGCAACGTTCATCAGGATCAGCGCCCGGGCATTATCATCAAGGCAATAGCCATGGCGCCGGTCCGGCACCACGCCGATCGCGTGTTGCAGGATGCCGGTGGAATCGCTCGTTGCAAACAGCCCCAGCAGGCCCGGTGTCGCGCTCAGCGGAATGTCGCGCGCATCGGGCCGTATGGCTTGGCGCAGCAGCGCCGCAGTGGCATCGGCAAAGCGCGGCCAGATGGTCTTGCGTCCGGCGCCATAGGCCCGCCGTTTGGTCGCAGCGAAATGATCGGGATCGTCAAGCAGACGGATCACCGCAGCGCTGATCGCCGCGCTCGAATTGGGTTCGACCAGCACCCCGATCCCGTCGGCCAGCAATTCGCGGGCATGGACGTATGGGGTGGAAACAACCGCTTTGCCGAGCGCCACGGCATAGCTCAGCGTGCCCGATGTGGCCTGCTGCAGGTTGAAATAGGGCGTTACATAGATGTCGCAGGCTTCGAGCTGGTCGAGCAGTTCCTCGGTGCCAAGGAAGCGGTTTTCCCACGCGATGTGCCCGGCCACCCCCAGCTGCTCGGCCAGGTCCACCAGCCGTTCGCGGTAGCTTTCACCGTCGCGGGCCAGCAGGTTGGGGTGCGTTGCCCCAACCACGCGGTAGACCGCCTCGGGATGGCGGGCGATAATCGCCGGCATGGCTTCGATCACCTGCTCCAGCCCCTTGCCCGGACCGATCAGCCCGAAGGTCATGATCACCTTGCGCCCGGCCAGGCCGAAGCGCTGCTTGAACAGGTCTTCGCGCCCGAACGGCCGATCGGGCGCGCCATGCGGGATCACCGCCACCAGTTCGGGCGGGGCACCATAGTGCGCGGTCAACAGGTCGGCCCCGTGTTGCGACATGACCATGATGCGCGATGCGCGCGCGATCAGGTGCTCGGTAATGCGCCGCTGACCCGGCGATGGCGCCCCCAGGACGGTGTGAAACGTGACGACCAGCGGGGCCGCAAGGCGATCGGCAAAATCGCAGACCATGTCGCCGTCGGGGCCGCCAAAAATCCCGAATTCGTGCTGCAGCCACACCGCATCGACCGCGCTTTCATTGATCTGCCGCGCGGCAGCGGCATAGCAATCCGGCTGGCTGCAATCGATCCAGCCGGCCAGCGCTGCGTATTGGTCGGCAGTGCCAGCGTGATCGAGGGCATAGACCTCTGCCGAAATTGCGGGATGATGGCGGCCAAGCTGTTCGACCAGATCGGCGGTGAACGTCGCAATGCCGCATTTGCGCGGAGAATAGGTGCCAACCAGCGCCACCCGTCCCGGGCGGTGGGCATTGGCAAGCGGCCCATCGTCATTGAAAAGTGAAACAATTTTGCGGGCGGCGGGTTGGCCATCGCCCAAAAAGGCATCTCCTGCGCTGTGATATCCCATGATCCTGTCGTCCCTTGTGCACATCGCAATTAACGACCGCAGTTGCGAAAGGTTCCTGCTGCACTGCAGCAAGACCCTGTTGTGGCGTCCGGTCAATGCGGCAGATTGCGGATACGTATGCATTGCTGCGACTGCGAAACAATGGTTCTGCCCGAAATCGCTAAAACGCCTTCGTCCGATTTTTCCGGCCATCGGGCAACGACCGCCGCACGGCATTCCTGGCGCACAGGGCTCCCCGCATTGACCAGGGCCCGCACCGTCAGGCGGGGATGGTCGCCCGATTGTCCAGGCTCTGCGCCGCGCCGGGATCACGGCCTGCCAGCTTGGAGGCGATCGTTTTGAGAAAGCCGGTGGCGGTTGAGCGCCAGACTTCGAATTCGGGCGGCGTAAAGCGCAGCAGCACCAGATCGGGATCGCGTTTGCCTTGATCATAATAGAGGCCAGCGAGAAACGACCACAGTTTGTCGACCATCGCCGGATCATCCACCGCAGCAATCGGACCGAGCGCGCTGGCCAGAATCGCATGATCCTTCGACTGGAAGGCAAAATGGGCGTGGGTGGCGCCATCCAGCACCTCCTGCCCGATCCCTTCCCCGCGCGAGGCGAAGAAGTAAATCGAGCCATCCTTGATGTCTTCATCGGTCTGCGCGGTCATCGGCCGGGCTGCGACCCGGCCCTCGCCTACCGTGCCCAGCATGACCGTCCGCGAGTCGTCGAGCGCTTTCCAGAATTCGCGGCTCAGGTCTTGGCTATCGGTCATCGCAAGTCTCCATCAAACGCAGCGCGACTCGGTCAGACCGGGCGCTTGCCATGCCAATCTAACACCCTCGGCGCGGGCAAGTTCCATGACTGCGCCAGTCTGCCCAAAGCTATAGGCGAGTTGAGCAAACCGCGCGTGAGGATGGAAGTTTTGCGAGAAGATGAGAGGTCACGTGCACTTGCGGGTTTCGAACCTGTGACCCGAATATTGACCGTTCATTGGCATCGATGGACTTTCGCAAGCGAAGGGTCGATGCCTGGAGCTGGCCGCAGTTCGAGCAGCCTTGGTGATGTTGCTGGGCTTGACCTCCAGGAGCAACCAATCCCTGCGCTGGCCGTTAGGGAAGTTCCATGAAACCCGAACCAGCAGCAGACCAGGACCCCCAGCAACACCGCCACGCGCAAGGCGGGGTGGTGGGCAAGGTGACCGATCCGGTCTGCGGGATGGAAGTCGATCCGGCGACGAGCCAGCACCGCCATGAAGTCGCCGGCGTGACCTGGCATTTCTGCAGCGAACAGTGCGCGCGCAAGTTTGCTGGCGATCCCGCCGCTTACCAGAAACCGAAAGCCCCTCCGCAATCCGCCGTGTCCGGAACCATCTGGACCTGCCCGATGCACCCGCAGATCCGGCGCGGCGGGCCCGGTACGTGTCCGATCTGCGGGATGGCGCTGGAGCCGCTGCAGCCAAGCCTCGACGAGGGCCCAAATCCCGAGCTGATCGCCATGACCCGCCGGTTCCGGGTCTGCGCGGCGCTGTCGGTTCCGTTGCTGATCCTGACGATGGGGGCCGAACTGACCGGGTGGCATCCGCTGCCTATGGCTCTTTCGATCTGGGTTCAGTTTGCGATTGCAACCCCGGTGGTGGTGTGGGGCGCCTGGCCGTTCTTTGAACGCGGCTGGGCATCGCTCAAGACCCGCAACCTCAACATGTTCACATTGATTTCGCTGGGTGTCGGCGCCGCTTATCTGTTCAGCCTGGTGGCAACCTTTGCCCCCGGCATCTTTCCTCTCGCCGCACGGACGATGGGCGGAATGGTGCCGGTCTATTACGAAGCCGCCGCGGTTATCACAGCGCTGGTGCTGCTTGGGCAAGTGCTTGAACTGCAGGCGCGATCGGCTACCGGCCGGGCAATCCGTGCGCTGCTTGGTCTTGCTCCCAAGACCGCCCGGCGGGTTGCTGCCGACGGTACTGAAGCCGATGTTCCGCTTGCGGAAGTCCAGCCCGGTGATCTGCTCCGGGTCCGCCCCGGCGAAAAAGTTCCGGCCGATGGAACCGTGACCGAGGGTCATTCCTCGGTCGATGAATCGATGATCAGCGGCGAACCGGTTCCGGTCGAAAAGGGCACAGGCGATAAGGTGACCGGAGCCACGGTGAACGGCACCGGCGGGTTGTTGATGCGCGCCGAGCGCGTCGGAAGCGATACGGTGCTGTCGCAGATCGTGCATATGGTTGCTGCAGCACAGCGCTCACGCGCCCCGATCCAGGCGCTGGCGGACAAGGTCGCCGGCTGGTTCGTTCCGGGGGTCATTGCGATCGCGGTAGTGGCTTTTGCGGTGTGGCTTGTGTGGGGACCCGAGCCGCGTCTCAGCCACGCGCTGATCAATGCCGTTGCGGTGCTGATCATAGCCTGTCCCTGCGCCCTGGGGCTGGCGACGCCGATGTCGATCATGGTGGGCACAGGCCGCGGTGCCGCTTCGGGCGTACTGGTCAAGAATGCCGAAGCGCTCGAACTGACTGAAAAAATCGATACCCTGGTGGTCGACAAGACCGGCACGTTGACACTCGGCAAGCCCAGGCTGGTCGAGGTCGTCGTCGCGAAAGGTTTCGCTGAAGACGTGCTTCTTGCCCAGGCCGCCGCACTCGAACGGGGTAGCGAACATCCGCTGGCCGCGGCCATTGTCGATGGTGCCGAGACACGCAACCTGGCTCTGCCCCCGGTTTCCGGGTTCGCTTCGCACACCGGAAAGGGCGTGACGGCCCGTATTGCAGAACAGTCTGTCGGGCTGGGTAACGCTGCAATGATGGAACTGCTCAAGGTCGATCCGGCGCCGCTTGCCGCCCGCGCGGACGCATTGCGCGCCGATGGCCAGGGGGTGATGTTCCTCGCCGTCGATGGCCAGCTTGCGGGGCTGATCGTGGTCGCCGATCCGATCAAGGAAAGCGCGATCGCGGCGGTTGCTGCACTGCGCCGCGACGGGGTGCGCGTGGTGATGTTGACCGGCGACAATCGCCGTACTGCCGAGGCAGTCGCGCGCAAGATCGGGGGCATCGATGAAGTCATGGCGGACGTGCTGCCCGAGCAGAAACAGAAAGTGGTCGAACAGCTGCGCCGCGAGGGACGCAGGGTCGGCATGGCGGGGGACGGGATCAACGATGCGCCAGCCCTCGCTGCAGCGGATGTCGGGATCGCCATGGGCACCGGGACCGACGTGGCGATGGAGAGTGCGGCGATCACGCTGGTCAAAGGCGATCTTGGCGGGATCGTCCGGGCGCGGCGGCTGAGCCGCGCCGTGATGCGCAACATCCGCGAGAACCTGTTCTTTTCCTTCGTGTTCAACGCGGCTGGAATTCCCGTCGCGGCAGGGATTCTCTACCCCAGCTTCGGCTTGCTGCTGAGTCCGATCATTGCCGGCGCGGCCATGGCTTTCAGCTCGGTCGCGGTGATCGGCAATTCACTGCGGCTGCGGACAGTACGGCTCTAAAAAGGATCGAAACCTGCCGTCGATTGGCGATTGCAGCCTTCCATCTGGTGATGGACGCCGAGCGACCTGCCGGGTTTCTGCGCACGCGGACGTTCAGATGGCACAGCCTCGCGCCGGTCGCCGGATTTCAGATTAGCAATGGTGCCGCTTACAGGATTCGAACCTGTGACCCCATCATTACGAATGATGTGCTCTACCGACTGAGCTAAAGCGGCACTTCGCATAGATTGGAGGCCCGAGCCGGAATCGAACCGGCGTGCGCGGATTTGCAGTCCGCTACGTAACCACTCCGCCATCGGGCCTCATTCCGCAGCTTCCCGCAGAAGCGTGCGCCACTAGCTTAGGCGCTTATCGCGCGCAAGACCAATCACGCCATGCGGCTGAAGCCCACGATCCGGCGCACCGGGTCGGCCGTATCGAGCCGCACGGTGATGCGCTGGCCGGGCTTGACGCCGTGCGCGGTTGTGCGGGCGACTACCGGCAGGTCGCACAGCTGGATCCGGGTTCCGGCCTCGTCAATCTGGGTGACCACTGCGGCAAAGCTTTCGCCCTGGCGGTCAGCCAGCATCGCGGCTTCGGCCAGATCGACCACCGCGCGCTCAACCTGCCCGGCGCGGGCATCGGCCTTGCCCATCACCGGGCCGAGGCGCTTGAAGGCAGCCTCGACTTCGCCTTCGACCGGGCGGCCATTGGCCACACTGAGCGCCGCGCGCACGACATAACGATCGGCCAGGCGGCGCAGCGGGGCGGTCATGTGGCAATAAGTCGCGGCCATTGCGGCGTGCCATGGTTTCACGCCGGCTTCATAAGGCACGTAGCTGGCCCCGTTGCCGGCACGGCGGATCGCCAGCATGAAGGCCGCGGCGGCGGGATCAGCCGCGTCAAGCGTGCGCTCGAACTGTTCGAGGGTGGCCTGTTCGGGCCAGGCCAGGCCAAAGGCCTTGGCGGTAAAGCGCAGCCGTGCAACGGCGCGCGAATCGGGCCCGGCCATCACCCGGAACAGCCCGGTTTTGGCGGCATAGAGCGCGTCGGCCACTGCCAGATTGGTGGCGAGTGAGAGCGCGGCGTTGCTGCGTTCGGCCAGGGTCAGCGGGCGCAGTCGGAGGGTGAAATGGCCGGCTGCGTCACGCTCGACTTCCTGCTCGGGCGGATCAACCCGGGCGGCGCCGCGGGCCGCTTCGGCCGCGGCAATGCGCCGGGCGAGGTCGGCAAAGCCTGCGGGCAATTGCGCGGGCGTGGCGGTCTCATAACCCAGCTTGGCGCGGCTGCGGATCATGGCGCGTTCGGCCCCTTCCAGCTTTACCCCGCCATCGGGGGCGACGCGGGTGGTGAACACCACCGCCGGGCGGTCGCCATCGGGGAGCAGGCTGGCGACGTTCTCGGCCAGCAGCGGCGGGTGCAGACCGGCCTTGCCATCGGGCAGATAGAACGTCTCGCCGCGCGCCCAGGCCTCGGTATCGATGGGATCGCCATCGCGGACAAACCACGGCACGTCGGCGATCGCATAGTGGAGCAGCAGATCGCTTCCGGACGCCTCGATCGCGAAGGCCTGATCCAGGTCGGTCGAACTGGCGGGATCGAGCGTGACGAAAGCCACCGCGGTGCGGTCGGCATGTTCGCTGGGCACGCGCCGCGCCGCTTGCTCGGCGGCGGCGAGCACTTGCGGCGGGAACGCGGCGGGCACCTTGAACTGGGCGCGGATCGCGGCCAGACCTTCGGCCAGCAGACAATCGGGATCTTTCAAGGCTCTCATAAGTCTCGCGCTAGCTGTGTGGGCTGCGATTGCCAAGCCGATGCCTTTTCGGCATCGCGGATAGCGCGGCATTGACGGCGCAAAGCCCCGCGCGATAAGCGCCGCACGAACATCAGGCACCGAAGAGGATCCCCGCCCATGAAGACCCGTGCAGCCGTCGCCTTTGCGCCCAAGCAGCCGCTCGAGATTGTCGAGCTCGATCTTGAAGGGCCCAAGGCCGGCGAAGTGCTGGTCGAGATCATGGCCACCGGGATTTGCCACACCGATGCCTACACGCTCGACGGGTTTGACTCCGAAGGGATCTTTCCCTCGGTGCTGGGTCATGAAGGCGCCGGGATCGTGCGCGAGGTTGGTGCTGGCGTAACTTCGGTGAAGCCGGGCGATCATGTGATCCCGCTTTACACGCCCGAATGCCGCCAGTGCAAAAGCTGCCTTTCGGGCAAGACCAACCTGTGCACCGCGATCCGCGCCACACAGGGCCAGGGCCTGATGCCCGATGGCACCAGCCGGTTTTCGTACAAGGGCGAGACGATTTTCCACTACATGGGCTGTTCAACGTTCTCGAACTTCACCGTGCTGCCCGAGATTGCCGTGGCGAAGATCCGCGAGGACGCGCCGTTCCAGTCCGCCTGCTACATTGGCTGCGGGGTGACCACCGGGGTCGGCGCGGTGATCAACACCGCCAAGGTCCAGGTCGGCGATAACGTCGTTATTTTCGGGCTGGGCGGGATCGGGCTCAACGTGATCCAGGGCGCGCGGCTGGCGGGTGCGGGCAAGATCATCGGGGTCGACATCAATCCCGACCGCGAAGAATGGGGCCGCAAGTTCGGGATGACCGACTTCCTCAACTCCAGGGGCATGAGCCGCGAAGAGACGGTTGCCGCGATCGTCGCGCTGACCGATGGCGGCGCGGACTATACTTTCGATGCCACCGGCAACACCGAAGTGATGCGCACCGCATTGGAAGCCTGCCACCGCGGCTGGGGCACCTCGATCATCATCGGCGTGGCCGAAGCGGGCAAGGAAATCGCCACCCGACCGTTCCAGCTGGTGACCGGGCGCAACTGGCGCGGCACCGCATTTGGCGGGGCCAAGGGGCGGACGGACGTGCCGGGGATCGTCGATATGTACATGACCGGCAAGATCGAGATCGACCCGATGATCACCCACGTGATGGGGCTGGAGGAGATCAACGAGGCCTTCGCGCTGATGCATGCGGGGAAAAGCATTCGCAGCGTCGTCGTTTTCTAGTCTAGTCCCCCTCCCGCTTGCGGGAGGGGTTAGGGGTGGGCCAGTCAATTCTGGCCTTCCGCCCGACCGCTGACTGACCCACCCCCGGCCCCTCCCGCAAGCGGGAGGGAGGAGAAGCACTATGGAACAGGTATCAAGCAACCGCGCCCACGGCGGCACTCAGGGGGTCTATACCCACCAGTCCGCCGTCACCGGCACGCCGATGACTTTCTCGGTGTTCGTGCCTGATCATGCGGTAGGCGCAAAATTGCCGGTGCTGTGGTTCCTTTCGGGGCTGACCTGCACCCACGCCAACGTTACCGAAAAGGGCGAGTTTCGCGCGGCCTGTGCGCAGCACGGCATCATCTCTATCGCCCCCGATACAAGCCCGCGCGGCGATGATGTGCCCGATGATGAAGGCTATGATTTCGGCAAGGGCGCGGGCTTCTATGTCGATGCGACCGAGGCACCGTGGGCCGCGAATTTCCAGATGCGCAGCTACATCGAACAGGAACTGCCCGCGCTGATCGGGGCGGAGTTTCCCGCGGCCGACATGGCGCGGCAGGGGATCACCGGCCACTCGATGGGCGGCCACGGCGCGCTGACCATCGCGCTGCGCAATCCCGGCCGGTTCAAGTCGGTCAGCGCCTTTGCCCCGATCGTCAGCCCGATGAACTGCCCGTGGGGCGAAAAGGCGCTGGGCGGATACCTTGGCGCGGACCAGGCGCACTGGCGGCAATACGATGCCTGCGCGCTGATCGAAGACGGCGCGCGGTTGCCCGATCTGCTGGTCGATCAGGGCGAGGCGGATAATTTCCTCCATCAACAGCTCAAGCCGGGGCTGCTGGTGCTGGCCTGCAAGAAGGCCGGGATTGCGGCGACAGTGCGGATGCAGCCGGGCTATGACCATTCGTACTATTTCATCGCCAGCTTCATGGCCGATCACGTGGCCTGGCACGGCGAACGGCTGAAACGATGACCTAGGCTGCGGTGCGATCAGTGCTGGGGGCATGGCCATGGGCGCGGCGGTATTCGCGCGCGAAATGGGAGGCCGAAGAGAACCCGGTGGCGACGGCCACTTCGAGCATCGAAAGGCCGGTCTGCTGGACCAGCTGGCGCGCCCGGCCCAACCGCAGATTGCGGTAATAAGCCGCCGGACGCTGGCCCAGATGGGCCGCAAAGTGCCGCTCCAACTGGCGCAGAGACAGTCCGGCATGTGCTGCCAAGGCGGGCAATGGCAACGGATTTTCGATGTTGGCCTCCATCGCTCCGATCACATCGAGCAACCCGGGGTGGCGCACACCGGTGCGCTCGCTCAAGGCCAGGCGCTGCGGCCCGGCGGCAGCGCGCGCCGAATGGTGCAACATCTGATCGGCGACCTGTGCGGCCAGATCGCGCCCGAAATCCTGGGCGATGAAATTGAGCATCAGGTCGAGCGGGGCGGTCCCGCCCGAACAGGTGAAGCGGTTGCCGTCGATTTCGTAGATGCTTTTGGTCACGTCCAGCGCGGGATAGTTTTCGGCCAGCGTTTCCAGGTCTTCCCAGTGGCCTGTGCAGCGCCGCCCATCAAGCAATCCGGCATCGGCCAGCACGATGCTGCCCGAACAGACCGAGCCGATCAGCGCGCCCTGGCGCGAGGCGCGGCGCAGCTGTGCCGCCAGGTCCGGATCGCGGTGATCGTAGGCATTGATCCCGGCGCAGACCACCACCGCATCGGCCAGCCCGACCAGCCGCAGCATCCCATCGACCTGAACCATGGCGCCGTTGCTGGCGCGCACCGGAGCGCCATCCTTGCTCAGCGTGCGCCACTGATAGAGCGTCTGGCCCGACATCCGGTTGGCCGCGCGCAGCGGCTCGATCGCGGCGGTAAACGGCATCATCGAAAAGTCTTTGACCAGCACAAAGGCAAAGCTGCGCGGCCAGCGTCCTGTTCGGCCGGGCTCGGTCACGCTTCATGCCTATTTGTCATGTCGCAAATGTATCAGCATCTGACGCAAATGGAATATATATGCTGCAGCCTTTGCCGCAGTATGTCTTGGCAATTGCATGGTCGATGCGCAGCGAGTTTGAGGGGTGAGCGATGGCCGAGGGCGAAGACATCATTCTGCGCGATCTGAACGACGCCGATCTGGTCGAACAGATGAAGGACGATCTCTACGACGGCCTCGCCGATGAAGTGCACGAAGGCACCCAGATCCTGCTCGATCGCGGCTGGAGCGCCAACGATGTGCTGGCCGAAGCCTTGGTCGAAGGGATGCGGATCGTCGGGATCGATTTCCGCGACGGGATCCTGTTCGTGCCTGAAGTGCTGCAGTGCGCCGGGGCGATGAAAAGCGGGATGGGCCTGCTGCGTCCGATCCTCGCCAGCAGCGATTCCAAGGCCAGCCTGGGCACCTATGTGATCGGCACGGTGAAGGGTGACATTCACGATATCGGCAAGAACCTGGTCGGCATGATGCTTGAAGGCGCGGGCTTTGAAGTGATCGATCTTGGCATCAACAACCCGATCGACAACTATCTGGCCGCGATCGACAAGCACAATCCGGCAATCATGGGGATGTCGGCGCTGCTCACCACCACCATGCCTTATATGCAGGTGGTGATCGAGGAACTCGACAAGCGCGGGATCTTGAAGACGCTGCCAGTGATGGTCGGCGGCGCACCGCTCAACCAGGAATTTGCCGACGCGATCAACGCCACCTCCTATGGCCGCGATGCCGCGGTCAGCGCCGAGCTGGCCAAGGCGCTGGTCGGCCAGAACCGTTAATGGATGAGCCCGCTGTCCGCCGGACCGGTGGCCGCCAGGCAAGGCTGGGCCGCCGTGCCCGGCCGCAGGAAGCTTCGGCGGCTGCGGCGGAATCGCTCGTAACCACCAGCGCCAACCCCGAAGGTCCCGCGCTGGTGCTGGCTTGCGGCGCGCTTGCCAATGAGATCATCGCCCTGCGCGAACAACTTGGCATCGCGGACGATGTCATGGTTCTGCACTGCCTGCCCGCCGAATTGCACAATCGTCCGGGCCAGATCGCGCCGCGGGTGGATGCCTTCCTGACCGAGCACCGCCATAAATATTCGCGGGTCTTGATCGGCTACGGCGATTGCGGCACCGGCGGCGCGCTCGACAAGGTGCTGGAACGGCACGATGCTGACCGGCTGCCGCATGCGCATTGCTATGAATTCTTTGCCCGCACGCCGCTGTTCAACCAGATCACTGAAGCCGAGATTGGCAGCTACTTCGTCACCGATTTCCTCGTGCGGCATTTTGACCGACTCGTGTGGGAAGGCCTTGGCCTCGATACCCGGCCCGACATGCTCGAGACCTATTTCGGCAACTATCGCGACCTCGTCTATCTTGCCCAGACCGACACGCCGTTGCTGCAGACAAAGGCACAGGAGGCCGCCAAGCGGCTCGGCCTCAACTACGTTTACCGCAAGGTTGGCTATGGTGATCTGGCCGATGCGATCCGGGGGACGTCGCATGTATAGGGTCCGGCTCTGGTCAGTGCGCCATTCGCGGCAGATGGAATGGGCCTACACCACCTTCAATCCCGCCGTTGTGACCATGCTGCGCGCCGTGGTGAAGGTGTTCGGGCGCAAGCTCGACAAGCCGATCACCAAGGTTGAAGCCATGGCCAAAGGCTTCCTGTTCGATTGCCAGATGTGCGGCGATTGCGCGCTGTCGCGCACCGGCATGTCGTGCCCGATGAATTGCCCCAAGACCCTGCGCAATGGCCCGTGCGGCGGGGTGCGCGAAGATGGCCACTGCGAGGTCAAGCCCGAAATGCGCTGCGTCTGGGTGGCGGCCTGGGACGGGGCATCGCGGATGAAGCACGGCGATGCGATCCGCGAGGCCAGTTTCGCGCTCGATCACCGGCTGGGTGGGCAAAGCTCGTGGCTCAAGCTGGCGCGCGATGACTGACCAGCACGAGCACTACGCGGAAGTCGGTGCCAATCCCGGCGATCCGTTGCCGATGCTGCCGCAGCATACCTCGCACGGGCGCTTCGAACGGGTGCTGCGCGCTGGGCACTTTGCCGTGTCGAGCGAGATCGCCCCGCCCGATTCGGCCGATCCCGAAGAAGTGCTGCGCCGGGCTGCGCTGTTCGATGGCTATGTCGATGCGATCAACGCCACCGACGGATCGGGCGCCAACTGCCATATGTCGAGCCTGGCGGTCTGCGCGCTGCTGACGCGTGAGGGCTATTCGCCGATCATCCAGGTTTCGTGCCGCGACCGCAATCGCATTGCCATCCAGGGCGATCTGCTGGGCGCCTCGGCCTTGGGGGTCTGCTCGGTGCTGTGCCTGTCGGGCGACGATGTGTCGGTCGGCGATCATCCCGAAGCCAGGCCGGTGTTCGATCTTGATTCGGTGTCGCTGCTGCAGACCGTGCGGACGCTGCGCGATGAAAGCCGGTTCCTGTCGGGCCGCCAGCTCGATCTGCCGCCGCGGCTGTTGATCGGCAGCTCGATCAACCCGTTCGCTCCGCCGTATACGGCCCGGGTCGATCAATTTGCCAAGAAGGTTTCGGCCGGGGCAGAGTTAGTCCAGTCGCA